>NZ_JPVR01000063.1 GCF_000772935.1 Lysinibacillus boronitolerans JCM 21713 = 10a = NBRC 103108
CCACTTCGCTTTCGGGTAGAAAATAATAGCCCCTGCTTTTCAGGGGCTATTATTTTTGCTATGATTGAGGAGCATGTTTATGTAGAAAGAATAGTCCTATGAGGAGGATTTTTAGTATGGCATTAGTATCTATGAAAGAGATGTTAATTAAAGCAAAAGCAGAAGGTTATGCTGTTGGTCAATTCAACATTAATAACCTTGAATGGACTCAAGCAATTTTACAAGCAGCTGAAGAAGAAAAATCTCCAGTGATTCTTGGTGTTTCTGAAGGCGCAGGTAAATATATGGGCGGATTTATTTCTGTTGTTCATATGGTAAAAGGTTTAATGGAATCTTACGGTACTACAGTTCCTGTAGCGATTCACCTTGACCATGGTTCTAGCTTTGCAAAATGTAAAGAAGCAATTGATGCAGGCTTTACTTCCGTGATGATTGATGCATCACATCACCCATTTGAGGAAAATGTGAAAATTACTTCAGAAGTAGTAGAATACGCACATGCTAAAGGCGTTTCTGTGGAAGCAGAATTAGGGACAGTTGGTGGAGATGAAGATGGCGTAATCGGTGGTATTATTTACGCTGATCCCGAAGAATGCCGCAAAATGGTTGAACTAACAGACATCGATTGCTTAGCGCCAGCACTTGGTTCTGTACATGGTCCTTACAAAGGAGAGCCAAACTTAGGCTTTAAAGAAATGGAGGAAATCTCTAAATTGGCAGATCTTCCACTTGTTTTACATGGTGGTACAGGTATCCCAACAAAAGATATCCAACGTTCTATTTCATTAGGTACGGCTAAAATCAACGTCAATACTGAAAATCAAATTGAAGCAACAAAAGTAATTCGTGAAATTCTTGACAACGACAAAGTTGTTTACGACCCTCGTAAATTCCTTGGTCCAGCACGTGAAGCCATCAAAGCTACGGTTATTGGTAAAATTCGTGAATTTGGAAGTGCACAAAAAGCATAATTTTTGCATTTAATATGTTACAAAAGCATAGATAAATACACATAATAAGAGAAGTGTTGATGCTTTCAATCGACCTTCTCTTGTTTTTGAAATAAAGAAATTTTGGAAAATATTTAATAATATAAGAAAAATGATCAGGAGGAAATAATATGAAATTTTTCATTGATACAGCAAACTTTGAAGAGATTAAAGAGGCACATGCATGGGGTATTTTATCAGGAGTGACAACAAACCCATCGTTAGTGGCTAAAGAAGAAAATGTTTCTTTCCATGATCGTCTTCGTGAAATCGCAGAGCTTGTTGATGGCTCTGTAAGTGGGGAAGTTATTGCACTTGATGCAGAAGGTATGATTAAAGAAGGTTTAGAATTAGCTGCGATTGCGCCAAACATTACTGTAAAGCTTCCAATGACTCCTGCTGGATTAGAGGCATGTCGTTTCTTTGCAAACAAAGGCATTAAAACAAATGTGACATTAATCTTTAGTGCTAACCAAGCATTAATGGCTGCGCGTGCAGGTGCTACATACGTATCACCATTTATCGGCCGTTTAGATGACATTGGTCAAAATGGTGTTGAGTTAATTGAAACAATTGCAGATATTTTTACAATTCATAATATCGATACACAAATTATCGCTGCCTCTGTCCGTCACCCACAACACGTTACAGCAGCAGCTTTAGCAGGTGCACATATTTCAACTACTCCGTTTAAAGTATTAAAGCAGCTTTTCCACCATCCATTAACTGAAAAAGGAATTGAAGGATTTTTAGCGGATTGGAATAAGAGAAAAGGCGAATAATAAGATTATAAAGTGTGCAAATTGCAAAAATACTACTTTCCAATCATGAGGGAGAACGCAAAATGGATGTTTATAAAATTACTGGCGAAAATCGTCTACAAGGTACAATTAAAGTTAGTGGTGCAAAAAATAGTGCAGTCGCCTTAATTCCTGCATCAATTTTGGCGAACTCTCCAGTGACTATTGGAGGGATACCCGAAATTTCAGATGCTTGGACGTTAAAGGCTCTATTAGAGGAGATTGGTGGAGAAGTTTCATTTGAGGATGGGAAAATGACAATCGATCCGACAGAGATGATTGCATTGCCTTTACCAAATGGCAACGTTAAAAAATTACGCGCTTCTTATTATTTAATGGGCGCTATGCTTGGACGTTTTAAAAAAGCAGTCATTGGTTTACCTGGAGGCTGTTTTTTAGGACCTCGACCTATTGATCAACATATAAAGGGCTTTGAGGCTTTAGGAGCTAAAATTACTAATGAACATGGAGCCATTTATTTACGAGCAGATGAGTTAATAGGGGCAAAGATTTATTTAGATGTGGCAAGTGTCGGGGCTACTATTAATATCATGCTGGCTGCTGTCCTTGCTAAGGGACGTACTGTCATTGAAAATGCTGCAAAAGAACCTGAAATAATTGATGTTGCGACACTTCTAACAAATATGGGTGCCAATATTAAAGGTGCAGGTACAAGTGTTATTCGTATCGAAGGCGTAGAAGAGTTACATGGTACTGAGCATACAATTATACCTGATCGCATTGAGGCCTCCACATTTTTGATTATGGCTGCAGCAGTCGGTGATGGAATAACGATCGATAACGTTATTCCACTGCATTTAGAAGCAATTATTGCCAAGCTTCGTGAAATGGGTGTAAAAATTGAGATTGGTGAAGAAAGCATTTATGTACCAAAAACAGACCTCTCAACATTACAGGCAGTGGATGTCAAAACATTGGTATACCCTGGATTCCCAACGGATATTCAGCAACCGCTTGCCGTGCTAATGTCACAAGCATTCGGTTCCTCAAAAGTAACAGATACTATTTACACAGCTCGTTTTAAGCATATTGATGAGCTTCGTCGTATGAATGCAGATGCTCGTGTAGAAGGAAACACAGCAATTATTAAAGGGCCGAGTAGATTACATGGCTCCACTGTAACAGCTACAGATCTTCGTGCTGGAGCAGCTTTAGTGTTAGCTGGACTCTTAGCAGAAGGAGAAACTGAGATTCAGGATATCTATCATATCGAACGTGGCTATAGCTCACTTATTGAGAAATTACGTGATTTAGGCGCTGATATTCGACGTGAAACAATTGTGGCACGTGTAGCTGAGACAAAGGAATAATGAGAGCTAAAAGTTTTCAACCAATTATGTTACAATAGAGGTAATTTGAATGTTTTGGCACGAAAAGATGCCGATAACGGGAGGCAAAGCAACAATGGAACGTAGTTTATCGATGGAAGTAGTACGAGTAACAGAAGCAGCAGCAATCGCATCCGGGAAATGGATGGGGCGCGGTTTGAAAATTGAGGCAGATGATGCAGCAACAACAGCGATGCGCAAAATGTTCGATACAATTCCAATGCATGCTACAGTAGTAATTGGTGAAGGTGAAATGGATGAAGCACCGATGCTTTATATTGGTGAAGAACTTGGTTTACGAAATGGTGGTCCTAAAGTAGATATCGCTGTGGATCCTTTAGAAGGTACAAATATTGTAGCAAAAGGTACAAATGGTGCGATGACAGTTCTCGCTATTGCAGATAAAGGGAATCTGCTAAATGCACCAGATATGTACATGGAGAAAATTGCTGTAGGACCAGAAGCGGCGGGCAAAGTGGATATCAATGCTTCCGTTACTTATAACTTATTACAAGTTGCAAAAGCTAAAAATAAAGATATTTCTGATGTTGTAGCTACTCTTTTAGATCGACCACGTCACCAAGCGATTGTTGATGAAATTCGTGAGGCTGGTGCACGTATTAAATTTATCCAAGATGGTGATGTAGGCGCTGCAATCAATACAGCCTTTGACGAAACAGGTATTGATATAATGTTTGGAACAGGCGGCGCACCTGAGGGTGTTATTGCGGCAGTAGCTTTAAAATGCCTTGGTGGAGATTTCCAAGCAAAACTAGTACCAGAAGATGAAGAGCAATTAGAACGCTGCACGAAAATGGGTGTGGATGTTGAAAAAGTTCTTTATTTAGATGACCTAGTAAAAGGTGACGATGCTATTTTTGCAGCGACAGCTGTAACAGATTGCGAGCTTTTAAAGGGTGTTCAATATAAAGGTGCTTATGCCTTAACTCATTCAGTAGTTATGCGTGCTAAATCTGGTACGGTTCGCTTTGTTGAAGGCCGTCACGCTCTTGAGAAAAAACCTAGATATTAATGTTATTTTCTTCTAAAATATACCTAGTACATCTATTGTGCTAGGTACCTTCTTCTTTAAATAACCATCCCATATTTTTAAGGCAATGTTTAGTTATATGGTGGAACAATAGATAATATTTAAGGCAACCATATAAGCGTTAGCAGAGCCAATCGTAAACTTCAATGATAACCCCATTAAATTGAATTATATTTTGAAAAAGACTGGAGTTGTGCATATGTCTGCATTGACAATCGCTCAATTAGAAAACATGACGTTAAAAGAGCTTTACGCCCTTGCACGTCAATATAAAATTTCTTATTATAGCAAGCTAACGAAAAAAGAATTGATATTTGCTATTTTGAAAACGCGTTCAGAGCAAGAAGGCTATTTCTTTATGGAAGGCGTATTAGAAATTGTTTCGCAAGAGGGCTTCGGCTTCCTTCGACCAATCAACTACTCACCAAGTAAAGAAGATATTTATATTTCTGCATCCCAAATCCGTCGCTTTGATTTGCGTAATGGGGACAAGGTGTCAGGAAAGGTGCGTCCACCGAAGGAAAATGAACGCTATTATGGCCTATTACAAGTAGATGCTGTCAATGGCGAGGATCCTGAAGTAGCGAAAGAACGAGTTCATTTCCCAGCACTAACACCTTTATATCCAAATCGACAAATTAAGCTAGAAACAACACAACGCAATTTATCCACTCGTATAATGGATTTAGTGGCACCAGTAGGCTTTGGACAACGCGGATTAATTGTAGCCCCACCAAAGGCAGGGAAAACGTCTTTATTAAAAGAGATTGCAAACGCTATTACAACCAATCATCCACAAGCGGAGTTAATTGTCCTACTGATTGATGAACGACCTGAGGAAGTGACAGATATTGAACGTTCTGTCAATGCAGATGTTGTCAGCTCAACATTTGATGAAGTACCTGAGAATCACGTAAAAGTGGCTGAAATAGTATTAGAACGTGCACGACGTTTAGTGGAACATAAGCGCGATGTAATTATTCTAATGGACTCCATTACACGTTTAGCTCGTGCTTATAACTTAGTAATTCCGCCAAGTGGACGTACACTTTCTGGTGGTATTGATCCTGCAGCATTCCATAGACCGAAACGTTTCTTTGGTTCGGCTCGTAATATTGAAGAAGGCGGTAGTTTAACAATTTTAGCGACGGCATTAGTAGATACAGGTTCTCGTATGGATGAAGTTATCTATGAAGAATTTAAGGGAACAGGGAACTTAGAGCTTCATCTTGATCGTCAGTTAGCAGAACGCCGTATATTCCCTGCACTTGATATTCGTCGTTCGGGTACACGTAAAGAAGAGCTTCTTCTGGAGCCAGAACAACTTGAAAAGCTATGGGCAATTCGTAAAACGTTTTCTGATGCACCTGATTTTGCAGAGCGCTTCCTGAAAAAAATCCGTACAACAAAATCAAATGAAGAATTTTTTGAAAAGCTAAACGAAGATATGAAAAAGGCAACAAAGGGAAAAGGACTTTTATAAATGGCATCACCATTGACAAGGAAATTGTCAATGGTGATTTTTTTTGTATATGTTTTATATTATAAATGTATATTGAAATTGAGAATCATTATCAATATAATGGTGAGTAAATATGTGTTCTGAAGGAGACGAAGATGAATTATGATGCCTATATGCTTCTTTGGCAAAATGCATTTATCCAGTTGAAGCAAATCGATTACATAAATAAATCAGATGTTCATGTGTCAAAGGTTTTAACATATAGCTCGTTTCTTATTGTTACAGAAGGTGGTGCACAGATTGTCATTGATGATCAATCTCATCATGTGCAGCGCTTCAGTATTTTTCATCTAGGTAAATCTCAATGTCTTCACATTAGGGCGCAGCAGAGTGTTAGCTATTTTCTCATTAGCTATAAGGGAGATGTCATGTACAAGGATGCCTTTATGCAGCATTTGTACATGCACTATCAACCATTCCAAACACATTTCTCTTGTGTACCCGCAAATCCGATAGTCATTCACAACATCCTTCAAGATATGTATAGCAAATGGCAATCTGGCTCTATACAGGAGCATTTATCTGTAAGGGCATCCTTCTATGAGCTTATCTATCATGTCTTTCGAGAATTAGCAGAAGGACAGGGGAAACCACATGAAATTGATAAGGCAGAAGCCGCACGATTATTTATAAAGCAACACATTCATCAACCATTATCTATCCAGACATTAGCAGATATGCTTCAGATTAGTACAAGGCATTTATTACGCATCTTTAAAGCTCGCTATGAAATAGGTCCACAAATATATTTACAACAATTGAGAATAGAGCAGGCTAAGCAGTATTTATTAACCAATCAATATGGCATAAAAGAAATTGCCATATCTCTTGGATTTGAAGATGAATATTATTTTAGTCGTGCTTTTAAAAAAGCAACAAATCTGGCTCCAAGTAGCTTTAGGCTGAAATATGCATCTAATATGTCCGAAAATGCCATTACAAATGAGAATGATTTTCAATACAATAATAATCAGCTCGCGCAAGCAAAACGATTTGAGAATGGAGAAAATGAAATCATAATGCAGAAGATGATTCACCATATAAAGCTACCTTTTTTATTAAGCCTTTTCGTTTTACTGGCAGCGTGTAATGAAGAGACAAGCCACTCTAAGATTGATGAACCAATTTCGCCCGATAAGGCAGAGACTAGAACCGTAACAGATGATAGTGGACGCGAAGTAGAAATCCCAATGAAAGCAGAGAGAGTCGTAACTGATTGGTATCTGGGGCAAATTTTAGCGTTAGATGTTGTACCTGTTGGAGGCGTAACGGCTAACCTTGATTATGCTGCTTTCTTAAAGCAACACTATAAGGATGGAGAAATTACGAATATTGGTACGGATGGTAAGGTGTCATTAGAAAAAGTTTTAGAGTTAAAGCCAGACTTGATTATTACTTGGAATGTGGAAGATGTAGCAAAGTATGAAAAAATTGCCCCAACAATTGTCTTTGCTGAAGATGCCCATCAATCAGTGACTGAGGAGATTAAGGCAATGGGGAATTACTTAGGTAGACAAGCAGAGGCTGAAGCCTTTACAAAGGAATTTGAAAATCGGATAGCAAAAGCTAAGGAAAAGATCATGAATATAATTCCGAAACATTCCACATTTACTACTTATGAAATGTTTGAAAAAAATGCAACGATTGTAGGGAAGTCAAGTGTATCGGGTGGTAGAGCACTTTATCAAATTTTGGGCATGAAGCCACAGGGAAAAGTGCAGGAGCTATTTGATACAAAGGAAGCAAGTAATGGACGGTATGAGGTTTCCTATGAGGTAGTCGGTGATTATGTAGGTGACTATAACTTCATGATTAATTTCTTTAACAAAGAAGGCCAGTTGCCAGCAACATGGACAAATTTAGATGTCGTTAAAAATAATCAAGTATTAGAGCTTCCTTCTGAATATTATTTTGCTTCTGATCCGCTCTCTGGCTTACACCAAGCTGAAGAACTAGCTGACAAAATAGTTGAATTTACAAAGGCTCAACAACAATAACTGAGATAACAGGAGAGCTATTGTAGATAGCTCATTTATAGATACGTAAAACGAGATCACAATAGGAGGCTACACCATGTTATTACAGCGCTTTTTTTCATATTATAGGCCCTATAAAGGTTTATTTATTTTAGATTTTAGCTGTGCCATATTAGTGGCGCTAATTGAGCTAGCGTTTCCAATTGTTTTAAATAAGGTAATTGATGATATTTTGCCAGATGGGGAATTAAAGTGGATCATTATGGCAAGTTTATTGCTGTTTGCATTATATATTTTTAACTCCATTCTTCATTTTATCGTTTCGTATTGGGGACATATGCTGGGCATTAATATTGAGACGGATATGAGAAAAGAATCCTTCAGCCATGTACAAAAGCTATCCTTTAGATATTTTGATAACAACAAAACAGGGCATCTTGTGTCTCGTTTAACGAATGATTTAATGGATATTGGCGAACTTGCTCACCATGGTCCAGAGGATATCTTTATAGCAGCAATGACGATTGTTGGAACATTTGGAGTTATGTACTATATTGATCCAACCTTTACGATTCTTATTTTCTTACTTGTACCGATTATCTTAATCTTAACCATTATTTTCGGAAAATTAATGTCCAAGGCATTCCGTCAAATATTTGGAGATATTGCAGATTTCAATGCACGTGTTGAAAACAATGTAAGTGGTATTCGTGTTGTACAGGCTTTTACAAATGAAGATCATGAGATTAAACGCTTTAAAGTAAATAATGAAAGATTCCGTATGACAAAGCTGTTTTCCTATAAAGTAATGGCTTGGAATGAAGCTATTTCAGGCATACTCACGAAGGTGTTATCACTCTTTACTTTATTTGTGGGGGCTTACTTTGTATTAAATGGGCATTTAACAAATGGCGATTTTATCGCATTTATTTTACTTTCAGGTATTCTCTTAGGCCCAATTAACAAAATCAATATGTTTATAGAAAGCTATCCAAAGGGCATGGCAGGATTTAGACGCTATATCGAATTCCTCGAAACGGAGCCCGAAATTGCGGACCGTCCAGAAGCGAAAATAATTGATGAAATTGATGGTGAAATTACTTTTTCTAATGTATCGTTTGGCTACGCTGCCAATAATCGTGCCTTACATCAAATTAATTTAAAGGTACGTCCTGGTGAAACGGTTGCCTTAGTAGGACCTTCTGGTGCAGGGAAATCTACGATCTGTAGCCTATTGCCCCGTTTTTATGAAGTGAATGAAGGCTCCATTAAAATTGATGGCGTTGATATACGAGATTTTAAACTGCAATCTTTACGTTCGCATATCGGGATTGTCCAGCAAGATGTCTTTTTATTCGATGGTACCATTCGTGAAAACATAGCCTATGGTGATTTAAATGCCAGTGAAGAAGATATTTGGTATGCCGCACAACGAGCACAACTGACGGATGTCATCAATGCTTTACCAGAGGGCATGGATACACTCATTGGTGAACGTGGTGTCAAATTATCAGGTGGACAAAAACAAAGATTATCAATTGCACGTATTTTCTTGAAAAATCCAAAAATCTTAATACTAGATGAAGCAACATCTGCATTGGATACAGAAACAGAACAAGCGATCCAGCAAGCCTTAAACGAGCTTTCTATCGGTCGTACTACATTAGTGATTGCCCACCGTTTAGCAACGATTAAGGATGCAGACAGAATTGTTGTGGTATCGAAAAAGGGCATTATTGAAGAAGGTACACATGAGCAATTAATGGAACGCCAAAATGCTTACTATGGCTTGTATACAGCCCAATTTGGTTTACAAATTTAAAAGTAATAGCATTCTCAAAAGTGAAAGGAAGTTAAAGATGTCAGTACTTGAAATAGATCATGTTGCGATTGGTTATTCCTCAGCGCTCATCGTCAATGATTTAAGTGTGGAGATTCCGAAAGGCCAGATCTCCACGATTATTGGTCCAAATGGTTGTGGCAAATCTACTTTATTAAAGGCTGTTGCACGTGTATTACGCACGCAAAATGGAGCTGTCTATTTAGATGGCAAAGCTATACATCAATTAAAAACAAAAGAAGTGGCCAAAAAAATGGCTATTTTACCTCAGACAGCAACAGCACCAGGAGGATTAACGGTTTTTGAACTAGTATCCTATGGTCGTTTTCCTCATCAAGTAGGGTTTGGTACATTGCAAAAGGAAGACTATGAATATATTCATTGGGCTATTGATGTTACGGGGCTAAGAGAACTTAGTGATCGACCAATCGAAGCATTATCAGGTGGTCAGCGTCAGAGAGTATGGATTGCCATGGCGTTGGCGCAAGGCACGGATATTTTAGTACTGGATGAGCCAACAACTTATTTAGATTTAGCACATCAGCTCGATATTTTATTATTGCTACAAAAGCTAAATAAGGAAGAAGGACGAACAATTATCATGGTTTTACATGATTTAAATCATGCATCACGCTTCTCTCATTTTATAATGGCCATGAGAGACGGCAATTTAATGGTGAATGGCAGTCCAAAAGAAGTGATGACAAAAGAAAATTTACAAAAGGTATTTAATATCGATGCAGAAATGGCTGTATGTCCCTATAGTGAAAATCCAATTTGCCTATCTTATCAGTTGTACGATATGAAAAAATAAAAGCTTGTTGGAAGCTATGGGGAGGAAATAAAATGACTACGTCGACAGGAGTAGGAGAGCTCAACGATTTAGAAGAGCTACAGAAGCGATCTCATCCGATACGTGGAGTAGTGACTTTAATCGTAGGAGTAATTGGATTAATAATTGCCATTGGTTTATCAATTTCTTTTGGTGCTGCAGATATTTCATTGGGTACTGTTTGGACAGCAGTTACCCATTTTTCGCCAGAATTAACAACACATCAAATTATTCATGATATTCGCTTACCACGGGTACTAGGAGCAGCATTAGTCGGTGCAAGCTTTGCGGTAGCGGGTGCAATCATGCAGGGGATGACACGTAACCCTTTAGCTGACTCCGGATTATTAGGGTTGAACTCAGGAGCTGCCTTTATGTTGGCTGTGTGTTTTGCCTTTTTCCCTGGTCTACCTTATATGTATTTAATTTTATGGTCCTTTGTAGGTGCAGGTCTTGGTGTTGCCATCGTGTATGGTATTGGCTCACTTTCTAAAGGTGGCTTAACACCTATGCGACTAGTTTTAGCTGGTGCTGCTGTTAGTGCATTACTTGGAGCGCTAGGAGAAGGGGTTGCTCTTTATTTTCGTATTGGACAAGACCTCGCATTTTGGTATGCGGGCGGAGTTTCGGGCACAAAATGGAGTCATCTACAAATTTTATCTCCATGGATACTTGTTGCGATGATAGGAGCGCTTGTCCTATCGCGTTCCATCACGGTGCTGAGCTTAGGTGAAGAAATTGCAGTCGGTCTTGGGCAACGTACGGCTGTAGTAAAAATTTGGGGAATGATCATTGTTTTAGTTTTAGCAGGTGCAGCAGTATCTGTTGTCGGTGCAGTTGGTTTTGTAGGGTTAATTATCCCTCATTTAACGAGATACATAGTTGGTCATGATTATCGCTGGATCATCGCTTGTTCCTTGGTATATGGAGCATTGCTTGTTGTGTTAGCAGATTTAGTAGCACGTGTTATCAATCCACCTTATGAAACACCAATTGGTGCGCTCATAGCCTTTATCGGTGTCCCATTCTTCCTTTATTTAGCTCGTAAAGGAGGAAAAGAACTATGAATAACAGCTATTTAACACCAAGTCAACTGAAGGCGAAAAGGAAAAATTTCTCCATCCTTGCGACGCTCATTGTGTTAATCGTCATTACCTTTGTTATAAGTATGAATACAGGGGTTATTAAACTGACACCAATGGAAGTTCTTCGGACTCTTTTTGGTCAAGGTGACGCACAACAGCAGCTTATCTTATATGAATTCAGACTTCCAAGAATAGTGATTGCTGTATTAGTAGGTATGGGGTTAGCTATTTCAGGCGCTATTTTACAGGGCATTTCCAAAAATGCTTTAGCAGACCCAGGAATCTTAGGGATTAATGCTGGAGCAGGTCTTGCTGTCATGCTCTATGTGTCGTTTTTCCCAACTACGAAAGCAGCACCTGTTTATTTACTGCCGATACTGGCTTTTGTGGGGGCAGGTTTGACAGCTGTACTGATTTATTCACTTTCTTACCGACGTCATGAGGGTATTACACCCATGCGTTTAATTTTAACAGGGGTAGCTGTAGCAGCAGGGATTAGCTCGGCTATGATTGTGCTAACGCTACGTCTATCACCAGAGAATTATCAATTTGTAGCAATATGGCTTGCAGGTAGCATTTGGGGCTCAAATTGGAGATTTGTTCTGTCATTATTACCATGGTTAGTGATTTTATTGCCATTCGTTTATTCAAAATCACGTGTATTAAACGTATTGAATTTAGGTGAATTAACAGCGGTAGGACTAGGTGCTTCGATCGAAAAAGAGCGACGCTGGCTGTTGGCTGCTGCTGTTGGTTTGGCTGGAGCTAGTGTTTCTGTAAGTGGTGGTATTGGTTTCGTAGGACTTGTTGCGCCACACTTAGCGCGACAGCTTGTTGGGGCCAAACACCAGTTTTTATTGCCAACTGCAGCATTATTAGGAGGTTTTTTAGTGTTAATGGCTGATACAATCGGTCGTTCCATTTTAGAACCTTCAGAAATTCCAGCAGGGATTGTTGTAGCAGTTTTAGGAGCACCTTATTTCTTATATTTACTAGCACGATTAAAAGAATAAATGACGCTTTTTCCTTTGTGTATGAATAGTATTGCCATCAGGGGAAAGAATAGACGGTTATTAATACATCAGATTAGAAAGGAAATATCAGAAGAACTATATGATGTAACGATTGTTGTTGGTGGTCCAGCAGGGCAGTTAGATTAATAGCTGGCGCATTTACCGATGGATACTAGCGTTAAATAGTGCAAAACTATACTTGGAGCAAGATGCATCGAAAGTAGCCTATGTATCAACACATAATATTCGCATCAAAGAACGAACTGAGTAAATGGGGTTAGTAATATTTTTTACTTGAAAATGATAAAATGTCTATGCTATACTTCAAAAGTATGCAACGTGTACATATGTAGCTGACGTTCCACTTCGACACATATTTTGTAGTCGACATATTCGGGCTATGTAAGGTACAGTTCGATAATACTCTGTTCCAGATGGTTCAGGGCGAGAGGAGAAAACGAATATGAAACAAGGAATTCATCCAGACTACAAAGAAGCAACAGTAACTTGCTCTTGTGGGAACACTTTCAAAACTGGTTCAGTAAAAGAAAACATCGTTGTCGAGTTCTGCAACGAATGTCACCCATTCTACACTGGCCGTCAAAAATTCGCGTCTGCTGATGGTCGCGTGGATCGTTTCAACAAAAAATACGGTCTTAAAAACTAATGTTAGTTTAATACCTGCCAAGCATGCGCTTGGCAGGTATTTTTTTCAGTAAATAATACACGTTGATGCAAGTCTTTTCAAAATCCAGATAGACACAAAGAAAGGGAGAAGACAAAATGGCACAGCTATATTTTAAACATGGTGCAATGAATAGTGGGAAATCAATAGAAATTCTAAAAGTTGCCCATAATTATGAAGAACAACAGAAGCCTGTAATGATGTTTACTTCAGGTCTAGATACGCGTGATGAGGTGGGCTTTGTTTCCAGTCGAGTAGGTTTAAGACAACAAGCCATTCCTGTTTATGAAGATACAAATATTTATGAATTAGTGAAAAATAATGCTGTCAAACCGTACTGTGTGCTTGTGGATGAAGTTCAATTTTTAAAAAAGGCACATGTTTTACAGCTAGCTAACATTGTGGATCAATTGGACATTCCTGTTATGGGCTTTGGCTTAAAAAATGATTTTCAAAATGAGCTATTTGAAGGCAGCCAGTACATGCTTACATATGCAGATAAAATTGAAGAAATGAAAACAATTTGCTGGTTCTGTCATAAAAAAGCAACAATGAATTTGCGAGTAGATGAAAGTGGAAAGCCAGTTTACACAGGTGATCAAATTCAAATCGGTGGCAATGATTCGTATTACCCGGTTTGCCGAAAATGTCATGCACATCCACCACTTTAACGCTAAATAGCATGACACAGTGCTAAGAAAAAGTAGCATACATGTGAAAATTTCCTTATACTAAGTAGTGGAAATAAGAAATGAAAAAGCCATTACGCCTAAGCGTAATTTTGATGGAAGCGGCTTCTCTGTAAAAAGGAGCATCTTAAAAAACTAAATAGAGGTGAAATCCATGTTTGATCGATTACAGGCAGTGGAAGATCGTTATGAAAGGCTTACTGAGCTTTTGAGCGATCCGGATATTGTTAATGATAATAAGAAATTACGCGAATATTCTAAGGAACAATCAGATATCCAAGAGACCGTAGATACTTATCGTGAATATAAAAGTGTTAAAGAGCAGCTAGTAGATACGCGTGAAATGTTAGATAGCGAAAAAGATCCTGATATGCACGAAATGGTAAAGGAAGAATTTAACCTATTAAAAGCACAACAGGAAGAGCTAGAAGAGCGTTTACGTATTTTATTGATTCCGAAAGATCCGAATGATAATAAGAACGTTATTATGGAAATCCGTGGCGCAGCTGGCGGTGACGAGGCTAATATTTTTGCGGGTGACTTGTTCCGTATGTATTCTCGCTATGCAGAAACACAAGGCTGGAAAATTGATATTATGGAAGCTACACCAAACCCAATGGGCGGCTATAAAGAGGTAATCTTTATGATTAATGGACAAGGGGCTTATTCAAAATTCAAATTTGAAAATGGCGCACACCGTGTTCAACGTGTCCCTGCTACAGAATCACAAGGCCGAATTCATACATCAACAGCAACAGTTGCTTGCTTACCTGAGGTTGAGGAAGTAGATGTTGAAATCCATGAAAAGGATATCCGTGTAGATACATTTGCGTCTTCTGGTGCAGGTGGTCAATCTGTAAATACAACGATGTCTGCTGTTCGTATGACCCATTTACCAACAGGTGTTGTGGTTTCGATGCAGGATGAACGTTCACAAATTAAAAACCGTGAAAAAGCAATGAAAATTCTTCGTGCTCGTGTAGCAGATATGTATATGCAGGAAGCGCAAAAAGAGATTGATGCTACACGTAAATCAGCTGTGGGATCTGGTGACCGATCAGAGCGAATTCGCACATACAATTATCCACAAAACCGTGTAACTGACCATCGTATCGGCTTAACGATTCAAAAGCTAGATCAAATCGTAGAAGGCAGACTAGATGAGATTATCGATGCTCTTATTTTAGAAGAACAAGCATCGAAGTTAGAGCGATTAAATGATGATTTATAAAAATGTGATGGAGGCCCTTGAGTGGGCTTCTTCTTTTTTAGTGGATAATGGTCGTGAACAAACAGCAGCGCGGATTGTTATGCAACATGTGCTTGGTACTAGTTATGGAGAGGTCATGTTGCATTTGCAGGAGGAATTAACACCAGCACAGCAAAGGCAATTTAATGAGCTTATAAAAGAACATGCCAGTGGACGCCCTGTCCAATATTGTGTTGGGTGTGAGGAGTTTTATGGCCGTTCATTTTTAGTCGATGAATCTGTCTTAATACCGCGACCTGAAACAGAGGAATTGGTACTTGGAACAATTAATCGATTACCGAAACTATTCACAACGCAAACATTGAGGCTGGCTGATATCGGTACAGGTAGTGGGGCCATTGCTATTTCAATGAAGCTGGAATGTCCGCCATTAACAGTCATAGCTACCGATTTATCAGAAGCAGCATTAGTGACTGCCCAAAAAAATGCAAAGCAATTAGAGGCAGATATTGATTTTAGATTGGGAGATTTAGCCGCTCCACTTGCAGGAGAGAAATTTGATATTGTTTTATCGAACCCACCATATATCGCATTGGATGAGGCACAAGAAATGTCAAGCGTTGTGCTAGAGCATGAGCCGCATAGTGCCCTCTTTGCAGAGGAAGATGGTCTTATTTTATATAGAAAATTAGCTGAACAATTACCAGCTTATATGAATAGACCAGGGTTAATTGGATTAGAAATCGGTTATACACAAGGGGAGAAAGTAGCCAAATTCTTTCAAGATAGTTTTCCACAGGCGACAGTTTCAGTAGAAAAAGATATTAATGGTAAACCTCGAATGATTTTTTGTGAAATACATGTATAAAGTTTCTGGATCTTGCCAACAATGTTGAGCAAGGAGGGATTTTTATGTTAAACGAATACAAGATTATTAGATTACCTAAACAAAATATCTTTCTAGCTTTTGCTAGACTAGTATTAATTGCGATTGTTTTACAGTTATGTGTTTTATATATTCCATCATTAGTAGGTTTGGCGAAGGAATCTTCCGATGATGTGCAAGAAAAAGATTTTCGTATACGTGTTATTGCAAACAGTAATACTGCACAGGATCAGCTAGAGAAACAGCAGCTTGTCCAAGATTTAAAGCCGTACTTTCTACAAGTGAGTACCGCTGGATTTGCAGGGAATGAGCAAATTCTTTCGTTAAAACAACAAATTGAAGCTGAACTGAGCGAAAATTATCCACAATTGGATACACAGGTTGTTGTTGGGGATAACTTATTCCCGCCAAAAAGACAAGGTGCTGTACTTTATCCACAAAATGTCTATCAATCAATTGTTGTAAAGATCGGTGATGCACGTGGAGATAACTGGTGGTGCAGTATCTTCCCATCTATCTGTGAGCCTGATAAAGAAGAGGTAAAAGAAGAAGTAGAAGAAGAAAAAGAACAAGTTACATTTTTTATATGGGAATGGATTAAAGGACTTTTTGAATAAATTGTGCACAAATTCAGACAACTTATACACATTTTTTAATAAGTTATAAACAATATGTGGATAATTACGTTAAAACGAATAATGAAGGTAGGTATTAATCATGGAAACCGTTTGTAAGGTTGTGGACAGTAATGTGAATAGTCAGATTAATTATACACAAGCTGTGGATATCTTAAATGCAGGAGAGGTAGTCGCATTTCCGACAGAAACGGTTTATGGCTTAGGAGCAATTGCCACAAATGATCTGGCAGTTAAAAAGATATTTAAAGCAAAAGGTCGACCTTCAGATAATCCTTTAATTGTCCACGTTGGTACAAAAGAGGAAGTAGCAATCTATATCGACCATATTTCTGACATAGCTAAACAATGCATGGATTTATTTTGGCCAGGACCATTAACACTGGTGATGCCAGCGAAGCCAAATGTATTAGCGAAAAGTGTCACTGCTGGATTATCAACAGTTGGCATTCGAATGCCTGATCATCCAGTAGCGCTTGCTTTACTACAACAGCTCCAAAAACCGCTTGCTGCACCGAGCGCTAATCGTAGTGGAAAGCCAAGCCCTACAGAAGCTGTTCATGTTTTAGATGATTTAGAAGGGTACATACCTTATATTTTAGATGGAGGTTCTACAGGCATAGGGCTTGAATCCACTGTACTAGATGTAACACATGAACCTCCAGTAATTTTACGTCCAGGTGGTATTACGAAGGAAATGCTTGAGGCTAAGATTGGCCCTGTTATTCAACCAACTACAATAGAGCAGAAGCTAGACACAACGCCTAAGGCACCAGGAATGAAATATACGCATTATGCACCAAATGCTCCAGTGTATTTAATAGACTGTGATGTTGAGAAAGTCAACGAAGCGGTTTTACATTTACAGAGACAAGGACATCGCGTAGCACTACTTGCACCTGTAAACTTTGAGGAAATCAAAGTTGATTTTTACTTCTCCATTGGTGAAGCAGGAAGTAAAGAAGAAATGGGTGCGGCCTTATATAATGCACTTAGAGCATGTGATAAAACTACCGCTACCGTAATATTAGCCACAACTACTTCAAAAGAAGGAGTAGGAGCAGCTATTATGAATAGACTTGAAAAAGCCTCTGGAGGTAAATGGTATTCACTGTAAATAATAATAGAATCATTATAGACAAAAGGCATTGAACAACCACATGTTTTTTGTCTTTTTTTGTCCTATTAAAATGAAAAACAATAGTAAACAGTTATGATAATAATGTATTTTCGAGCATAAAATGATAAAATATTAGGGAGCAAAGGAGTGCATTCTTGCAGGGTATTCTTGCAGGTATATTAACGTCTGTTGATGTGATTGGTCTATATGTTTTGCTGCCAAATGTTAGATATCGATTATTTTTATCATTATGGACGGCTGCATTACATATGCTTTTCCCTTTATTAGGATTTGAATTAGGAAACTATTTAATTCGATTTCTATTAGAATGGGGACAATGGATTTCAAGTATTTTATTATTTTGTATCGGTATGCATTTACTCTTATTTTCTCACAGAGATGAAAAAGTAACGATTTCACCTGTACTTTTAGCAGTGACTGCAAGCCTAGATACCTTTTCAGTTAGTGTTTCTTTTGGTATGCTTAACTTAGAAAAAACAATTTTTATTATGAGTGCAGGCTTAAGTGCATTAATTTGTGCTTATGGGTCATTAGTCATTGCGCGTAGAAGCCAAGTCTTTTTTGGCAGTAAAATTCAAGTAGTTGCTGGCATTATATTTATTATCATGAGTATTCTAGCTATTCAACAATAGATCAAATTGGAGAGTGATAAGTGTGAAGATATTATTTGTTTGTACAGGCAATACTTGTCGCAGTCCGATGGCAGAAGCTATTTTAAAACATAAACAAATAAACAATGTAGAAGTGCGCTCAGCAGGTATTTATGCGATGCCTAATGCACAAATGTCAGCACATGCACAACAAGTGTTAAATGAAGCCCAAATGTCCCATCAACATTTTGCGACCCAATTATCACAAGCTGAAATGGTATGGGCAGATTTAGTTTTAACGATGACGAATGCTCACAAAGATACCGTCATTTCCAATTATCCAGAAGCTGAGCATAAAGTATTTACATTGAAAGAATATACAAATGAGGGCAGTTTGGAAAATGTAGGGGATCCTTATGGTGGTAATAGAGCAATTTATGAAGCAACATTTGCAGAATTAAAAGAACTGGTCGATCAATTAATACAAAAACTAGAAAAGAATTGAGGGGTCCTATGAAAAAACAATTTGGTTTACGGCTAAAATTGGTGTTATTTGTTAGTATTCTTGCACTAATCACCTACAGTGTCAGTTTTATATTCATTGAGTTTTTACAACCTACTTTCTTCCCTGACACAAATAGAAAAGTTTTTGAAGTGATTACGTATGCGTTAGGCATCACTTGGTCAGGGATATTAGCTGCCTTTTTAAGTGTAATCCTCATCAAGCCCTTACAGCAGCTTGAGCATTCAGCAACACTTGTGGCTGAAGGGAAAATAGGGCAGGATGTACAAATGCCTAATACCAATGATGAGATTCGATCCGTTGCAGAGGCGTTCCAACAAATGGTCTTAAACTTGCGTCAAATGGTGGAAAGTATTGATCAAAACTTCCAACAAACAAATCAATCGATCATTCAGCTATCCGATGAAGCAGGAGTGGCGACAAGGAAGGCAGAAGGCATTGCGTCTACCGTAAAGCATATTTCTACAGGAGCAGAAGCATCTGCAACAGCTGTACAAGATACTGCTGAAGCAATTGAAGATGTAAGAACGCTTGCAACAGAGGTAAATAGTAGGGCAGAGGCATCGGCATCACAAACTAAAGAGATTCTACATAATTTATCGACAACAACAAAAGCCATCGAAACATTAGTGAATAGTATTCAACAAATTGCGACAGGCAATAATGAGGCATTAAAAAGCATTCATGCGCTAGAAGAGAACGCGGGACAGGTAGAACGTATAATTAGCTTAGTTGGTGACATTGCAGCACAAACCAATCTGTTGGCACTAAACGCCTCTATAGAAGCTGCCCGTGCTGGAGAGCATGGAAAGGGCTTTGCGGTAGTGGCTGAGGAAGTCCGTGGTTTGGCTGATGAAAGTGCAAAAGCAGTACAAGGGATTACAGCTTTAATTCAAACCATGCAGCAAAACGTAGAAGTAGTTGTGAAACAAATGAATGAACAAGTAGCCTTTGCTACAAAGGAAGCTGATCGAGTTTCTGAAACAACGACAGCAGTAGAAAATATGGCTTCTAATGTACATGAAATGGCATCATCCATTGTTGAGATTTCTTCTTTAATCGAACAGCAAATGCATAATATTGAAACGACAGCTCGACAATCCCAGGAAGTTGCTGCCATTGCAGAACAAACGTCAGCGGGTGCACAGGAAGTTCGTAGTGCGGCTGAAGAGCAAGCCTATGCAATTGAGCAAGTCGAGCATCTGGCTCAAAGTTTGAAAAAGCAATCGGAAGCATTGCATAAAATGATTCAACAATTTGATAGACAAGCATAGTCCTAAAGGTTATACATAAATCCATGAAAAATCGGATTTATGTATAACCTTTTTTATTAGAGGACAATTTATGTCCACTGTAAGTAAAAAGCTAAAAAAACTTCAGAAGATGGAATATTACAACAAAAGACCATTATCCGAACTTATTAACATGATATTCACATTATCCACAAAAATATAGGTTTAAAAGTGAATATTTTTATGTTAATATACAATTAATGTTCGTCTTTCGGGAAAAATCAGCGTAAAAATACAAGAAAAATCGTGTTATTCTTCAGAAAGAAGTGGTACACTAAGGTTGACTATAATTCGAAAAGAGGGAACCCAGTGAGAATAGCAATTTCTTCTGATCACGGAGGCAATAACTTACGTCGCGAGATTATGCAGCTATTAGATGAACTTCAAATTAGCTACGAAGATTTTGGTCCACAATCTGCGGATTCAGTAGACTATCCAGACTATGCAAAACCTGTATCTGAAGGTGTTGCGAACGGAGAATTTGATAAAGGCATTTTAATTTGTGGCACAGGAATTGGTATGTCCATTGCCGCTAATAAGGTCAAGGGTATACGCTGTGCATTAGTACACGATGTATTTAGTGCCAAGGCAACGCGTTGCCATAATGATTCGAATGTTTTAGCAATGGGTGAGCGTGTTATTGGCCCTGGTCTTGCACGTGAAATTGTACAAGCATGGCTAGAAACAGATTTTGAAGGTGGCCGCCATGCGCGCCGAATTGAAAAAATTACTGAACTAGAGCAATAGTAGTTTTGTTATTCCATCTATGGCATTCGTATAGGATGTCATAGATGGCATGATTTTAATGGATATAGATGAAGGAGCTGAGCTTAATGGTTGTAAAACAAATACGAACACATTTGACTCAGTTACTCAGTGAATTTGAAGAGCAGGTAACGTTACGACCCCACACAATTTTTGTAGTAGGGTGCTCTACATCTGAAGTGATTGGTCAGAAAATTGGCACAGCGGGAGCGTTGGAGATAGCAGAAGCTATTTTTGAGCCGTTACAAGAATTTGCAGCAAAGCATCAATTGCTTTTAGCATTCCAAGGTTGTGAGCATATAAATCGCGCCATTACTATGGAAGCATCAACAGCTGAAAAATTTGGCTATGATCCAGTAGCAGTTGTCCCAGTACGCACGGCAGGCGGCTCAATGTCAGCATATGCCTATACGCAATTTGATAACCCAGTGATTGTTGAAACAATACAGGCACATGCAGGTATTGATATTGGACAAACATTAATCGGTATGCATTTGAAAGCAGTAGCTGTACCTGTTCGAACATCAGTAAAAATGGTAGGAGAAGCTGTTGTGACGATTGCAACAACACGTCCTAAGCTAATTGGCGGAGAACGTGCAGTATATAAATAATTACCACCCTATTTAGTGGTAAAGATGAATAACGATACTTTAGGAGGCTTTTTCAAACATGGCATATGAAAAATTAGCAGTACAAGACAAAGCAGTATTAGATGGAATTCTTGCAGAAAAAACACGTCAGCAAGCAAATATTGAATTGATTGCATCAGAAAACTTTGTATCCGAAGCAGTGATGGAAGCGCAAGGATCTGTACTGACAAATAAATACGCTGAAGGTTATCCTGGTAAACGCTATTATGGTGGCTGTGAGCATGTAGACGTAGTAGAAGATATTGCACGTGATCGTGTAAAAGAACTCTTCGGAGCAGAATATGCAAATGTACAACCTCACTCAGGTGCACAGGCAAACATGGCTGTTTACCATACGATTCTAGAACCAGGTGACACAGTTCTTGGTATGAACCTTTCACATGGTGGTCACTTAACACATGGTTCTCCAGTAAACTTCTCTGGAATTCTATATAATTTTGTAGAGTATGGAGTAACTCAAGATACACAAGTGATTGATTATGAAGATGTACGACAAAAGGCTTTAGAGCATAAACCGAAACTTATTGTTGCAGGTGCATCTGCTTATCCACGTGAAATTGACTTCTCTAAATTCCGTGAAATTGCAGATGAAGTGGGTGCCTATTTCATGGTGGATATGGCACACATTGCTGGACTTGTTGCTGCTGGCGAACATCAATCACCAGTGCCATATGCTGATTTTGTTACATCAACTACACATAAAACATTACGTGGACCACGTGGTGGATTAATTCTTGCTTCAAAAGAATGGGAGCAAAAATTAAATAAATCTGTATTCCCAGGAATTCAAGGTGGCCCATTAATGCATGTTATCGCTGCAAAAGCTGTAGCATTTGGAGAAGCTTTACAACCAGAATTTAAAGACTATGCAAAACAAATTAAAGCCAATGCAAAGGCTTTAGCAGAAGTATTAATTGCTGAGGGTGTTGAAATTGTTTCTGGTGGTACAGATAACCATTTATTATTGCTAAATGTTAAATCTCTTGGTTTAACAGGTAAAGTAGCAGAGCACGCACTAGATGAAGTGGGTATTACAACAAATAAAAATACAATCCCTTACGATACTGAATCTCCATTTGTCACTTCTGGAATTCGTATTGGTACTCCAGCTGTCACTTCTCGTGGCTTTAAAGAGGAAGATATGAAAGAAGTAGGAGCAATTATAGCAGCTGTTCTTAAAAACCCTGAAGATGAGGCAGTTAAAGCAGATGCAAAAGATCGTGTGAAGGCATTAACTGATAAGCATCCATTATATGTATAATCAATAGAATAATAGCTGTGTTTAAAGTACAAAATTTACTTTAAATACAGCTTTTTATTTTGGAAATGAAAGATTAAACTGTAAAAAACATCTTTTTTCTAATAAAGTAGAATAATCCTCTTATTTTTGAATAAATTTACATAAAAACGGTATAAAGGGATATATTATAGTAGGCAGAGGACAGATAGTGTCCTAGAAAAGAAGTTTTTTTTAATAAAAGTGAAAATTTAATTAAATTTTATGTACAATGGAAATGAGATGAAGTGATAGAAAAGGAGGGGTTGGATGGTCACTAAATCGTTAAACACAGATTATGATGTATTATTAAACAGCATTCGCAAATTAGGGAATAATTCTAAAGAAAGCTACGTTATTTTTGATGCGACAAAGCATCATTGCATATTGGAGTGTAATGATTCTTTTTGTATGCTTACTAATGCTGCACGTTCACAAGTTCTCAATACTGATTATTTTTCATGGCTATCTATGGACGAAAAAAAGACAACCATTGAAATGATTAAAGAAAAAATACATAACGGAATAATGGTGCAGGCGAAGCTATATCATAACGGCATCAATAAACCTCCCTTCTGGGCAGAAATACAAGCATTACCATTTTGCAATGATGCAAATATAACGCAATTTGTTTTAGTATTTGTGAAGGATGTTACATATTATCATACGGAAGACTTCTTAATGCGTTTAGAAAATGATATGTACAGGGCAATTGAGAAGGAGTTTACTTTCGAACAAAAGATGAAGATTATTTGTCACGGTCTCGATGAATTTTTTATGCCAAATATTGCGAGTATGGTGCTTATAAAAACAGAAGTAAACCAATTACAAGTTTTCATAGGAGATAATCAAACAGAGAGCGTACCAAGATGCTGTGCAAACAATGATTTCTTTAATAAGGTCATGCAATCAGAAACATCTACTTTCATAGAGAACTTAGATGAAGTGAATATTCCTGAAGAACATAAGCAATATGCTTCGCTAGCGAAAAAGCCGCATGGATGGTTTATACCTATACGCAATCAACAGCGGCAAGTAATAGGTGTTTTTTCGATCTTTAGCCAAAAAACACAAAGTGACCAAATGTTTAAAAATATGTTTCGAAAAATAGGTGCTCTTGTTGCATTGGCTTATTCGTATGCAAGGACGCAGAAAAAAATTTGGGATTTAGCCTATACAGACATTACAACAGGTTTACCTAATCGTCACAGCTTTGTTAATACGATTGAAAGAGAAGTTCAACAGGGTCAAAGCGGCTTTATTAAAATATTAAAACCTAGTGAATTTCATCAAGTAGTTGAACTGTATGGCCGTGAAATTGGTGATGAACTATTAAGACAACTTGCCAAACGTCTTGAGCAAGACAAATCGGAAAATAATGAGTATGTTGCTAGATTTACAAGCTCTAGTTTGATTATGACTACAATGTCACTTCATGAAAATTTGCATGATTATGAGATGAGAATAAAAGAAACGATTCGCCAGCCTTTTATTATAGGAGGAAAGCAAATCTATATTACATTAAAAACGGGAATTGCTTCCTATAATGATGACATAAATATTAATGATGCGATCCGTTTTGCAGATAATGCGTTATCCTTTGCAATTGATCGACCAGGCACACATACAGAAATATTTACAACAGAGAAAAATGATGTGCTTGTACAGAAGATGACAGTCTTGAATCATTTATCAGAAGCCATCAAAAATAAAGAAATTACAGTCCATTTACAGCCTAAAGTAGATTTACGCAATGGAGAAATTCAAAGTATTGAAGCACTTGCAAGGTGGATTTCTCCAAAATTGGGTTTTGTTTCACCAGCAGTCTTTATTCCAGTAGCAGAGAGTGCTGGTAAGGTTCGAGAAATTGATGTGCTTATTTTAGAGACGGTACTCTCATGGCTTTCAGAACGACAACGCTTGGGAAAGAAATTAGTGAAAATAGCTGTCAATATTTCACCTGATCATTTTTACTACACACACTTTGTTCAGGACACGCTGAAACTTGTACAGAAATATAAAATTGACCCTAGCTACATTATCTTAGAAGTGACAGAAAATATTGGTTTAGTAGATTTTCAATCAGCCTATAAGATCATTCAAGAGCTAAAGAGCTATGGCTTTAAAACATCCGTAGATGATTTTGGAACAGGCTTTTCTTCATTGAGCTATTTGCAACAACTGCCATTTGCTGAATTAAAGATTGATCGTAGCTTTATTAATGCTATTGAAGATCCTGCAACACTTGCTATTGTTCGCTCTATCATTCAGTTAGCATTAAATTTAGGAATGATTTCAGTGGCAGAGGGCATAGAGACAGAGGAACAGGTTGAGATTCTACGTGCGCTAGGTTGCACTGTAGGACAAGGTTATTTCTATTTTAAGCCAATGCCAATTGAACAATTAGATATAATCCTTGATCAATAATTTAGTTTTGATAAAAGAATAGATGATAAATGGAGTTGTCCTAAATTTATTTTTGAGGCGACTCCTTTTTTCTGTTATACTAGTTGAGATAAAAATGAATCCGAACGGTGAGGAGAGAATCCCTTTGAGCAAAGTCTATGTATTTGATCATCCACTAATCCAACACAAATTAACTTATATTCGCGACAAGAATACAGGAACAAAAGAATTTCGTGAGCTAGTAGACGAAGTGGCAACACTAATGGCATTTGAAATTACACGTGATATGCCAGTAGAGGAAATTGAAATTGAAACACCTGTAACAATTGCAAAAACAAAAGTACTTTCTGGTAAAAAACTTGCAATCGTACCGATTCTACGTGCAGGTATCGGCATGGTGGATGGCGTATTAAAGCTTATCCCAGCTGCAAAAGTTGGTCATATTGGTCTTTATCGTGATCCAGAAACATTAAAACCAGTTGAATATTATGCAAAACTTCCTGCAGATGTTGAAGAACGTGATTTCATCATTGTAGATCCAATGCTTGCAACTGGTGGTTCTGCAGTGGAGGCAATTCATTCATTGAAAAAGCGTGGAGCTAAAAACATTAAATTCATGTGCTTAATCGCTGCTCCAGAGGGTGTAAAAGCTATTCAAGAAGAACATTCGGATGTAGATATTTACATTGCTGCACTTGATGAAAAATTAAATGACCATGGCTATATTGTACCTGGCTTAGGTGATGCGGGAGACCGCCTATTCGGTACAAAATAAAAATCAATACATGATATTTCCTCATTTAGGAAACTAATAACTTGTGAAAGCGTCCTTCAAATTGAAGGGCGTTTCATAGTATGTGTAGGTAAGTAACCCCTCATCATCGGGTAGATTGACCTTACATACAATAACAAAAAGGACGGTGCAGATCGTTTTGACAAAGAAATGGAAAGTAATGACGATTTTTGGTACAAGACCAGAAGCAATAAAAATGGCTCCTCTTGTTTTGGAGTTACAAAAGTATCCTAAGCAAATAGAATCTATTGTAACGGTAACAGCACAGCATCGCCAAATGCTCGATCAAGTATTAGAGACATTTAGTATTACACCAAACTATGACTTAAATATTATGAAGGATCGCCAAACATTAATTGATGTAACGACAAACGCCTTACAGGGTTTAGATAAAGTAATGAAAGAAGCACAACCAGATATCGTTTTAGTACATGGTGATACAGCGACGACTTTCATTGCGAGTCTTGCTGCGTTCTATAACCAAATTGCTATAGGGCATGTAGAAGCGGGACTTCGAACATGGAACAAATATTCACCATATCCAGAGGAAATGAATCGTCAACTAACAGGCGTGATGGCTGATTTACATTTTGCGCCAACAGAAGTATCTAAAAAGAATCTATTAGATGAGAATAAAAATCCAGAGACAATTTTTGTTACAGGAAATACAGCAATAGACGCATTAGCAACAACGGTCAGTGAACACTACACACATCCGGTATTAGATAAAATAGGCGAAGATCGTATGATTTTATTAACGGCACATCGTCGTGAAAATCTTGGTGAGCCAATGCGCCATATGTTTAAAGCGATTACCAGAATACTAGCAGAACATGAAGATGTTCAAGTTGTTTATCCAGTTCATATGAATCCGGCTGTAAGAGAAATTGCGAATGAAATTTTAGGGAATAATAAACGAGTGCATTTAATTGAGCCTCTTGAAGTATTTGATTTCCATAACTTTGCAGCAAATTCATATATGATCTTAACGGATTCAGGTGGTGTGCAAGAAGAGGCCCCTTCATTAGGGAAGCCGGTACTTGTACTTAGAGATACAACAGAACGTCCAGAAGGGATTGCAGCAGGAACATTAAAGCTAGCAGGCACAGAAGAGGAAACAATTTATGCCCTAGCAAAGGAATTACTAACAGATAATAATGCCTACGAAGCAATGGCTAAAGCATCAAATCCATATGGTGATGGACATGCATCTAAGCGTATTGTTGAAGCGTTGCTAGGATTTTTACAAAAAACTAAATAAAATACTATATTTTATAATAAAAATAAGTCTAATGTACCTGTTGAAATGGGTAAGCTAATTTACGAGCATAATCTTGTCGTAAATTAGCTTTTTTTATGCGTGAGCAGGTTTTGAAATTTTGAAACTATGAAATTTCATACACAAATTTGTCAACAATTTGACAAGAGTATAGAGGCTGTGAAGTTTTTCTCCTTTACCAATTGACTTCAAATATCACCTATTGTATGCTTACAAAGGGTAAGAATGATAAGGGTTTCTGTTCATAAATAGGACGTTGAAACACTTGTTATATCAACTTTCTACTAAATTGACAGTTCAAAATAAAACTGTCGATTTGCAACGTTTTGTGCGTTTCGGTTTTTACCGAGTCGGTAAGGGGTGTAAGTTATTTTTTTGGGCATTTACACCTGTAATTGAAATGACTCTCCCATTACTATTCCGCTGTGAGTAGTGCTTTTCACTGCTCTTTTCTGATTTCACATAGTGGTCAGCAAACGTTTTCATTACTCGAAAAAACGATTCAGGAGATTACAACCAATGCTAGATTTGCATCACATTTTTGCTGTGCAGAAGAGGGCGTTATTTTTTTTGCTTGCACTCTGCGCATTAGGCTGGGGATTTACCCCCTATCAAACTGTTTTTGCGGGCATCGCAGTCGGTGCATTCTTTGGTACGTATAATTTTTGGATTCTAGTTCGGCGTATGGAGAAGTTTGACAGATCCATTAGTGAAGGGAAGAAAATAGGCTCACTTGGTACAGCGCTTCGCTTTGGATCAGGTGTTGCGGCAGTCGCAATAGCCATTTCGTTGCCAAACTATTTTCACTTAATTAGCACGGTTATAGGGCTAATGATTCCGTACGTTTTTCTCTTTGTCGAGAGAATTGTGTCACATGTAAGGAACCGCTAATGTGCTTTAAATTAGAAAGAGAGGTGAAAAATAACAATGAATCATGAAGCTCCGTTACTAGAAGTCGGTTTTTTAACATTTAACTTATCGACAGTTATGATGTTACTAGTTGCAGCAATTATCGTATTTTTAATTGCCTTTATTTCAACTAGAAGCCTAAAGTTAAAACCTACTGGTATGCAAAACTTTATGGAATGGATTATGGATTTCGTTAAGAATATCATTAAAAGTAACATGGATTGGAAAACTGGTGGTCGATTCCACGTTCTAGGTATCACACTAATTATGTTTATCGCAGTATCTAACTTACTAGGTCTTCCTTTCTCAATTGTCTATGGGCATGAGCTATGGTGGAAATCACCAACAGCTGACCCTACAGTAACGATGACGTTAGCAGCAATGATATTAGTCTTAACGCATTTCTATGGTGTAAAAATGAAGGGTACAGGTCATTATGTAGGTACATTCTTCAAACCAATGTCATTCATGTTCCCACTTAAATTAGTAGAAGAATTTGCAAACACATTAACATTAGGTTTACGTCTTTACGGTAACATTTACGCGGGTGAGATTTTACTTGGCTTACTTGCAGGTTTAGCATCATCAGGTGCTGTGGGATTCATCGGGGCAATCGTTCCTATGATGGCATGGCAAGGTTTCTCAATTTTCATCGGCTTTATCCAAGCCTTTATCTTTACAATGTTAACAATGGTTTACATGGCTCATAAAGTGAGCGATGACCATTAATATAAAGCATATACCCTATGCTTGAACAACAAAAACAAACAATTCCAAGGAGGAAATTTTCAAATGACAGGTTCATTAGGTTTATTAGCAGCAGCAATCGCAATCGGTTTAGGTGCACTTGGTGCAGGTATTGGTAACGGTCTTATCGTATCAAAAACAGTAGAAGGTATCGCTCGCCAACCAGAAGCTCGTGGCGTTCTTCAAACTACAATGTTCATCGGGGTTGCATTAGTTGAGGCCCTACCGATCATCGCAGTAGTAGTAGCATTCATCGTAATGAACAAATAATTCAGTTGAACACTGAATTTTACTAGTGGCGAAGCAGGATTCTCCAGATGAAACTTCGCCCTTCATTTTGGAACGGATAAAAGCTATGTGTAAATATAGCTTTTTAAAATAGGTAGTTTTTTAGTCACTATATTATGTTGAAGTTAAAGCTCTTGAAGGGAGTGAAACAATCGTGTTTTTAGATAATCTTGTACTAGGTGCAGGCGGTGCTTCGTTAAATAGTGGAGATATCATCGCAACATTAGTTATTTTCATAGTATTAATGTTACTACTTAAGAAATTCGCTTGGGGTCCACTTATGGGCATTATGCAACAACGTGAAGAATTAGTAGCGAGTGAAATCGAAGCAGCTGAAAAAGCGCGCAAAGAATCGCACCAATTTTTAGAAGAACAAAAGAGCCTTCTTAAGGAAGCTCGTACAGAAGCACAATCGATTGTTGAGGGCGCTAAGAAGCAAGGCGAATTACAAAAAGAAGAAATTCTTACTGTAGCTCGTAATGAAGCAAACCGCTTAAAAGAATCGGCTTTACGTGAAATCGAGTCTGAAAAAGAAAAAGCTATTGCAGCTGTACGTGATGAAGTCGTTTCATTATCTGTACTTGCAGCATCTAAAGTCCTTAGCAAAGAGATTTCTGAGGCAGACAACCGTGCTCTAATTGAAGAGACGATTGCGAAGGCAGGGGAAGCTCGATGAGTAATTCAACTGTAGCAAAACGTTACGCTCAAGCGCTTTTTGAATTGGCGCAACAAAAAAATATTCTTACTGAAGTAGGAGCAGACTTAAGTGAACTAACAAAAGTAGTAAAAGAATCTCCTGATTTTTTAACGCTTTTAAATGCACCTAAGTTCTCCGTGGAACGAAAAAAACAAATGGTAGCTGACATCTTTAATGGTGCAACACCAGAAGTTTTACACACAGTTCAACTTCTAGTCGAGAAAAAACGTGTAAACGAGATGACACAAATTGCTAAGGCATATGCTGAACTTGCTGCACAAGCACAAGGCACTGCAGATGCAACAGTATTTTCAACACGTGCACTTTCTGCAGAAGAAAGCGCTAATATTTCAGCAGCGTTCGCGAAACTTGTTGGAAAACAATCATTAAATATTACAAACGAAGTTGATCCATCTTTACTTGGTGGTATTCGTGTTCAAATCGGTAACCATATTTATGATAGCTCAGTAGCAAACAAACTAGAGCGTCTAAAACGTGAATTAATCGGTTAATAATTTAGAAATGTGAGAGGTGACATACATGGGCATCAAGGCTGAAGAAATCAGCAGTCTGATTAAACAACAGATTGAGAATTATGAATCTGAACTTAAAGTAAGCGAAGTTGGTACAGTTATCCGTATTGGTGACGGTATTGCTCTTGCTCATGGCCTCGACAACGCCATGGCTGGAGAACTACTAGAGTTCTCTAATGGTGTTATGGGTATGGCTCAAAACCTAGAAGAAGGTAACGTTGGTATCGTAATCTTAGGTCCATACACTGACATCAAAGAAGGCGATGAAGTTCGTCGTACAGGTCGTATCATGGAAGTACCAGTTGGTGAAGAACTAATTGGTCGTGTTGTAAACCCACTTGGACAACCAGTGGATGGACAAGGTCCTATCAACACTACAAAATCTCGTCCAATCGAAAGTCCTGCTTTCGGTGTAATGGCTCGTAAATCAGTACACGAACCACTACAAACTGGTATTAAAGCGATTGACGCATTAGTACCAATCGGTCGTGGTCAACGTGAGTTAATCATCGGTGACCGTCAAACAGGTAAAACATCTGTAGCTATCGATACAATTCTTAACCAAAATGACCAAAACATGATTTGTATCTACGTAGCAATCGGTCAAAAAGAATCTACTGTACGTGGTGTTGTAGAAACTCTTCGTAAACATGGCGCTTTAGATTACACAATCGTTGTGACAGCTTCTGCTTCTCAACCAGCTCCATTATTATTCTTAGCACCATTTGCTGGTGTATCTATGGCTGAAGAATTCATGTTACAAGGTAAACACGTATTAATCGTGTATGATGATCTTTCTAAACAAGCATCAGCTTACCGTGAACTTTCACTTCTTCTTCGCCGTCCTCCAGGTCGTGAAGCATATCCTGGTGACGTTTTCTACTTACACAGCCGCTTACTTGAACGTGCTGCGAAGTTAAATGAAACATATCAAAATGGTTCAATTACAGCTCTTCCATTCGTTGAGACACAAGCTGGGGATATCTCTGCATACATCCCAACTAACGTAATCTCAATCACTGATGGACAAATCTTCTTACAATCTGACTTATTCAACTCAGGTGTACGTCCAGCGATTAACGCCGGTCTTTCTGTATCACGTGTAGGTGGATCTGCTCAAATTAAAGCGATGAAAAAAGTTGCGGGTACACTACGTCTTGACTTAGCTGCATTCCGTGAGCTTGAATCATTTGCTCAATTTGGTTCAGATTTAGATAAAGTAACACTTGCTAAACTTGAGCGTGGTAAACGTACGGTTGAAGTTCTTAAACAAGACCTTAACAAACCACTAAAAGTTGAAAAGCAAGTTGCGATCCTTTACGCATTAACTAAAGGTCATTTAGATGATATTCCAGTACAAGATATCGTTCGCTTCGAATCAGAATTCTTAAGCTGGTTAGATTCAAACCACACAAACGTTTTAGATCATGTTCGTACTACTAAAGAGCTTGCTCCTGATGCGGATTATGAAGCAGCAATCAATGCATTCAAAAAAACTTTCGCTAAATCAGAATAAGTTCTAGCTAGTCACTTGATTAAAAAACAGAAGGTGGTGAAATACCAGTGGTAAACTTACGCGAAATTAAAGGTCGTATTACTTCAACAAAGAGTACGAAGCAAATTACAAAAGCAATGCAGATGGTTTCTTCTTCTAAGTTACGTCGTGCAGAGCAAAATGCTAAAGCTTACGTTCCTTACATGGAAAAAATTCAGGACGTAGTAGGCGCGATCGCTTCAGGCACAAAAGACAGCGGACATCCAATGTTAACTGCTCGTCCTGTTAAGAAAACGGCTTACTTAGTCATTGGTTCTGACCGTGGTCTTGCAGGTGCTTACAACTCAAGTATCCTACGTCAAGTACAACGTACAATTAACGAGCGTCATAAATCAAAAGACGAATACGTTATTTTAGCAGTAGGTCGTGTTGTTCGTGACTACTTTGTGAAACGTGATCATAATGTCATCAGTAATGTTGTCGGTCTACCTGACCAACCGACATTTGCTGATATAAAAGAAATCGCTCGTAATGCTGTTGGTATGTTCATTGATGGTACGTATGACGAACTTTATATGTACTATAATCACTTTGTCAGCGCTATTGCTAGCGAAGTGACAGAGAAAAAACTTCTTCCATTAACAGATATTGCCCCTGCAAGCGGTACTGCTTCTTATGAATTCGAGCCATCTGGTGAAGCAATTCTAGAAGTTTTACTTCCACAATATGCGGAAAGCTTAGTTTATGGCGCATTATTAGATGGAAAAGCAAGTGAACATGCTTCTCGTATGACGGCTATGAAAAATGCAACAGATAATGCAACTGATCTTATTTCAGACCTTTCTTTGCAATATAACCGTGCACGTCAAGCGGCGATTACACAAGAAATTACAGAAATCGTTGGTGGAGCTGCAGCCTTAGAATAGGCAAGCAGCTTCCCAATGTCGTATAAGAATACGATAGGAGGGTACACAGTAATGAATAAAGGACATGTTATTCAAGTAATGGGTCCAGTTGTTGACGTTAAATTCGACAATGGCCAATTACCAGCAATCTATAACGCTTTAACTGTTAAGATTGAACGTCCTAATGAAGAACCAACAATTCTTGCATTAGAAGTTGCGCTTCATTTAGGTGATGATTCTGTTCGTACAATTGCGATGTCATCTACTGATGGCTTACAACGTGGAGCAGAAGTAACAGACTTAGGAAAAGCTATCTCAGTACCAGTTGGTGAAGTTACACTAGGTCGTGTATTCAACGTACTTGGAGAAGTAATTGACTTAGGTGAAGAGATTCCAGCAGACGCACGTCGTGATTCAATTCACCGTGAAGCACCAACTTTCGAGAATCTTTCAACTACAGTTGAAATTCTTGAAACAGGTATCAAAGTAGTAGACTTACTTGCACCATATATCAAAGGTGGTAAAATCGGTCTATTCGGTGGTGCCGGTGTAGGTAAAACTGTATTAATCCAAGAATTAATCAACAATATCGCACAAGAGCACTCTGGTATCTCTGTATTCGCTGGTGTAGGTGAGCGTACTCGTGAAGGGAACGACTTATTCTTCGAAATGAGCGATTCAGGCGTTATCAAGCAAACAGCGATGGTATTCGGTCAAATGAACGAGCCACCTGGTGCACGTATGCGTGTAGCTTTAACTGGTCTTACAATGGCGGAATACTTCCGTGATGAGCAAGGCCAAGACGTACTTTTATTCATCGACAATATCTTCCGTTTCACACAAGCAGGTTCTGAGGTTTCTGCCCTATTAGGTCGTATGCCTTCTGCGGTAGGTTACCAACCAACACTTGCTACTGAAATGGGTAAACTACAAGAGCGTATCACATCTACGAACAAAGGATCTGTAACTTCTATTCAAGCGATTTATGTACCAGCCGATGACTATACTGACCCGGCTCCAGCTACAACTTTCGCCCACTTAGATGCAACAACTAACCTTGAGCGTAAATTATCTGAAATGGGTATCTATCCAGCGGTTGACCCATTAGCTTCGACTTCTCGTGCATTATCACCTGAAATCGTAGGCGCTGAGCACTACGCAATTGCTACTGGTGTGCAACGTACAATCCAACGTTACCGTGAATTACAAGATATCATTGCAATCTTAGGTATGGATGAATTATCTGATGAAGATAAACAAACAGTAGAACGTGCTCGTCGTATTCAATTCTTCTTATCACAAAACTTCCACGTTGCGGAACAATTCACTGGTCAAAAAGGTTCTTATGTACCTGTAAAAGAAACTGTTCGTTCATTCAAGGAAATCCTTGATGGCAAATGGGATCACCTACCAGAAGATGCTTTCCGTCTAGTTGGTTCAATTGATGAAGTAGTTGAAAAAGCGAAAAGCATGGGCGTAGAGGTTTAATACTAGGGACGAGGAGGAAAAAATATGAAGACAGTTCTAGTCAATATTGTCACTCCCGACGGCCCAGTATACGATTCTGAAGTATCAATGGTAATCGCTAAAACAACTTCAGGAGAAATCGGTGTTCTTGCAGGCCATATTCCAATGGTTGCTCCACTTGCAATTGGTGCAGTGAAGCTTAAAAAAGAAAACGGTTCGACTGATATTGTTGCTGTAAGCGGTGGTTTCATTGAAGTTCGTCCAGAAAAAATCTCAATTTTAGCGCCGTCTGCTGAAATTGCTGAAAACATCGATGTTCAACGTGCTAAAGAAGCCGTTAAACGTGCTGAAGGACGTCTTCAAAGTAAACAAGACAACATTGATTTCAAACGTGCTGACCTAGCATTAAAACGTGCGTTGAATCGTATCAACGTTCATGAGGGTAATATCTAATTCATTTTTAACGGGCAGATATCGCATCTGCCCGTTTTTTAAGGTGAATAAACAGATTGTGATTGTAGGAGAAACGGAGGATGCCGCATGGAAATATATGAAGCGATAGGGCAAGAAGCTTTATTGGGAATTTTATCTCATCTATTTTTTATTGCTATTACTTTTTACGCATTACAAGCTTTTATGATCGAAAAACTATTTAAAAAGAATCGAGTTTTTCAAATTCAGCTCATTTATATATTACTTAGTATTGCGATAGGCTCAGCAGTATCTAATTTCTTTCTTCAAATCTCTAGCTGGTCAGGCAAACTTCCTTATTTATTTTAAAGAATTCGTTTCTCTTTTAAATAAATTCATATGTCTACATGCTTCAAAGGACTTTATAATACCCTTTGTGTGGCCCTTTGAACTATGTAAAAAGACTGATCAACACTGGATACGCAATCTAATGACGCCAACACATTAGATTATTATAAGCTTTACGCTATTAGCTACCAAGATAGCCATTGATAAATGTACGATAATAGGTGCCCACCACTTTTTTTATAGAAATTAAGTGAAAAGTTGTTTTTTATTCATATATCTTTGGGTATGTATTAGAAGCGAACGGGTTATTGGTCATTCACAAAAAAAAATTGGCAGCGTACAATAAATAAATAGCAAAATATCTAATAATGGCTTAAAATAGTGATTTGGACGCTTGAACGAGCGTTAGAAAAGTTGTACTATAGAGTTGTTTGTTTACTGATTATGACATTATACTTCTTTATTAAAATAAAAATTCGATAGGTTAATAGATTGAATTCGGAGGGACATAGGGTGGATAAAATAATAGTGACTGGCGGCCAAAAACTACAGGGAAAAGTACGTGTAGAGGGCGCAAAAAATGCAGTGTTACCAATCCTTGCAGCAGCTTTACTTGCTTCAAAAGGAGAAAATGTAATTAAAGAAGTCCCTAATTTAGCAGACGTCTTTACAATAAATGAAGTACTTAAAAGTTTAAACGCAGCAGTTACATATATACCTGAAGATAATGCCGTATATATAGATGCAACAAAAGAACTTTCAAGTGAAGCTCAATTTGAATTTGTTAGTAAAATGCGTGCATCTATTTTAGTAATGGGATCTCTACTTGCCCGTAATGGCTATGCTCGTGTGGCACTTCCTGGAGGCTGTGCAATTGGATCACGTCCGATTGAATTACATTTAAAAGGCTTTGAAGCAATGGGTGCAAAAATCTCATTTGGCCATGGCTATGTAGAGGCGAAGACAGAGGGTCGCTTAAAAGGGGCTAATGTGTATTTGGACTTCCCGAGTGTTGGGGCAACTGAAAATATTATGACAGCTGCATCTTTAGCTGAAGGGACAACTGTAATTGAAAATGCTGCGAAGGAACCTGAAATCGTGGATCTTGCAAACTTTATTAATAGTATGGGTGGCCGTGTAATCGGTGCGGGGACAAATACGATTCGTATCGAAGGAGTCGATACATTATATGGAGTAGAGCATCATATTATTCCAGACCGTATTGAAGCTGGTACATTTATGGTAGCAGCAGCCATTACTAGAGGAGATGTGGTGATTGAAAACGCAGTTCCTGAGCATATGACTGCTTTAATAGCTAAAATGCGTGAGATGGGCGTAGAAATTACAGAGTTGGATGAAGGAATCCGTGTACGAGTTCCTCAAACCCTAAAAGCAGTTGATATCAAAACAATGCCACATCCTGGTTTCCCAACAGATATGCAATCACAAATGATGGCGTTAATGCTTACTGCAGAAGGTACGAGTATTATTACAGAAACGGTATTCGAAAACCGCTTTATGCATGTTGAGGAGTTTCGTCGCATGAATGCTGGCGCTAAAATAGAGGGACGTTCTGTGTTTATCGAGGGGCCTGTGGATCTTCAGGGAGCTGAGGTTATGGCAACGGATTTACGAGCTGCGGCTGCATTAATTTTAGCAGGTCTTGTGTCTGAAGGCATGACACGTGTTACAAAGCTTCACCATTTAGATCGTGGTTATGTTGATTTCCATGGCAAATTAGCATCACTTGGTGCGAATATTGAACGTATTACAGAAGAAGTAGTGACAATTGAAGATGTAACAGTTGAATTGCCTACAAATTAAATAGATTTCAAAACCCTTTGCTTTTATGCAGAGGGTTTTTGTTTTCTCATAACTAAAAGAAATCTAGCATATTATTCCTTATGAAAAAATGGATGATTAGTATTGGTGTCATTTGCTTAATTGGGGCATTATATATGCTTCCTATAGTAGGGTTTAGTGAAAGACAAGAGGCTATCAAACCTCAAGCTAGTGATAAGAATGCTTGTGAAATATTTATAGAAGTGGAGGGGCAAGAAGAAAAAATCCCTTTGGAAACGTATATTACAGGGGTAGTTGCTGCAGAAATGCCTGTTTCTTTTAAAAAAGAGGCACTGAAGGCACAAGCCATTGCAGCACGCACATATGCGTTGAAAACGACAAATTACGGAAAAATTGCGATTGCTCCAACTGTGGCAAAGCAAGTCTTCTATGATGAAGAGCAAAGAAAGGCGAATTGGGCTAGCAATTTCCTGGGAAATGAAAAGAAAATTGTCGAAGCTATCAATGAAACGCAAGGACAAGTTATTCTTTATAATAATGAATTGATTACAGCCATGTTTCATTCAACAAGTAACGGTAAAACAGAAAGCGCTTATGGATATGGTGGAAATGATATTCCATATTTGCAAAGTGTTGCAAGTATATCAGATCAAGCATCACCAAAGTTTGAGGCTGTGCAAGAGTGGACTTTAGCTCAATGGAATAAGCTCTGGCCTATCCAATGGCAACCTAGTGATTTTAATCGTATCCAGTTATTTTATAATGACTCAGGGCGAGTAGAGCGTTTACAATTAGGAAATAATGTCTGGACAGGGAGAGAGGTAAGAACGCTTCTTGGTATTCCATCAACTGATTTCACTATCATCTTTAATGCCAATAAAAGAAAGGTTCAAGTGAAAACTCAGGGTTATGGTCATGGAGTGGGCATGAGTCAGTATGGAGCTGAGGCAATGGCAAATGAAGGGAAAACAGCTGCCGAAATTTTACACTATTATTATCAAGATATTGAAATAAAAAAAATAGATGCATGTTTAAAATAACTTCTAGTTGTTCACACTGCAACTAGAGGTGATGAAAATGAGAGAGGATAAAAATAACAAAGCTTCTCAAAACCAAGATCCAAATCAAAAGGAAAATGGCCAATTACAAAAGAAACCGTGGTTTTGGCCAGTAGTTTACACAGGTGGTGCACTTGTTCTAGCAGGATTGTTATTTGGTTACAATAGTCTCGTATCAAAAGTAGAAGAGGCTCCTTTACCAGATTTAGCTGAAGTAGATCCAGGTCCTGTAGTGGAAACAAATGCACGAACTGAAAGCATGAAGTATCCATTCAAAGAAGAGAATTTTAGTAAAGTACAAGTCTTACAAGAATTTTACGAGTTAGAGGCAAATGAAGAGTCTCGTGAAAATGCACTAATGGTATTTAATCAAACATTTACTACATCTTCTGGAATCTCTATTGCTATGAATGGTGAAGAATTTGAAGTACTAGCTGCTATGAGTGGTAAAGTACTAGAGGTAAAACTAGACGCATTTACAGGCAATAAGATCGTGATCGAGCATCCAAATGGTATGCAGACACATTATAGCTCTGTGAAGGATATCGCTGTTAAAGAAGGCGATGAGGTTACACAAGGTCAAGCATTAGGAAAAGCGACTGACAACGAGTGGAATCAAGCGGCTGGCGTCCACATGCATTTCGAAATTCTTGAAAACGGAAAATATATCAATCCGAAAAAATTACTAGCTTTTTAATGAGAAAAGCTAGTAACGCATAAAAAGTCAGCAATTTATCAAGAAAATGCAAAACGTGTTCTGAATAGCTTTGTCCTCACATAAGGTGAAGAAATGCGCAAATGTGCATCTGATTGCCAAAGCATTTTGTGAAATTGTGTGGAAAGGACGAAGAACGTGCATGAGCACATTCGGAAGCGCTGCATACGCCTCGGTGAATTACTGATTGAGACGCGTGAGACTGTGCGTGTCCTCGCGAAAATGACTGGTTATTCAAAAAGTACGGTGCACAAGGATTTAACAGAGCGATTACCAACAATTCATGAAGGATTAGCTGACCAAGTGAAAGAAATACTCGCCTACCATAAGGCCGTACGTCATATTCGCGGAGGAGAAGCAACGAAAAACAAGTGGAAAGAAAGAGCGAGTCAAGAATGATTCGTTCTTTTTTGTTGTGTTGGACAAGTATAAGTGGTGATTTTCTAAGGAATAGTAATTCTATATTATAGCCGTTCACTACCTAAAAAGAAAACAGTCTTATTCACTAAATTTAGGTGAAATTACCAATAGTATATGATAAAATATTCTAGATAAAGAGATAAAATGAACGTTATGTAGTTGGAACTGGCGGGAAGGAGAAATTATAGAATGTTTTCGAAAGATATTGGCATTGACTTAGGAACTGCGAACGTATTAATCCACGTTAAAGGGAAGGGGATCGTCCTCAATGAACCATCTGTTGTGGCGATCGATAAAAAGACAAATAAAGTATTAGCGGTAGGGGAAGAAGCCCGCCAAATGGTAGGGAGAACGCCAGGTAATATCACAGCTATTCGCCCATTAAGAGACGGAGTCATTGCAGATTTTGATGTGACAGAGGCAATGTTAAGACATTTCATCAATAAATTAAATGTAAAAGGATTTTTGGCGAAGCCACGCATTTTAATTTGCTGTCCGACGAATATTACGAGTGTTGAACAAAAGGCAATCCGTGAAGCGGCTGAAAAATCGGGTGGTAAAAAAGTATATTTAGAGGAAGAGCCAAAAGTAGCAGCAATCGGTGCTGGAATGGATATCTTCCAACCAAGTGGAAATATGGTAGTCGATATCGGGGGCGGAACAACAGATATCGCAGTTCTATCGATGGGTGATATCGTAACAAGTGAATCCATTAAAGTAGCAGGCGATGTGTTTGATAACGATATTTTGCAATATATTAAAAAAGAATATAAATTGCTAATTGGTGAACGTACTGCAGAGGCAATCAAAATAACAATTGGTACAGTTTTCAAAGGTAGTCGTAATGATACAATGGATATTCGTGGCCGTGATATGGTAACAGGTTTACCACGTACAATTACAATTGAGTCTGAGGAGATTGAACGTGCACTACATGAATCAGTAGCGATGATTGTTCAATCAGCTAAAAATGTTTTAGAAAAAACACCACCTGAATTATCAGCTGATATCATTGATCGTGGAGTAATTATAACTGGTGGCGGTGCGTTGTTACATGGAATGGACCAGCTATTAATAGAAGAGTTAAAGGTACCTGTTTTTATTGCAGAGAGACCGATGGATTGTGTAGCCATTGGTACAGGTATCATGCTTGAGAATATTGATCGTGTGCCAGCATCCTTATAAAATTAAAATGAGGTGATTTCTGTGTTTAAAGGATTTTATACAGTTGCAACAGGTATGATCACGCAACAAAGAAGAACAGAATTACTTACCAATAATTTATCAAATGCGAATACACCAGGATTTAAGGCAGACCAATCTACTATTCGCTCATTCCCAGACATGCTAATGTCTAGCATTGGAAAAACAAATGCTCCTGCTCACCAACAAGCCGGGGCTGAATATATGAGTCAAGTAGGAGCTTTAAATACAGGGACATATTTACAAGAAACATTACCAAATTACATACAGGGCCAAATCTATAACACTGATTTTACAACAGATATGGCATTGATTGATGGAAACTTACCACAAAATGAAGATGGTGTTACAGGTTCAATTTTCTTCCGACTTGAGCATCCTGCTGGTGGTGAGGCTTACACACGTAATGGTAATTTCACGTTAGATGGTCAAGGCTATTTAGTTAACGGTCAAGGATTATATGTACTAAATGATGCAGGACAACGTATCCAGCTACCAAATGATGATTTTCGTTTAGATGAAAGTGGCGCTATCTTTGTAAATAATCAACAAGTAGCACGTGTTGGGGTATCATTTGCTGCAAACCCGAACATGCTACAAAAACAAGATAATGGCCTCATTCGTACAGAAAATGGTGAGAACTTACCAACAGCCTATGGCGTGAATGGTGTTTCCTTTACACTACGTCAAAATTATTTAGAAGGTTCAAACGTTGATTCTAGTCGTACAATGACAGATTTAATGACAGCCTACCGTGCATTTGAAGCAAATCAAAAAGTATTGCAAGCCTATGATCGTAGCATGGAAAAGGCTGTGAATGAAATCGGAAAAATTTAATGGGCGAACAGGAGGCTTTTATCAATGCTACGTACAATGATTACAGCTACAAACACAATGGGTCAATTACAAAATAAACTTGATACAATTAGTAACAACATTGCTAACAGTAATACTACGGGCTATAAAACAAAGGAAGCATCCTTTAATGAATTACTGTATCAGCAATTTAATAATGATAAGCAGGATCGTGTGGAACGTCAAACACCTGTTGGTATTCGTTATGGAACTGGTGCAATGATTGGGCAAATTAAATCCAATGAAAAGCAAGGTTCATTACAAACAACTAATCGTGATTTAGACTTAGCTTTTACAAAAGCGAAACAATATTTCAATATTTTGATGCCAAATGGTGAAAATGGGACGGAAACAGTGTATACTCGACAAGGTGACTTTTATTTATCTCCATTGAATAATGGAACAGTTATGCTTGTAACAGCAGAGGGCTACCCTGTAGCAAACGCTGCAGGACAAGCCATTACATTACCAGACACGGTTCAAAAGTTTGCCGTTCGAGATGGTGGTGTATTAGAAGCATCCTATCCAAATGGAAATGTCATTCGTACGGATTTAGCTGTAACGGAATTCCAAAAGCCGCAATTAATGGAGCATGTTGCTGGTTCTTATATGGGATTACCTAATAATTTAGCTGAACTTGGCTATACGCAGGCGGAAGTTCTAACAGAGCTTGTTGGAGCGAACCGTCAGCAAATTGGCATGCAAAATGGTACACTAGAAATGTCAAATGTTAACCTCTCGAAGGAAATGACAGAACTTATTCAAACACAACGTTCTTATCAATTCAACGCAAGAGCGGTAACATTAGCAGATCAAATGCTTGGACTCATTAATGGCATTCGATAGGAAGTCATCCAAAAACGCATAGTAAGGAATGAAGAGGAGTACAATCTATGACAAACGATTCACGTCGACGTTCTGTGCCGACACAAGAAACCGATACGCAACCGCAACCAGAAAAGAAAGAACGCCGCTCAACTGGAGAGCAACGCGAGGTTCGATGGGTGCAAATCCGACTGATTCCGATTTGGTTACGCATTGTAATTGTTCTCATCTTAGTCGTTGTTGCCGCAACATTAGGCGCAATGTTTGGCTTTAGTGTTATTGGAGAAGGCAATGCTATGGATATTTTTAAAAGAGAAACATGGCAGCATATATTTGATATTATGAATGGTAAAGAATAACATTATTCTTTACCTTACTTTGTGTATACATACTTAATTTTTGAGGGGGAAATGACATGTTAACAGCAGAACAAATTCAAGCAATTTTACCACACCGCTATCCTTTTCTATTCGTAGATCGCATCATTGAATTAGAAGAAGGGAAACGTGCAGTAGGATTAAAAAACGTTTCAATCAACGAAGATTTTTTTAATGGGCACTTCCCAGGTTATCCAGTTATGCCAGGTGTGTTAATTGTGGAAGCTTTAGCTCAAGTAGGTGGAGTGGCTTTATTAAATGCAGAAGAATTTAAGGGCCGTTTAGCATTTTTAACGGGTGTTGATAATTGTCGTTTCAAGCGTCAAGTCGTACCAGGCGACCAACTTAAATTGGAAGTGGAGTTTGTAAAACTTCGTGGCGCAATGGGTAAAGGTCATGGTGTAGCAACTGTAGATGGAGAACTTGTATGTGAGGCCGATATTCTATTTGCAATTGGGCCTGAACAGCCTAAACAAGCTTAATTTGCATTTGTAGACCAAAAGATATAAAATAGATAAAGTCAAGTCAAAAATAGATTAGTAGGTTCTTAAATTGCGATGGTAAATAAGCGATTGTGAATTGAAATAGATGTAATTTTTAGGTTTTACAAACGTAGGAGGATTATTAAGATGTATAAGGAATTGTCTTCAGGTATTAAAATTAGCATTACTCGTTCGATTTCAACATCTTTTGAAGCATACTTAGCAAGTATTGGTTGGGATGAAGAGCGCTTTTCCATGGAAGACTTCATTGCAAGCTGGCAGACTTATTTTCAGGAGAATGCCGCATGGATCGAAAAAATCCCTGCCGATACATTGATGAGCGCACAGTTTCATGAAGAAATGGCACAAAAAATCGATGAGGTTATTGCCAAAATTTTAAATGAAGAACCAACAGCGCAGCAAATCGAAACAATCGAAGCATTGCAAAAAGAGCTAGGCACAAACTATAGCTACGACTGTAAAGCAGAGGCAGCATATATTGAACAGTTATTAAAAGAAAAACAAAAATAGTTTGTACAAAAATCGGATAGTTCCCTCCTTTCTCGGGCAATCTATGTAGGATCACAAATACAGCAAATGTATTTGATGACATAGTACCCAAGAAAGGAGGTTTTTTACTATGTGGAAAATGTCATTTTTAACCATTATTCTTGCCACTGCATTCCTTGGAGGTTGTAACTGGGGAAATAATGCAGTAGAAGATCACCCTGTTCGAGAAGCCGAGAATGACGTACGTCGTGGTGTTGACAACGTCGAGGATGCATTAGATCCGAATAGACGAGATAATGCATACGATCGCAATAATGTAAATGGGAATGGTGTTGATCGAGGTACTGTAAACGATAATACAACATTACCTGAAGCAACAACACCTGGTTCTAATGCTGATATCAACAGCACAAACGGCTATGACAACACACCAAATGCAAACGGTGTAAACGGTGTTGAACGTAATGACAACATAAACAGCAATAACAATAATAATGTTGTCGACGATAAAGTTAACAACACTGAAAAGTACCGTGATGGTATGAACAACCGATAACATAAAAAAGAGTGTTTCCTTTATGGAAAACACTCTTTTTCAATTTAGAGGGAAGCGAAGCGAATATCCGCGGAAGGAGAGCGAATACCCGCGGAAGGAGAGTGAATACCTGCGGAAGGAGAGAGAATACCCGCGGAAGGAGAGAGAATACCCGCGGAAACAGAGAGAATACCCGCGGGAGGAGAGAGAATACCCGCGGGAGGAGAGAGAATACCCGCGGGAGGAGAGAGAATACCCGCGGAAAGAGAGTGAATACCCGCGGAAGGAGAGTGAATACCCGCGGAAGGAGAGTGAATACCCGCGGAAGGAGAGCGAATACCCGCGGGAGGAGAGAGAATACCCGCGGAAGGAGAGAGAATACCCGCGGGAGGAGTGCGAATACCTGCGAAGCTAAGCAAAACCTCCATCAAAAATAATTTTTCATATGTTCCAATAAATTTTCTGGTAAATGGTAAACACGATTCTTATAGGTACCGGTATATGGAAACTGAAACTTCCGTAGCAATCGAGTAGCTGCATCGTTAGAACTAATTCTAAAAAACGTTCGTAACTGTTTATTGGTAATAGAATGACTAATCAATAACCGATAATCAAGCATAGCCTCTGCGAAAATTTCTATACTCCTATAATGACAAAACGAACATTTCCAAATGCCGCGATGGAAATACATATTATTTTGATAGGCGCATTTTGGACAAAGAACACCGTGTCGAAATCGTGATGGGGCAATCGATGTATGAATTTGAGGAAGCATCTGTTTAGAAAGTAGCACGTGCACTAATTTGGTTAAATGATTATCCGTCATTAATTTTTTAGGGTGCTTTTTAAAAAGCGACTGAAGATACTTATGAAGGCCGGACGCATGAAAAATGGGGAGAGTACCAGTTGGATTGACAATGATTGTTGAAGGATTTGCTATAACAACAGCCCCTTCAACAGGAAGGGAATAACTTGCAATAAGATTTTTAAGAAATCGTATATGACGCTCTGTTTGAATAAGAGCATTTGGAAATCCCTCAACAGTACCATCAACCCTTGTGCGTATGCATTGATGTGTGTGTTGATCAAATTCAAGACGACCATGTATGTTTTTGATTTCTACAACCAACATAAATTGAGGACAAATAAAAAGCGTATCAATCTGATGCAGATGTTGAGCAGTGTTCTTAAGACATAAATTATGTAAGACAAAAAAGGTATTTGGGTATATAAATTCATGCCATATGCGATCAACTTTTTGTTCGCCAGCAAACCCTGCAGCTAGTCGACGATACTGCTCTTGATAATAATGAAATTCTACATCATCCTTTAAAAGGCGCCTCATCAAAGCCTCAAGCCATAATAATTGTAAAGGCTTCTCCCTCATAGTAATCACCAAATAGTACCCTCCTTTTTTAAATTGTATTGTACAAAAAAATTACTGCTTGTCCAATAAAAAAACGATGCAAAAATTCGCATCGTCAGTCATTTTTTAATTTTGGTCGCTTTTTCATATCTTGCGTAAAGCGATCCAATAAATTCTCTAGAGAGACGCCCTCAGCAAGTAGCTCTGAAAGTAATTGTTCTGCATATTTTGAGCGTTTAATTTTAAGAGTACCTTTTAATAGTACTGAAACATGATCACCGATTTCTTCAACAGTATGTACGATCACCTGAAAAGGAGCAGGTTCATTATCTGGAAATGAAATAACTGCACGTACATTGAAGACTGTAGCATTCGCTAAGAGCTCATCAAAGGTTGAGCGATATTGTTTTTCCATAAACAATTCAAGTACCCAAGATTGATGGCTATTTTCCTGATTAATAATGATGCCATCGATTAAAGGGAATGGTTGCACGCCATCTTCTGTGACAAGGTCAAAGGAAAGCATTTTAAAGGTTTTCAATATGTATATTCCTCCTAAGTCTGTCATTCTTTTAGTATAACACATGAGGTAGCAGTTGTTTGTGATGCGCACCTGTGACGATTTTTCAAAAACTGCGAAATTGCAGATTTCATGAAATAGCATTTGCCATTACAGCCTAAAGCATTCAGTTAAAAAATTAATAAAAAATAGAAAATTAAAATTGCTAATTTACCCAATTTATGCTCAATAACTGAAGGAAATTAACAATATTGATTTTTGCGAATGCTGGAATCATTTTGTAAGATGAGAGCAATCAAAAACAAAGGAGGTGAACGAATGAATCAAGTCGGATTGGTTGGAAGGTTTACAAAAGACCCAGTGTTACGTTACTTATCTGGAAATCGTGTGCAGACTCATTTCTCACTAGCCATTAATCGTAATTTTAAAAACAATCAAGGGGAAGTAGATACAGATTTTGTTTTCTGTACAGCTTGGGGAAGGCTTGCAGAGAATATCGTTAAATATTGCGGTAAAGGTTCGTTAATCGGTGCCAATGGCCGTATTCAAACAAGGTCATTTGTAAATGAAGAAAGCACAAAGATTTTTATGACAGAGGTAGTGGTTGAGGATGTTAGATTTTATCAACTTAAACAAAGAGATAGTGACGAAGCAGTTACTGTACCGTCACAGCCACCGAATGAACAAGAGCACTTAAAGGATTTTGTATTACCTTAGCAAGAAAGTTTACATACGGGGCAAGAGAATATTCATTGTCTGATCCGCCATTCTCCTTATAATTCTTGCACCGTAACGACAGAAAGGAATGTGATGTGTACCCCTAATAATAAACATTGCTGAAGACCGCACAGCAATGGGATTTTCAACACAACTAAATATGAATGATGAAGTAAGTAGGGAAAAGAAGTAGCAAGTTCCACTAAAAGAGCGCCAAGAATTTGCTCTTGGCGCATCTTCATTATTATATATCTAATGTTATTAAATCGCGGAGTTCTTGATCTTCTAACTCGGTCAACCATTGGCTTGACTGAATAAGCTCTTCGGATAATGCAGATTTCTGCACCAGCATCTTATCAATTTTTTCCTCGATCGTGCCAATTGTCACAAATTTATGGACCTGCACAAATTGTGTCTGTCCGATGCGATAAGCACGATCTGTTGCTTGATTTTCAACAGCAGGATTCCACCAGCGATCTGCATGTAAAACATGATTGGCTGCTGTTAGATTAAGTCCTGTTCCACCAGCTTTCAAAGAAAGGATAAATATAGGGAAATCTCCTGCCTGGAAAGCCTCTACTAAGCGGTCTCGCTGCTGCTTAGGCATAGCACCAGTTAAAAACGGTGCATCTACATTATATAATTCACTAAAGCAATGCTGTAGTAATTGTCCCATTCCAATATATTGTGTAAAGATGAGACATTGCTCTCCATTGTCCACAATCTCTGCTGCCATTTGTACAATGCGCTCTAGCTTAGCTGAACGTGCAAGCATTGTTTTGGCATCCTCGAAAGGTTCCTTTAAATATAAGGCAGGATGATTACATAGTTGCTTTAATTTACTGAGCATCTTTAAGACGCGCCCCTTTTTTTGAAAGCCTGTTAACTGCTCTAGCTGATCAAGCGTCTCTAAAATATAGCCCTCATAGAGTGAAGCCTGCTCTGTTGTTAATGGACAATATTCATTCGATTCTAGCTTATCTGGTAAGTTAAGCTGTAAATGTGGGTCACGCTTTGTACGACGTAACAAGAACGGCTGAATTTTTGCTCGAAGCTTCTGTTTATGCGACTCTGATTCGTCCCGTTCAATAGGCAAAATAAATTCTTCATTGAAGCGGCCAAAGCTACCTAGATAGCCCTTATGAATAAAATCAAAAATAGCCCATAACTCAGATAAACGATTTTCTACAGGTGTCCCAGTGAGAGCAATGTGATGGTCACCTAGCAATTTACGAATGGCTTTTGATTGTAATGTTTGCATATTTTTTATATTTTGAGCCTCATCAAGTACAACTGCTGCCCAATCGATATTCTGTAAAAATTCAGTATCCTGTGACACAGTACCATAGGTTGATAAAATGACATGTGGTCTTTCTGCTGTCACTAGCTGTTTAAACTCTTCATCCTTTGCTCGATTTGTTTGATAATGTGTATGCACAATTAGAGACGGGGCAAATCGAGCAAGTTCTTTTTGCCAGTTCCCAAGCACTGAAGTAGGACAAATAATGATGGATGGCTTTGTATAATCAGTTGATGACTCATAAATATGAAGTAAATAGGTAATCAATTGAACCGTTTTTCCAAGGCCCATATCATCAGCTAGACATGCACCGAAACCTTGTTGGCGCATAAAGACTAACCATTCATAGCCCTCTAATTGATAGGGGCGTAATTCGGTTTGTAAGGACAATGGAATTGAAACGGCAGGCAAGCCTTTCTTCTCTAGAAGCTGCTCCATGTATGCTTTTAATGATTGTTGTATTTCTAGTGCAAAGACTGGATCATCTCTCAGTGCATCATCTGCATCCTCTTCCTCAAGAGGGGCAGACAAGTCTTCTGGTAATTCTCTAAATAATAATTCTCGAACAGTCCAACTTTCATCTTCTGCCTGCTGCATTAATTCACGCATTTCTTGCATCCAATTGGCATCTACTCGGAACCATTCAGTACCAATACGAATAAATTCACGTTTCTCATCCACGAGCTTTTTAAATTGCTCAGCCGAAATCGTTTGTCCGTTCATAGAAAATTGCCATTTAAACGTTAAAATATCATCTAAACCTGCTACCTTCCTTGTAGAGACATTGCTAGTTGTGACGCGTACTCGAATTTTAGATTGTTTTAAATCCTTTAGCCATGCTGGGAGTACAACATCGAAACCAAGAGCCTGTAATCTAGCGAGATCCTCACGTAGGAATGAGCGAACTTCTAAATCTTCCAGTGTCACACGAATAAAGATATCACTATTGATCGTATCAGTGGATAGAAGTTCTACAATTTGTTGTTGTTGCTGCGCAATTTCAGTTGCAAACATTCGCCATTTTGTAGGTAGTGCCTCTTCTATAGGTAAAGATTGTTTACGAATAGCAGGTGTCCAATAGTTTTTGGTTGTAGCGGTGCTTAGGACCGTTTCTAATAACCATACATCTGTCTCTTCTTCGGGCTCACTTAACCGTAAAGAAACGGAAACGGCTCCAGCCTGACGCGCTTGATCTAATGGCCAGCCACCTCGTAGGAAAAAAGGTAGTAACTTTGGTAAATCAGCTAGTATTAGACCAACCTGAGAAAGCTTCTGCTGTACAGCTGTTTCCAATAATGCTGAATCTATATGATCAATAGGGAAACTTAATGATAAAAAATCCTCTGCAATCACAGCATGTGACCAAAGGGACGGCTCTTGCCAGTATTCCTGTAATGCGAATACCTTTTTCAGCCATTCCATACTTTCTTCATTTGCACCAATCCAATTGATGAAAGGGTGCTGGAAGCTTGTTGAAAAAATATCTAGTAACTCAGCTGTAGAAACCTCAATTGTATAATCAGTCCGATTTGTTAATAATCCATAAACATTTGCCTCATAAGTAAAGAATAGCGAAGAAATTAGTGTATCAACATCAATTGTTGCACCATTTGCAGTAAAACCCTGCAACGTAAAATATCCTTCCCGAGCTACTTCAATACGGAGCTGTTGTGTTTTGGAAAAAGGGGAAGGAGCATTTATTGTCATCATACTAAGTTTCCTTTCTCAATTTCTTCTTGTAACGCACGTAGTCGTTTATATTCTGCACGAATGGTTTGCATATATGTTTCAAAATAAGCTGCTTTGCCAGCTCGCTTTGCAGCACTCCGCATACTTTTCCAAATACGCACAGCCTGTTTATAATTTAAGCGTGATTTTTGAGCAATTTCAGCCATTGCATAGACATGATATAAAGGTAAAACAGTTGCAGGTTCAATCTGCAATACATCCTTTAATCCACACATTTCTAAATAGGATAGAGAGGATGGGTTTAATTGATGTAGGGCTGCCCATTCCCGATAGCGACCTTTTTTAATTAAAAAACTTGAGAACGGCTGTAGTCCATACACACCAAAGGCACTGTATAGCATTGCTTCCTCTTCCTCCGTAAGCTGGATCTCATCAAATAGAAGTTGGAATTGCCTTACGTATTGGGCACGTTGAACGACCGGAACGACCTCCTGTAGAAATACTTCAGTCAAAGGTAAAATTGCTCGTAAAATGACTGCTAATGAATAGGACTCTCCTGCACGTTGAGCAAAAGTAGCCAGTTCAAACAAGTCCTGCATTTGTGGTAAATCAATTTGTGCCAAACTTTCAAGCAGCAAATTCTCTTTCTGTAATAGCACATAAAATAATAATTTTAGCGATTGTAGAGAAATTTCTGCTGAAGGGTGATCAAGATTATTTATATATGCCAATTCCTTTTCACGTCGAGGCTTCTCATAAAAAAGCACTGCCCATAGCAGCATGTATAGACGAAGTCGGTTGGCGAAAAGCCCTTGTCGTTCTAATAAAAATTCTCTTACTAGCTCTTGGATGGCGTCATAAAATGGGTCAGTCGCAAACAGACGTGACCGATTAGAAAGCTCTGTGAGAATGCTCTCAAAAGATTGAGTGCTTTGATCGATAAAATATTTCATATAAGATGAATCTAAAGAATGACCAGGTGTTTCATTTAAATGCCGCCATATCGAATTTAAAATGGCTAGTTCCATATAGAGCTTATAAAGGGGTTGCCATTCACGCTCAAAGGGCATATGCCGACGAAGACGCTCTAAAGCATCGGTTCTTACAGCGGAAAGCCCATAGCCCTCTAGTATACGCCCAGACGGTAATAATCGTTTCATCACCTCATCCACCATCATCGACCAGCTTTGCGGGCTGCGTTCATCTGCTAAAGATTTTAACTGAACTGATTTTTGAGCACGCCAAGCACTCGACCAATTTTGAACAGAATCAAAATATTGGTAGAGAGCGAGTAAAGCACCTACTTGATGTCGGCACCATTTTGCTTGAGGACAGCTACAGTGTAGCTCTTCCTTGGAAAAATCAATTTCAACAGAAGCGGGTCTGACATCTTGAACACTTGCATATAATATAGAACTTGCTCCATTAAATCGTTCAAAAACAATGGATTTATTCCTTACTGAAAAGACAGCACGGCGCACTAGTTCCTCATCTTCTGTGGAGGAAGGATGTAACCCTTGTTCAGCTTCTTTTAGTTTAGTCAGCACAAATGCTTGATGTTCCTTAGCTAATTGCGATATTGACAATGCCATAACCTCACTCCTTTCATCATGTATGGCTATAGTTAACATAGTTAATTGTAAAAAAGGAAAAAAAGACTGTCCTTCCATTATACGATTAAAATGCAGTAATGATAAGCTGAATGATCAGAAAGAAAAAAATGAGTTAAAGATAGTTAACAAGGCTTTTGATTTGTGTTAAAATCTGAATAATCAGATAACTAGGGAGGGATGAAGGATGATGCAAGTTCAATACATGAAGCCGTTTTACACAAAAGTTACTGGAGATAAATTACGTCTCGTATTTGCTTATCAATATTTCTCTATTTTAAAAGAGAATGAGATTTTCCATTTCATTCCCATAGAAGGTAAAGAGATGATCATCAACATGAAGACACAGCAGATTGAAAATTTATCTGAGGTATTTGTTTTCCAAAAAGGAAATCGCTTTATTCGATTACCACTTTATCAACTATTGCTTATTACCAATGTACATGAGCATTTAGCACCAATACTTGAAAGCGCTACACCAAAGCAACAAATTCCGATGGTTTCTACTGTGACAGTTGGCGAAATCGATCAGCTTATCGCAGAGCTAGAGGACAGAAATTGGGATCATTTAATTGATCAAGCATTACTAGAGAATGATAAAGCACTCTTTTTCGAATTGCTACAGCAAAAGAACCATCAACATGGGGGTTTCAAAATTGAATAGAAGGCATGTCCAGTAAGCACCTACTTTTCATAAATGACAAGCAGGTGCTTTTATGATGTGGTTGATCAACTATAATATGTTAATAACTCATAAAAAATTAGAAACCATTTCCAAAAAAGGTCAATAGATGAGATGATGGACCGATATATAGGTTAAGAAGGTGGTGAAATCATGCTTGGTAAGTGGTCAGCAACGGGGATGGCAATCCTGAATAATATGAATCATCATTATGGGGCGATGAGTAAAGCTATGCTGCGAATTTCTTCGGGTTATCGCATTAATAGTGCGGCTGACGATCCAGCTGGACTGGCGATTTCTGAAAAAATGCGTGCACAAATTCGTGGCTTGAATATGGCAGCTAAAAATATACAGGATGGTATTTCTCTTGTGCAGACGGCAGAGGGGGCACTGAATGAAACACATGCCATGATTCAGCGTATGCGTGAGTTAGCAGTGGAAGCAGCCAATGATACATTAACGGATGATGATCGTAAAAAATTAGATTTGGAATTTCAGGAATTAAAAAAGGAAATTCAGCGCACATCGACCGATACAGAATTTAATACGAAGACATTACTCAATGGGGATTATGAAACAAATGGCATAAAGATTCAAGCAGGCGCAAATGCAGGGCAAAGTATAGAATTATTTATCAATGGAATGGGGTCCGAGGCACTTGGATTGAAGGATGCTTCCATTGCAACTCGTGAGGAAGCGGAAAAAGCCATGTCTTCAATGGACGAAGCCTTAAAACGTGTTTCCAACGAACGCTCACGACTTGGTGCCTATCAGAACCGCTTGGAACATGCCTATAATGCCAATGTGAACACCGCAGAGAATTTACAAGCAGCAGAGTCTCGTATTCGAGATGCAGATATTGCAAAAGAGATGATGAATATGGTGAAGGCTCAAATTTTGATGCAGGCAGGTCAATATGTGTTAGCTATGCATATGCAACAGGCACAATCCATTTTAAAATTATTAGAAGTAGGAAAAAAATGATGAATTTCAATGTTAATTGAAATTCATCATTTTTTAATGGTTATTTTGAAAAAGCTTCAATTGCTAATTTAGCTGTTGCTGTTGCTTCATCTTGTAATGGGATGACAGCCTGGCGCATTTTTTCTTGAACCGTTGTATAGGATTCGAGGATTGCCACAGCTTGTTCAAACAATGTCACACCATTCCAATCATCAACCTCAACATGACCGATGACGGGCTGATCAACGATATCAGCAAACGCATCAATTTTCGGATCATAGGAAATCGCAATAAATGGTGTTGCATAGATTGCCGAGAAAATTAAGGAGTGTAGTCGCATACCTATTAATAGTTGCGATTGACCAATCACTGCGATTTTTTCTTCAATGGATAAATCAGCAGGAGCAATTAAGCTCTTTTCCTTCATAAGTGCTGCTACTTCCTGTGAAGTGATAAAATCATGCTCACCATGCATAGGGAGGAAGACGATTTGCTCACCCTGACGTACTAATTCATCTAGGCTATGTGCAATTTTCTCTTTGTAGGCAACAGCGGAAGGCCAATCTCGAACGCTTACAGAGATATAGCTATCGGCTGACAAAGATACATTTTCTAGCCAATCACAATGAAAGTCATTACCGTTCAATCCCATCACAGGATCGGGTACGATCTTTGTTTCTTTTCGTACACCGATCTCTGTTAAAAGAGCTAGAGAGGCTCTATCTCTAACCGTTATTTGCTCTACCTTATTAAAGACTGTACGAACAATGAATTTACTAAGTGGGTGATTAATCGGACCCATACCTTGGGCGTAAACAAATACTGGCTTCTTCAACCATTTTGCAATTTGAATAACGCCCGCATAGTAAGGAATAGTTTTCATGCCTGTTTGATCCTGCATAAGACTACCGCCACCACTAATCAGTCCATCCGCTGTTTTAAGTAATTGGCGAATTTCTTTCATTTTCCAACGATTAACGGCTTTGACACCATATGTTTGCTCAGTAGCTGCTGGATTATTCGATAATACCGTGATCTCTATATCACTTTGCCACTTTTTTAATGATTGGATAATGGACAGTAGAATGGCATCATCTCCGACATTATCAAATCCATAATAGCCAGATAAAACAACGTGCATTATGACCACCTCGCGATTGCCTTAGAAACCCAACGATAACCGATTTTGAAGATTAGGATAAACACTAGTCCTACTACAAGACCTAGAGATACGCTGTATAGTGTACGTAACACAGAAACAGCTACTGGGATGTGTAGGTGAGTAAATGTATTCATGATGGATAGGAAACCGATAACACCTGGTACAAGGAGAATACTACCCCATTTACGATTAATACCCATTACATATAACGCTAAAATGAAGAATGGGAAGCCAATTAAAAATTCCTTCGTTCTTGGTCGAACATACAATGTATTTTCTAGCCATTGTCTAAAGGCTAATTCCATATCACTTACAGAACCAGAGTTTCCTGTTCGGCTAATGTAAAATAATCCGACACCAGCCAATACAATGAGTAGTAGCACATGCCAATATTTTAATTCTTTATTTAACAATGTTACCGTATTGGATAAAGAGTTCTTAATGTTTTGATCAGCTAGTCGGTTCATCTCAATTACTGTAAATAATAAGACACCCATAATTGGAATAAGATAAACTAGCTTAACCCCTTTAAATACAGCAAAGCCTGTTATAAAAGCATTACCATTCAATAAGCCAATGACAATAATGATCCCAATAACGCTAATTGCTACTGCTTTTAAATATTGGACAATTATGTTAGAGAGCTTTGTAGAACCTTGCGCTGATTTGATGACTGCATAGGTTGGTGCAAGGACAGCAATAATGAGTGCAAATGCTTGTAAGAATAGAGTACTTTTCAGGATAAAGTACGCAATCGCTAGTACAGCCATAAAGCCAGCTGCCGCGATACGAAGAGGCATCCATTTTACTAATTCTGAAATGATAAAGGTAAATAAAATACCTGCTACTAATACGGATGCTGTGACCCAAGCTGGCACTACTACTTTATCAAATAGCTTTGGTTCACCTGCTTTGAAATGATCTGGCATTGTGTCATGCACACCATTTAAGTAATCAATCGTTTCTTCAACATTTTCTTTGGCATTGCCTGTTGTTTTAATATGATAGAAGATGGAGCGAATATTACGCTCTTTAACAGCTCGTGTTGTACGATCAATACTTGCATTTAGCTTTAATTTAGTTTCTCTGTTGACATTGATGCTATGCAAACGAATCATATTGTAATCCGTCATTTGAGCGATTTTACTTTCGCCTTTAAGTGGGTTACTTTCAATTGTGTAGAAGTAATAGCCAGCATCATTTAATTTTTCAACTAATTGATTGCCGTTTTCTTGTCCAAATCCAATGGCTTCATCACCTTGGCCAAGTAAGCGGCCTGCTGAAGCCTCTTTTAAAGCGACTAATTGATTAACCAACTTTTCATTAGCTACTTCATTATCTGCATTTTCCACCTTAAAGATATGAGCCAGTCCATGCTTACTAATCATGTCAATCGCAGGCTGATCGTAGCCAATCGGTGTTTTTAAATCAAAATTGTGGTTAGAAGCAGGAAGGAAATAAAAAGCTTCTTCACCTATTTGTACTTCCTCTGGTGTAACGCTCTCCATGATCAGCTTTTGGTAGCTTTCATTTTCAGGCACTCGAATATAGTAGCCGCTATTAGAGATATCAACAGCATCTTTATAGGGTGTAAACAATAATTGTGCTGCTAACTCACTTTCCTTATAAACGGTAATTAAGTTTTGTTTGTCCATTTCCTTTAATGTTAAGGGCTCTAGACTCACAGTATTCAGCCCAGCATCCTTTAAGGAGGAAAGGATTTCATCCATTGTTAGATCGCTATTTTTTTCTGCAGTTTGTATTTCATCATAGGGAATAACAATCTCATAAGCATCATTCGATTGCTCCGCATTCCACCTCATCATGATACCTGTAGAGGAAACGACGAGTAAAAGAACAATGATCCCCCAAAGCCATTTCTGTTTTGACATAAGTGTCCTACCTCTCTTATTTATGAAAATCTTTTTCCGATAACAGGGATTTTCTTTAAATCTTGTTTATGAATAGCTTTCATTAGCCATAGTAGAAGGAAGTAAAGTGCCCCTCCAACTACGATTGCGACAGTTAGATAGCCCATAGCTAACATTCTTGACCAATGTGTAAAGTCAAGCCAAAGTGTTGGTAATCCAACTGCTGCTCCCATTACAATTGAAGACACAATCATTTTCACCGTATCTTTTCCAAGGGCAGTAAAGCGAATCGTACGATAAATAAAGACAGAATTCACAATAAATAACACAAAATACACTAGCAAAGTTGCATAGGCAGCACCATCTAAACCGAATGCCTGAATAAGGAAGATGTTAGAAAACACCTTAAGGACAACACCACCCAAAATAATGAGGGCTCCTGTTTTGGCAGCATTCATACCCTGAAGAATACCTGTTCCAAGCAAAGTCAGAGATGTAAAGACAGAGCTAAGGTTGATGATGGCTAACATTAAGCTTCCCTCTAAGTCTTTAAAAAGAGCTAGATTTAAAGGCAAGGTTAAGGCTAGTAGCCCAATCGCAGCTGGCCATGAAATAAGGTGTGTCATACGATGAGTTTGCTCAATAATAGTGCGTGTTTCATCCAATTTACGCTCAGCTAGCTTCGTTGTAATCAAAGGTACAAGCGGCAAGATAATCGAAGAAGCAAAAACAGTCGTAATTTGAACTAATGTTAGTCCTCGACCATAAATACCATAAAGATAGCTAATTTCACTCGCATCTGCACCAGCACTTCTTAAGCCATATGTAACCGTAAAGGAATCAACAAAGTTAAAGAGTGCCATTGTGACAGAACCAATCGCAATTGGAATAGAAATTTTTAAAATGGTTTTACTGTATTTAGAGAAATCCTTACCAGAATATTTCTCCTTACTCGTCACTTTTACAGAAGAACGGAAATATTTAAAGAGTAAATAGAAAAGTGACCCTAGAGCTCCTAATACAGAGCCTGCCATAATTCCACCAGCTACGATGTCATTTGAATAATCCATTGCTACTAGGAAATAAGCAACGATTAAAATTAACGCAACACGTACTAACTGCTCAATCACTTGCGAGATGGCAGTAGGTCGCATATCCCCAAAGCCTTGGAAAAATCCTCTATAGACAGCCATATAAGGAGCTACCAGTAATGTAAGGGCAACAATAATTAAGGCGATCTCTGTTGATGGCCCACCAAGTGCATTTGCTATCTGCTCTGAAAAGCCGTAAATGATTGTAAAACTAATGACGCCAAAGGATAATGCAAGGATTCTTGCAGTCACATAAATTTTCTTAATTTTGGCAGTATCCTGACTTGTCTTGGCTTCCGCAATCAGCTTAGAAATAGCGATAGGGATACCTGCAACGGATAAATAAAGGGCTACCATATAAACAGGATAGACAAGACTAAAAATACCGAGTACTTCATCACCAGCAATATTTTGAAGTGGTATACGGAAGATACTACCGATTACTTTAGAAAGTAAGGTTGCTATCGTTAGGATAAGTGTGCTTTTAACAAATGTTGACTGACTCATTTTGTTTTGCCCTGACCTTTAAGCTTTAATGCAAATACCTTTAAAGCAAAGCGTGGGAGTACAAGCATTCTGCCAAATCGACTTGGCTGGCGTAACAGTCGATAGAGCCATTCAAGATTTAACTTTTGCCAAAGTACTGGAGCACGTTTTACAGTGCCAGCGATGACATCGAAGGAGCCACCTACACCGATAAATACACCCTTTGAAAATTTCTCAAGGTTTTCCGTTATCCATTTTTCCTGTCTTGGTACACCTAATGCCACAAATACAAGATCAGGCTGTAAAGTTGCAATTTCTTTTGCAAAATCATTATTATTCCAGTCGAAGTAGCCATCATGATAGCCAACGACATCAACGTTTGGATAGTTCTTATGAATATTGGCAACCGTCTTTTCGATGGTTTCCTTTTGAGCACCTAATAAATAGATTTTAAAACGCTTTTGCTGACCAACTTCCAACAGACGTACCATCGTATCATAGCCAGTTACACGCTCTGGAAGTGAATCACCAAGGATTTGTGCAGCCTTAACGACACCAATGCCATCCGCACAAATGTAAGTTGCCTGCTTTAAGTAATTCATGACAGTTGGATTTTCATTTGCCTGCATGACAACTTCAGGATTGGCTGTCACAACGAAAGTTTTTTCTTGCTGTTCAATACGATTAACGAGTAAATCAACAAACCCTTGCTGACCAATATGTAAAAAGGGTACGCCCATAATCGTTACATGCCTCATATAGTGTTCAAACCTTTCTGTAATTCCATTTTCACTGCAATCTATCATACCACAAAAGCAATATTGACAGGAAATTTTCGATAATGGGTTTAACGGGGACTAACTAGGGTATAGCGCTAATAACTGAACGAATGTTAAAAGAAATAGCACACGCCTATTAAGCTTTTTTAGGACACTATTTTGACGTAGATAACTACTAAATTTTAGGAGGATAGTTTGAAAATTATATCCTAAAATTTCGAGTTTCTTCTATTATATAGCGCTTTCATCTAGGTGATAAAAAATGACTAACAAAAAGAGTGCGAATCATCATCGCACTCTTGTTTTGCGCATCCTATTAAAATCATTTTTTTACAATATAATCGCCATGTACCCAGCCGGTTTTTCCGTTGTAAAGCACCTGATACCAGGCACCATTTTTTATAAACTCACCTTTATCGTCTACAACACCGATAATAAAGCCATTCGGTTTAACAGTACCTAAAATAGCACTTATAGTAGATGGTTCGCTTCGAACATTGAGTGTAATGTTCATATTGACAATTTGTAAGCCATTTTCAAGACTCACATAATCATCAAGCACCCAGCCCTCTTGTCCATTGACACTTACTTTCAACCAACCACCATTTTCACCAAGAACTTTAAAGGAGGTATCCTTTGGCAAATTCGTAATAATCGAAGCATTATCTGCTGTATTCGGATACGTTCTCATATTGAGATTAATCGTCGTTTTACCTGCTGCTCCAGCTAACCCTAAATCCAATGCGTATTGCTTCGATGGACTCGGTAATGAAGGAGCGGAAGATTGACTTTGATATGCAGGCACATCAAACACTAGGTTAGTTGTCGTATGAGCACCAATTAATTCATAAATATCATAGATCTTTTTCGCTTGAATGACAGCCCACATCACATGTGTTGCATACTGGTGGACTGTCGGATTATCAGGATTCCAACGCATTTTATAAAGCGTATCCTGACCCTTGCTAATATACTGATCCTTTACAAATTGGGCACCTCCGATAATAGCATCCTGAACAGTAAACCATCCATTTGTATAAGCACGCTCCGCACCATACTTATTAGCATCAGCATCAATAGCGCCAATACCGTAAGCATTGTAGGTTGTCTTAATAGCAGTTAATTTATCGCGATTTTCTGGTGTCGCCATCATCGGTTTGCCATTTGTATCTAAGCCAACCTCGATCCCTTTAATAAGTGCAGAAGCCCCATTGGCTGTTTCATGCAAGGCATGGGAGACTAAATAAATAGCATTGATCTTATTGTCTACACCAGCCTGGATAAAGGCATCCGCTGTACCTGCTAAGCTACCTTTATTCGCAAGTACTTTATCGTTCAGCTCTTTTGCACTCAGGTTATTAACGACAGTAGATAATTTTAGGAATTGATAATAAGATGGGCTATCCTGCATAAAGCTTTTTGGGTGTACATAGTATGACACTAGTGCCTCACTAGCCGTGAAAATGCCAGCACCATCGACCTTTGGATTATTCATTGTTTGTTTACTCACTACAGAAGAGTAATCATGTGAGTAATTCGTCGTCATGTATTGCTTACCACCTGCCCCAGGCGCCTCTAGATGGATTAAACGATAGAGCACGGTAGCTGCCTCAGCACGAGTTGTTTGAGCAAGAGGTGCAAATTGATTATTTGGCTTCCCAACAAGTAGTCCTGTTGTGACGACAGCTTGTACATCTGCATAGGCCCATTTGGCAATGCGCGCATTATCACTAAAAGCAATAGGGGAGGAAGAAGTATTGATGTTTTGATAAGTAAGAGCTCTTTTTAACATAGCCGCCATTTCCTGACGATTAATATGATTATTCGGATGGAATTTGCCTTGCTCATCACCTTTAATTAGCCCGTGATAGCTTGCTTGCTCGACTACTCCGTAATACCAGTCACCTTTTTTAACATCTGTAAAGGTTGCCTGACTAGAAGCCGCTGGCAAGTTCAGTGTTCTAACAAGAAAGGCTGCAAATTCAGCACGAGTGACAGCATCATTTGGACGATAATTGCCGAATTCATCACCCTTCATTAAATCGTTGGTAATAAGATAGTTCATTTCATGGTAGGCCCAGTGCTTTGAAATATCTTCTGCTGAAGCGGAAGTTGGCGCAAGATATAACATGCCTGCCAGCACGGCCCCATAAAGAGGAAATTTACGTTTCATTTTTTAAGCTCCCTTCAATAGCTAATATGTTCTATCAAACTATCAAAAGTGTAGCATAAAAAGTGGCAATCTATTATTACAACATGGGGACATTATTTACTTAATAAAGAAGAAACTCATAAAGTTGGTGGGGAAGAGGCAGAATTCGCTAAGAAACGCCTTCTATATTTCTGTTTCTTTACAATTATAACTAAAATATTACGGGAGTCTTTAATTTTTGACAATTTAGTAACCATTCCAGAAAATGCTTGGTTATTATTGAGAGTAAGGTATAATAGGTAACGGAACTATATGTTACCAATACATTTTAGGCAATAAATAGATGGTAGCTTATTGGAATCTATTAAATACCTTAATAGGTATGGTAAAATAAGCTTTCATAACTAAATTTATGTCCCAGTGCTTGAATTTAGGAAAAGTTAGTGTTATATTATTGTAGAAAGTGAATAAACTTACTAGAATGGTATTCTACTACTCTTTTTCTAGTAAATTTACTAACAAATTTGCTTTAGTTTTGTATTATTCAAGAAAGCTATAATACATACATTTAGGTAACTAATAAGGCGGTACTATAGTTTTCGTTGGATTAATATCAATTTAAGGAATTTTAGGGAGGAATACATTAATGGCAAAGCAAAACAAAGGCCGTAAGTTTTTCGCGGCATCAGCAACAGCTGCATTAGTTGCATCAGCAATCGTTCCTGTAGCATCTGCTGCTCAATTAAATGACTACAACAAAATCTCAGGTTACGCGAAAGAAGCGGTTCAATCACTAGTTGACAGCGGCGTAATCCAAGGTGATGCTAACGGAAACTTCAACCCACTAAAAACTATTTCTCGTGCAGAAGCTGCAACAATCTTCACAAAAGCATTAGAATTAGAAGCTGATGGATCTGTAAATTTCAAAGACGTTAAAGCTGGCGCTTGGTACTACGATGCAATCGCAGCAGCTGTATCAAACGGTATTTTTGAAGGTGTTAGTGCAACTGAATTTGCACCTAACAAATCATTAACTCGTTCAGAAGCAGCTAAAATCCTAGTTGACGCTTTCGGTTTAGAAGGTAGCGAAAGCCTAAGCCAATTCGCTGATGCTTCTTCAGTAAAACCATGGGCTAAATCTTACCTAGAAACAGCTGTAGCTAACGGAATCTTCACTGGTTCTGAAACAAACGGTAAATTAAATCTTAACCCTAACGCTTCAATCACTCGTCAAGACTTTGCTGTAGTATTTGCACGTACTCTTGACCTAGTTGACGCTGAAACTCCAGTTGATGCTTCTATCAAAGCAATCAACAACACAACTGTTGAAGTAACATTTGATGAAGAAGTAAACGTTGACGATGTAAAAGCAGCTAACTTCAAAATCGCTGGTTTAGAAGTGAAAAACGCTTCTGTTAAACAAACAAACAAAAAAGTGGTTGTTTTAACTACTGAAGCTCAAACTGCTGATAAAGAATACGTTTTATCTTACAAAGATGAAGAAATCGGTAACTTCAAAGGTATTGCAGCTGTAATCCCTACGAAAATCGATGTAACAACTTCATCAGTACAAGGAGTTATTGGTAAAGAAGTAACTCTTAAAGCTCAAGTTACTGTAGCTGACGGTCAATCTAAAGCTGGTATCCCAGTAACATTCAACATCGTAAGCGATAACGCTAACGTTAACGCTAAAATCGAAGTTGAAGCTTTAACTGATGAAAACGGTGTAGCTACTTACTCTTACACTCGTTACTACGAGCACAACGATAACGTAGCAGCTTACGCTACTAGCAAATCTTCAGTTTCTTCTACTGGTAAAGTATACTGGGCTAACAAAATTCAATTAGCAGTTTCTGAAATCACAACTGGTAATGAATTAGCTAACAATACTAAAAAATCATACAAAGTAGTTGGCGCTAAAAACACAACTTACTATGTAGCAGTTAAAGAAAACATTGATGTAAACCCAGATAAAATCACAAACCTTTATGTACAAGATCATGCAAACTCAAACAACTTTGTAATTCCTTACGAATTAACAACTGGTTCTGAGAAATTTGCAAAAGTTCAAACAAACGCTAACGGTGAAGCAACATTTACTGTTTACGGTTCTGACTTAACTGCAACACCAATCGTTTACTTACCATCATCAGTAAACAAAACTGCAACTGATTTCTCTTACTCTAAGCTTGCATTACAAGCTGAAGCACCAGCAGTTAAATTCTCAAAAATCGATAAATTAGCGATTACTGTTGCTGCTGAAGGTAAAGCAGATTCTGCAGAATTCTTAAACACACCAGTAGCTTACGACCAAAACTCTGTTGGTGGACGTAACTATACTGTTACTGTAACTGACAAAGATGGTAAATTAGCTCCAGAAGGTACAGCTGCTTATGTAACATTTGATAAAGAAAACCTTTCTTCTATCACTACTGATGCAGTTTACTTCTCAACAGCTAAAGAAAACTTTGTTAAAGTAACAGCTGGTACAGTTTACAAAGTAACTGTAGGTAAAGAAGGTAAAGCTCAATTCCGCTTAGCTGGTAAAGGTTCTACTGCTTTCGCAAAACCAACAGTATTCTTAAACACAGCTGGTAAAACTGCTCCTGTAGAGCTTGACAAAGCTGACGTTCAAGCTGTAGCTGAAGTAACTTACTTCAAAGCTCCAGAAGTAACAAATGCAGTATTAAAAGTTACTGATGAGTATGGCCGTACAATTACTTCTACAACTGCTGGTAAAGATGCAATCTTCACTTACCAATCTGTAGATCAAAACGGATTCGACTACCGTCCAAATGGTTACAACTCAACTGGTCAAACAACTCAAATCGTTTGGAAACCAGTTACTCAACCAGATGGTACAATCGTATGGGTACAAGAAGTTATCACTAACCCAGGTAACACTGTTTACGAATATGCATTAGCATTCGATGTAACTTCTACATTCGGTAATGCAACTGTAAAAGATGCTGCTGGTAAAGTATTAAACGCTTCTCAAAACTTAGGTAACACAAAAACTTACCAAGTGAAATCTGATGCAACTGGTAAAGCAATTGTACGTGTTACAACTGATGCTGCTGATACAGTAAGCGTAAATGTAACAGGCGCAAGCAACATTCTACCAACTCAAACTGCATCTGTATCATTCACAAACTCAACAACAGTTCCTGCACTTTACACTGGTGTAGTTGATTCTTATGATTCTATCAAACAAACTCTTAAATTTGCTGGTAAAGATTCAGTATCTTATGTTGGTGAGAAAGTATACTACCGCGGTCTTAACAACACACCAATCGCAACTGCTGATGACTTCATTAAAGCTTTAGCAAATGCAACTGGTACTGTTCAAGTTACTTATGAAGTAAAAGATGGCGTAACTACATTCTACATCTATAGCATTGCTGCAACAGGTAACAAACCAGTTGACACAGCTGCAGCACTACCAGGTGCAGAAGCTTTAGCAACAGCTATTAAAAATGCTGAAAATGCTAACTTAAAAGAGACTGATTACACTCCAGAATCTTGGAAAGTATATGCTGACGCATTAGCAGCAGCTAAAGCTGTAGCTCCTACAGCAATTGATATTGAAAAAGCAGCAGCAGCAAAAACTTTAAATGATGCTCGTGCGGCTCTTAAAGCAGTTCAACCAGTTGGCGTAACAGCTATTACTTCTGCAACAGCAGTAGCTGATACTTCTTTAGTGGGTCAATTATTAGGAGACTTCATCTACACAGTAGCAGGTACAGTAGCTGATGTAAAAGCTACTTCTATCGAACTAGAGCTTACTTTAGAAGATAATTCTGTAGCTAATCGTACAGTAACTATCACTCCAGCAGCTGATGGTAAGTTCACAGTAGATTTCAAAGATACTGATTATGACCATAAAGTAAAAGCTGTTAAAGTAAAAGGTTCAACAGACGCAGCAACTAACGTAGTATTTAAATAGTTTTAATTAAAAACTATTAATTCTCTGTATAGACCTAGATTTTTAATCTAGGTCTATACTATAAATTTAGGAGGAAATAACAGATGAAAAAGGGAAAAATCGTTAAATTTTCTGCGGCTACAATGGTTGCACTTTCGGCAATCACTCCAGTAGCAGCATTTGCAAGTGAAGCTGGAACTCAAGATGGTTTTTATACAGGTAATAAATTTGTACCAGCAGCTGAATTCCAAAAAATGTCTAAATCAGAAAAGAAAGCATTGATTTTAGAAAATATTAAAGCAAATGCATTAGTACTTGTTCAAAACGGTAAAGTTTTTGACTTAACTGATGAAAAAATTGCAAATGCACCAGCTAACGAAGTTGAAGGTATTACTGTAGAGCAATATACTGCAGAAACTGGTAAAACACTTACTCAAAATGGAATTGTTGATGGTTCAACAGAATTAACTGTTACTTCTGTAAGTGCGATTAACCCTACATCTGTAAAAGTAACATTCAACAAAGAAGTTGAAGCATTAGCTAAAGCAGATGTAACGGTAACTAACAAAGAAAACAACAAAGTATTAGTAAAATCAGTAACACTAGCAGAAGACAAAAAGTCTGCAACTATTGAATTTTATGATGCTTTAACAAAAGGCGAATACAAAGTAGCTGTTAAAGATGCTGGTGAAGCGACTTTAACTTATACAGTAGGCGTTCCAACTACAATCGTAGCTGAAACTGTTCAAAAGTTCTCTACAGGAAAAACTGATAAAGTAGCGTATAAAGTATTAGATGAAAATGGTTTAGATATCACAGCTACTGTAAAAGATGTGAAATTTGAAACAACTAATGACGCTATCGTAGATGCTACTGGTGAAGTTAAAAATGTTGACTCAGCTGGTTCAGCATTTGTATATGTAGTGGTAACTAAAGAAGATGGTAAAGAATTAAAATCACAACGTATCACAGTAAATGTAGAATCTGTTAAAGTTGTCGAAATTGTTGACTATACTGTAGATTCAGAAGCTACTAAAACTAATGTTAACTTTAAAGCAGCTACTTATAAACAAAATACTAAAGTACCTGCGAAAGGTGCAACAGTTTATTTACATGCACAAACTAAAGATCAATTTGGTAAGGTAGGAGAAACGGCTTCTACTACAGCTAAGTTTGAATCATTAGATTTAGATGTAGCGGTTGTAGATGCCACTACTGGTAAAATTACACCAATTAAAGAAGGTAAATTTGCTGTAAAAATCACTGATGGTTCAATTTCTAAAACTGTAGAATTAGAAGTTGTGGCAGAAGCTAAAGCTACAACAATTGAATTAGATAAAGCTGAAGTGACTCTTTCTAATAAATCAACAAATGCTGAAAAAGTTAAAGTTGAAGTAAAAGACCAATTTGGGAATAAAATGTCAGGTCAAGTGGTTAATGCAGCAGCAACAACTAACGCTGGTAAAGACCTAGTTAACGTTTCTTACTTAAATGGTGAGGTTTCAATTTCACCTAAGGCAAATGTAAAAGCTGGTACAGCAACGATTGAAGTAAAAGTATCTGACACAGTTAAAACTACATTTGTTGTAACAGTAACAGAAGCTGGTACAGTAGAAGACTATAAATTAGTAGGATTCGAATCTAAATTAGATAAAAATGAAGATAATAAAGCTAAAACTCCAGTTAAAGCTACTTTATCTGTAATTCCAGTTGATTCACAGGGTGCCCAAGCAGGAGATGCTGTAGTTGCTCCAACTTTCACAGTAACAGATAAAGATAACGAAGTAGTTGCTAATGCTGTTACAGATAATGAAATTGTAGCATCAAATTTAGATGCAGGAACTTACACTTTAACAGTAAAAGTAGGTACTGTTAAAGTAGCAACTGAAACATTTGAAGTTGTTGACACAACTCCACAACCAGAATTAGAATTCACAGCAACAACTGTTTCTAATAGTGATGATGATGATGCATTTACTGAAGTAGCTGCTAAGTTAAAAGCAACTTTAGCTGATAAAGAATATACTGTTGGTGGTTCAAACGCTTTAACAGTTAATAATATTAGCTATACAACAACAAACTCTGCGATTGTTGATAGTGCTGAAGCTTCTGAAACAATTTCATTTGCAAAAGATGGTTCTGTTGACTTATTAATTGGTAAAGTTGCAATTACAATTGGTGGAAAAGATTATACTGTAGATATGAAAAACTTTAAATTAACGGTATCTTCTAACACTGAAGCAAACACTTTACAATCAACAATTTTAAATAAAATTACTGATTTAGAAAATGTTACAGGTACTGGTACTGATGCTGCTATTACTGCTGATGATGTAAAAGAATTAATCGAAAATACAGTGCTTGAGCCTGCTAATGGTGCAACTCCAGCAGTTAATATCAAAGATAAAGCAACTATTACAGTAGAAGCTGGAACTGGTGATGATGAGGGTAAATGGATTGTTTCTGTAAAAGTAACAAATGCTACAGAAGTTAAAACTAAAACAATTAGTGCAACTCCTGGTGCTTAATAAAATAAACGAAACGTTACTTCATAAACTAGTAATCTAGTGAAAGAAGTGGAAATTATGCCTCATGATGATAACTTAGACGAGTTTTATTTATCATGGGGTGTATTTCTAACTATTATTTCCAATTGTTAGGTGTGATTCCTAATCATGATAACAGCCTTTTATCATGTGCCTAATCCTCCTGCGTCCAGTGAGGGGCTAACAGACCAAAGGGACGAAGTCAGGTGAAGTCGTACTCAAGAATGAGGCGGGGCTCTTTAAAAGGTGGCTACGGTCAGGCAGACGAATCCATGTAGGCAGGGTGAGGTAGTGAATGCTTCGAAATTAAGCTAGCACCTGAGCATTCATCCTTATATTTGAGATAATATAATTGGCGATTGGAACAATTCAGGCTGTTAAACCAATCGTTCTCATTCCTGGATAGTGGAGACCTAAGGTCATCAAAATAAGGGATAGAAGTAATGGAACGTTTGAAGTCTTACTAGAAGAGGTGGGTTAGCACCGGAGAAGCTAGAAAGATGGCAGCGGGTTCATAGTAGTGTGGATTGCTAGCCGTTTGGACTTATATGGTAACATATGAGAAGGATAAAACTAGCAGGAGCGAAGGAACCCAGTCAGTAGTAGAAATTCTATAAAGCTTATTTCCCCAAATTTAAGCTTAGAAATTTGTAGAGTCAATCATGTAAGTGTGATTGACTCTATTTTCTAATACATTAATGGTAAATTTTATTATTAATAGAAATCAATTAATGTATTTCTACATATTGATGGAACGCCGTGTGCGATGAAAGTCGCTTGCACGGTGTAGGCTCAATACGAAAGCCATTTAATATGGTATAAGTTGAGAATAGCGAAGGGCTCGTTTTCAATGATGAAGAATTGACGCAAGCACTGGCGAATACGAATATAAATTTTATTAAACTTGGTTATGACGCAGGTAATATTAACATTAATCGCCTAATTAATCTGGATTTAAACAGTCATACAGCTGGGGATATTACATATATTTTTGATGAGACAGGAGAAGTTAGTCTACTCAATAGCGGAACATCTACAACAATTAACAGCCTTACTGTAACAGCACCCCATGGAACATATAATTTAGCGAGTGGATTAACTGTTAATGGTGTGACTAATATAAATAATGTTGCGGTTGGAACATTTAATACAAAGGCACAGCATAATGGCAAAGTAGTGGTAAAAGATTCAGATGGTGGTTCTGTTAATTTCACTGGTGCAACTGTAAACGACGGGATTGATATCAATCCAGAAAGTAGAGCCCTACAACCAGTCATTATTAAAGGTGATGCACCATTAGTATCCGATACTGGTAATGCAACTGTTAGATTACTTGGAAATACCCCTAAAGTACTTTTAGAGGGAAAAGCACATGATGTTTGGGTTGGAGCGCCTAACAGTGAGTTTGTAGTAAGTGTTGAGGGAGAAGCTTCGAAGATTACAATTGATGAGACAGCAAAGGGATCAAAAATTACTACATCTAAACTTTACGAATTTGAACTTCTTTTCAATGAAGGGCAAACAGTGTCTGATTTGGCAGGTAGTGGACTTTTTGGTGACAAAGAAATTCGTGTAGTGGGCTATCCATCTGAGGAAGAAAATGTTAATGTGGCTTACTTGCTTAAATTAGACGGTGATGTTTTTTCTAACGTCTACACATTTGAAACCCATACATTCAGTGAAGATGAAGAATGTATTGTTACAGAAGGTGGGAACGGTAAATTCCGAGTTAGTATAGAAGAAATGAAAGTTTATCTTGAAGGTGACGTAACAGGTAAAGAATTACGAAAATACCTTGAAGACCAAAGTCAAAATTTATTTGGAATTGCAGAAGATTGGCTAGGGGATGGAAAGGTTGTTATAAGTTTTTATGATGTAAAATCGAATGATGTTGAACTGATTGAATCAGACACTGTTATAGATAATAAATCCGTGGGAATGCGTGTATTAGTAGGAACAAATGAACAACATGGTTTATATATTTTAACAAAAAAACTAGCGAAATAATCATTAGGTTAATGGTTTATGAAGCAGAGGTAGGATCTTTAGATTACATTTAGTAGATAAAGTTCTTAAAAAAGCAATAAATCTTTTTCTTGAATAACATTCAAGAACAAAAAAGACGGGAATGTCATTAAAATGATCATTCTCGTCTTTTTCTAGTAGGAAAAAAGTACATTAAAGTAGTTTGGACTTATTTTTGAATATGCATGAAAGATAAAAATAGCAGTAGTAAAAGAAACAAGTCTGTGTATATTCTATTAAGTAAATGCCGCAATGATTTGAAACAATAAAATTAAAATACATTTAATACTTGAAATATAATCTGTTAAAACATAAGTAGAAACTTTAGCGATGGTACATTCTCAATAATGAAAGAATTTACTGAAGGTAATTTAATGTATTTTTTAAATAATAAAGACTGGTTTGCCTTTCATAGTATGTATTTGTTGCAAGCACTCTAAAACTGTAAAGATATATTATTAAGTCAAATAAAAAATATATACTTTCATTGCCAATGATTTGGATTATAATGAAAATATATACTGTATAGGAGGAATTTAAATTGAAAAATATGTTTCGAATTATAACAGTTGCTGTACTGCTATTTAGTATTTCTTTAACACCATCAGCAAATGAAAATGCTTTAGCAAGTGAAAAAAATGTTGTACCTGGGTTCTATATTAAGAATGAATTAGTCTATAATTTAAAGGATTTTCAGGCATCTCCTAAAAAAGATAAAAAGAAAATTATCAAAGACGTATTGGGCTATCAAACCTATTTAGTGTTGGGAAATCAAGTATATGATTTTCAAGCAGCAGCTAAACTGCCAGCGGGCCAAAATCCTAAAGGTGTTTCAATAAGTGAGTATGAAAAGATAAATGGAGAATTAAAGCAACCAAATGCTACTACAACGTTTAAAATCATTTCTATTGAGTAGTTAACACTTAAATTATATTGTGCATAATGGCTCTAATAAAATTTATAGAGAAGATAACTGTAGTAAAAAGCGAAAACTCCTCATATGTTTTGTTTGAGCAACAGAACGGTTGAAGTGGTTTTCGTCTTTTCTGTCTTAAGACATGATTTTCAAAACCTTAGTTGGAATAATTTATAGTTCCTGAATTTACTAAATTTTTCATAGTAATTCCTTTACTTCTGCTTTAGAGGGAAATACACTGAATAATATCGATGAATGGAGATGTCTGAGTGAAAAAAACTATTCAATTAATGGGTTGCCTGCTATTTTTGTTCTGTTTTACTAAAACCGTTTATGCTAGCGATACAGAATGGATAGCTAAAACAAATATAAATGTTGAAAAAGAATGGACCGTTACTTTTAATGAGCCAATTGATGTTTCTACTGTAAGCAATGACACTTTTTATATTATTGATACGAATGGTAATCGTTACGAAAGCTTAGTAGTAGCTTTAGATGAATACCGTGTATTAGTCACGCCAATTAATCAAGGCTATAATCCTAATACTACATATTCGCTAATTGTTAATAATGTTAAAAATTTTAAAGGTAAATCATTAGAAGGCAAGGTTAAGATGAACTTTACAACGGAATCATTTTTTACAAATGAATTGTCCAATGCAGAGTATCTTCTTCTTGCAAAAGAAGTGCAATTAAAAATAGATAAAATAAAAATTTATTATCCTATTGGAAGATTAAGCGATTATGAATTCAAACGTTCTTATGACAAGATGTTGAAAAAAATGAAACTATTAAAGGAAAGTATCGCTTTATATGAATTGGATAATTCATATGAAGGTAAGTTGAATTTAAAAAATGCTAAAGAACAGCTTGGAAAAGTGAAGAGTGAGTTAGATGATTTTCTTATAGCGAGAAGGGCGCAGTTACAACTAAGATCATTGGAAAATATTCTAATCGAATACACTGCAAAATATGATAATGATAATAATCATGCCATTATTGATAAAAAAATAACGGAGATACAGAGACAATTTCCAGTAGGTAATTATTCAGATTATGAATATGAAAAAGTTATAAAAGAAAAGTCAGCTGAAATTTCAACAACAAATTATAATATTACTATCTTGGCTCTTGATACATCTGCACAAGCAGATAAGAAAAGAAAAGAACTGCAAGCTCAATTAGCAGAACTAGAGTTAGATTTGGATGAGATTAGAACTAAGAGAAGTTCTCAATTACGAATTCGCTCTCTTGAAAGTCTTAGGGACTAACGGAGAATTTCAAGAATAAAACGAGATTTAACTTTACAATAACTGTCTATTTTTGGACAGTTATTGTTTTATATGATTTTAAGATTTAAAATCTTACTTATTATATACATATATGAGCGGTAATTATATTCGGTTTAATATTACTTTCTAGCTTTATGAAATACATTATTTTACCGATAAAAATATATAACTAGGATCAGAAAATTAAGGTATTAGTTTTGTAACTTAAAAGGAGGATCTTCCATTGAACAAACGAAAATTAGCATTGTCTGCCTTTATGACTGTACCAATTGTAGCAGTATCAGTTGTTCATCCTATAGAGAGTCTTGCGGAAAATCAGGATTGGGTTAATGAAGAAAGTGAAGTAATCGCAAATCCTGACATGAATGGTGTTAACGTTAATGTTTATAGCGATGTACAAGTATTAGCTGAAAGTGTACCGACTTTAACAGCAACGACAGTTCAGGAACTAAGCGCACTTATTGAGAGTGGAATGAATCAATTTCAGACAAATATGTCTATCCAATACACAGGCGATAGCTCAATCATTATGGAACAAATCAATAGCATTATAAAAAACAACCTACGTAACAATGATTATTTAAATGGAACAGTTGCAAGTTGGAAATATGGCTATAAGGGAACTGCTAATAATGTAGTCATTAGTATAAATTTCAACTATCATACGACAGCAGAGCAGGAGGCCTTTATTCAGTCAGAGGTGAGACGGATTGTACAAGAAGAAATTAATCCGTCAATGTCTGATTTTGAAAAAGTAAAGGCTATCAATGATTATATTGTGTTAAACTCCACATACTCCTATAATTCATCGACAACACCGCATGCAGCCTATGCCATTCTTAATGAAGGAAAAGGGGTTTGTCAGGCATATGCTCTACTAGCCTATCGTTTATTGCAAGAGGCTGGAATGGAAGTACGCTATGTTACTGGCTGGGCTGGCGAGGCACATGCATGGAATATCGTAAAGGTAGATGGCCAATGGTATCATCTAGATACAACTTGGAATGATCCAGTATTCTCTGCAAGTGCGGGAGACATGTCTGATTATGTTAGCTATAAATACTTTTTAATTTCAGATAATGCTATTTTTCAAGACCATCGAATTGATGATTTAGGCTATCCGAATGCAACAAGTGAGCGTTTTGTGGCAATGAGAAACGTGGAAAGCCCAATACAAATTAATAAAGTTTTATATTATCCAAATGGCTCTGACAACCAGAAATTATATAAGCTCGATTTAAGGAATATGAATTTACAAGAAGAGAAGGTATCCGATACGCGTGTACAACATTTGTTTTATGCAAATGACTGGTTATATTTTAGTAACTATTCGAATGGTGGATATCTCTATAAAATGAAGGCTAATGGCTCAAATAGTACGATGCTTGCAAACAAACGAGTGACAAAGATCACACGAGAGGGTAGCGATTTAGTAGCTTATAATAACAATGTTGAAATCTATCGTGAAACTCTTCAAGAGAATCCTATTGATGATACGAAAATTAACCAAGTTACAGAATTGTCGAATCAAGTTGTATTTCTAAGTAAAGATTTTAAATCGAAGGCAGAGCAACTATTTTCATTATTTGATAGTCTCTCACTAGCTGAGCAATTACGACTATCAAATGGAGTACAGCAGCACATTAAGCTCATACGAGAGAAATATCAAAAAATGGAGTCACTTACCTTTAATGACTCAACAGCTTGGACATCTGTGCCGAAGGTGAATGATGTCAAGAAGCCTTGGACAATTCAGTTAAGTCAAGAAGTGTTAAACACACCTGAAAACCTAAAGCACATTGTATTACTTGATATGTTTGGCGACTCAATAGATATTTCTGTTCGGGTAGATGGCAAAAAGATTACGGTGACGCCAACAAACAATTATATAGAAGGTATCCCCTACACGCTTGTCATCAATTCAAAATTGAAAAACGTAAATAATCAAACGTTGGATAAAGGCATCCATTTACAATTTAACTATCAAAAATGATTGAATTAAGAGAGAACAAAAATAAGAGTTTCGTGGCCGAATGAGTCACGAAGTTCTTATTTTTTTATGTAATGAGTTTGTAGTTTACAGTCGTTTGAAGTATTCAGAAGATGGTATTTTAAACACTGAAATAAGACGCAATCTTTAATTTCTTAAAAGGAAATTAATAATTATGTAACTTATTGAGGGGATGACAAGTCTACTTAAAAGGGATGTTCTAATAGTGTGAAACCAACCACAATAAGTTTTATAGAAAATATTCATGGTATTTTAGAATATCATTTGTTCTACATGAAGCTTTTGAAGGAGAAAGGCTAGCACTCTAGTACCGAATTCTACTTTATTCGATAAAAATCCCACATTTTGGGCTTTGTTCATGTTAAGATGGTAGAGACGATTTTAAGAGGAAAAAGGAGATTGAGATGTTTAGAAAACTAAAGACTACATGTATTGTATCAGCAGTTGCGTTGGCTACGATTTTGCCAGGACAAGCGTCTGCATCAGCTACTAGTAACAAGGGAATTCAGATAAAAAACAATGTTTCGATTACGATTAATGGAGAAGCAATCAATGTTAATGATCCTATTTTAAACAAGTCGGACTTCTTATTATTACCAATGCGTGCATTATATGAAGCGGTTGGTGCAAGTGTGGATTGGAATAAGGAAACGTTGACTGCATCGGCGATTCGCAATGGTAAGATGGTTGATTTAACGATCGATTCGAAGACGGCTTTAGTAGATGGTCAAGAGGTAGCAATGGATGTTGCGCCATTTATGTATAAGGATCGTACTTATATGCCATTACGTTTCGTCAGTGAAAACTTTGATGGTGTTGTTAATTGGGATGAGGCTACCCAATCGGTAGATATTACATTATCAGATGAAACAACAGCACCACCGCAGGAAGACCCATATATCTTACATATCAATAATAAACGTATTGTCATGAAAGATCCGATTGTTTCAAAGGATGGAAGAACCTATTTACCTGCTAGCTATATTTATGATTATTTAGATGATTCATCTGGCACTTGGCAACCTGATGGTTCCTTTGAATTGTTAATTGGTGGGATGAGCTTTATTTTCAATGATAACAGTAATCAGGCTCTGATTAACAATGAGGCAGTGACAATGATCGAAAAGCCATTTATACAAAAGGGCAAAATGTATGTTCCTGCTAAGTTTCTTGTGGATGCATTAGGCGGGAATTTGCGTTATATCACAGAAAAGAAAGAAATGTATATTTATGTATATCGTTATATGTATACAAGCTCTTTCCTTGAAAAATCATACGGCACTACGTCATCGCCAGAGGTTGTTCCTTCTGCTCGTTTAGAAGGGGATCGTGATCTATTTATTAGTGATAATCCAGAAACATTAACACGTAAGCTTGTACCAATAAATAATGTAACACTTGCACAATACGACGTAAAACCAACGACAGCAATGAATAAGCACCGTGTCTTTGGCTGGCACTATAACACACTGGGAACAGATGTCAATATTGGTATTACTGTCCAAAACAAGTCTATGACAGAGAGCATTAAAGTGACTGATTCAAAAGGCATTAACCAAAAAACAGGTAATAGCTGGGTAGGTCATGATATTGGTTTAACAATTGCGGATGCTGTATTAAATAATAAACTAAAAAAATCAGAGAGTAGTGGCATTGTTATCGCACCAGGTGAAACGAAGCTAATTGAAACATATGACCTACACTATGATTATATTATCGGCTTTTTACATGATTTAGATATTCAAGCAGTCAATGGTGGAAAACCTGAGTATACAATACGTACAGTGCTTTCAAAGGATAATACGGATTTAACAACAATCAAATCGGACCAGGTTGCGGTGGATGAGTATGCGAAACATCCAAGAGGTGCGTGGCCAAGTGCTACAATTCTAGCAGAGCTACCAGCATATACAGTAGATACTCCTGAGGTAGGCTATAACATTTCTAATGGCCGTACAGACCATCTACAAACGGCTGAAAATTCACTTTCTCAAATTAATGGTGCTGTAGGAAACCCAGGTCACTTCGGTATGAACTACAAAGTTTCCATTCCTGTTGTCAATCCAACAGGCTCTACAAAAACGATTAAGCTGAAACTAGCTGGTCGAGGAGGATTATACAGCGGAGCAATTAAGGTGAATGGCAAAGTGTATTTAGTGCCTTCTTTAAGAGTAGGGGCAGAGTATGTTGAATTACCAGATTTCAAGATGAAGGGTTCGAAAGATACGATTGAATTAGAACTAATGCATGCTGGTGGTGTCAATCTTCCAGTAGCGATCTATGTAGAAACAAAATAAAAAAGTCACTGGCACGGGCCTTGTGACATGGTACGTGCCATACTTTGAATTAATTCGGAGTGAAAAATGGCAAGAAAACTAATAACGATTATTGTTGTCCTATTCATGCTTACACTAACAGTTAGCCCCATTAATGGCCAAGCTGCTGGTTTAGGCAATAAAGTCAGTGAAGTTAAAACAGAGGTTTCACCACAGGTAATCCATTCACAGCAAAACTATACGTCAGGTTCTATACGTCAGTTTGTAAATGTTTTAGATGTCAATTTAAATAATACATATACAAAACTAGAAATTGGTATGCCTAACCCTATTAATTCATTAAAGACAACATCAGCGATGGCTAAGCAAAACACCTTTGATGGGCACCGCGTTGTTGGAGCTGTCAATGCCTCTTACTTTTTAGGAAATGGTATGCCTGCGAACTTGTTAGCAGAAAATAATGAAATTGTGAACTATGGTATTTTGGGAGATACATATGATAGCCCAACACAAAAGCCAGTTGCATTTGGTTTATCGAAATCAGGGAAAGCGATTGCAGACTATTATTCTACGAATCTAACTTTTCAAGTGAATGGCAAAAGCTATCCTATTGATCTTATTAATAGTGAACGAGGAACAAATAAAAACGTTTTATATACACCTGATAAAAGATCAACAGGTACAAATACATGGGGTGTAGAACTTGTTGTGTCGGGCGCAAGCCAAGATACAAGCACCTTGCATTTTGGTGACCAGTTCTCAGGCACAGTATCTCATGTAACAGCCTATGGAGCAGAAGGTAACTCGACTGTACCAGCAGATGGCTTTGTTATCTCTGTACAAAATAAAGAATTAGCTGCTGAATTAAGTAGTATTACAGCAGGTACAAGCGTGGATGTCAGCTTATCAATCGATCAAAAATGGATGGATGCACAGTTCATTTTAGCTGCTGGACCGATGCTTGTGCGTAACGGTAAAGTGGATATTTCTATGCCAACGAATTCAGGGTTTGCTTCCACACGTAGCCCACGTACAGCAGTAGCTATCGATGCTACAGGTACAAATGTATCTCTTGTGACAATTGATGGTCGCATAAGTGGTCATAGTAATGGTGTTAATTTATCAGATTTAGCTGCTCATTTAATTTCGGTGGGTGCTACGTCGGCTATTAACCTAGATGGAGGCGGCTCTACAGCAATGGTCGTGCGTAATCCAGGGGGTTATTTCGCCAATCTCGTAAATAGACCATCAGAGGGCAGTGAGCGTCGTGTATCAGCGATTTTACAGGTTGTGAATACAGCGCCACCAGGGAAAGTAAAATCCATTACGTTAAGTAGCGTTGGTCAAGTAATGAAAGGTTCTTCTGTAGATATGCAGGTTGTAAGTGCCTATGATCAATACTTGAATCCAATGACCATCAACCCAGCAAATATGAACTGGTCAGTTGAAGGTAATATTGGCAAGATGGACGGTGCAACCTTCACAGCAACACAAAAGGGTGAAGGGAAAATTATTGGAGAGTATGAAGGTATTCGTACGTCTACAGCTGTGAAAGTAGTAGATCTAGCAGAAAAACCTATTGTACTAGATAGCTTTGATAATACGTCATCTTGGACAACAGAAGTGGCGAAAGCTAATGCTTCATTAGCAAGCTCTAAAGAGTATGCAAGACAGGGAGCTGCTAGCTTACAATTAAACTATGATTTCACAACAGCAGGCACAGGCACAAAAGCAGCCTATATGGTTGCGAAAACACCAATTGCTATTTCAGGGCAGCCTAAAAATATCGGTCTTTGGGTATTTGGCGATGCTGGTAAGCATTGGCTAAGAGGCGTTGTGATTGATGGTACTGGAGCTAAGCATACAATTGATTTTACAAGCCAGGGTGGTTTAGACTGGAGTGGTTGGAAGTACGTAACGGCGAATATTCCGAGTGACTTACCTCAGCCATTGAAATTCGAGCGTATGTATGTTGCTCAGCCAACAGCTTCTCTTCAGAAGAAAGGTCAGCTGTATTTCGATCAGTTACAAGCAGTTTATAAAGACAATCATGAGGAATTAGTTTATACAGATGTGACAAAAGGGCATTGGGCATTTTCAGAAATCCAAAGTCTATACGATCAATCCCTTATTAAAGGATACTCAAATGGAACGTTCAAACCAGAGGCATCCATTACACGTGCAGAGGCAGCTACGATTATTGCCAGAGCGCTGAATCTAACGACTACGAAGGATTCTAGCTTTAAAGATGTAAGTAAGAGTCATTATGCATACAGTGCCATTGCTGCAGTTGAGCAGGCTGGCATTATTAAAGGGCAAGAGGCAGGAAAGTTTAATCCAAACGGACAGCTTTCACGTGCTGAAATGTCTGCCATTTTAACAAGAGCCTATAAATTAACAGGTACAAGCAAAGTAAGCTTCTCAGATGTGAAATCAACACATTGGGCATACAGCCACATCCAAGCACTTGTCGCAAATGATTTAACTGGAGGCTTCCCAGATAACACATTTAGACCAGATGCACAAATTACACGTGCTCAATTTGCAAGCTTCTTAAATAGATGCTTATCTTTAAAATAAAGAAGACAAATCCTCTGTACAGCTACAGAGGATTCTTTATGTTATGTTGAAAAACAAAACAATCAACAGCAATTTTATGAAAGGTGAAGTGGATATCCGTTGCTTGCTTTCTTGTGGGTTAGCGCCGAGCCTCTTCCTCGACAACTGCTCTGTGCAGGATCTCGCCTGTCTCGCTATTCCACGAGAGTCAAGTAGCAATCCACGCTAACCCACAAAATGTTAACTTTTTGAAAGGTTTTCACTAATCATTTTATTGAGGAGTGCTGTCACTCATCACTTCTCCACATTTTTCACTACTGTTAGTATGAAAGAAAAGGAAAAGCCACTTATTCTGCATGGTTGCTTAGAGTGGAGGCAGCGTCACTCCTAGGGAATTTAGCGGCTCATCGGACGGGACGCTGGCGGAACGAAAATCAACCCATCGCTCGTTTTGCTAAATGTTTTTTAGTGTCATCATCCTCTTGTATAACAAAAAATCCGCCTTGTCCTTTTACGGACAAGGCGGATTTAGATTAGAAAACGATATATTTCACATATTGCTTCCAAGTTAGCTCTTTAAAATGGCTCCATTGGATTTTCTCAACAGGTAATGTTCTGAAGGTATAGGCTTCGGTATTACGTTTCTCATTCGAGAGCATTGGCGTACCTTCATCCAGATAATCCATAAAAATAGCTGACTTAGCCGTTTTAAATTGCACATTGACATCAATTAGCTGAATTTTACCGTCCTGATTGATAATATAAAGCTTTTTGTTCCCTTTTTTAGCTGTGGCTAGCCACGATTTATCGACTTTATAAGAATCGAATGCTTCGTTGACAATAATAGAGGCTTTGCCAGTTGTCGAAAATGGGATGTCCTCTAATGGGGCATCCTGTTGCAATGTTACTTCATAATTAGTTGGTTGTGGTAAGGAAGCCGTTTTAGCTAGTTCATTTGCCCAAACTGTCTGATCGTCAGTAGCAATCGTTTGTTTTTCTAATACTACGCCAGATAGATCACCTTTGACATGTTTCACCTTAAAATCAACAGTTTGCCCTTCTTGTACCTTTTGCCATTCCTTTTCTGATAAATAGGCATACATTGCTTTTTCATTGGAGTAGATTTCAAAAGTTAACGCACCCGCTTCTTCCTTAATTGCTGACACAACACCATCAATAGGGCTGACAATTCCCTGACGAGATTGTATTTGTGTTATTTGGGCTTCAAGTAGCCCAATTTGACGATTCGTTTCGGCAATATGTCGGTTTAACAGCGCAACTGCTGTCGAAGCTGAATTTTGTTGAGCAAGCTCTAATTTTAGTGTTACAGATAGCTTATCATTGATTTGATCCGTATTAATGGAGCTTTTTGGGTTAGAGTCGTCACCATATTCATCCTCAATTTGATCGAGTGCATCCTCTAAATCTTGTAATTCTGTTTCATAGGCCGTACGTTCAGATTCAAGCCTTGTTAACTCCTCGTCCACCTCATCTGTTTTATAGGTAGCGAGTACATCATTCATCATTACTTCTTGGCCACGCTTTACATTCACAGCCGATAAGTTAGTTGCATCCGCAGTAATTGTGTATGTCTCAGCAGGTGCTACAATAGTTTCTTTAGTAAGACGCTCTGTATTCGTGCCGACATAAGCCTTTTGAAATTCATCGATAAAGTAGGATCGTGTCACACTGCTATTATCTTTAAAGACAAAATAAGCATTTATACTGATTACTAGCATTGCTAACACGATGGTCATAGTTGTCCATGGTCTTGTTTTGATAAATGCCATCATCCTAACCCCCTAGCAATCCATTCTTTAATTGGTAGCACACTGATCAAGCCTACAAAAAGGGCCATAAATAGCTGCACAGCAATCAATTTGATTACTAACATTTTTCTACTAGCTTCTTCCTCCCATTTCGATAGGAAGAGATACTGTACAATAATGATTAAAACCGTTGTTACCGTCAACTGATTAATCGTAAATAACACGAAATCTGTTTCAATCACCTGTAAGGCAGCAGGAGCCAAGGAGAAGAAAGAAAACATGGTCGTATAGCCTACTGCATAGAAAACAGCGAAGAGGACTGCTTTTTCAATTAATAGAAAGGCCACAACATAAAGCTGGACTCTTTTTATCCAAGTATAAGGAATGTCCGTTAATAGATGTAATAGATAGGTAACACCATAATAGTGGAAGCAAAAATAGACGATTGCCCATAAAATGGCACCAAGCATCGAAAGGATACGTGCTACATAGTATTCATTTTGTAAATCCTTAGCGAATAAGGACGTTAAATTTTCTGTCCCCATTCCCCAATATTCGCGAGCAGCAAACAACAGGATGAAAAGAATGAACACCGTTAGTACTCGTTTTTTATATCCGATGACCTCGCCTTCCTCTACGATGCTAGTAAAGTAGGTAGGATTTTTTAAACTATGCCAGAACTTATAATGGTAAAACATTAAACAGCGTCCTTTCTTCCAAAATAGGATATTAAAGTTGTAGTATACACCTTGTAAAGATATTATGACATATGAAAATAGCTGTTTTTTTCCAATAAATTCATTGAAAAAACACAATCTCTTATCATATGTCGATTGGTGAAAATCTCATAACACCATTGTATAGTATAATTGAAATAACTTCCTGTTTTTCTAGCTAGTAATTTTGAAAAGTTACTTTTGATATGTCTGATTTTGTAAATATATTAGAATGGCTTGAAATCAAGCAATTTACACCGATACTAAAGTCATAAATTCTAAATGAAAATGAACACAATCATTTTCCTATACATAAACGATGAAAGGGTGGTTCGATTGAATCGAAAATTGACAGCAGGGGTCATAACGGGTCTATTATTGGCACCTACGACTATAGCGAATGCACAGGAAAATGATGCACAATCCCGCGTCACAACACATACGGAGCAAGTTGCCTACACGAATGAGGTAGCGGCTGCCACGACAAAAGAGCAGCTTATTGCACAATTTGGTAAGCTGTCGGAAAACTCATCGGCTGATGATATGGTCATTGCAAAAGGAGATCTTCAAGTTTTAAGTGCTGCAGGCTTTAATGAACACGAAGTTGCATTTATTGAAGCGAAGTATCGCTATGTGGAGGAGCAGCGTAACTTATTAAGTGAGCTACAAAAATTAGGAAAAGAAATGACGGGAATCTCGTTTACAAGTAAAACATTTATTGCAGAGGTAGCCGCTTTCGATACGAAATATAATAACTTTTTAAATATTGGCAAGGATGATCTAAAAGCGTATGTAACTGTTCAAAAGGAATTTGAAGCAGCTGTCAATGAGGCGCTAGTGAATAATGCAAAAGACATTGCCAGTACAATTCGCGGCACATCTTTACAATACGGCTATACCGATGCAGAACGCAATGCCTACTTTAAAGGCAAGGGGATGGATGTTGACAAATTAAATAAGTTAAAAGTGGATGCGACTAAAGCAGAAGGAGTAGCTACAGAATTAGTTCTGTTAGTTGAGTTATTGGAAAAATCCTCAGATTACTCAGCTGTTTTGCCTAAAATAAATAGTTTTAAGGCGAATTATAATGGGTTAACAACAGAGCAAAAGAAAGTAATTGAAGCGTACAATCCAAATGATGATAAGGTTACACCTTTTAAAAAGTATAAGGATGCATTAGCAGGTTTGTCTGCTCTAGAAAAAGTGACTTCTAGTATTGCAGAATTAAAAGGCAAACAGCCAGCAGATTTCACTTCAGCCTCAAGCTTTATTAATGCGGTAGCAGCAATTGATAAAGCCTACAATAATCTGGATGCAGCGTCTAAAAATTTAGTAGAAACAGAATATAAGAGCATTGAACAATATCGTCAGGCGACCAATATTTCGAAAAGCATTTCTACATTACGTGTATCCAAAGAAGACGCATATCGTAGCGCAGTTAATGAGCTAAAAACAAAATACGATAACCTAACAATCAATAAAGACTTTGTTAAAAACGCGAACGAATTACAATCAGCAATAGCCAATATTACTGTAGCCGAAAGTATCGAAGCCCTTATAAAATTGATTGAGCCTAAAGCAGACAGTGAAAAAGTAGCTGCCATTAAAGCGGCACGTGCAGCTTATGATAATCCACCTGCTCCAACTGGAATAACAATCAATCCAAGCAATGTAAAAAAAATAGTCAGTAATTTAGCCGAGCTGACATCTTGGGAGAAAAATTTAAGTGCTGCGTTAAAGGTAGATAAGTTAATTGATAGCCTAGATCCAACTGCAAAAACTTTTGAAAGTAAGACGCTCTCTGCCTGGACTACCTATAACAAATTAAATGAAAATGATAAAACGTTAGTGCAAGGAGCTGCAAAACTAACACTGTTTCAAAAATACGCTGATCTATCAAAAACAATCAATACATTAAAACCCTCAGCAGATTACAGCGGACAGCTTGCCGCATTAAAAAACGAAGTAGTTAAATTAGATGCACAAGGTAGTGGCTATGAAGAAGCTCTTAACAATTTAAAAACACAGCTGATTGAAAAAATAGAGGCTTTAATTAATGAAGAAAAAGCGGTAAAAGACATTATAGAGGAAATTGATCTGCTAGATAAAAATATAGCTATTGAAAAAATATTAACCGCACGAGCAAACTATAATGAGTTATCACCAACAGCTAAAAAGCGCGTAACGAATATTAAAGAGCTAACAGATTTAGAGAAATCCTATAAATCAGTTGTTAATGTTATCTCGCTCTTTGAAAAACTAGATTCCAATTCTAAAAGCTATATTTCTAAAGCAAATTCAGCTTATACAGCTTACGCGAAGCTAGATGATAAGAATAAGACGTTTGTTCAAAATTATAAAGATTTAAAAGATGTAATTCCTGTGATTGATGTAATGGTTCAAATTAGTAAATTAAATCCATCTAAAAAAACGTATAAAGATGATGTGGTAAAAGCAGATGAAGCGTTTAATAAATTGGGCGAACTTCAAAAAGAGGTAGTTAATAGCGAGGACCTCCAAAAAGCACAAGGCTATATCAATACGGCCAAAGCATTTGATGATCGTATTATAGCCTTAGCAAATGAAGGACCTGACACATTTGTCAAAAAGGTAGCAGAACTTACATTAGAATATAAAGCAATGGATAAGAACGCACAGAAGCTAGTGGAGCAAGCCAAAATGTTAAGCTCCTACGAAAAGGATAACAAGGCGGTAATCAAGGTGATTCAAATGATTGATGCCTTAAATCCAACAAATAAGGATTATACAAAAAAGGTTCTTGATGCTCGTAAAGCCTATAATGCACTTGATCAAGTTTCACAAAAGCGTGTGACCAACTATGCTAATCTCACTGCTGTAGAGGATGTTGCTTCCTTGATTGGTCTTATTGCCTCGTTAAAGCCAACAAGTAAAACTTTCTATCAAGATATGAAAACAGCGCGTGAGCTTTATGATGCCTTGCCAGCAGAGAAGCAGCAAGCGATTGTAAACTATGATGCCCTAGTAGCAGCAGAGAATGAACAGGGCTTAGCACAGAGTGTAGTTGAGCTTATTAACTTAACAGAAGTGCAAGATACAGACTACTTAACGAAGCTGATGAATGCTCGTGTAGCATATGATAAGCTGTCATCTGATCAAAAGAAATTAGTGACGAATATTAAAGATTTAACAACACGTGAGAAAGCGGTTAAGCCAATTTTAAGTGTGATGGTTCAAATTAATGAGTTAGATCCTGAATCACCAAGCTTTGTTAGTAAGGTAAACTCAGCACGTAAAGCGTATGATAAACTATCGAAGGATCAAAAAAAATACATCGATAATATTAATATTCTCTTAAAGTTTGAGCCTGTCTCGAATGTAATGGAATTGATTAGCAAACTAAAATCTTCAAGCAACACATTCCTTCAAGATACATCACGAGCACGCTCACTTTACGATGCACTACCTGACGAGATGAAGCAATACGTGACAAACTACTACTTATTGCAAGCAGCGGAGTCTAGTATTTTAGGTGCTGGAAATGTCATGCAAATGATTAATGACTTACCATCAGTTGATCCAAAGCAGTATGTGAAACGTATTCAAGAAATCCGTGCTGCTTACAATGCTTTACCAAAGGATCAGCAACGGGCTGTTCAAAATTATAAAGTGCTACAAGATCAGGAGAAGCTAATAAAGCCTGTAATGAGTATTGTAGAAGATATCGATCGACTGCTAACGGCAAAAGATATGAATAGTCAATATCAAAAGATTTTAAAAGCCTATGATAAGCTCAATGCTGATCAACGACGCTATGTTTATAACGACCAGCTATTGCTTTCACTAGATAATGTTATAAAGGTTTATAATAATATTGCTAAATTGAATCCAAAGGATAAATATTACTTTGGCATGGTGGAAGCGGCACGTAAAGAGTATGATAGTTTGAATACGACAGATAAACAGCGTATCTCCAACTATTCTATTTTACTCGAAGCAGAGAAGAGTTTAGCTGATGTGAAGAAGGTTGTAGAGATTATAGCGGGACTGTCTCCAAGCTCGTCGACATATATTGAAGATGTGGCGAATGCAGTTGCTGCCTATAAGGCATTGGACTCTAAAATTAAAGGACAAGTCATTAATGAGGATGTCTTAAAGCAGGCTGAAAAAGATGTGGCTGCCGTTCTCAAAGTGGTTCAAGCGATCGGAAATATTGATCCAGACAGCTCATCATTTGAGAAAAAGGTGCTAGCTGCTCAAAAAGATTATAGTAATTTGTCGATTGAGCAACAGGGCTTAGTGTATAATTATCGCATTCTAGAAGACTATCTTAAAATGATTCAATAGTATGATAAAAAAGGAGTTTTCCCAATGAATAATACGGGAAAACTCCTTTTATAAGTAAGAAAGAATGGATCTTAATATTAATTTCCAAAAAAGTGAAACTATATCATTTAAAATTCGTATCTTATAGTATAAATGGTCGCTTTGCTTGGGAGGTACCATTTCATACATTTTTATTTTGCCAACGTGAGGAGGTCGCCCTGTTGAAAAAATTATTGAGTATAATGGTACTTTCAATAGCTGCAACCGTAGGAAGTTTAACTAGTTTTAGTCAAGTAGAAGCAGCGTCTGCTAAGGCAGTAGATGTGACAAATTCATACTGGGCAAATGCCTCGATTCAACATATGCTCACAAAACAATATATGACTACATATCACGACAACACTTTTAAGCCAGAGCAAGCTATTACAAGGGCAGAGGCTGCCGCTGCCATTGCTCGCTCTCTTCAAACTAACATTGACATTGAGAACCCTGTAAAATTCAAGGATGTTCCTATAACGCATCCATATTACAAGGAAATTTGCCAGCTTGTTAAACTGGGAGTCATTCAAAAGAGTGAGGCCTTTCATCCAGAAGAGCCTTTAAAGCGTATGCAGGTGGCAAAAATGCTAGCACTAGCTTACCAAATTAAAGTAGATAGCAAAAATAATAGCCAGTTTGCGGATATTACGCGTACTCATTGGGCAAAAGATTATATCGAATCCTTAGCAGATATCGGTATTATTGGTGGGGTGGATGCTAAACATTTTGCACCTGACCAATTGGTAACACGTGCACAGTTTGCTGTATTTGTTGAGCGAAGCATGGTTTTTCAGCAAAAAATTAAGGCATTGGAAGTAGCCTATGACTATTTAGCAAAGGATTATATCCCAACTGTAAACCTTTCTTCCGAGTGGTCGAAAAAGGTGATTGAATTAATTAATGTTGAAAGACAGAAGAATAAGCTAGAACCTGTTGTTTATGATTCTGAGCTGACACAAATTGCGATTATCAAAGCACAGGACATGGTAAATCGCCATTATTTTGAACACGTTTCTCCATTTTATGGGGCACCTTGGGATTTAGCGACATTATTTGATTACAACTATACAAGTTTTGGAGAGAATATTGCTAGAAATATTAAAACCCCAGAAATTGCAGTAAAAGCATGGATGGCTTCTCCTAGTCATCGGGATAATATTTTAAAAGAACATTATACAAATACGGGTGTTGCAATAGCACAGGATAGCAAAGGAAATTACTATTGGGTCCAAATGTTCTCTAGTCAATAAGTTGTTGTGTAACAAAGCATCGCTAATATTACAGAAATGTTACGAAAGTTCCAAATTACGATAAAAAAATCCTCTTTTTAACGCTGGAAATACCTCCAAACGTTGGTATTACAGCGTTTTTTTGCTGTCTAAAACCGTTACACAATTGAAAAATAACATACGCCTCTTTTGTGATAGTCTATGTATAGGCAAAAAAGTTTTGAGAGGGGTATAACAAAAGTATGAATAAGAAATGGTTATTACCGATTTTTGCATCATTTATGTTATTTTCAACTACTAATATTAATACTGCTGAAGCAGCGTCTAAAGCAGATTTAACTGATACAGCTTCTAAATATTTAGGTGTTCCATATAAATACGGCGGTACAACAACAAGCGGCTTTGATTGCTCTGGCTTTACTTCTAAAGTATTTTCGGACTTAGGCATTCAATTAAACCGTACGTCAGGATCTCAATATCAACAAGGTACTGCAGTAGCCAAGAGTGATCTTCAAGTTGGCGATTTAGTATTTTTCAATACAAGTGGTAGTGGTATTTCACATGTGGGGATATACATAGGTGATGGTAAAATGATCCACTCTCAAACTGGTCAAGGTGTAAGCTACTCAAATGTTAATGACCCGTATTATTGGGGCGATCGTTATGTAGGTGCTAAACGTGTGGCAACATTTGATGCTCAACAACAAGCTGAAGTAAAAAAAGCAGCTATTGACTTTTCAGTATATGCTTCTCGTGCAGAGGTAGCAGTACAAATTGCAAAAGCTTTAAACTTAGATACATCTGATACTACTACTGGTTTCGTAGATGTAAAACCTACATATGCGCATGCAGGTGCTATTGCAGCTGTAGCAAAATTAGGTATCTTTGAAGGCGATGCAAATGGTAAATTCAACCCGTCTTCACCAATTACGCGCGCGCAAATTGCTAAAGTATTAGTGCTAGCATTTGGCCTTGAAAACAATGGTGGAAGTGTAACATTTAGTGATGTCCCTCAAAAGAGCTGGGCTAATGAATATGTTTCTACGCTAGCATCAAATGGCATTACAAATGGTGACGGAGACGGTAGCTTCGGTTCTGATGAATTACTAAAAATCGAACAATTAAAAGTATTTATTGAAAGAATTCAACAATAAGTTCATAAAGTTAACACTTTAATTGTGTCATAGATTGCAAGAAATGATCTTTTGAATAGCGTATAATGGAAGAAGGGTTTGCAATAGCAGACTCTTCTATTTTTATGATAATTTTGTAGGAAAGGATGTGAATTGGAAAATTAAATTTTAACAGTTCTATTGTATGATGCTTTATTTAGCTAATTTTGTTAAAATGGACACGTTAAGAGAACAAGAAGGGAGGAAATAAGACATTGAACATCAAAAAAATTAGTCTTATCTTGTGCGTCTTATTCATTTCGGCTTCTATGTTTACGATACATAGTGCAAGTGTCAGTGCAGCTAACAATTCGAATATCACATTTGAAGATGTTACTAAAAATCACCCAGCCTATGAAGAAATCAATTATTTAGTAAATTTGGGGGTAATTCAAGGTTACTTTGTGAATGGTAAGAGAGTCTTTGGCCCAAATAATAGTGTAACAAGAGGACAAGCAGCTAAAATGGTTGTTGTTGCCTCTGGTAATAAACCATTAGTTGTAAATAAATCTAGCTTTTCAGATGTTACAGTCGGCACTGAAATGTCAGGTTATATAGAACGTGCTGTACAGCTAGGATTTTTCGACAAAAATATAAAAGGTCAATTCTTACCAAATAAGCCTCTAACTCGTGGAGAAATGAGTTATGTATTAACAAAGGCTTTTAATTTAGATACTAGTGAGTATGAGGGGATCGACTCACCATTTACTGATGTAGCAATCACACATGAATATGTGAAATACATCAATACAATCTATTATAATGGTATTACAAACGGAACAGGTAATACGTATTTACCAAATGGCACTGTAACACGTTCACAATTCTCATTATTCGTGGCGCGTGCAAACAGTGAAAAATATCGATTAGAGCTTCCTGTAAAAGGTGTACAAGTTCCAGATACATCACAAGTAATAGGCTTAGTGAAGGTCACTACAGATGGGCTAAACATCCGTAAGACAAAAGATTCTACTTCAAGCACGAACATTGTAGGCAAAGTCAATACAGGCGGTAAATTATCAGTCTACGCTGTAGAAAGTAATTGGCTAAAGGTTACTTATAAAGGCGCCTATGCCTATATCTATAAGCAATATGCAGAATTTGTAGATGCAGATGGCAATGCGTTAGGAACAGTCGAAAAAGAAGTAACAACAAAAAATGCTGTCAATTTATATGTGAAGCCTACTTCATCAGCAAAAGTAATTTCATCGATTAAAGCGAATGAAAAGCTTCCTGTCTACAAAACAATTGGTGGCTATTACTTAACACAAGTAAATGGTTTACCAGGTTATATTGTAGCGAATAGCACTACGGATATTGTGGAAGAGGAAAAGCCAAATCCAAATCCAAATCCAGATCCAACACCACCATCAGCTTCTGGTGATGTGCTAGGTAGAGTAACGGTTGCTAATTTAAATGTTCGCAGTCAAAGTAACTCTACATCAGCCGTGTTATTTAAGCTGAATAAAGGAGAGTATGTCCAAGTTAATAACATCAATGGTTACTGGGCAGAAATCACATATAATGGCCAAACAGGTTATGTTCACAAGTCTTATTTAAAACTATTAAATCAAACAGCTAAACCTTTACAAAATCGTATTATTATCCTAGACCCAGGTCATGGTGGTAAAGATCCAGGTACAGTAAAGGGCTCTGCTTCTGAAAAGAACATTACATTAAAAGTCAGCACACAAGTGAAACAATTACTAGAGAATGCTGGTGCAAAAGTTTATATGACACGTACTGGTGATACGTATCCATCATTACAAGATCGCGTAGACTTTACTCAAGCAAACTATGGTGAAATTTTCGTGAGTGTTCATGTCAACTCTGCTGCTAATACGTCAGCGTCTGGTACTGAAACATATTATGCAATATCTACAGGAGATATGTATCAGGAAGACATTGATTTAGCGACTTATGTTAATAATCAAATTGTCAACAATTTAAATATGAAGAATCGTGGTGTCAAGCAAGAGCAATACTACGTAATTCGTAATATGGTGATCCCATCCATTCTAGTGGAGCTTGGTTTCTTAACGAATGCAGAGGATAACAGTAAAATGACTAATGATCAATACGTTAAATTATTTGCAGAATCAATTTATAATGGTATTTTGCAATACTATAAAAAACAATAAGTAATTAAGAGACGATTCCAATGCTGTACTAGCCTTGGGATCGTTTTTCTTATTCTCTATATACCCAGATAAGAGAAAGACAAACTAATTGATAAAAATGGCTATCTCGTATAATAAGTTTGAAAAACAAAACGAACGATAGAACTTTTGAGATTGCAGGCTACTTGTGAGCAGGCGCTGAGCCGTTTCCTCCACTACTGCTTCGTTTAGATGCTCGCCTCTCTTGCTATCCCACTGGAGTCAAGGAGCCTTTCACTCCAACTCACAAAATAGATACTTTTAGTAAGGATTATCGAATAAAGTGTTTTATTGAAGGATGTATAACTAATACAGCTCCATATTGAACTTTCTCTAATCATACAAATTAATGACTAATTTGATCGCTGCGGCTAGCTAGTATGAAAGATAAGGAAATGATACTTTTACATAGGGGTGATTGGAGTGGAGACAGTGTCACAGATGAGACTCTGGAGCGAACGTAAGTGAGTGAAGCGGCTTATCGGACGCCCCGGCTAGTGACTTTATCTTTTTTTACAAAATGAAATGGCTGCCTCCTTTATAAGAGGCAGCCATTTACTGTTATTTCACGGTATTGATGAATTTAATATAATCCTTACTTATATATCCTGGTTCAGTGTTTAGTTTATCCGAAACAACTTGATACCAACCGTTAGAGCTAGTATCTGTGACGATGACAGGCATATTACTCTTACTAAATGTGAAGAGCGGACTTTGACTTGTTGATGCATCTGCACGAACATTCAGTCCAGCCGTTGTTGTGAGTGCAATTTTATAAGGATTATTCGCATCTTTAAAGCCTAGAGCTTTTTCTGCACGATAGTAATGTCCTGCAATTTTTGCGCCCCAGAATGGATCTGAAGCGTATTTTACATTGAAGCCGATAGCCTTAGAGCCAACAACTGCGCCATTGGTATAACGTCCACCTGGCGTAATATAATTTGGCTGTAAGAATTTTTCAACCAACTCATAAATATTGGCTTCGACACTATCAAACTTCTTGTTCAGAGGATTCGTATCATAGACATATAATCCAAATAGATTGTTTAGGTTTTGCGCGTGATCACTCATACCATAGGCACTCTCATGCTGTGCTAGAGATAAAATAAGCATAGCATTGATATGAGAATTTGCTTCCACTTCTTTTAATACAGAGCCTAAACCAAGTAGTTTACTTTTAGTTGTGGCATTTTTATAAATCGAAGCACCTGAGCTTTCAACCTCCGCTAATTTTCCCACGATATATTGATCTAGCTCATCTGCTGTATATTGAGTTGTAGCACGAGCGGGTAAGAATTGATAGTAGTTATAGGCTTCTCCCTTTGAAGAACCATCAGCATTGGTAAAGTTAATGCCATCCCAGCTAAAGTATTTCTCACCCTGCTTCATAAAGCTAGGTGCCTTGCCATACACGTAACTAGCAGAATATTTATTGGTTTTATAATCATATAAGGTATGTTTTATTTCACCGTACTCATTTGTGTAATAAGAACGGCCTTTCACTAAAGCAGAAGGAATTAAGCTAACGTCAGCCTGCTTTAAATAGCCAGTATGACCAGCTAAGCGTACTTTAACCTGTGTGGCATCACTACCTAGATACTCCATTTCTGTATTACCAGCAACTGCGATTTGATCCTTAATGGTTTCAGAATTTAGAGCAACATAATTATTCGTTACAACATAGCCTGAAGTCATTTTAATAATTTTATCATTTTGAGTAATCACGAAGGAACTATTCGTCATCGCCTTTTCAGCTGCTTCAAAGCTAGTAAAGATTTGCTTGTCTACCAAGTTACCATTAGAAATTTCTTTGACGATATATGTGGTAGTATTACCATTATTACCAGTATTATTGTTGTTCCCATTATTATTAGTATTACCGTTATTTTCGGAGTTACCATTGTTTTCATTTTTACCAGCATCAAGCTGATCAGCAAGAAGAATTAATCGTAGAATAAATGTCGATGCCTCACCAATTGTGGCATTGTCTCTTGGTAAAAACATGCCATTGGAGCTTCCTTTAATAAGTCCTAATTGTGCACCGATTGCAACATCCTGACGGAAATCTTTAAAAATAGTTGCATTGTCTTTGAAGGTAATAGAAGAAGTACCTTTTGGTATTTTTAAATAATCAACTGCTCTGATTAGCATCACTGCCATATGCTCTCTTGAAATACGGTCATCTGGCTTAAATGAGCCATCCGTATAGCCAGTAATAATTCCAGCAGTAGCGGCAAGCTTAATTTCATTTGCAAATAAATATGTGTCTGACACATCTGTAAACGTTATCTCGTTCTTTGTGTCCAAATCTAAAGCTTTTGCTATGTATGTGGCGAATTCACCGCGTGTAACCGTAGCATTTGGACGATAGCTTCCATTTGCATCCTTTAGCAATGCGTCTTTCTGAATTAAATAGCGCAAACCACTCTCATGCATATGTCCTGATAGCTCATCTGCAGAGACCGATTGGGGTTGCCAAATGACTAGACTAACAAGCATCATGAGCAACATAAAAATTGATAGTTTTTTCATAGTTTTACCCTCCTAAACTGATATCATTTTAACAAAGTTACACAAGCAAGATAAGGGTCAAATGTTAGAAATCCCATAAAATATACCAGCCCTTTATAGGCAATAAGTATGCTTTTATAATTTGAAGTGTGAGTTAGTTTTAAATAGGGGAAGGAAGGTGAACCGAAATTCACATGAGTTTCTTCTATTATATATGTCATTTGTGTTAACCCTAAAAAATAATGCCGTACATTGCTTACTAAGAAACAATGTACGGCATTTTATTGAAGTAATGATTAAAGCATTTCTGAAGTTGTTTTAGCTTGCATATGCAGTTGTAGGTA
>NZ_JPVR01000062.1 GCF_000772935.1 Lysinibacillus boronitolerans JCM 21713 = 10a = NBRC 103108
AGTTTAAAAGATGCACGAAATCCGTTCAAGTATGCCAGGAATGATGTAAGATTTAGCTTAAACTAAAGCACAATCTTTTAAGTAAACATGACCACTTTCCATAATTTTATGGAAAGTGGTTTTTATTTTGATTTTTTATTAGAACAGGCTATTTAAGTGGATTATTCATCTGCTAAATATATGAATAATTTATAATTAAAAATTTTCCTGTTGTTTTTCAATGGATTATCACTTACAATACAAATGAAAATGATAATCGTTATCATTGACTAATAGTTAAATAGATAGAGGTGAAATCTTGAATAAACAGGAAGCTAACAGAATAGGGACGGGCAATATTTATTATGTTATTATCTTGCTTTTAATAGCCTCCATTTTAATATCTGCCGTTTTTTCTGTATCAATAGGACAAGTCAGTATTCCTTTCAAGCAATCGATGGATATTTTGCTACATACTATATCCAATGGAAAACTTGGCACCCTTGATAGTGTGGAAAGTGAATCCTACTTGAATATTATTTTACAGGTCAGAATGCCACGTGTGGTTTTTGCCTTATTAATTGGTGTCGGACTTGCATTGTGTGGCGCTGTCATGCAGGCAGTTGTCCAAAACCCACTTGCTGATCCATACATACTTGGTATTTCTTCAGGAGCGTCATTGGGAGCAACCTTTGCTATCCTAGTTGGTTTTGGGAGTAGTGCATTGCTAGCACAATTTGGAGTAGCCTTTGGTGCATTTGCAGGAGCGATGTTTACCTCTATGGCAGTGCTTATCTTATCCAGTATTGGAGGTAAAGCAACCTCAGTGAAATTGGTTTTATCAGGGGTTGTTATCGGTGCATTATGTAGTTCGTTTTCAAGCCTTATCATCTTTTTTGCCAATAATGCAGAGGGTATCAAAACGGTTACGTTCTGGTCTATGGGGAGTTTAGCATCCGCAAGCTGGGACAAAACACCGATTTTAACATTCGTCATTGTGCTAGGAGCTGTATTATTCCTTTTCCAACATCGCGTGCTAAATACAATGCTACTTGGGGATGAATCAGCTATCACATTAGGGATCAATTTAAGTGCTTATCGTAAATTGTATATGATTCTTACCTCGCTTATTACAGGGACGATGGTCGCTTATGCAGGTATGATCGGTTTTGTTGGTTTAATTATTCCACATATTACGAGAGGTATTTTCGGGGCAGATCATAAACGATTAATGCTAGGAACATTGCTCTTAGGCGGTCTTTTCATGATTTGGGCGGATATTCTGTCTCGTACATTAATCCAAAATGTAGAATTACCGATTGGTATTATTACTTCTGTCATTGGATCACCATTATTTATCTATATGATTGTAAAAAAAGGTTACAACTTCGGAGGGTAGAACAATGGAATTAGTAGCAAAGGAAATAGAAGTAAAAATCGGCAAAAAGGAAATCGTAAAAAACATATCCATTCATGTGAATAAGCAGCAATTTGTGGGCTTAATCGGACCAAACGGATGCGGAAAATCAACTTTACTAAAAAGCATTTATAAAAGCTTAGTGCCTCAAAAAGGAATGGTCTTCTTAGATGATTTAGATGTTTTAAAAAGTCCCGAAAAAAAGATTTCTCAGCACTTAGGCGTGGTTGGACAATTCAATGAAATGCACTTTGATTTAACAGTTCAACAAATGGTGATGTTAGGAAGAACACCTCATAAAAAAATGCTAGAGTCAGATAACCAAAAGGATTTTGACATCGTAGAAGAGGCATTGACAAGAACGAACTTACAATCTTATAGAGGGCGTAGCTTTCTTTCACTATCTGGCGGCGAAAAGCAAAGGGTTATTTTAGCTAGAACGATTGCCCAACAGCCTAAATTTATGATTTTGGATGAACCAACAAATCATTTAGATATTCGCTATCAAATTGAAATACTATCCTGTGTAAGAAGTTTAAACATCGGTGTTTTAGCAGCTCTTCATGATCTAGAAATGGCAGCACATTACTGTGACTATCTTTATGCCGTAAAAGATGGTGAAATCTATGCACATGGTACACCACAAGAAGTTTTAACACCAGAAACAATAGAAGCTTTATATCATATAAAATGTCAAACATTTACTAATCCGGTGACGAATGGATTAGGCTTTGCATATGGACTGTAGGAGGAAAACCATGAAGAAAAAATTATTATTAGGAATTGGTTTAGCGGCTTTGTTAACATTAACAGCCTGCGGTAACACATCAAAAGATGCATCTAAGGAAACACAAATAAAAGAGCATTATCCACTAACAATTGAGAACTTTACAAAGGCTGAAGGGGGATCAACATGGGAAAAGAAAGATCAAGTATTTGATAAAGCACCTGAAAGAATTATGGCAAATACACGCCCGGCAGCAGAATTATTATTACATCTAGGATTAGGCGATAAAATCGTTGGTGTTGGTGCGAACTTTGGAGCAGTTGATAAATCTGTAGAAGAACAGTATGCTAAGCTAAATATTTTAAGTGATGAATATGTTGGGAAAGAGGTTACATTAGGGACTAATCCTGATTTAGTATTTGGTCGTGGTGGCTTATTTGATAATGCTGAATGGGGAGTAGGGACAGTAGACTCTCTTAATGAAATGGGTGTAAAAACATATGTTTTAGAGTCATCTGTAACAGGTGGTACATATGATTCTATTTATAAAGATATCGAAAATATCGGTGAAATTTTTAATGTTCAAGACAAAGCAGATAGCTTTATTAACGAACTAAAAGGCCGACAACAAGATATTTCTTCAAAATTAGAAAGTATTAAAGAAGAAAAAACATTTGCTTATCTGCATACAAATGATCCAAAAGAGCTTTTTATTTATCCAGCACACGACGAAACATTTTTTAATGATGCATTCAAAATGGTTAAATTAGATAATATTTTCAAAGATGAAACAGGCGATGTAAGTGTTGAGACATTAATTGCAGCAGATCCAGATGTATTAATACTTCCTAACTGGGACGGTTCTGATTTGACAAAAGTACGTGAAGAAATTTATGCCAATCCTAAACTTTCAAGCATGAAGGCTATTAAAAATAAACAAATATATATCGTAGATTACAATTACATGTTCGGCTATGGCTATAACACAATTGACGGAATGGAGACACTAGCGAAAGAAATGTATCCAGACTTATTTAAATAATATAAAAAGCACTGTCCTAGCGGGGCGAATAAATGACACGATAGGGCAGCGTTTTCTACTAATAATAAAAGGAGGAGAAATTATTCAATTTCTCCTCCTTTGTTATAGCTGTAGAAGCTGCTCTTTATTTAATATTGTGGTTATTATCTTAGAATTTTCATTGCTCCAGCAGACGGTTACAGGATGTTGCTGATCGAGATAGAGTAATTGGGTAAAAAGGTCTTTCCTTGTTTTTTTTATATTTGTAGTATCAAGCAAATGTGGCGATAGGATTGGTAATAAGCCTGTTTTAAAAAGAGCCTCTTTTAAAGTCCAAAACTCATAAAAAACATGTAAAGGTTGATGAGAGACCAATTGACGCTCTGTCTCAGAAAGCGCATATATCATCATATCTTCACTAACTGGCTTTATTTCTTCAACATCAATGCCCACTCGTCCGATAGTGGTGACTGCTAACACTATCCAATCCCCAGAATGAGAGAGATTAAAATCCCCCTGCCAATGAGGGTGTCCTGCAATATATGGGCGCCCTAATTCATTATGAGCTAGATGTAACAGAACGTCATCTATATAGGGAAGGAGTGCCCATCTAATAAGAGTGCTACCTAGCAACGCTCTTTGCTGATCTTGCCAGTGCTTGTATTGCTGAACTTTTCTTTGCACCTCACAAGGGAGTGCTTTAAGAAAAGCATCCCATTCTGATGGTGCTAACTGAGCGCCTAGAGGTAGTGCAAATAGCTGTATAGTTTGTTTTATCATCTTATATTGACTTGTTTTGGCTCAGGAAAGTAGCCTGTATCAATGCCATATTGAATCATTCTGTGAATAAAGGCTGTATTTGGTACCGCACATTCAATCTTTGTATGCGCTAAAAATTCTATCGTTTTTTTGCAATTGAAGATAAATGGGGAGTCACTTGCTCCATCACCTTCAAGCTGCGCAATGGCTAACGATAAATATTCCTGTACATCTTTTGAATGATCGCCATTTAAAAGCCAATCTGTATATTCTTGTGTTGAAACAATTGTTAAGTCATATCCAATTTCTTTAAGCATATCGATTAATTCTAAATAAGTAAGCGATACAGGGTTACATAAATGGAAGACATGGCCGTTGGTTGCTGGCTGACTTGCCAAAGAAACAAGTGCCTGACTAGCATAATTGATTGGTGTGAAGTCAACATGCCATTGTGCCGTAGGAGTTTTACCTAAATAAAGCATTGATTTAATCATACGGTAAAAGGCATTGTCATCGATATTACGTTGGAATTTACCTGTTTCAGAATGACAGCTTAAATTTCCTACACGATAAATGGAGACAGGGATCGCATCATGTACAGCGTTTCGAACAAGATTTTCTGCTTCTAGCTTACTTTGAGTATAAACATTAGTTAGCTTTACATCGTAATTGAAGTTACCTTTTGCTTCATCTGGTCCCCATTGGATGGCTGCTAGCTCCTCTGGAATTCCAATAGTCGATACATAATGGAAATGCACACCTGGTTTCTGTTTGGCTACTTCAAGCAAATAGCGAGTTCCATTCACATTGACATTATTAAAATGATCAGCTGCACCGAAATGACGTACATCTGCACCACAATGAATGATGGCATCGATTTCTTTCATAATAATTTGTTCATCTTTATCAGATAAATGAAGTCGTTGCTTGCCTAAGTCACCTTGGATAACAGTGACACGGTCTTTCAATTGCTGAACAATCGTATTACCAAAATAAAATTGCATACTTTCTATTAGTTTGGCTTCAATCGTAGTTTGGGCACTCGGTCGAATAAGGCAATATATGTGCGCAGTTGTTGTTGCTAATAGCTCATATAATACATGACTACCTAAATAACCTGTAGCCCCAGTTAATAATACCGATGTCATTGGCAAGGGCTTCACGTTTTGGGAGACTTGTAGAGGACTAGGCTCCATTAAGTCTTTGAATACAATGCTTTTAGCTGGCTCGTCTTGATCTTCAATCGCTTCTGGTTGATAATGACGAATATAATGATCCAGTTCAGCAATCGTTTGATATTGGAAGAAATCCTGAATCTTTAAGAATGGTATATGTTTTTTCACTTGTACAAGAATCTCGAGCACTTTTAGCGAATGTCCACCGATATGAAAGAAGTTATCGTGAATGCCAATTGGCTCAATACCGAGTACAAATTCCCATGCAGTAGCAAGCATACGCTGTGTATCATTTTCTGGGGCAATATATGTAGTGCTGCGTGATAAAGTTAATTCCAATGAAGCTAAGTGCTTTCGATCAATTTTTCCTGTAGGGGATAACGGCATTTCTTGCAATTCAATAAATTGCTCTGGTACCATATAATCTGGTAAAAGATTTGCTAAGTAGTCCCTTAAAAGATTCTCCTCAAGCTGCATACCACTTGCCACTGTATAGTAGGCAAATAAATGATTATTTCCATCAGCCATTTTCTTCGCAATAATCACAGCTTCCTGAATGCTTGTATGATTGCTCAATACTGTTTCGATTTCTCCAAGTTCGATACGGAAACCTCTTACTTTAATTTGAGAGTCTTTACGTCCAACAAATTCAATGACACCAGTTGGCAATAGTCGAACTAAATCACCTGTTCGATACATTTTTTGATCTGGCTTTAAGAGATGAGGTACAAATACTTCAGCTGTTTTTTCAGGCTGATGTAAATAACCTGCTGCTAAACCAGCACCAGCAATACATAATTCTCCGATTGTATTAACGGGACATAGCTGATCGTCCGTATTAATAACATACATTTCATAATTGGCGATTGGTCTGCCAATAGGGATACTAGATTGCATGTCTGTTATCTGACTTTTCACCTTAAAATAGGAGGACAATACTGTACATTCAGTTGGTCCATACACGTTAATAATTTCTGTAGTAAGTCCAAATTTCTCTTGCCATTTTTGAACAATGGCAGGCAATAGGGCTTCACCACCTACAGATAAATAATTTAATGTCGCAAGCTTTTCCCTATAGCTTACTGGTAAATGTGTAGCTAGCTGTGTAAAGAAAGCATTTGGAACAGTAGCAGTCGTTACTTGCTCACGGCCGATCATATCAGCAAATGCCTCAATGGACAGACGTTCGACACTTGTAAGCATATGAAGTCTTGCTCCTGAAAATAAAGCAGTAAAAGTTTCTGTTATAGAAGGGTCAAAACTATAAGAAATAAACTGGGAATAAACATCTTCTTTAGTTGAATGGTAGATTCGTTGATTATCTGTTATTAAATTAATGACAGCTTCATGCTTAAGCATGACGCCTTTTGGTTTACCTGTTGAACCAGAAGTATAAATAATATAGGCTAAATCGGATGGAAGCAGTTCACATTGCATATTTTCCTGTGAATACCCTTGCTCCGTTTGGTTGATAGTGAACACTGTGCGTGTTTGAGAATCATTATGTATAAAATCATTCAGTAGAGCTGTATGTTCGTTTTTCGTTATGATAAATGGAGCACCTGTATCGTTTAATAGGTACTGACAACGTTCTTTTGGATAGCTCGGATCAATGGGAACATAAACACCACCAGCTTTCAGGATACCTAACAAACTAATGACTGTTTCTTTACTACGTTCCATCACAATCGCTACATAGTTTCCTTTTTTTAGACCGTTGGCAACTAACATATGAGCAACTTGGTTGGATTGTTCATTTAGCTGACGGTAGGTAAGTTTTCCACCTTCATAGGATAATGCGATTCGTTCTGCAAACTTTTGTGCTGCCTGATAAAATACATCAGGTATTGTGGTGTTTTGATCGTAGTTAGCCATTGTTCGGTTTAACGTTTGATATGCGAGTAAGTCTTCTTTGTTCAACAATTGTGTGCTATTGGAGGATGGCGTTTGTTGGTTAAAAGAATGCTTATTATTTTGGGATGGGTGTACATCAAATTCTTGTTTATTATTCAATTATGACAACTCCTATTTTAGAAAAGGGCCGACACTTATGAAGGAGCGATTATCATCATTAGGTCCACAGTAGTGAAGCAATCTGTGAGAAACTAACGGAAATAACTCTCCTTAATAAGGCAGCCCTTTCATTTTTTATTTCACTACAAAGGTATTAACAACATTCATTAATTCATCAGATAACTCGGATAATACTTGAGCCTCTTCAGAAACTCGTTGTACTGTATTCAATTGAGAGGCAGAAGTTGCTGCTACTGCTCTTGTATTGTCCTTTGAATTGACTGAAAAATCTTCCATATCTTTAACAGCAGACGTTACTTCTTCCATACCAGCTGCCATTTCTTCAATCGTTGCAGAAAGCTCTTGAATTTGCCCTGTCACATGGTGAATGGAAGTTAAGATCTGGCTAAATGATTTTTCCGAATCATTGATCATGACAATACCATGATCTACTTCTTCTACAGCGTGAACCATGATATTTACAGATTCGTTTGTATCATGCTGGATATGAGAAATAAGTGTAGAAATTTCACGTGCAGATGCCTCAGATTGTTCGGCAAGTTTACGTACCTCATCAGCAACCACTGCGAAGCCACTACCAGCTTCTCCAGCACGTGCAGCTTCGATAGCCGCATTCAATGCAAGTAAATTGGTTTGAGAAGCAATCCCTGTAATGATTCCTACAATTTCTTCAATTTTATTGGAATGTTCGCCAAGTAATTTAACAGAAGCTGCGGATTGATTAACAGCCTTACTAATAGCATTCATTTGTGCAACAGATTTATTTGTCGATTCATTCCCTCTTTCAGCTTCCTCAGATGCTAAAATTGAGGATTCTGAAATTTGATTGGATGTCATAGCAATGCGTTGAATACCAATACTCATTTCTTCAATAGTAACTGTACTTTCTTTAGCCTTTTGTACTTGAAGATCAGCGCCACTTGCAATTTCCTGCATGGAAGATGCTACATTATTATATGAATCAGAAGCTTCTTGCATATTTACAGATAAAACATTGGCTGTGTTTGAAACACGTTCAGACACATTCGTTGTACTCTTAATAACATTTTTTAGATTTTCAATCATTGAATTAAAGTTTTGTGTGAGCATTCCTACTTCGTCTGTTGAAGTAACTGGTAACGGTTCAAGTTCTAAATTACCTTCTGCGACCTTTTTCGATTGTAAGGAAAGTTGTTGAATTGGTGTTAATTTTTTTCTTAAAAGAGTGTAAACAGCAATGGATGAACCAATTAAGAAAATAACCGTTACTAATAACGTCCATAGGGCTTCAGACATCGCTTTTCCTGTTACCATTGATACATCATAGTCAATGGCATAAGCAGCCAGCATGTCCCCATTTTCATCCAAGATTGGTGTAAGGCCTGTTTTATAGCTACCATATTCATCGCTATAAATATCTGTTGCTGTTGCTTTTTTTGTATCAAAGACTTCTTTAATTCTTGCTAGGAAATCAGGAGATAAACCCATTGCAATCATATCTTGATTATACTCTGCCCCTAGTTCAAGTATACTAGATGATAGAACAGGTGCATTAATATTTTCACCGTTAACTGTAATTAAAAATAGATTGGTAATACTATCTGAATTATCATTGATTGCATCCATCTCTCTAGTTAGACGTAGAGCATCGGGGTTACTATTTGTAGGATTCTCTAATATGGATTTTAGTGTAGTAATATCAATGGTTTTGGCTAGGATCATGCCTTTGTCAGAAAGAGATTGATTCATGTCTGTTAAATTACTATTTCTTACTATATAATAAGAAAGACCTAAAGTAACTAATCCAAATAATAATAAAATACTCACTACTATTGCAGTTAATTTCTTACTAATAGACATTTGCTGCTTCTTGCGTGTTTTCATGCTTTTCCTCCTAATATGATATAGCAAATATTTCAAGCTAAGGACTATGAATGGATAATTTAGTAAATGTATTACACCTTGAAGATGTTGATGTTATTCGTAGAAGTCCAGACGCGTGTTAAATATTTATAAATGCAAAGTAATCTATTTATCCCCTATCATTTAACTACTATACTGCCAAAAAAAATGATTCACAACCCAGAAAACTTACTATTTAAAGTCATGATTTCTATAAATAAACGATGAAATTTAGTTTTTTAGTCTATATATTTTTTAAGTTAGCTTAAATTTTTACAAAAAATTCAACTGTTCCTAGTATAAAAAAGAAGTATGCTCAGAACGAACTTATTTTCAATTGATTTAAAGTTTGGCGGAAATGCCAATTTTCAATTACTTGTTAGGGCTTTTTACTTATTATGCCATGTCTTATGTGGAAAGGAATTGGATGATTTTTATTATGGGGATAAAATGAAAAAAAGGTTATTTCTTTATTGCTGAATAAAGAAATAACCTTTTCTAGTTGTTATGGTCGCGGATTACCAAAAATACCCGGTAAAATATTCGGAAGTCCTGGTATTAATGGTGGTGGGAAACCAGGATATTGTCCCCCTGGACGTGGCGGATAAGGCTGCGGTGGATAAGGTTGAGGTGGATAAGGTCGTGGCGGATAAGGCTGCGGTGGATAGGGCTGTGGTGGATAAGGTTGAGGCGGATAGGGTGGCGGATAAGGTGGCGGATAAGGTGGTGGGTATGGCGGCGGATAGGAACTACCAGGCGGTGTTCCTGTACCTGCAGCAGTGATTTGACTAACATCCACAGTTACTATTTGACCGTTATCTAGCTGAATTTCTGCTGTTCTTCCTCCAGTTCCAAATGTTCGAATCAATGTACCTGAATAAGTACCAGTAGGGAGTGTTACCCATATTTTCATACCTGGTCGAAATTGACTGTTAAAATCATCAGGGGCTAATCTAGGATAAACCAATAAAACACACCTTTCTTCATTTTTTCTAACATATGCCTATTGCAATTTTTGTCATAGGCAATAGGCTATGGATACCTAAGTTTGAATTTGTTATAAAATATAACGAAATTCATTATAATAAGGGAAAAAGCTAAAAGGATGTTTAGCATATGGCAATTATTAAGATAAAAAAAATAAACATACAGAATTTACGAAATGTACGACAGGGTGAAATTGTACTCGCAGTAAATTTTGAAACATTTCTACAAGCGAATGTTGTTGGCCTATATGGACAAAATGGCTCTGGAAAGACAACCATTGTAGATGCATTCAGTTTATTGAAGACACTTATATCAGGATGGCTTACTGAAATGAAGCTACCCTCAAAAGAGAAGCGACTCATATTGGCAGGAGAGCAAACCGCTAGCATGAATGTGGAATTTTTAGTTGAGAATCAATTCGGTACATTTTTTGTGAATTACTATGTGGAGCTACAGGAGGATCAGCACCGACTATATACTACGCTAGAACGTCTTACCTATCGAGAAAATACGAAAGGGAAGCGATCAAAGATTTTAGTGGCAGTGACAGAGAAGGATGTACAAATCCGTCAATTAAAACTGGATGATTTGAGTGAACAAGCACGAATCCAATTACTTGTTATTCAACAGCTAGCAAGAAAACAAAATATGTCATTTCTATTCCATAAAGATATAAAGCCATTATTAAAGGAACGACTTTCTGAGTTAGAAATGCAGTTGCTACAAAATATTGCCGTCGATTTTAGTCGGGACTTACATGTTGTTAATAATCAAAATATTGCCCCACTATTTGAAGAACGAATGATGCCATTCAGTATTCATTTAGAGAAAACAAGAGGCCTTATTCCCTATGATTTAAATGGACCAGCTTTATTACCAGAGGATGCATTCTATGCTCTATGTGAAGTTATTGAACAAAGTAATCAAGTGCTCTCAGCAATTATTCCTGGTTTGACGATTAAAATTAATATCATTACAAAGCAAATGATGGACAATGGTGAGCAGGGAATTCGTTTTGAATTTTTGTCTCAGCGTGGGGAGCGGGAATTACCGCTACGAACAGAGTCAGAGGGAATTTTAAAGATCATTTCGATTCTTAGTGTATTAATTGCTGTATACAATAATCCGAATGCATGTGTAGTGATTGATGAATTAGACTCAGGTGTATTTGAATATTTGTTGGGCGAGTTGTTAACAGTGATAGATGAGGATGGAAAAGGGCAACTTATTTTTACATCCCATAATCTACGTGTGTTAGAGGTGCTAGCTATTAAAAATTTATGGTTTACGACAACGAATGAACATCACCGTTATATGCAGCTAAAAGGTATTAAAGAAGTGAATAACGCTAGAGATGTCTATTTACGTGCTATCCAACTTGGTGGACAGGACGAAGAGATATATAAGGAAACCAAAACATTTAAAATAAAGCGTGCTTTTCGTAAAGCGGGTGTTCAACATGACTAAAAAAGTACTTTTAATTATTGTGGAAGGGCAGACAGAGCAAATTATTTTAGAGGATTATTTAGATGCTCATTTTGCGAATTCGACGATACGCTTTGATGTGCAACGTGAAGATATTTTAACAAAGTGGGATGCACACAAACGGATCCCCAATATTAAAAACAGTGTTGTACGTGTGATTCAAAGCTATCTTCAAAAATATAAATTTTTAGCCAATGATTTAACTGCTGTTGTTCATATTACAGATGCAGATGGATGCTTTATCGCACCAGAATGCGTCAAGGTAGATGAGACTATCGAGCAAAACTTATTTTATACAGAGGATGCTATTTTAGTGAAGTCTGATAAACGTAAACAACAAATTGAACAACGCAATGATATGAAGGCGAAGAATGCCAGAATTCTGATCGCCAACGATCACTTTAGCATTAACCGTATGAAAGTACCTTATCAATTATTTTATTTTTCTACGAATTTAGAGCATGTCTTATGGAATGAGCGCAATGAAATCCCTACAGAAAAAATGCAAAAAGCAGATGAATTTATGGACAATCTGTCAGGCACGATTGAGGAATACCTAAGCGCATACCTCCCGGTCAGTTCAGAGTTGCCTTATAGGGAAAAGATAAAGAAAAGTTGGTCATTTTTAATGGAGGACTGCCATTCATTGCAACGAGGCACGAATGTACCACTATTATTTGAAATGATTAAAACAGATGTACAGTAAAAAACAGGCGACGAAATACGTCACCTGTTTTTATCTAGTGTGAAGTTAGCGCATTTGCTCATAGCTTCGAATATGAGTTAATATGGCAGGGTCTTTAATTTTTGTATCTTCACTTAATAATAAAAGCTTGGACATGATCTCAGCAGTACGCGGATCATCATCCACCATCGGCAAGAAAATTCGTCCCCGATGCTGAGAAGGTACAGCAATAATCGGGATCATGGAACCGCCTATTTGATGCACCACACCACTTCCTAAATGTAAGGAGTAACTTGCTAGCTTACCTTCTACGAGGGCATGTTGCTTTTTCACTTCCACATTGTTTAGCTTCAATAATTTCGCCAATTCTTCTACGATAATACTGCGCATTTCAACAGTAGAATGACTTGCCTCTGGGTCTACACCCCCAATATGAGCAACGCTGACAACGAGATCAATATCTCGCATAACCTCAGAGAATATCGCAGCTGGAATATCATCTAAAACGATATGTTTGCCTGATAGTCGATCATAGAAGTAAACACCTTCGATTGCAGGTGCTTCAATTTCTGCTGGCGTAAACCAATCTGCCTGTGCATACAAGGATGCCACAATATTTTCCTTATAATATACTTTACGTGGTCCTGTTTCATAGCTGATTTGCCAGCCACGTGTTTTCAACAAGGCTACTGTTTGTGAAGGATTTACTTGATGTCCTGCATAGCGCAATGATTGTTTCTGTGCTTTTTCATCAGCATTGATGAGATATAACTCACGGAACACTTGCTTAAATGGCTGTTGTATTTTGTGCTCGAACATATAGGATTGCCACTGTCTCCATTGACCACTTTCTAGAAGATGGAAAGGATGAGCAATCTTTATAGAGGACGAAGGAGCAAGGTCCACAATGTCAGCCGATAGAAGCTGTAAGCCTTGTGGTGTAAGCATTCCAACGTAATCATCGCTGATAAATATTAGTTTTTGTAAAAGTGGAGCTAGGATCGGATGGGCCAATAAATGAATGAGCTCCTCGATCGGAAATACAGTTTCTAATTCCATTGCTTGCTCAAGAGCTGGGCGTGCTCGTTTGTATTGTTCTTGTAGGTCTTTTCTGGCTTCCTGCAAGGTTACAATATCAGCATGCTTTTTTAATGCAGCAGGAACGTTCTTTAGACGTTTACCATCCTTTTCAACAATAATAGCTACAGAGGCGTCATCTTCTATTTGTAGATGTGCTGTAATTTGCTCGATCTGTTGTGCTTTAAACAAATGCTTCATATCGTTAAAGGCAGATAATTCCATACGCCATGTGAAGCGAGTGGCTTCTCCATCTCCTGCATTACGCGCTAAATTTTCTAGTGCGATACTTGCTGCTCGAGCCTCACTTGCGCGGCGTTGGGCACCAAATTGCTTACTTTCCTTCAAAAACTGTTGAATAAATTGATAGCGTGTTAGGGCGTCTTTGTCATCCGATTTTATTAAAGGGATAAGACCAAGTGCGCGTAGTTTATCTTTATTGCGTTTATCTTGAATTTCTTGCATTAACGTTTTTGGACTGAGTTTACCGATGGCTGTATCGGCATAAAGCTGTGCCCGACGATGGTTGGCTCCTTCAGAGGCATATTTTGCAGCATCATAAACAAGTTTGAATTTCTTAGCCCCAAGTGTTTGATAGGCGCTTTGGAACCAAGCTAAATCGAATGCACCATCACGGAAATCCTCAGCAGTTATGCTAGAGAAAAGGGCAATCTGATCTTTGGCAAAGTCGGATAAAGAATCTGTGGTGTGAGCGATAAAATACCAGGCTGATTCTTTTAGTCCATCCCAGCCAATCACTTCACTGACAAGGTCTATCCAATGTTGGTTATACATCATGGCTTCAATTAAACGTTCTTTAGAAATGTCTGTTTTCAGCCATGCTTCTTTTAATTGCTGGGCTGTTTCTTCTTTTTTAGGGTAACAGTTAGTTAGCAATCTGGAGAATACATCCTTTTTCGTTTCTGCCTGCCAAATATATCCTCGCGCAAGTTTTTCTCCGTCAAGTGCCTGTAGAATTTGTAAGAAATAATTAATACCCTCAAAATAAGAAATGCTACTAGCTAACTTTGTAACAGCAGTAGGCGTATCACCACGTTTTAGCTCTATGGCTAAAATTCGATCAATTGCTTGTTCACGAATAGTAAAGAAATCGGTTAAATCTTCAAATGACTGTTGATAGCGTTCTCGCAATTTAGTTGGCTCGATAAATATTTCTGAAGCGAGCGTATTGGTAAAGATGGCCTCAAATAAGTGATCTTGCGTAAATAAACCAACCTTCATTGCATCTAAATATTGGAATAAAGATAAATTGTAGACGTTTGGCTTATAGCTTTCATTTTTCATACGCTTTGTTAGCTCTTCATTGATAGCTAGCATTTTGACATATTCACCATAGGTTGTGTAATCAGACCAGCATCGATCAACAAATGTCTCAATGACATCTAAATCGATAATGGTAGAAGTGGAACGATAGTAATAATAACCCTTCTCTCGAACATCAAGTTGCCACTGATCAGCAGGGATTTGTTTGAATAGCTGTAACATTATGACTACTGCCTGTTCGAAGCGATTAAATTCGGGTGCATGCTTTTCGAGTAATGAAAGTGCTTCCTGATGTAGCACTGTATCACCTGAGATTTTGTCGATGTCTTGGGATAGCACTGAGAAAATCTGTTGAATTGTATCGTCATATTTCAAGGAATTAAATTGCGCAACACGTACTTTTAATTCTTTGTATTGGAAGAACGGTTTAATTAGTGTATGAGCTGCTTCGGAAAGATCATGAGCAGCAGGGTATTCTGATAGATTATGGTAAAAATTAAAATAGGCTAAGTCCTCATTACTAAATAATGCTGTCTTCATCCATTGAACAATTTCTTCGGGGATAGGATAAGCATCAAGACTAGCATGTCTTTGATTATCCGATTTAGTTGCCATTACACTATATCTTTGTCCTAATGTAGTGCTAATGGGTGTGTCATTCCATTGGTATGTTTCATATTCTAGTTCAGCATGTTTATCTAAAAGTTGAATAAGCTGCTCTAGCTTAGATAATAATTTATCAACATCATATTGAAAGAATTTTTCGAAGGGTGTAGGTGTCTGTGCATAAAGTGGAACAAGTTGTTGCCAAGGCTCTTCACCGTTCATTTGAATGGCTCCATCAGAAATACAGTCGTATTGAATAGGGGGATGTGGTGTATATAAGCCAAAGCCATTACGCTCGTTATACTCTGGGGCATCCCTTGTAATTAATTGCTCTAACAAAACTTGCTCGTTTTTAGTTACTTTTGGTAATAAGGAGCATAAAGCTGTAATTAGCTCGCTTGCTAAGCTGTATTCCTTAGAGGCTTCTAATAGTAACTCAAGCCCTCCAAGTCTCTTTAACTGCTTACTATCTTTTAATAGCCTTTCAGCACTTTGTAATAGATGGTTCTGTGGCTGAACTTTTAAGAGTGAAATAGCCTCTTTACGAAGTGCACCTGATTTATTAGCTAAAAGATCTTCAATTTTTGCTATTTCTTCTTCTGTTGGTGTTAGAGCATGTATTTTCTTTAACGCAAGAGAACGATTGATGGAACTGCGATCCCGTAAAGAATTAAATAAAAATTCACGTTGACCTTCTGTGACAGGGTCAAGACAATAAATATTCAGTAGGCCGATTCTACTTGATGGTGAGTAAGAATCTGCATGCTCAATAATTCGTTGGAATAATGCCTCGTCTTGTATATGGTGGGCTAAAATAATTTGTGTTGAAATTAAATCTTCTAATGACAAATGGACATAGACAAAGGATAGTGGTTTGCCTGTAATGATAAGTCCATCTTTCGTTATTTCATTCTTTGCCCACTCAAGCTGTTCAAATAAGAGGTATTCAATCCCTTGTAGCTGTGTGTTTTCTTGCATGAAGGTTTGAAGGATTTGCTCCCATTCATTGTCTCTTGCATACTCACTATTAATATGGTGATTAGTATAAAGAAAATTGCCCCATGCAAAGGCAAACAGCTCAATATCTTTTGTTGATAAGATTAAATCCTTCACAAATGGCGCTGTAAAGGAGATTTTCGATAAGTTTTTCAAAAAGGCAAGCGTTGTAAGTTGGATATGCTTGTCACGCTTTAAGAGTTTTGTTACAAGGTCATTTAACTTCGTATAGTCCTTTGTAGCAGTAGCCCATAATGCAACATAAACATCAATTGTACGTTCACTTTTTAACAATTGCTCAACAAAGCTGTCTTCTTCAATTGCTTGGATGGCTAATGTAAGAACTTCCTCTGTTATTTTTTGATTTTCGAAGCTATTATAGCCAAGTCCCATCCAAGTATCGACTGCTCGAATTACAGAGGAGAAGCGTGTCAGGCGATGCTCCTGAATAAGCTTCATCATGTTGAGCTGTGCATCTAGATTGCCATGGTCAATATTTTCTACTATTGCCTGTCGTAAACCTTCTTGTCGTGCAGCTGCTATTAAGAGTTTACCTAGTGCATCATGCATACGACGATTACTTGACTTGAAAATACCTCGAATGAATGGATGACCGAAAAAGCTACTTTGATGCTCATCAAATAAAATACTCTCTACTGCTTCTTCGATGGAAGGGTTTTCTAATGATAGTTCTTCAGCGAGCAACTGTTCAAAAACATTAAAACCCATGACTTTCACATTTTCATTCTTCAAGACATACGAGCTATAGTTTGGATAAGTCCCATGTTCATATTGGCGATGATTCGTTAATAACTCCTGCAAAGTAATTTCCTCAAATGTCAGCATCTCTTCTATTAACTGTAAACATTGAAAAAGATGGTCTTGCACTGGTTGAGATGAACGAAAAGATCGACGTAAAGCATCTGTTTGAAACATTGTAGCATCAAAACGTAATGCTAGTTTTTTGATCTTGAGTGCACGTTCTTGTGAAGAAAACAAGGTAAGCACTTCAAATAATGGTCCACTAAATAGCTCTCCAAGTGATGAATATTGCTGAGCAGCTATAAGTGGTTCAATGTCATAATCTCTATTGTCCATGTATTTTAACAGTGCGGCTGCTAAAGGCTGTATTGCTATAGGTGCAGAATCAGCTATAGTTTGAAAATGTGTCTTTTGTTCAGGTGAAAGTGTCATCAAAAATCCCTCCTACCAAATTCGTCCTGCAAGCATAGTAAGTTTAATAAATGTAAAAACATCATCTTCCTGTATGTTTAATGGTGTAGAAAGAGAATCTAAAGGCTCTTCATTATGAAGGACTAAGAACAGCTCGTCCTGAAAGGCTTGAAGCATTGTGGAAATAGCATGATCAACTGACTGTAAAGCATCCTTTTTCTTTTCTCCAAACTGTACTTTGCCATATTGGGCCGCGTCTACTAATTGCTGATCCGTTAAATATAGATGAAGTGGTGTATCTACCATTTTTTCATTAAATTGTTGTACTTGCTGTGTAACAAGCTGAACAAGTAAATCTTGTAACGTTATGACAGGCTTTTCAATTGAAAATGGAATTTTTTCAAGCTTACGAGATTTCTTACCGATTACTTTTTGCTGGTAAAATAAACGCAATCTAACACCTCCTTACAATAATTTCATTATACAAGAGTGAGAACCGGGAAAAGAATAAGGCATATGACGCTAGTTGCGTAAAATATTTTGGGAAAAGTGTAACAAAAAGTAGCCTGCTGCAACTGATTTGTAGGGTAAAAAGTGGGTGAAACTTTGCTGAAGAGTATGTAAAAAATAGAACATTTGTACGATTAATGCTATTTAGATAAGTATCATTTTGCGCTTCTCTATTACTGGTAACAGAGAAGGAGCCGAAAATATTACTCAGTAAACTTAGTTGATATACATATTTAAAAGAAAATTCTTTCATGAAATCCAATGAACGAAGAATATTTTCTTTGTATTAAAGTAGGGACATAATATAGTCCAACATTCATTCACAATAAATAGTGTTGTATTTTTGCAGAGTTGTTGAGAGACATCTTTTCATCTCTGATTTCATAAGCTTTATAGGTATGATTTTATCAAGCTAGAAGGAGGCAAAATCATTCAAATACACGTTGTACGGGCTGGCGAGTCTTTATGGGGTATTGCACAGGCGTATGGGGCTACGGTTCAGAGCATTATAGATGCCAATCAAATTCCAGAGCCAAATCGTTTAGTTGTGGGGCAAGCTCTTGTAATCCCGATTGTCGGAAGCTTTTATTATGTACAGCCAGGTGATAGCTTATGGTCAATTGGTCAACGTTTCGGTATTAATTATGTAACGCTTGCACAAGTAAATGGCATTAATCCCAATCAACCATTAGCTGTTGGAGCGAGATTGTATATTCCACAACCGCCAAAAACAAGAGCACAAACATTGGCCTATTTAGAGCCGAGAGGAACATCTGTTAGTGAGGCACTCTTGAATCAAGCAAGGGAAGCGGGTCCCTATTTAACATATTTAGCTTTATTTAGTTATGAGGCTAGGCGTGATGGTACTTTACAGAGACCGCCAAGCCAAGGTGTGACGCAAATTGCAAATGATACGGGAGCTTCAATGGCGATGGTTATTTCTAATTTGGAGAATTTTAGTTTTAGTGGGGAATTAGCGAGAGATATTTTTCAAAGTACGGCTGTTCAAGATTTGTTATTTGATAATATTCTTGCGGAGGCAAAGCAACTTGGTGACGTCAAAGATATCCACTTTGATTTTGAAAATTTGCCCGCAGATCAAAGACAAGCCTATAACAATTTTTTAAGAAGAGCTGTAGAAAAATTCCACGCTCAAGGATATACAGTGTCAACAGCATTAGCTCCTAAAACAAGTGATAGTGAACGAGGACCATGGACAGCGGCACATGATTATAGAGCACATGGGGAAATCGTGGACTTTGTCTTACTCATGACTTATGAATGGGGATATTCAGCTGGCCCACCAATGGCCGTTTCACCTCTCCCAGAGGTAGAGGCAGTTGTAAAATATGCGGTGAGTGAAATACCTGCAAGCAAAATTATGTTGGGGCAAAATTTATATGGCTACGATTGGACGTTACCTTTTGTTCAAGGGGGACCGTATGCAGAAGCGCTTAGTCCACAGCGAGCCATTGAAATTGCTAAACGTTATAATGCAGCAATTCAGTATGATTGGAGAGCCCAAGCACCATTTTTTGAATACTATGATGAGCAAGGTAGGGCACATATGGTGTGGTTTGAAGATGCTAGATCTATTCAAGCTAAATTCAATCTCATTAAACAATATAACCTTCGTGGTATTGGTTATTGGAAATTAGGACTATCATTCCCTCAGAATTGGGTGTTAATTGGTGCAAATTTTGATGTGGTAAAGAAATGAGAAAATGAAGAAAAAGGACGGATTGCCCAATGTATTTTCTGCGAAGAGGAAATTATCTGTAAAATCAATTCCCAATTATGGATAAATATATTATAATTATGGTAAATAGTATTTTAGGAGGTATATTTTGGGTAAATTTAAAAAGTTAGGTATTATTTTAACAACTACTGCATTTTCTGTTGGGATTCTAGCACCCGTTTCACAAGCTTCTGCAAATGTGAAAGAACCTTCAGAGCGTATTGCAATACAGTTGGCTGCCTCAGAGACAAAAGTGACAAAAGGTATGCTAATTAACAAATTACGTGCACTATTCCCTGAAGAGTTCAAATTTGTAGCTGATAATGAGTTTAATTCTGGAGGCGGTCATTTCTTTAGAGATGATACAACTGTCCGTTATGATTTAAACTTCAATAAAACAGTAAATGGTAAAGATGTATATGGTGGTTTTACATTTAAAGGTGAAGATTTAGAGTTAGAACATTTCTATTATCAGCCAGCTAATATCGCTGAAGCACTATATCCCGCAAAATATTCAGAGACTGAAGCAAAAAAAATTGCTGATGACTTCCTAAGAAAATTTGCGAAAATAGAGAACTATAAACTCCGTGAAGATGGCTTCGGTTATTACAATGACATTAATCGTCCATTATCACAACCAATTACCTACTCATTTGTTTATTCACCAACTTATAATGGAGTGCTTATTGGCGATCAAAGTATTACTATTGATGTTCTTGCTAATGGTCAAATAACAGGAATGTATCGTAATACAGAATCTTTAAGTAAAGCAACTTTTGATAGCTCAAGCCAGAAAAAAAGTGAGGAAGAAATTGTAGCACAAGTACGTGATAACTTAGCAGTTGAACTTCGTTATTACGTTGATTATTTTAGCGATCAACGTAATGTGAAGCTTGTCTATATGCCAGCAACAGGATTTAATGGTGTACATGCTTTAACGGGTCAATGGCAAACAACGAATGGTTTCTCTACACAAGTTCCAAAGACGAAAAGCGCTGAGAAAATATCCTCACAGCAATTACCACCAAGAAAAAGTGGTATGACTGTAGCAGAGGTTGAGGAATTTGCTAAAAATTTATTAAAAGTTGATGAAGACAAGGCAAAGCTCACTATTGATATGGTTGACGAAAGAGAAAATGACAATGGTGAAACGGTTTATACAGTAAATTACATGTATATGTACAATAATGGCGGATCTGGTACCTCTTTAGAAATTAATAAGGCAACAGGCGATATCGTGCAGTATCACGATATTATGAGAGATTTTATCAACACTGACAAAACAAATACCATCTCTAAGGATGCGGCATTAGCAAAGGCGATTGAATACTTAAAGCAATGGGCTCCATCCTATTTACATGAGTATTCGATGCCAATTGATAATCCTGTACATGATGATTATAGTAAAGATTATTACTTCTCCTTCCCACGCATCGTAAACGGAATTGCAGTTGTTGGAGATGAAATAAACGTAGGTATTGGCTCTGATGGATCATTACGTTCATTGAATGTTAATAAACAAAAGGTTACTAACTGGCCTTCTATTAGCCAAGTAATCTCAGCTGATAAAGCAAAAGAAGCATATAGTAAGGCACTTACATTACAGCTTCAATATGCAAAACAAGATACTGAAGGTAAACAACATTATGATCTAGTCTATGCTCCAACTTACAACGGTAGCTTAGTTAATCAGATTGATGCAATTACCGGTGAATGGTTGTATCAGGTAGATGGCTCAAAAGAAAAGCAATCTATTTCACATCCAACAGCAGCCAATGAATTAAATTATCTTTTAAATCAAAATGTATTAGAGGTAAAAGATATAGCAAACTTTAATGCTGATGCTGCTGTAACAAAGGGAGAAGCATTAAAGATTCTACTAAAATCTTTAACATATGGCTATTTTGGTGGCGGCGATGGTGAAAAGCAATCCTTCAGCAATATCGATAAAAACCATCCTTTATATGGAGTGGTTGAACAAGCTGTAAGAATGGGAATTTTACAGCCAGCAAACCAATTCCCATTGGATGAAGCATTGACTCGTCAAGAGCTAGCAGTATGGGCTGTTAAAGTAATGCAATTGGAGAATGTGGCAAAGTATAAGGATATTTACAAATTAAACTTTGCGGATGCAGCTTCTATTGATCCAGCATATACTGGCTATATAGCAATAGCAAATGGAATGGGTCTGATTGATACACAGCAAAATAATTTTAATGCTACCAAGAGTGTGTCATATGCCGATATGGCTGTTTCAACAATCCGTTTAGCAAAAGCTATTCAAGAAAATAAAGTGGATCGTAACTTCTATTATTAAGACGCATTCCACGAAAAGGGTATCTCCTCATATGTAGGAGATGCCCTTTTTAGGTTAGTTTGAAGAGGAATTGGGAAATGATATGTAAAGAAGGGAGTGAATAAATTGAAATTGAAATTTATCTTAGTAATTTCTTTAATGACTGTTATCCTTTACGGCTGTAATAAGGATGAGGTAAAGGATATGCCTGCAAACGCACCAGCAGATCAAAATGGTACTCAGCAGACTGGTGATACGCCAACTGACCAAGTGACATTTAATTTTTTAGAGTTTTCATTAGATGTTGATTACTCTGAAACGGAGTCTTATGAGGTAGAATATGAGGATAAAAAAACAGGGATAGAAGCAAAATTAGAGGATGATCGAAAAAATGAAAAGCTTCAGGGTGATGAGGCTTATACTAAATTAGAGCCATTATTTAAGCAGTTGAATTTTGATTCTACAACACCTAATGACGAAGTGATTGATCAAGTAATCAAAGTATTCAATATTGAAGATAACTATCAATCCATTGAAGTAGATGTCGAATTTGTAGACGGCAATGAAAAGGAATTTAAACGAATTAAATAATGGAAATAAGCCAGCTAGCTGATAGAATCAGTTAGCTGGCTTTTCATTCATTTACATTCTCGTACCCAATGTCGATGTTTAGCAAGGGCATGAACAAAAGATTTTGGATCATTTACAACCCCATTTTTATTAGCAATAGGCTGTAAAAATGAAACATTTTTCGTATAACCTATTGTTTTACAGTGTTGATAGGCTTGTTTAATAAACTGTTCTGCTTTTGATTGTTGAGAGGAATCCTGAAAGGCTCCAGTAACATAAACCCCATCATAAAGAACGGAGGAGGTTGTAGCAAATGTTTCGTGAATTTCATAGCCGCTTACTATGCCTTGTTTATTACTTACTAGTTCAACTACAATATCTTCACTTAAAAATGTAGCAATTAGTTCATTTAATTTTTCACTACTATTTTCTGTAACAATTATGGCTACTTTATTAGATTTGACACTTTCCTTTGCATTGATTACTTGGCTAACAGCAGGAGAAGTTTGGTGAATATGCGGTACTTCCACTTCTATAGGGGGAACTATACCAATTCGTTCAGCGATAGCTGAAGCAAGTGAATAACTGACATGAGCATACATGTCTACAACTTGTTTACGAATGGCTTTATTTTTTACTTTGCCAAGCTCAAAGCTAAAGGCATCGATAATATGCTTTTTCTCAATGTCTGTCATACTAAGCCAGAATAATCTTGCTTGTGAAAAATGGTCTTTAAAGCTCTCACTACGTGCACGTACTTTATGCCCTTCAACTTTTTCTTCATAATGCTTGTATCCACCATCTGCTTCAGAAACAGGATGTGGTGTATTATTGGCCAAGGAATTTTTATGGTAGCTAACTTGTCCCACATTAATGGTTTGTCGGCCATAGCCATCTCGTTGGTTATTATGAAATGGACAGATTGGTTTATTTATAGGAAGCTCATGGAAATTAGGTCCTCCTAGTCGTATTAACTGTGTGTCAGTGTAGGAGAATAAGCGACCTTGTAATAAAGGATCATTTGAAAAATCAATGCCAGGCACAACATGGCCGACATGGAATGCGGCTTGTTCCGTTTCTGCAAAAAAGTTATCCACATTTTTATTCAAGGTCATTTTCCCAAGGATGCGTACTGGAACCTCTTCTTCGGGCCATATTTTTGTGGCATCAAGAATATCGAAGCTAAATTTGAATTCATCTTCAACGGGAATAAGTTGAACACCGAGCTCAAATTCTGGGAAATACCCACGTTCAATCGATTCCCATAAATCTCTACGATGAAAATCGGGGTCTTTTCCAGCAATGATCTGTGCCTCATCCCATACTAGTGATTTTACCCCAAGTACAGGTTTCCAATGAAATTTAACAAAGTGGGCTTTTCCTTCGGCATTGATAAAGCGATAAGTATTAACACCAAACCCCTCCATCATTCGATAGCTTCGTGGAATCGATCTATCTGACATATGCCACATAACCATATGAGCAGACTCCTGATTATTTGCAATGAAATCCCAAAATGTATCATGGGCACTTTGTGCTTGGGGAATTTCGTTATTTGGTTCAGGCTTTACAGCGTGTACAAAATCGGGGAATTTAATAGCATCTTGAATAAAAAATACAGGTATATTATTTCCAACTAAATCATAATTACCCTCTTGTGTATAAAATTTAGTAGCAAAGCCGCGTGCATCACGAACTGTATCTGCAGAGCCTTTAGATCCTGCAACGGTAGAGAAGCGGACAAAGACAGGGGTTTTAGTTCCTTTTCCATTTAAAAATTGAGCTTTTGTAATATCACTTGCGCATTCATATGTTTCAAAAATTCCATGAGCGGCTGAGCCACGTGCGTGTACTACTCGTTCAGGAATTCGTTCATGGTCAAAGTGAGTCATTTTTTCACGGAAATGAAAATCCTCTAGTAAAGTAGGTCCTCGCTCACCTGCTTTTAGTGAATGTTCATCTTCCGATATTTTTAATCCTTGATTGGTTGTGAGAGGTTGATCTTTATCACTTACTCGGAATGCTTCTAGCTGTTGTTGTTTTTGATTGACATCTTTTTTCATTTAGAATCCTCCTTTATAAGTTACAACTACCTTCTACCCGAACGAAAAGATGGCAAACATGAAGAAACAAATTGTTTGCTGTTTAAAAATGAATATGTTACTATTATCTCGAATTAGAGATAATTAAATTCGAAATAAAAAGAGGGAGTCGTATGAAGCAAAACAATCGTAACTTAAAAGCATTTACGGTCTTGTTCCGAGCATATCAAACGATTCAAGATGCAACTAAAAGAGATTTACTTCAATTCGATTTAAATCAAACTGAATTTTCTGTTCTTGAATTTTTGTATCATCATGGAGAACAACCAGTTCAAATGATTGGTAAAAAAATATTAATTGCAAGCAGTAGTATTACCTATGTGATTGATAAACTCGAGCAAAAAGGCTATGTATATCGTAAGGCATGTCCAAGAGATCGCCGTGTCACGTATGTATTATTAACGTTTGAGGGACAGGTTTTGATGGAGGAAATATTCCCTAAGCATGAACAGAAAATAAATGAGATATTCGAAGTATTGGAAGCTCATGAGCTGGACAACATGATTTTATCACTTAAAAAAGTTGGCAAGAACGCTGCTAACCAATAAAAATTTTATATATATATCTCGATATCGAGATATATAGAAGGAGCATATTATGAATCATTTAAAAGGTGTACACCATGTAACGGCTATCACAAGTAGTGCAGAAGAAAATTATAAATTCTTCACCTATGTTTTAGGAATGCGTTTAATAAAGAAAACAGTGAATCAGGATGATATTCAAACATACCATTTATTCTTTGCAGATGATAAGGGTAGTGCGGGTACAGATATGACGTTCTTTGATTTCCCTAATATCCCAAAAGGTGTACATGGTACAAATGAAATTTCAAAGACCTCTTTTCGTGTACCAACGGATGCTGCTTTAGATTATTGGATAAAGCGCTTTGACCGTTTAAATGTGAAGCATACTGGTATGAAAGAACAGTTTGGTAAGAAAACACTATCTTTCGTAGATTTTGATGATCAACACTATCAGTTAATTTCTGATGAGCACAATACAGGTGTGGCAGCAGGTACGCCTTGGCAGGATGGCCCCATCCCCCTTGAGTACGCTATTACAGGTTTAGGACCAGTTTTTGTCCGTGTCGCTAATTTTAAATACTTTAAAGATGTGTTAGAAAAGGTAATGCTTTTTACAGAGATTGCAGAAGAAGGAGACTTTCATTTATTTGAAGTAGGTGAGGGAGGAAATGGCGCCCAGATTATTGTCGAACACAACACAGTGTTACCTGTTGCTCGCCAAGGTTTTGGTACTGTTCACCATGCTGCCTTTCGTGTAGAGGATCGTGCTGTATTAGATGAATGGACTGCACGTTTCGAAAGTTTTGGTTTCCACACTTCTGGCTATGTAAATCGTCATTTCTTTGAATCATTGTATGCACGAGTAGCTCCGCAGATTTTATTTGAATTAGCTACAGATGGTCCAGGATTTATGGGCGATGAGCCATATGAAACATTAGGAGAAAAACTGTCATTACCACCGTTTTTAGAACCAAAACGTGAACAGATTGAAAGTCTTGTTCGTCCGATTGACACTGTAAGAAGTTCCATTATGTTCGATAAAGAATATGAGTAACACAATTTCATCCAGTTGGGAAAGAAAAGCTCCACTGGATGCATACATAACTGTATTGGGGGATAAAAAAATGGAATTTTCCAAGCTGATTGATAAGCGTCGCTCTGCTAATAATTTTATCAAGGACGTTAAGATGACTGAAGAAGATATACGCCCTATTTTGGAGGATGTTAAGCTTGCCCCTTCAGCATTTAACTTACAGCATGCTAATTATATTGTTGTACTTGATGAGGATATGAAAGAAAAGGTAAGAGAGGCGGCATATGGTCAATATAAAGTGCATTCAGCTTCGGGTGTAATTCTTGTACTAGGTGACAAGGAAGCATATAAAAATACTGCTGAGCTAAGTCAAGGTATGGTGGATTTAGGCATAATTACTGCTGGCGAACTAGAGGATATTGTAGCAGAGAATACAAGTTTTTATGAGGATCGCGGTGAAGGATTCATGAAAGATGAAGCCATTCGAAATGCTTCTTTGTCTGCTATGTTATTCATGCTTGCTGCGAAAAATCGTGGTTGGGACACTTGTCCAATGATTGGCTTTGATAATCAGAAAATGCGTGCGCTTTTCAATGTGCCAGAAACACATGAAATAGCCTTAATGATTACTATTGGGAAAGAAAAAGAAAGCAGTCGTCGATTACGTGGCTATCGTAAGCCAGTTGAAGAATTTGCCATTTATTATTGAAATGGTATAAAATACAATAGCTATACAAATACTATGAATAATGTACACTTAGGAGGAAACATCATGAAAGTAGTAGCAATCGTAGGTAGTATCCGTAAAGAATCTTATAATATGCAATTAGCTCAATTTATTCAAAAACGTTATACAGAAAAGTTAGACCTTGAAGTATTAAGCTTAAAGGACCTACCAATGTATAATCAAGATATTGAAAATGAAGCTCCACAAGCAGTTCTTGATTTTAAAGAAAAAGTAAAAGCTGCAGACGCTGTACTTTGGGTTACACCAGAGTATAATGGTACAGTTCCAGGGGTTATGGTCAATGCCATTGATTGGCTATCTCGTGTAGATAAAGTAATGATTGGCAAACCATCCATCATTATGGGTGCATCAATGGGGAACTTAGGAACTGTAAAAGCACAATTACATTTACGTGATATTTTATTCTCTCCAGGCATTAACTCACCTTTACTTAGCGGCAATGACGTTTATATTGGTGCTGTTCACACTAAATTTGATGAAGAAGGCAATTTAACTGATGAAGGTACAGTGAAATTCCTTGACGTAGTCATTGATAACTTCTTAAGTTGGGCAAAAAAATACGTTTAATTAAAATCTAACCCATAAGTATACAATATACTTATGGGCATTTTTTGTTTGGAAAGATGCTACTTCTGCATGAAATCTTCATACTTTCACGATATACTTTTAACAAATTCTAAAATGGTGGTTAAGGATGAGAAAATTATCATTAAAGCTTGGGATTATCTTTTTCATCACATTGTTTTGTATTGAAACATTTATGATGTTTTTTTTGCATGTTTCCTTGACGAATTCTAGAGTGGAAGAGGAATTAGAGAGTTTACAAGCGAGAGGAAACTCACATCGTACTATATTAGAGCAGAACTTCAATAATGAAACACTAGCACATGTTGTTCTTATGGAATCAGAAGCAAGTACCGATGTCGTGGTGACTGACCATTTAGGGACAATCCTAGCCTCCTCACAACCTCATTTAGAAATCAGTAATCTGATTGGTGAGATAGAGAGGGACATACCGTATGAGGGAATGGTTTTACAAGACAATTGGCAGGAAGTTCAATCTATTGCCACGATAAGCCCTATTCAAAATCAGCAAGGAACGATTGGCTATGTATTTATGTTTCAAAATACCGATTCTATCCATGCATTAATGAAACGGCTCAATAAGCATTTTCTCATCGTTGGTATTGTATCTGGTCTTGTCAGTATTGCAGTCATTATTGTTCTATCTCGCAAGCTCGCTAAACCACTTATTCAAATGAAAGAGGCTACATTGAAAATGAGTAAGGGTGATTTTACAGTCGCTCTTTCTACGAATGGGAAAGATGAGCTTGGGGATTTATCGAATGCTATACAGCTTCTGTCCAATGATTTAAATCATCTAAGGCAAGAGCGTAAGGAATTTTTATCGAGTATTGCACATGAGCTTCGTACACCGCTAACCTTTATTAAAGGCTATACAGATATTCTTGCTAAACGGGAGTTAACAGAGCAAGATCGTCAAAAGTATTTAACTATTATAATAGAAGAAACAAATAGACTTTCTCGGTTAATCAAAGACTTATTTGATTTAGCGAAAATGGATGAAAACTCATTTATGATTGAAAAACATTGCTTACATTTAGAATCGTTTTTTTCAAGCATTGAAGAAAAATTAAGTCCCGCTTTTCAAGATAAAGGTATTTATTTGGCTATACATTGTGATAATGGCTTAACACTATGTGCAGATGAAGCAAGACTTGAGCAAATCCTGATTAATCTATTAAATAACGCCTTAATCTATTGTGCGCCAGGAGATACGACTACCGTCACTGTAAAAGAGGACAATAGCGTTTTAAGTATCGTAGTGGAAGACACAGGTAGAGGAATTCCAAAGAAGGATTTACCGTATATTTTTGATCGGTTTTATCGAGTGGAAAAATCACGTAGTCGTGCTTTAGGTGGATCTGGACTTGGGCTTGCTATTGTCAAGGAGCTTGTACAAGCACATGGGGGAGAAATAAAGGTTAGAAGTGAAATAAATAAAGGGACTACTTTTGAATTATCATTTAAAGGAGTAGAAACGAATGAAAACGATTTTATGCATTGATGATGAACCAAGAATGTTAGATTTATTAACCCTTTATTTGGAACCACTATTTCTTTGTAGAGCCATGTCTTCTATACAAGAGGCATTGGATTTTTTAGAAGAAGAGCATGTGGATTTAGTTCTTTTGGATATTATGATGCCAGAGATGGATGGGTGGCAGGTTTGCCAGGAAATTAGGAAGTTTTGGGATGTTCCGATCATTATGCTTACTGCAAAAGGAGAACAAGCTGATATTGTAAAAGGCTTAAACCTTGGTGCTGATGACTACATTTTAAAGCCTTTTGATGAGGAAGAGTTGTTAGCACGAATACATGCTGTATTAAGAAGAACAAAATCTGAAGAAAAAGTAATTAACTTTGAAGGGCTTTGTTTAGATAGAGAGTCCTTTGAAGTATATTTTCAACATAAGGCAATTCCATTAACACCAAAGGAATTTGCCATGCTCGCCCTTTTTTTAGATTATCAAAATAGAGCATTTTCTCGAGAACACCTTATTCATGCCGTTTGGGGATATGATGTAACGATTGAAGATCGTACCATTGATTCACATGTACGTAATTTACGAGAAAAATTAAGAAAAAGTGGTTTTCCGGCTGATGATTACTTGCAAACAGTTTGGGGCATCGGCTATAAATGGCATAAGTCTGCAAATAGAAAGCAAATGGAGCATAAAAGCTAGAAATAACCTCTACCAGAATTGAAGGTAGAGGTTATTTCTATTATTTTGGGCTAAGCTCTTCTTCTGTTACCCATTTATGATTTGTTACGGCTTCACCATTTGTGGAAGTATAATCAACCATATATACAGTTGTTTGCACAGCCTCGTCAATAAGGACAGTCGCATTTTCCATACCTTCCATATGTGCTGCGTCCGTTTTTATTTCTGTTCCAGGAGCTAGTGGTGCTTCTTGTGGGTCAATTAATTCTTCATGAATTACCCACTTATGCTTTTCTATTCGCTTTCCACCAGATGTAGGCTCATAGGAAATAACATAGGCAGTTGTATTATAGGCACCTACTATTGTTGCTTCGGCCCCTTTCATACCTTCCATATGTCCATCTGTAATTATGGCTGTGCTCCCTACAGGAAATTTCGGATTTTCAGCTTTTTTTAACGTTACGGGTACTTCGCCAGAACTTGAATGATTCATTGTAGAATGATCCATTTTTTCAGCAGCTTCATTAGAAGTGGATGCAGGTTTTGTTTGCTCCTCAGTACAAGCCGATAAACTAATTAGAGCGACTACTGATAATAGTCCGACTGACCATCTTTTATTGAATTTCATATGATATCCTCCTCACTCTTTGCTCCTAATGTAGCAAATAAATGTGCAGAAACGATGGATATGATCTATGAAAAACATCTGGCACAAATAGGTGAGAAGATATGCTATTGAATGGGCATGATCTTCAATGTTTTTTGTAATCTATAGGCGAAGACACCAGCAAAAATAGCTAAAATAATATCTTTTGGTAGAGGAGGAATCATCCAAAGCCAAGCGAGCTTATATGAAAAATTCTCTGGTGCACTTGCCCAAAGCTTGTATGCAAAAAACATCCAATTTGTTCCTATCAAATAATTTATCGCTGTTGCTACCAAAGCAGCTACGATAAAGCTTTTCTTTGTACCGCTTCGTTCAACAATCAACCCTGCAACAAATGCCGCTAAAATAAATGTAATTATAAACCCAAAGGTTGGGCTTAAAATTTGGCCAATTCCACCACCGAAACGAGCAAAGACAGGAGCTCCTGCCAATCCTACGCACATATAAATTGTACAGGCGAGCGCACCTTTTCTACTACCAAGAATAAGTCCTGCTAAAATCGCAAAAAAGGTTTGAAGCGTAATGGGTACACCACCAACTACCATAAAAGGTGCAAAGGACGTGATATTAGCACCCACCATCATTAGCGTTGAAAATAATCCAATATAGGTAATGTCAACAGTTCTTAACTTATGATGACTATGTTGCGTAACGGTTGCCATGAAGTTCACCTCGTTTTATAAGTTATTACTGTTAGTGTAAAAAACGAAAGCAGTTGTGTCAACTTTATAATTAAGATAAGTTAACTCAATTGCTTGAAGTAGACTATCTATCTATAAAAATGTATGATAGAATCGTCATAATTTTATAACTTCAAATACTATTGGTGTGATATTTTTGAATATCACTTAAAAGGGAAGTCGGTGGAAGTCCGACGCTGTCCCGCAACTGTAACGAGGAATCCTATAATATGATTTGCCACTGTTTAAGAATGGGAAGGCAATTATAGGATAGTGAATCGAAGCCAGGAGACCTGCCATTTAGTAATACCTGTAATGCCCACGAGGATGCAAGCAATTACGGACAATAGCTGGATATTTTTCTGACTTTGTTTAATCTAGGGTATTTCTATGCGCACTTTCGCATGGGATACCTTTTTTTATTGCTTCATTCATCAATATTCAGTAGGAGATTAAAACAGATGAATAAAAAATTTATGTTATTTTCCTTCGTACTTTTCATGGTTTTAATTGTTTCAATGACCTTTGCTGTAATGGTTGGCTCAGTTTCAGTTACACCGTTATATGTCTGGAAAGTGATTCTCTCTAAAATACCTTTTATACAAAATGCGATTGAGCAAGATTGGAGTCGCTCTCAGGAAATCATCATCTGGCAAATAAGAGCACCTCGTGTTTTGCTAGCTGCTATAGTAGGAGCGGGGTTAGCCATTGCAGGCGCAGCCATTCAGGCACTTGTACGTAATTCCATAGCAGACCCGTATATTCTAGGGATTTCTTCAGGGGCAGCTGTCGGAGCTACTTCTGTGATTATTTTGGGAGCCTTTTCATTTTTAGGTATTTACGCTCTTTCAGTATCCGCATTCCTTGGTTCATTACTTGCCATAGTACTTGTTTTTTTCTTATCACGTGTTGGGGGACGTGTCTCTATTTTCCGCTTGCTATTGGCAGGCATGGCTGTGTCCTTTATCTTAACGGCTATCTCTAATTTTATTTTAATGATGTCAAAGCAAGAAGGAGCCTTAAAGGCTGTTATGTTTTGGATGCTAGGTAGTTTAGCTGGAGCCAAATGGAATAATATTGTGATTCCAGCTTTCGTATTCTTTGTTGTTTTTGGGCTACTGTGGCTACATTATCGCAATTTAAATTTATTATTACTGGGAGAAGAAGCGGCAGTGACATTAGGCGTTAATCTTCAGCAATTCCGTATTCAGTTAATACTACTAGTATCTCTATTAACAGGTGTGCTTGTCGCAGTTAGTGGTTCTATAGGTTTTGTGGGATTGATTATTCCGCATATTGTGCGATTAATTGTGGGCTCAAATTATAAATACGTGATACCTATCAGTGCTTTAATAGGTGGAATTTTCTTAGTGTGGGCAGATGCCTTTGCTCGAATCATCATTGCTCCCCAGGAAATGCCAATTGGTATTATTACAGCTTTTTGTGGAGGACCATTTTTCATTTGGCTTCTCCGTCGTAACAACTATTCATTCGGTGAAGGAGATTAATTTCAATGACATTAGAAGCGAAACAAGTATCATTCTCCATTTACGATCAGCGTATACTACATGATGTAAGCATTCAAATAAAAGAAAAGCAATTTGTTGGATTAATAGGTCCTAATGGGAGCGGAAAATCAACATTGTTAAAAAATATGTATCGTCTGCTAAAACCTGAAAGCGGTAAAGTAGTATTAAATGAGCAAGATATATTAAAGCAATCAAGTAAAGCTATTGCGAAAAATTTGGCTGTTGTTAGCCAAGAGACACCCGTATTATTTGATTTCACTGTGCATGATTTAGTCAGTATGGGAAGAACGCCACATAAAAAGCTATTAGAGCTTGATCAAGAGAAAGATTTTCAAATTGTTAAAGATGCTCTAAGGCAAACGGGCATATCGCATTTAGAGAAACGAAGCTTTAGTTCGCTTTCTGGTGGCGAGAAAAAGCGTGTCATGGTTGCAAGAGCACTTGCTCAACAAGCACAGGTATTAATATTAGATGAGCCAACGAATCATTTAGATATTCAACATCAACTTCAACTTATGGATTTAATTCAGACCTTGCATTTAACCGTCGTAGCTGCTTTACATGATTTGAATATTGCTGCTATGTATTGCGATCAAATTTACGTTTTGCAGCAAGGGCGAATCGTTTGTCATGGTACACCAGAGGAAGTGCTTACGCCAACAGTGCTGCAAGATGTATTTGGTGTTTTTGCGGATATTCAAACACATCCAATGACAGGGAAGCCGTATCTTACATATGTTCCTGAACAATTCACGAAAAAGTTTAGCTAAATATAGAAAAGCAAGATCTTCTATTAGATACATAAAACATCCTTTAAGGAGTGACTGTATGCAAATAGCCTTTACGAAAATGCATGGTGCTGGCAACAGCTATATCTATCTTGATCTTTTCCAATATGATTATAAGGAAGATATCTTTAGTGAATTGGCTCAAAAAATAGCCAATGTTCATACAGGTATAGGCTCAGATGGGTTAATTATTATCCAGCCATCCAAAACTGCTGACTGTGGTATGCGTATTTTTAATAAAGATGGCTCTGAGGCGACAAATTGCGGTAACGGTCTTCGCTGTGTTGCTAAGTATATCTTTGACCGTCATATTGTGCGACAAGAGCAGCTTACGATTGAAACGAAATCGGGCATTATGCTGGCACAGGTAGTGGTGCAAGACGATAGCGTAATAGAAGTGATTGTCGATATGGGCAGGCCTCTCTTATTACGCAAAGACATCCCAATGTTAGGGAATCCAAATGAACTTGTCATCAATGAGATATTTCCTTTACCCCAACAATCTCTTTTGGTAACTGCTTTGTTTTTGGGCAATCCGAATACTGTAGTTTTTGTGAATGCGATCGAGCAAGCACCATTAAGAACATTAGGCGGTATTATAGCAAACGATATGAGATTTCCTCATCGTAGCAACGTTGAATTCGTTGAGGTTGTTCATGCGAAAGCTTTAAAATGTCGAGTTTGGGAACGAGGCACGGGTATAACAGAGGCATGTGGGACAGGTGCTTGTGCAGCGGTAGTGGGTGCTATATTAAATGGTTTTTGTCAGAAGGGAGAAGAGATAGTAGTCCAACTTAGTGGTGGTGACTTAGTCATACGATGGGCTGACAATGACCATATCTGGATGCGTGGTCCTGCAGAATTTATTGCGGATGGAATTTATGAGTTTTTATCTTAATTACGCCAATACTTTTTCGCAATGCCATATTAAATTAAAGGACGCCACTCTGAAATCGGAGGCGTCCTTTATTGTAGAACCATTAAGATATTGCTTTTAAGCCTGCTACACCTATGATAATCGCTAGGATACTGATAATACGTGATAGATTTTTGGATTCCCCAAAGAAAATGATATTTACAAGTACAGCTCCAACAGTACCAATTCCTACCCAAACAACATAGGCAATACTTAACTGTAAATAGTTGAAGGATGCATATAAAAGGGCAAAGGACACACCAAAACCACCAATATATAAAATTAAATTTCGTAATGTTTTATGCTGACTATAAAAGCGTAAGCCGATTACACCTATAATTTCAGACAATGCAGCTAAGATAATAAACATCCAACCCATTATACATTTGCTCCTTTCGTTTGATCCTGCTCTTTAGCGGAATTATCTGCTAACTTTAGACCAATTACACCTAATACTAAAATAAACATAAACAGTCCTTTAATGGCATTAAACTCACCATCGAAAATGAAAATATCCATTAATGTAGTACCGATTGCACCTGCTCCGGCGAAAATAGCGTAGACTGTTCCAGTAGGTAAGCTTTCACAAGCCTTTGATAAGAAGTGAAAATCTATAGCAATGATTGTCACAATAATTATCCAGTGCCACCATGTGCTTGCTACGTTAAAGCCAAATACCCAAAGCAATTCAAATAAACTTGTTAATACGACGTACATCCATTCTTTTTTCATAATTAAAACCCTTTCTATTAGGTAATTAAATGACTGACATTCAGTCATTTTTAAAGTAAAAGAGAACGTCACTTTTATGCGTGACGTAGGCCAAGTGCATGATATAGGAAGTCGATAAGCTCAAGCTTGAGCAATTTCATTGTTTCATCCTTACTATCATCAAATAAATAAATTTGTTCCGCAGCAGATTCAATTAGACCAATCATCAGTTTAGCAGAACGCGTTGGATCAATAGAATCACGTATCATTCCCTGTTGCTGACCAGATAATAAGAAATGCCTCATCCAGTCATAATAAGGTGCATAAATATTTTCCCATTCTTTTAAATGCTCAGTTTGCGCAATACCTGCATAAATAAGTGCAACGATATCTCCATAATCTTTCGTGATTAAAAAAATCATTTCCACAACCTCTTCAAGTTGTTGTTCAAAAGGCTTATGATTTGAAATACCTTCATCTAAGGTAGCGATAATTCTTTCTACCATATTTTTTGCAATAGCAGGCATAACAGAAAGGCGTGATGGGAAATAAAGATAAAATGTTCCTTGAGCGATCCCAGCAGCTTTAACGATATCTGAAACCTTTGTTTTTTCAATACCTTTTTCTCTGAAAACCTCAATGGCGGCTTGAATGATTTTTTCTTCCTTTGACATGCAATCCCTCACTTTTGCCTTACTTATTTAGTATGTTACAGAATAAGAAAAACAATGTCAATATAAAAATGACTGATAGTCAGTCATTTTTTGTTATTCAATGTTCATTTGAATAGCCAATAACACAATGATGCGAAGGAGTATATTTTCTATATTTCGGGGAATTTTAAGATTGAAAGGATTGATGAACATGAACGAAATTAAGTTTGCACAATTAGACACGCAGCAACTTGAAAAAATTAATGAACTTGAAGAAAAGATTGGTGTAACATTAGTTGCCTATGATCCTTCCTCCACACCATCACAGGGTTCTGGCGCTTTTGAGTCAAATAATAGCACTACTACAAATCATCCATCATAATGAAGTGAGAAATGCCTTGCAGTAATGTAAGGTATTTTCATTTTATAGACGTACTAAAAGGAGTGTTTGAATTGAAAGAATTCTATGCGGATTTACATATTCATATTGGACGTACTTCTAGTGGAAGGGCTGTGAAAATTACTGGCAGTAAAACGTTAACATTAGCACGAATTTTAGAGACGGCTAGTGCAAGAAAAGGATTAGACATTATTGGGATCATTGATTGTCACTCCCCTGAAGTAATCGAAGAAATGGTGAAGATGATTGAACGCGGAGAACTGCAAGAGCTAAAAGAAGGTGGTCTGCAATTTCAGGAAACAACTTTGATTCCCGGATCGGAGATCGAAATTTATGATCAACATTGTCATGGTCCTATTCATGTGCTTGCTTACTTTCCTACACTAGAGCTCATGAAGCAGTTCTCAGACTGGATGTCACAGCATATGAAAAATATCCATTTAAGTTCACAGCGTATTTATTGTGACGGCCAAACTTTGCAGCAAAAGGTGCATGAATTAGAAGGTATTTTTATTCCGGCACATGTATTTACACCATTTAAAAGCTTGTATGGCAAAGGGGTTTGTCGAAGTTTAACTGAAGTCTTTGATCCGCAGCTTATCGATGGCATTGAATTAGGTTTAAGCTCTGATACAAATATGGTAAGTCATATTAAAGAATTACAAGCATATACATTCGTTAGCAATTCTGATGCGCATTCGCTTGGGAAATTGGCAAGAGAGTATCAAAAGTTACGATTAGCAGAAGCGAATTTTGCAGAATTAAAAATGGCTCTGCATGATCAGCATGGACGAGCAGTAATTGCCAATTATGGCCTAAATCCTCTTCTTGGCAAATATCATCAAACAGTTTGTGCAAAATGTAGTAAACAGCTAAGTAAAGAAGCTACCATTTGTACACAATGTGGGAGTACTCAAATTATAAAGGGAGTAGCTACCCGTATACAGGAGCTATCTGAAGACTTTCCCAATAAGCGAAATAGACCACCTTACATTCATCAGGTACCACTTGATTTCATTCCAGGTGTTGGTCCTAAAATGATGGAACGTTTAATCGAAGCATGTGGCACAGAAATGAATATTTTGCACCGTGTAACAGTAGACCAGCTTGAGCAAATTGTGCCACATAAACTAGCTCAATTAATCGATTTAGCGAGAACGGGTCAATTAGCTATTGAAGTTGGTGGAGGTGGAATTTATGGAAAGATACAGGTTGACTAGATAAAAAATGAAAAGTTTCAAAAAGATTGGTGTAATTTAACCTATTTTTAACGCTCCTCTAGTAAAATAGTGAAAACAATGATTATTTTATAAGCGGAGGAGACAGTAAATGCGATTATCGAAGAAATTTCTTTTTTTAGCCTCAAGTATATTGGCTTTGCAATTAGCTATACCTGTAGCAGCTAATGCAGAAGAGGTACAAGGTGACCATATAGCACCAAGCTGGGTTTTACAAACCGATTATGTAGCACTTGGTGATTCATTAGCACATGGGATGAATGAAATAGGTGTAATTGGATTAGGCTACACCGATTTTATTGCACAGGCTTTACAGCAAGACGGCTTCCTTACTTCCTTTAATAAGGGCTTTGCTATGTCAGGCTACACAACTAAAAATGTTTTGGCGGATCTACAAAATGATGTAGCAAAAACAGTGACTGGTTTTGGTTATAAAGAGGAGCAGGCAAAATTACGAGCTTCTATAAAAGAAGCTGAAATCATCACATTAACAGCTGGGGCAAATGATTTACTGCCAATATTAAAAGAATCTCAAGCAACGGGTATTGACACTGTGGCTATTATAAAAGCTACTAAAGAAGCTGTATCGAACATTGCTACTATTCTATCGGAAATCAAAAAGATTAATCCAAAAGCTGAAGTATATGTGATGGGTTATTATAATTCCTTCCCATACTATAGTGAGAGCTTACAAAATCAATTTAAACTGTTATTAGCTACCTTGAATTCAACAATCAAAACAACTACTGAAAAAGCGGGCGCTATTTTTGTTCCTACATATGATGTTGTTGCAAAGGATGTTGCCAACTATCTACCAAACCCTGAAAATATTCATTTAAGTGAAGCTGGTTATTTAGCGGTAGCAAAAGAAGCATTTTTACCAATTATTAAAACAAGCTCTTTATGGGATGTAACGCAGGCCATTGGAATAGATGTAAAAGATCGTACAACTGTTGAGGTTAGCTGGCAAGAAGCGACAGATAATGTAGGCGTGGCAAATTACCATGTCTATGTGAATGGAAAATTAACGTCAACACTAAATGCTGATACTACTAAAATTACGCTCAAAGATTTATTAGAAAATACAACCTACAATGTATCCATCAAAGCAATTGATGCTGCTGGTAATGAAAGTGTTCAAAATCCTACAGTTACTTTCACTACGAAAGGAACAGTTAGCTTTACAGATACACAGAATCACTGGGCAAAAGAGTATATTCAAAAAGCTGCAAATACAGGTATAATGAATGGCTATACAGATGGGACATTTAGACCTGAAAGCAGTGTAACACGTGCACAAGCTGCAGCTATTCTTGTAAGAAGTTTAGGCTTAACTACAGAAGAAAAAGCACCATTTACTGATATCGCAAATTATGATGCAACAACTCAGTCCGAAATAGCGGCAGCATATGTACATGGTCTTATTAAAGGGACAGATGGGAAATTTAAGCCTGGACAGCCTGTGACACGTGCTCAATTAGCTGTAATGATTCATCGCGCCTATGAACAGCAATTTAATCAGCCATATATTGCAAAAGGCGATGTGCCATTTGCAGATGTCGCTTCCTATAATGCAGAAACAAAACATGCAATCACAATGCTTTATGAGTTAGGAATCGTGACAGGGAATGGAGGGAAATTTGCACCTGAAGCTGTCACAACAAGAGGTCAAGCAGCTAAAATATTTACAAACCTAAGTCAGCTATACATTCAATAATAATTAAAAGGTAGGGGTACTGTCACCTCTACCTTTTGACGTTGTCGTAAAAAACGAAGTATAGTCTAACTATGCTGTTGAACGTCCATAGATAAAGGAGAATGGGATGCTGTCATTTATATTATCCGCTAAAAGATTACTAAAAGGCTTGTGGAGGGCCTTTAAACGTCCACAGTTCCTATCATTATTTACTACGCTGTTTTTAATCATTCTATCAGGAACTTTATTCTACAAGGGGACAGAAGGGTGGTACTGGTTGGATGCCATGTATTTTGCTGTAGTAAGCTTGATTCCAACAGGGGTTGAAACAGGACTATATCCAACAACGACTTATTCTAAAATATTTACAATGATTTATTTGATTGTTGGTACAGGAGTAATGTTTATCATGTTATTAATGCTGGGACGCTCTATCGTAGATTTTTCTCTTAATGAAGAAGAAAAAGATGAGGTTAAAAAACGTTTGAAAAAGTAAGATAGCAGTACAATGAATCTTTTGGACGATTCATTGTACTGCTATTTTTTATGATAGTTTGGCAATAATGCCTTCTTCGTCATCTAAAACAAGCTCAATCCCTGTCGAGAATGGATCACCATGTAGAACATCCTTGATCCAAACACGTAAGGCACCAATCATGGCTGCTGTATTAAGCACCTCGATTTGTCCGTTGACTTCAACCTCTGCCCCAAAGCCTGCATCATCCTCGTAAGTCAATTCAACAAGAACATCCTCGGGGCGAATGTTTTGATAGTAGGCTTGAGATAAGCAAATAGCATTAATAATATCTTGTTCGTTGATTATTTGTGCCATTGTGCTTCCTCTTTACGCTTTTTATCTTTAAACATATTCATTATCTTCACCACAAGCATCACAATAACAACAATTGCTGCTACATTAATAAGTAAACCTAAAATATTCCCCAGTATGCCCATACCACTAAATAGACTACCGAATAATAATCCAGCAAGTCCGCCAAGCATTAATCCCTTCATCAGGCCGCCAGAGAAAAAGCCACCTTTTTTAGTAGTATCTGCTTTATTAGTAGATGTTGAGTTGTTTTTATTTGTTGTTGCATTGTTTTGATCTTTAGTAGTATCCTTCGATTTTTGGATATTCGAGCTATTATTATTGTTAGAGAAGCCCTTTTTACCCGATTTATAGGATTTAGCTTCTGCGGTTGGCGTATCAGAAATGAATAATGTTGCACCAACAGTCGAAAATATCAGTGTCGCTGCAAAAAGAGCGGCAAGAATTTTTTTCATTACATACATTCCTCCAATATAATTTTTAATCTAATCATAAACTAGTTCTTATATAGTAATATTACATGAACTATATTAAAAAATAAAACAAACGCTTTCAAAAATTGAGCTATACCAAAAAATATGGACAAATAGTGGCAGATGTAATGATTGGATAAATTATGCAATAGAAAGGAGTGAAAAGATGCTACTAACTTTATCGATCTTCATCATCATATTTTTCATTTTCTACCTAACAGAAAAAAGGCGCTTTCTCAACGCGGTAATCCTTGGCCTGATAGGTATATTTATTATTAGAGCGCTTATTATTCATTATCCATTATTGCTGCCAAATGATCAGGGGATTATTTCCGAAATGGGGATATTTATTATATTAGGAAGCTTTCCAAGTATTATGTTTATTTTATCGATAGCCATGTTTTTTAATAGTAAAGTATTATTGGAAAAGGAAGGGCGCAAATTTCATAATTTAATGTTAGCCATATTGGGGCTAAGTTTTGTTATTATGATGATATGGTATGTATTCGTCATTTTTATTCAAATTGAAAATGTATTTTGGCATATTCTTTTCTTCTATGCGTTTTTGATTTTTGGCTATACCATGTTCTTATACACGAGTGTCCTTGCTTACTCAACGTTGTATCATTTTACACCTATCCGTTATGAACCAAATTACATCATTGTATTAGGCTCAGGGTTAATTGGCGATAGGGTACCTCCACTTTTAGCAAGTCGTTTAGATGAAGCAGTAAAGCAATATATAAAGTATGAGAAGAAGCCTTTTATCATTGTTTCTGGTGGTCAGGGAAATGATGAAAAGGTATCTGAAGCATTTGCAATGAAACAATACTTAATAGAAGTTCATCATATTCCAACTGACAAGATTCTTATTGAAGATCGTTCAGCCAATACAGAACAAAATATGATCTTTTCAAAGCAAATAATGGACCACCATTCTCATGGGGTGAACTATCGTTCCATTTTTGTTACGAATAATTTTCATGTGTTTCGTGCAAGTATTTATGCTAGGAAAGCAGCACTAGATGCCGAGGGGATTGGCTCAAAGACAGCATTTTACTATGTTCCTAATGCATTCACACGAGAATTTATAGGTTTATTAGTAATGTATAAATGGACCCATGTCACAGTCTTTTTAATTATTACGCTATTCGTAGGCTTACTATTGAGAGCATATGTGTAACCAAACTTCAACTGTCTTCCATATAATAGTGGTAAGACAGTTTTTTTACATAGTGTGCAGGGGAGGAAAATAATGTACGAGCAAATTTTAGCCAAGCGAAATAAAGAACGAATAAATACCCTACAAAGTCTTACACAAACTCAAGATCCGTGGTTTGCTCAAAATATAAAATTGCTTACATTCGCTGAAGTTAACCTAACAGCCTTGCAGAGGATATTGTATCAAGTAGTACGGGGGTTATTAAAAGAACAGCAACAGCGTCATTTGCAGATTGTCCATACAGTGCAATCTCAATCGATTCAGGAGAATGTATTAACGCTGTTAGCAGAATATGATGATGTCTTGCGCGATGCTATCCCCCAGCCTATCTATATACTCATTTGGCAAATTTCTTCGCTAGAAAAGTTAAAAAACAGTATAGAAGTAGTGGATGATGTGCTTGATATTGTCGAGTGGTATTTTCGTCATCAAGAGGAACAAGTCGCTATTTTAGATGAAGAGGAATTAGATCATGAGCTCATTATTGATTTGTATAAAGAGGCGGTTGAAGAGCAGGATGGGGATGCTCAATATCAACTGGGAGAATACTATAATTCTAGAGAGGGTAAACATTTTCAACCTGAAAAATCATTGAAATGGTTCGAGCTAGCTGCTGCCCAGGGAAATGCAGATGCTCAATATATGCTTGGGAATTTTTGCTTTGGGGGCATAGGTGTGGAGGAGAATTATTCCCTAGCCTTTTCCTACTATGAAAAAGCGGCTTTGCAGGGACATGCGGATGCTGCCAATAATTTAGCGGATATGTACTTTAATGGTGAGGGCGTACCAACGAATTATACATTAGCAAAAAAATGGTTTGACTATGCTGCACAAAAGAATGTCGCAGAGGCAATGTTTACGTTAGGAATTATGTATGAGCAGGGGTTAGGCGTTGAGGCAGATGCAGAAGAAGCTTTTAATGCCTATAAAAAATCCGCTGAGGCAGGGTATGTGGAAGCACAATATCTACTAGGCGGAATTTATTTAGAGGGGCGCTTAGGGAAAACGAAAGATGTCAATCGTGGCCTATTTTGGTATGAAAGAGCTGCGGAACAATATCATGTAGATGCCTTTTATGACTTAGGTTATATATGGAGTAACGGGCTGGCAGGAATACGCAATATCGAAAAAGGTATCCATTGGTTTAAGCAGGCAGCACTTCAAGGAGATGTGGATGCCAAGTTACAGTTAGGGCATATTTTTAATAAAGATCCAGGAATAGATAGAAATCTGAAAGAAGCTATTAAATGGTATAGACTTGCAGCAGATGCTGGCTCCGAAGAAGCGACTAAAATATTACAGGAACTTAAAGGATTGTAAATTTAGTGTTAAAAAAATATAGGTTTTTAGAATTATTTATATAGCTATAGTTAATGAAACTTTTGGTCTAAAAATGATTACTGTGATGGGTATGTAGATAGATGTTGATTGAGAATGAAAAATATTAATATAGTGAAATTTAAAGATGATCAATAAAAAAATAGAATAAATATAAAACAAGTAAGCATAATAAACAAAAAAATGGTTAAAAAAGCTACCCAATAATATTGTGGTAGCTTTTTTATTGATTATTACGCTTTATTTAACAACAAGGACTTTTTATACATTTTATGTAAAATAATGGTATATGTAAGATTGACAGTCATTTATAAAATGATTAATGTATATGAGTGATTTTGAAAAGAAGCATACGTAAATAATTTACTGTTAGTCATGTAGTGACTATATCTGTTTGTTGAGAGCATATGACCTTATGATAATTGAGCAAAGGGATACGCACATACTTTTGGAGGAAGTACGTCATACGGAATGCACTATCTGTTGCGACCATTAAATCTGGTCAATCTGATTTTATCGGTATTTTTTCGTGTATCCATCAATATGTTAAAAGGATTTGATGTTTCTCAGCCTGATGAAAGTAAACGGAATGAAAGAGGGAAGATGTGTGATTTTTCAAAAACAGAGAAAGACAAAGGTATTGGATTTACAGCAATACACAGTGAAAATGGATTTGTCCTCTCGTCAATCAATGGCGAAGCAAATTGAAATGCTGAACTTAACGAAGAAAGACTTACAATATTTAAAAGCTTTCCAGCCAATAGTTATGGACAATGTAGATCACATCGTAAACCGTTTTTACAACATGATAGGAACAGAGCATCATTTGATAGATATTATCAGTCATCATAGTTCTGTAGAAAAGCTTAAAATAACATTACGGCAGCATATTATTGAAATGTTTAACGGAACCATTGATGAGTTGTATTATCAAAGGCGTGTGAAAATTGCAAAGGTGCATGTCCACATTGGGCTTAGAACACAGTGGTATATCTGTGCATTCCAAGATTTATCAATGTCATTTATTGATTTGGTCGAAAAAAATATAGAATTCCCACAAGATCAATTTAATACGATCAGAGCTATATCGAAAATTTGTAATTTTGAGCAACAACTCGTTTTAGAAGCTTTTGAAAACACTGTCGAACAACTGAAGGAAAAAATGGTGCATGAGAAAGAAGTTATTGAACGACAGATTGTAGACTCTTCAGAAGCTCTTGCAACAATTTCGCAGGAAACAAATAATTCATTTTGCTGCTTAAGCAAGCAATCTGACGAAATTAAACATTTGGCCAAAAAGTCACTCGATGTATCTACATTAGCTGAAAATCAAGCACTAGAGGGTCGCGAACGTTTAAAAAATCAATCACAAAATATGCTCAATATTATTCATTCTCTTCACGATATAGAGGAAAATATTGAACAATTATCAGGGATGTCTAAGGAAATGGAAACAATCATGAGTGTTGTGACCAATATTGCGAATCAAACGAATCTATTGGCTTTGAATGCTGCAATTGAAGCAGCGCGTGCTGGTGAAGCGGGGAAGGGCTTTAGTGTAGTGGCTGATGAAGTGCGTAAATTATCGATTCAGACAAAAGAATCAGTTACAGCGGTTGCTTTGTTATTGAAAAAAACGGGTGAACGAACAGAAAAATTAGAGCATTCTTTGACAAATATTCAAGATGAAGTTGCAGCAGGTGAGGAAAATATGTTACAAACGGAAGGCCAATTTACGAATATTTTGGGAGCTATGACAGAAGCAAAAGAACAAAATGATTGTATGGCAACGAAAATACAAGCAATTGTAGGCATATTAAGTGAATTAGGCACTTCATTTACTGATGTAACGAATTCAGCAGAAAAATTAGCGAGCTTTGCGCAAAATTTAAAAGGATAGACTACTAACATTTACATCTATTTATATTTTTAGAAGTATTAAACACTATAGTACCTATTAAAATGTTTGTTGTGTAAATATTGCAATAGAGGATGGATCTTTTAGAGATTCAGAAAGCGAGAGCTATTTCACTGATGAAATAGCTCTACATGTTGTTGAAAAAAGATGATGTCAACGGCAGAAAAGGCAACTTTGCAGGGTGAGGGGTTGATTTCCGTTCCGCCAGCGTCCTTTCCAGGGGGCGTCCGAGGAGCCGCTTCACTCACTTCCGTTCGTTCCAGGGTCTCCTCTGTGACGCTAAATCCCCTAGGAGTGACGCTGGCTCCACTCCAATCAACCATTCTGCAAAGTGTCTTTACTTTTTTTTCATAGTAGCATAGCGATCAAATCGCCCATTATCTGTATTCTTAGCGGGGATAAGCTCTTATTTTCAGTGTGGAGAAGTGATGCGTGACAACACCTCTTTATAAAGAGTAGTGAGCACCTTCACTTTATTTGAAAACCTTTGCTAAAAAGTTAGTGGGTTGAAGTGGAGGGCTACTTGACTCCCGTGGGATAGCGAGACAGGCGAAGCCCTGCACGGAGCGGTAGCGGAGGAAGCGATTCGGCGCTCGCCCACAGGAAAGCAAGTAGCCTGCAACGGAAATCCATTTCTACCTTTCAATTGACTGTTTTGTTTTTCAACACTAAGGAGGGCTATTTCGCTGATGAAATAGCTCTATTTTTGCTAAATTTGTAAAGGGTTTAACGTAATTTTCAATGAAAAAAAGATTATACTGTAGAAAGAACGAATAATAGGGGCGGTTACTATGAAAACAGTTGTTGTTTTAGGCGGCGGTATTACAGGACTATGTACAATGCATTATTTGCAACGTCAAGTGAAGGAACATAATTTAGATGTTCGTCTAGTACTTATAGAAAAAAATACATATTTAGGAGGCAAATTATATTCGGCACATGAACAAGGTTTCATCATGGAAACAGGTGCTGATTCTATTGTAGCGCGTCACCAAGGTGTTATGGAACTTGTACAGGAGCTTGATTTTGAAGCGGAACTAGTTTACAACGAAACAGGTATTTCTTATATTTATACGAATAATGAGTTACACGCTATTCCAGCAGATTCAACTTTTGGAATACCGATGAGTTTGACATCCTTAGAGGAAAGTACACTCATTTCCGAGCAAGGGAAAAAAGAAGCGTTGAAGGATTTAACATTACCTAACGATCGCTTCACAAAGGAAAGTTCAATCGGTGAATTTTTAACTTACTATTTAGGAGAGGAACTGGTGAAAAATCAAATTGCACCAGTCCTTGCAGGTGTTTATTCGGGAGATTTACATCAGCTTTCTATTGGCTCTACTTTACCGTATCTGATTGATTATAAGAATGATTATGGAAGTATTATTAGAGGCTTTGATGCGAATCGTGAGCAATTTGTTAAAGCAGCGAACAAAAAATTTATATCCTTTAAAAATGGTTTATCTTCTTTAATTGATCGACTTGAACAAACATTATCCGATGTAGAAATCATCAAGGGCGTTACTACTCTAAATGTTAAAAAACAAGATAAGAACTATACAATTTCCTTAGCCAATGGTGAAATTATTGAGTCAGAATATGTCGTTTTAGCATTACCAAACGATACTGTCCAAAATCTACTACAGGATGAATCTTTAAATCGCTATTTTGACCAATTTACGACAGCGTCAGCGATTACTATTTATTTAGGTTTTGATGTGCCGGACTCTAGATTACCAGCAGATGGAACGGGCTATATTGTTTCCCATAATTCAGACGTTACTTGTAATGCAGCTACTTGGACTAGTCGCAAATGGAAGCATACATCGAAAGAAAATAAATTACTTGTGCGACTCTTTTATAAGAGCATCAATCCAGCCTATGAGCAACTACGTGCCATGACGGATGAAGAATTGGCAGCAGTTGCTTTAGAAGATGTGAGAAAGAGCCTAGGAATAGAAGAACAGCCAACCGTTGTAAATGTAACAAAATGGATTGATCAAATGCCTAAATATGATCTAGCGCATCGTGAAGCATTACAAGGGTTACTACATGAATTACATGGAAAATATCCAAATTTATCCATTGCAGGGTGCTCATATTTTGGCGTAGGTATTGGTGCTTGCATTCAAAATGGGAAAAAAATTGGTGAAGAGCTTGCAAAGGAACTTGCCAATTTCTAAGGTTTTAAGTGGAAAAAAACTTTCTTATGTGAAATAGTCTTGACTCATTCGTCAGTAAACGATATGATTCTTTTAATTATTTAAAAAATTCATACTTAATTCTTATCAAGAGAAGCAGAGGGACTGGCCCATTGAAGCTTCAGCAACCAACTTTATTGTCAGGTGCTAAATCCAGAAGACCGTTGAGTCGAAGATGAGAAGGAACAACAATGATGAATCGTTAAAGCCTTCTTTTTTTATGAAAGAGGGCTTTTTATTATATAGAGACATAGGAAGAGAGGCTAGTTTTATGGGATTGCTTGAAAGGTTAAAAACGCATGTATTGACAGCGGACGGTGCAATAGGCACAGTGCTATATGGCTATGGATTGGAGTATTGCCATGAGGAAATGAATGTTCAGAGACCCGAGTTAATTGAGAAGATTCATAGAGAATATATTGCGGCTGGTGCTGACATCATTCAAACGAATACGTACGGTGCAAATGCCATCAAATTAGCTCGCTATGGATTAGAATCACGTGTCCAACAGTTTAATGAAGCAGCTATTACCATTGCAAAACGAGCAGCGGCAGATGGCGGTCAATTTGTCTTAGGAACAATTGGAGGTATTCGGGGAATTCGTAAAAGTGATGCAACCTTGGATGAAATATTAGCGACTATTGAAGAACAAGCAAGTGTCTTACTGGCAGGGAATCCAGATGGTCTTTTACTCGAAACCTATTATGATTTTGAAGAATTAACAGCAACCTTAAAGATGCTACGAGAAAAAACAAATTTGCCAATTATTGCACAAGTTTCTATGCATGAGCCTGGTGTTTTACAAAATGGTATGTCTTTAAATAATGCTCTCCATGAGCTTGAAGCCCTCGGTGCAGATATTGTTGGCGTCAATTGTCGACTAGGTCCTCACCATACAATTCTAGCATTTGAAGGTGTAGAACTTCCTAATAAGGCATTCATGTCTGCCTATCCGAATGCGTCACTTCTTGACTTAGAGGATGGACGTGTCGTTTATGAGTCAGAAGCTGATTATTTTGGTCGAGCGGCTGTTGAATTACGTGACCAAGGTGTACGTTTAATAGGGGGCTGCTGTGGTACTACACCCAAACATATTGCAGCAGCAAAGAAGTATTTAGAAGAGTTATCACCAGTTCAGGAGAAGCATGCGAAACCTGAAAAGATTGAGATTGTACGTGAAGCGGAGCCACCAAAGTATGAGCCTCTTCATGAAAAAGTAAAACGTGAACGCTCTGTCATAGTAGAGTTGGATACGCCTAGACATTTAGAGATTGATGGATTCCTTGAAGGAGCAAAGCAATTGTATGATGCAGGTGCAGATGTAGTCATGATGGCAGACAATTCACTGGCCTCACCACGGATTAGCAATATTGCAATGGGAGCATTGTTGAAGAGTACACATGGTGTACGCCCACTAACACATATTACATGTCGAGACCGTAACTTAATTGGTCTTCAATCGCATTTAATGGGTCTAAATGCTTTAGGTATTCATGATGTGTTGGCTGTTACGGGTGATCCAACGAAAGTGGGAGACTTCCCAGGTGCGACAAGTGTTTATGATGTATCTTCGATGGAGCTGATCCAATTAATTAAGCAGTTAAATGAAGGGGTTTCCTTCTCAGGTAAACCACTTCGTAAAAAAGCAAATTTTTCAGTTGCTGCTGCATTTAATCCAAACGTCCGTGTGTTAGATCGTGCTGTGACACGTTTAGAGAAGAAAATTGAGCATGGGGCAGACTACTTCATTTCTCAACCAGTGTATACGAAAGAAAAAATTGTAGAAATTTATGAGGCAACAAAGCATTTACAAGCTCCTATTTACATCGGCATTATGCCTGTTACGAGTTATAAAAGTGCTGAATTTTTACATCATGAAGTGCCAGGTATCAAATTATCCGAAGATGCCTTGGCAAGAATGAAAGTATGTGGAGAAGACAAGGAACGAGCGAAATTGGAAGGGATTGCCATTGCTAAAGAATTAGTTGAAGTGGCTGCGCAATACTTCAATGGTATATACCTTATTACACCATTTTTACGATACGATGTGACACTAGAGTTGATGAAATATATAGAGCAATTGGATGAACAGAAAAAAGGAGTAAGTATACATGGCTAAGCACTCGATTGAAGAGCAACTAGAGAAACGTATTTTAATTCTTGATGGCGCAATGGGAACAATGCTACAAAACGAAAATTTATCAGCAGAAGATTTTGGTGGTGAGGAGCTAGATGGCTGTAATGAAAATCTTGTGCTTACTAGACCAGATGTCATTGAAAAAATTCATCATAAATACTTAGAGGCAGGCGCAGATATTATTTGTACTAATACATTTGGTGGGACGCCTCTAGTGTTAAATGAATATGATCTTGGCGCAAAAGCCGAAGAAATTAACAAGCGTGCAGTGGAAATTGCTCGTCAAGCAGTGGATCGTTATTCAACATCAGATTGGCCACGTTTTGTTGCAGGGGCTATGGGGCCAACAACAAAAACGTTATCAGTAACAGGTGGTATTACATTTGATGAGCTAGAGGAAAATTTCTATGTACAGGCAAAGGCATTAATTGAGGCAGGAGCCGACGTTCTGTTATTAGAAACAAGTCAGGATATGCTCAATGTCAAAGCAGGCACACTTGGCGTAAAGCGTGCTTTTGCATCAACGGGAAAAGAACTACCCGTCATGATTTCAGGAACAATAGAACCGATGGGTACAACGCTTGCAGGGCAAACGATCGATGCCTTTTATATTTCAATCGAGCATATTAAACCATTATCTGTTGGCCTAAACTGTGCGACAGGACCTGAGTTTATGACGGATCACATTCGTTCATTAGCAGAGCTTTCAACAGGCTATATTAGCTGTTACCCGAATGCTGGCTTACCAGATGAAGAAGGGTGTTATCATGAATCCCCAGAATCGCTATCACAAAAATTAAAAGGTTTTGCAGAAAAGGGTTGGCTTAATATTGTAGGTGGATGTTGTGGGACGACACCCGCTCATATTGCAGCCATTCGTGAGATCTTAAAAGATGAAAAACCTCGTCGAGTTCCAGAAAAAACACATGGTCATGCGGTATCAGGAATCGAACCGTTATTGTATGACGATTCTATGCGTCCGTTATTTATTGGGGAGAGAACAAATGTTATCGGCTCTCGTAAATTTAAGAATTTAATCATTGATGGAAAGTTTGAGGAGGCCGCAGAGATTGCACGTGCTCAAGTTAAAAATGGTGCACATGTTATCGATATTTGTTTAGCCAACCCTGATCGTGATGAATTAGCCGATATACGTGGATTTATGCAGGAGGTTGTAAAAAAGGTTAAGGTGCCTCTTGTGATTGACTCAACTGATGAAAAAGTAATTGAGGAAGCATTAAAGTTTTCCCAAGGGAAAGCCATCATTAACTCTATTAATCTAGAGGATGGTGAAGAACGATTCGATGCAGTATTACCACTTGTGAAAAAATATGGTGCATCATTAGTTGTTGGAACGATAGATGAAAAGGGAATGGCGGTTGACCGTCATCGAAAGCTTGAAATTGCCGAGCGCTCCTATCAACTTTTAACGGAGAAATGGGGAATTGCACCAGAGGATATCATTTTCGACCCATTAATGTTCCCTGTAGGAACGGGTGATGAGCAGTATATTGGTTCAGCTTTGGAAACGATTGAAGGCATTCGACTCATCAAAGAAAAATTGCCGCAGACATTGACGGTACTTGGCGTAAGTAATATTTCATTTGGCTTACCACCAGTTGGCCGTGAAGTACTGAATGCTGTCTATCTCTATCATTGTACACAGGCAGGCTTAGATTATGCCATTGTTAATACAGAGAAATTGGAGCGTTACGCATCCATACCGGAAGAGGAAATTAAACTCGCAAATGACCTGCTCTTTAATACAAATGATGAAACATTAGCAGTGTTTACAGATTTTTATCGTGATAAAAAGAAGGAAAAAACGGAAGCCGATATTCCAAAAACGGTTGAAGGTCGTTTAGCTTACTATATATTAGAAGGAACTAAAGAAGGGCTAATTGAGGATTTAGACGCTGCACGGGAAATCTTCGAGGCGCCGCTTGATATAATTAATGGTCCTTTAATGGAGGGCATGGCTGAGGTAGGTCGATTATTTAATGATAATCAACTCATTGTAGCAGAGGTTTTACAATCAGCAGGTGTGATGAAGGCCGCTGTTGCTCATTTAGAGCAATTCATGGAGAAGGATGAAGAGAGTGCTGGAAAAGGGAAAATGGTCCTTGCTACGGTAAAAGGTGATGTTCACGATATTGGGAAAAACCTTGTTGATATTATATTAAGTAATAATGGCTATAAGGTTGTCGATTTGGGCATTAAAGTAACTCCTGCCCAATTGATTGAAGCGATTCGTAAGGAAAAACCAGATTTTATTGGGCTATCAGGTTTACTCGTGAAATCAGCGCAACAGATGGTTATTACTGCTCAGGATTTTAAAGAGGCGGGGATTGATGTACCTATTTTAGTTGGTGGGGCTGCACTTTCTCGTCGTTTTACTGAAACAAAAATTGCAGATGAATATGGCGGTCCTGTTATTTATGCAAAGGATGCTATGCAAGGCTTAGAGCAAGCGAATTTATTAATGGGTGAAGGGACTCGTGAAAAATTCTTAGCAGAAATTGAAGAATCCCGTCAAAAACGTTTAGAGGCCGATGAAAAACGAGCTGCTCGTCCTGCAAAAGAGGTAACAATAAAGCCTGCACGAACAGTAAAGGGAGCGCCTGTATTTTTACCAGCTGATTTACGACGTCATGTGAAAAAAGACTATTCTGTATCGCATTTATATCCTTATGTTAATATGCGTACTTTATTGGGACACCATTTAGGCTTGAAAGGGCAGGTTCAGCAATTGCTTGATGCGGGTGATTCAAGAGCGACAGAGCTAAAGGATTTAGTAGATGATTATTTGAAAAGTGATCTATTAAAGCCATCAGGTTTGTATCAATTTTTCCCTGCTCAAGCAGATGGTGATGATGTCGTTGTGTATGATCCTGCTGATAGTAAGACGGAAATTGAACGTTTTACCTTCCCTCGTCAGCAGGTTGAACCATTTTTATGTCTTGCAGATTTCTTAAAAACGGTAGAGAGCGGTGAAATGGACTATATTGCGCTTATGGTTGTAACAGCAGGTCAAGGAGTAATGGCTACAGCTCACCAGTTAAAAGAGGATGGAAAATTCCTTGAAAGTCATGCCTTGCAATCGACTGCTTTAGAATTAGCAGAGGGCTTTGCTGAACGTATGCATCAGGAAATTCGTGACCAATGGGGCTTCCCTGATGCAACAGATTTCACTATGAGAGATCGTTTTGCTGCAAAATATCAGGGTCAACGCTTTTCATTCGGATATCCTGCATGTCCTAACTTGGAGGATCAAGAAAAACTATTCGGCTTGTTAAAACCTGAGGATATTGGCGTCCATCTTACAGAAGGCTTTATGATGGAGCCAGAAGCATCTGTATCTGCAATCGTTTTTGCTCATCCTGATGCTCGCTACTTCAATGTTTAAGGCATAAAATAAGAGATAGATAGTTCATTTAATGACTATCTATCTCTGTTTCATTGTAGATGATAATGATTTGGTTAAGGGAAGTGAGCAGAATGATACGATTTATGGAAGAGAAAGATATACCTGGGGTTTTGGACATCTATAATGATATAATTTTAACAAGCAAGGCTGTCTATCGATACGATATACAAACTTTAGATGAAAAAGTACAGTGGTTTAAGGAGCAACAAGCATTAGGTAATCCTTTGCTTGTATTTGAGGATAATGGGCTTGTCGCTGGCTTTGCTAGCTATAGTCAATTTCGTCCTTATCCAGGTTATAAATTTACAATGGAGCACTCTGTCTATGTGCATAAAGAGCATTATCAAAAAGGGATTGCGACAAAGCTCATGCACAAGTTGATCGCGATTGCTGAAGAAAATGGTGTGAAAACGCTTGTCGCGGGTATTGATGGAGAAAACATTGGTAGTATTAAAGCACATGAAAAATTAGGCTTTGAATATGCAGGCACAATCAAAAATGCAGGCTATAAATTTGAACAATGGCTAGACCTTGTGTTCTACCAACTTCATTTGACTGGACCCAAATCATAAAAGGATATGACAAATGTCATATCCTTTTTGTGATGTTTGCGTCTGTTACTGACTTGTACTCTTGTTTTATGATGAGCTCATAAGGAAAAGGAAACGAGGGAGTAGAAGATGGCAACAATTAAAGAAAAAACGAAAAAGTTACGTCAAGATGTAGCGCCATTTGCTAAATCGGATACGCGTAAAAGTGTTTTTCAGATTATAAATACAATTGTACCGTTAATTGCATTATGGGTGGCTGGTTACTTGTTAGTGGATGTCTCACCTTGGCTAACAGTTGGCTTAAGTGCTATTTCAGCAGGTTTTGTCGTACGAACTTTTATTATTTTTCACGATTGTACACACGGGTCATTTTTCAAAAGTAAAAAGGCAAACGACTGGGTTGGACTTTTTACTGGGGTGCTAACATCTTTCCCCTACGAAAAATGGAAACGTGAGCATACAATTCACCATGCAACAAGCTCAAACTTAGACAAGCGTGGTATTGGTGATATTGATATGATGACAGTGGAAGAATACATGCAAGCCTCAAAAGGCCAGCGTTTATGGTATCGCTTTTATCGTAATCCATTTGTGATGTTTGGTTTAGGACCACTATATATGGTACTTGTTTTAAATCGTTTTAATCGTAAGGATGCGAAGAAGAAGGAACGTCTCAATACAGTTTTTACAAATATTGTCATTGTAGGAATTTGTGCAGCTTTAATTTTCTTCATGGGCTGGCAAGCGTTTTTATTAGTACAAGGCGTTACTTTATTTATTGCAGGTTCTTTAGGCATTTGGTTATTTTACATTCAGCACACGTATGAAGATTCTTACTTTGAGCATGATTCAGAGTGGGATTATGTGAAAGCCGCAGTAGAAGGTAGCTCGTATTATAAATTGCCAAAAATTTTACAATGGGTAACAGGGAATATTGGTTTCCATCATGTCCACCATTTAGCTCCTCGTGTACCTAACTATAATCTTGAAAAGGCACACAATGAAACACCGCCATTACACATGGCAACAACAATTACTTTACGTACGAGTTTAGAATCACTACGTTACAAGTTATATGATGAGGATCAAGGTAAATTTGTGACGTTTAAAGAGGTAAATGAAATTATAAAGCGTAAAGCAAGAGGCAGTATTGCCGCTTAGTTGATAACAGCCATCTCTACAAGAGAGATGGCTGTTTTATGTAAAGGGAAGAGTCTTAGTCAAAGCATGTACAGGCATAAATTTAATTTTCTTGTTATAATAAGGGAAAAGCAGGAAAGAGCGTGAGATTATATTGAGGAAATGGCATAGTATTATTCCGAATAGTCCGATGCTCAGTGTATATTTATGGATAATTTTTTGTTTCCTACCGTTTTTCTTCATTTTTAGGAAATCATCTTATATCGAAATATCGATAGGCATTACGTTTTTAATGCTCTATTTTATCTTCTATCGATTTGCCATGAATTCGAAAAGCGGTTTAGTTTATATGTGGATTAGCTTTGAAATGGTCATAAACATCATTATGACTATATTATATGGCTATGTCTATTTGTCCATTTTCACAGCATTTTTTATTGGGAATATCCGAAGACCCGTCGGCTTTTATATTATGTACGGTCTACATATTGGGTTTACAGTTATTTCCACTGGGGCTGGATTCTTTGTGGAGCTTAACCTATTTTTATCACAATTGCCTTTCGTTGTATTAACTATTTTAGCTGTTGTCCTTTTACCGCTAACACTTTATTCCAAAAATAAACGTGAAAATTTAGAGGGACAGTTAGAAACAGCCAATGAACGTATTGCTGAGTTAATTGTTTTTGAGGAACGACAAAGAATAGCTCGAGATTTGCATGATACATTAGGACAAAAATTGTCCATGATTGGTTTGAAGAGTGATCTAGCTTCTAGGCTGATTGAACGAGATCCCCAGCAAGCCTTGATTGAGATTAAGGATATACGTCAGACAGCTAGTATTGCCTTAAAAGAGGTTCGGGAATTAGTTTCAGATATGCGCACTGCAAAATTCGAAGATGAGATCATGCGTATTTCACAAATACTAAAGGCGGCTGAAATGGAGTTTGTCTTTGAGGGTGATAAAAATGCACTGCAAGTTCCACCGCTTGTAGAGAATGTTTTATCTATGTGCTTAAAAGAGGCGGTTAATAATGTTGTCAAACATAGTGGAGCAACAAAATGTGAAATTGCTTTCCATCAAAATTTTAAAGAAGTTTACTTAGTAGTGCGAGATAACGGACAGGGCATTACGAAAAAACAAGCTTGGAGAACTGGTAATGGATTGAAGGGAATGCGGGAACGTTTAGAGTTTATTAATGGGTCCTTCAAAATTGAAAGTGTTGAGGGCACTACATTAACGGTAACTATCCCAGTAGCTATTACACATCAGAATGTCAAAGACAATCTGAAGAACATATAGAAAAGAGGATTGTGACATGATACGAATTGTGATTGCTGAAGATCAGGGGATGCTATTAGGCGCACTTCGCTCTTTACTTAGTATGGAGGAGGATATGGAGGTTGTTGGCTTAGCAAAAAATGGTGAGGAAGCATTGATGCTTGTGGAAGAGCATCAACCTGATATTTGTATTATGGATATTGAAATGCCAGTGAAAACTGGACTAGACGCAGCAGAGGAAATGCATAGTACTGGTTCAGATTGTAAAGTCATTATTTTAACTACATTTGCTAGACCGGGTTATTTCGAACGTGCTAGAAAAGCGAGTGTCAGAGGCTACTTATTAAAGGATAGCCCTATAGAGGAGTTAGTGAACGCAATCCGTACAATAATGGATGGTAAACGTATTTATGCACCAGAGCTCGTTGATTTTGTCTATGAAGATGATAGTGAAAATCCTTTAACGGAGCGAGAGAGCCAAGTACTGACACTTGTGGCAGAGGGTAAGACGACAAAGGAAATTGCTGCTGAGCTGTTTTTGTCTGCTGGCACGGTTCGTAACTATATTTCAACGATCTTAGAAAAACTGAACGTTGGCAATCGAATTGAGGCCATTGCACGCTTTAAAGAAAAAGGATGGAATAAATAAAAAGAGAACCTTATCGCATCATAAGCGAAAAGGTTCTCTTTTTTTTACTTATTGCGTTTAGTCAAACGACCAAGAACGAATGCACCTGCTGCTACTGCAAGAACAGTATTCGTTTTTTTCGTAAATACTTGTTTTGTGACAAGATTAAGGTTTTGAGGACGCTCAGCTAAACGGCGCATGAAATAGCCGTACCAATCTTCACCGAATGGAACGTACACACAGAAGTTATAGCCCTCTTTTGCAAGCTCTTTTTGCATATCTGTACGGAAACCATATAGCATTTGGAATTCAAATTTATCAAGTGGGATATTATGATCGGCTACAAAGCGTTTTACATGTGCAATGATATTGTGATCATGTGTTGCGATTGATGTAAATTTACCGTTTAGTAGGTGATATTCAATCAACTCAATAAAGTTTAAATCAATATCTAATTTGTCTTGATAGGCTACTTCAACTGGCTCTTTATAAGCACCTTTTACGATACGTAAACGGTAGTCCTTGAATTTTTCAATATCATCTTTTGCGCGGTAAAAGTATGATTGGATGACAGTACCAACATTATCAAATGTTTTAGATAGTTCTTCCACCATATCAAAGGAAGTTTGTAGGCGTCCATAGTCTTCCATATCAAAGTTTACAAAGATATCATATGAAGCGGCTTTTTCTACAATTTCATACAGATTGTCATAACAAAAATCAACATCAATATCTAAACCTAATTGAGATGGTTTTAATGAAATATGTGCAGCTACACCATTTTCGTGAATAGCTTCGATCACAGTAAGGATTTTTTCTTTAGCAGCAGTCGCTTCTTCTTTACTTGAAACAAATTCACCTAGGTTATCTACAGTACAAGAAATATTATGTGCATTTAGCTCTTTGATGCTTGCAATTGTTTCTTCGATATTTGTACCAGCTACTACACTTTGTGCTCCTAATTTTAGGCCATATTTCTTTGCAGCACTATTTAATAGTTGGTTCTCAGATAAATGGATGAAAAAATCGCGTAATAACATGGTCATTCTCCTAACTGCATTTTCTTTTTAGTATAACATAAATTTTTTAAACTATATTACATTCAGCCTAACAATTATTTCATTTCAAGTATTTGCATACGTTCATTAAATAACGCAGGATAACTTAAAAAACCAATCATAACACTGGTTAATGTTGCAGTTGTTAGGAGAGCAAAGATAATTAAAAGTTGAAATTGGACTGCCTGAATAGGGTCAGCTCCTCCGATAATTTGACCACTCATCATACCTGGTAACTGTACTAGTCCAATTGTCTTTTGACTCTCGATAGTAGGAATCATACTAGCTTTTATGGCATTAATTAATTGGCGATGAATAGCCTGTTTTGGTGTGCCACCTAGGGATAGTATTAGTTCCATCTGGTCCTTATGGTTAATAATTTCAGCCGTAAATCGATTTAAGAATAGAATGGATAGTACCATTGAATTACCGATTAACATTCCGCTAATGGGAATGATATATTGAGCAGTTGCTGGAACAATATGAAAGCCTAGCAAGACACCTTGTGTAATTATTTCTATTATGACAAGAGTTAGCGCTATTTTCCAGGTTATTCCTCTTATGCCTGCTCCTTTTTTTCGGGCATTTAACGTGGCAACGATAATCATTAATGCTACCATGAGGAAAATATAGCTATAACTATTTGCGTCAAAGACAAATTTTAATATATAGCCAACAGCAAGCAATTGAATGATGGAGCGTAATGTTGCGATGAGCGTATCTTTTTCAAGGTCTAACTTTAATATTTTGGATAAGAGTAACGGAATACAAACAAAAATTAATGTCAGTGATAAGGCTGTATAGGTCATTTGTTTACCCCCTGTACAAACTCGGCAACACGTGGATTTGTTGGTGCATTGAGTAAAGAGCTTTTACCAGTTTCCACGAGCTCCCCATTCATCATAACCCATGTATAGTGACCAATCGTTAATGCTTGTTGTAAATTATGAGTAATCCAAATCATGGTGACATTGTATTTTTTGTTAATGGTGACAATCAATTTTTCAATATCCTGTACGGATTGACGATCCAAGGCTGACGTTATTTCGTCTAATAATAAAATAGAGGATTGATTGATAAGTGTTCGAGCGATGGATACCTTTTGACGTTGTCCGCCTGATAGATCATTTGTAGATTGATGCAAGAAGCTTTCGTTTAACCCAACGTCCTCTAAATATTGAATAGCCTCCCGATCCGAAAGTTTTTGTCCTTGCAGTGTACGGGGAAGTGCAAGATTCTCTAACACTGTACCTGCTATCATAGGAGCTGCCTGTAAAGCAATACCAACATGCCTTCTTAAAGCTGTTGGATCATATGTAGAAATAGGTTGATTATCAACGAGTATATGCCCATTTGATGGTGAAAGAAGGCCATTACATAATTTAAGTAACGTTGTTTTACCTGCGCCAGAGGGGCCAACGAGAGTCGTAATTTGTCCTTTTGGAAATGACCCAGTAATTGACTTTAATATCATTTTGTCATTTACTGAAAAATGAACTTGTTGAAAGTGAATCGCAGGCTCATATAACATATTCATCTATTGAAACTCCTTTGCTTTAGTCAGTAAAATAACTGTAGCATGAAATGATGGAAGATGGTGTTGAAAAAAGAAAGAAGGGAATTTGGAAATGGAAATATTGTATTTCGATACTTTGACATATGCACAAGGTGATATGTATGTTGTGGCTTCAGACGAAGGACTTGTTTATATAGGAACACCAAATGCAGCATTCGATGAAGTGAAGGAGTGGGCTAAAAAACCATTCAAAGGATATTGTTTTGAAGAGAATTCGGAAAAATTACTACCATATAAAGAGCAATTAACAGCCTATTTTAAGAAGGAACTTATTGAATTTGACCTTCCAATCCATGTAAAAGGGACAGCATTTCAATTAGCAGTGTGGGATGCATTAAAAGAATTACCCTATGGGACAACAACAACTTATGGGAATATTGCTCAACGCATTGGTAACCCCAAAGCAGTTAGAGCGGTAGGGACTGCTATAGGAGCGAACCCAATTCTAGCGATTATTCCATGTCATCGCGTCATTGGCAAAAATGGTCAATTAACAGGCTTCAGAAGTGGCTTAGCTATGAAGCAATTTTTACTTGATCTAGAGCAGGAATAATTAATTGAAGCGAAGTATTTATTGTAAATGGTAATTAGTTGCTAAATTAAAGAAACAAAGCGGTTCTAACAAAGAAAAGAGCGCTTAGCTAAAAAATGATCGATTCTAGAAAATTAAAAGCGCTTTTTCTATAGATTTGATCACTTCATGCCAACTCTCCTACCTCCTCTGTAAATGAACGGTTTCCAATGTAGGAAAGTGCCAAAAGAAATCTGCCCCATTATCCAGAGATAAAGGAGCAGATGTTTCTACTAGCTATACATGTTGTTCTTCTTGAACATTGTTCTGCGCTTTACCGAAATGTGTTAAACGATGTGCGAAGGTTTCGCCTCGTACAGCAGAGCTTTTGAAAATATCTTGGTATTCGTACGCAGGCGTTCCGTGTTCCATTACATCTAACCCAGCAATTTCTTCTTCAGCCGTTACGCGTAATGGGACAAATGCTTTGATGATCAATAAACCTGCTGCAACAGATACACTAACCCACGCAATAGTTGCAATAACGCCGATTGCTTGAATACCTAATAGACCAAAACCCCCACCATAAAATAAGCCTTGCCCACCAATATCAAAAAGGCCAACTGCCAGTGTTCCCCAAACACCACAAATACCATGAACAGCAATTGCTCCAACAGGATCATCAACTTTTAGCTTCCACTCTAGGAAGCGTACACCTTCCACAAGTAAGGGTGCAGCAATTAAGCCGATGATAAGCGAGCCAAAAATGCTGACATTCGCTGCACCAGCAGTAATGCCTACAAGCCCAGCTAACGCACCGTTTAATGTAAGAGAGCCATCGATATGTCCGTATCGAAATTTTGTATAGAAGGCAGTAGCAACGACACCAGCCGCAGCTGCAAAAAACGTATTGGCAATAACACTAGGAACTAGCTCTGGATCGGCAGCTAATGTAGAAGCGCCATTGAAGCCGAACCAACCAAACCAAAGTAAAAATACGCCTAAAGCTCCTAGTGGAATACTGTGTCCTGTAATAACATTTACTCGACCATTTTCATATTTACCTAGTCGAGGTCCAACCATAACGGCTGCGACAAAGGCTGCAACAGCACCTGTTAAGTGAACAACTGTCGAGCCAGCAAAATCAACAAAACCTAAATCTGTTAACCAACCTTGACCACTCCAAACCCAGTGGCCTACTACAGGATAAACAACTAAAGACATAAGTATAATAACTCCAACATAAGCGAAAATATTAGTACGTTCTGCAACAGCCCCCGACAAAATAGTGGCTCCAGTTGCAGCAAACATTGTTTGGAAGATAAAGAAAGAAAGATCATCCACCCCTTTTAAAGCAAAGCCACTAGTGCCGAAAATGCCACCTACTGAGTCTCCGAACATAATGGCATAGCCACATAAAAAATAGACGATCCCGCCAAGAGAAATGGTAAGAAAATTCTTCATGATGATATTGACTGCATTTTTCGAGCGAGTAAATCCAGCCTCGACCATAGCAAAACCTGCATGCATAAAGAATACTAAAATAGTGCCAAGCATCACCCAAATTAAATTAACAGATAATAGTACTTCATCCATCTATATTGCCCCCTTTATTCTACTGCAATCGATCCGACTTCTTTTGTTCGGATACGAATTGCTTGTTCTACTGGATAAATGAAAATCTTGCCGTCCCCAACTTTACCAGTTGCTGCTTCACGCAATAAAATCTCTACAATGGCATCAACTTTGCCATCGTCTACAATCATTTCTAATTTTAATTTAGGTAAAAATTCAATTTCATACGTATTGCCGCGGAAGAGTCCTGTTCTACCTAGCTGACGACCACAACCAGCGATTTCAGAAACGCTTAACCCCGCAATTCCTTCCTGTGCAAGACCATCCCGAACTGCTCCAAAAACTTCAGGACGAATGATTGCTTCAATTTTTTTCATGTGTACCAGCTCCTTGCGTAAATTTAATTTACATGTTAAAACGGTATTAAAAACAGTGCAATTGTTTTTTTAGATTCTATGTAAGGTTAGTTTACACAGAATATTTCTGCTCCCGAAGTATTTTAGAAAAAAGGTTTTTATAAAGGGAATGAAAGCGGTACTAAAATTTGTGTCTAAAATGTGTACAGTTCGGAATTTTCTGACTATTCATGTTAGAAAACCTAACATCTATAAGAGAGAATGTAATACGCCAGAATTTGGGTATATAGTGTATACTAGGACTAATTATCAAAGCGGAAGAAGGGGTTTCTTTTGAGATCAAACTATGCAGATGATAGCTTAGCGCTACACACAGACTTATATCAAATCAATATGGCAGAATCCTACTGGGCGGATGGCATACATAATAAAAAAGCAGTTTTTGAATTGTATTTTAGAAAATTACCATTTGGTAATGGCTATGCTATATTTGCTGGGTTAGAGCGAATGCTTGATTATCTACGTGATTTTCATTTTAGTGAATCGGATATTGCGTATTTACGAGATGAAGTAGGTTATAAAGAGGACTTTATCGAGTATTTAAAGAACATCCGATTCACAGGAGATATGTATTCCATGATAGAAGGGGAACTAGTTTTCGCTAATGAACCAATTGTTCGAATTGAAGCTCCATTAGTGGAGGCACAGTTAATTGAAACAGCATTACTTAATATTGTTAACTATCAAACATTAATTGCTACAAAGGCTAGCCGTATCAAGCAAATTATTAAAAATGAAGTGGCGATGGAATTTGGTACAAGGCGTGCACAAGAGATGGATGCTGCTATTTGGGGAACACGTGCAGCGTTTATCGGTGGTTTTGCTTCCACAAGTAATGTTCGAGCAGGTAAGCTTTTTAAAATTCCTGTTTCTGGTACACATGCCCATGCATTAGTACAAGCTTATAAAAATGATTATGATGCATTCCATGCTTATGCTAAACGTCATCGCGATTGTGTGTTTTTGGTAGATACTTATAATACATTGAAATCAGGGGTGCCAACTGCTATTAAAGTGGCTAAAGAGCTAGGAGACAAAATTAACTTTATTGGCATACGTTTAGATAGCGGTGATATTGCTTTCTTATCGAAAGAAGCTCGTCGTATGTTGGATGCTGCAGGCTTCCATGATGCAAAAATCATTGTCTCTAACGATTTAGATGAATACACAATCTTAAATTTAAAAGCACAAGGAGCAAAAGTAGATGTTTGGGGAATCGGTACAAAGCTTATTACAGCTTACGATCAGCCTGCGTTAGGTGCTGTATATAAAATGGTGGCTATCGAGAATAGCGAAGGGCAGCTTGAAGATACGATAAAAATCTCAGCTAATGCGGAAAAGGTATCAACGCCAGGATTAAAAAATGTCTATCGTATTATCGATAAAAAGAATGGGAAGGCAGAGGGAGACTATATCACAATGCACGATGAAAATCCTCAAGCTGAGGAACGTATCAAAATGTTCCATCCAATCCATACGTTTGTCTCGAAGTTTGTCACGAATTTTGAAGCAAAAAATTTACATCAGCATGTTATTAAAAATGGAGCGATCAATTATCAAAACCCTGCATTAGAGGAAATGCGTGATTACGCGGCGGAGAATTTAGAATTGTTATGGGATGAATATAAACGTGCGATGAATCCTGAAGAATATCCAGTCGATCTCAGTCAAAAATGCTGGGATAATAAGATGCGTAATATTGAAGAAGTGCATGCGATGGTTAAACGAATGTAAAAAGGAGTGACGGGTGCAATGACTTTACAGCAACAAATTATTGAGGAATTACGCGTATTGCCTAACATTGACGTACAGGAAGAGATACGTAAATCCATTGATTTTTTAAAGGAATATGCAAAACGCTATAGTTTTGTAAAAGGTTTTGTCCTTGGTATTTCTGGGGGTCAAGATTCAACATTAACAGGAAAACTAGCACAGTTGGCGATTGATGAATTAAATACAGAAGAGGGAGAAATGAAGTATTCGTTTTTCGCTGTACGATTACCATATGGCATACAAGCTGATGAGCAGGATTGTCAGGATGCCATTGATTATATAAAGCCAACAAAGGTTTATACAGTAAATATAAAAGATGCTGTGGATGCTAGTGTGAGAGCTCTGACAAATGCGGGTGTTGAGCTGAATGACTTTGTGAAAGGGAATGAAAAGGCTCGTGAGCGTATGAAGGTCCAATATTCAATTGCTGCAATGAATGGAGCGGTTGTATTAGGAACAGATCATGCTGCGGAAGCTATTACAGGCTTCTATACAAAGTTTGGTGATGGCGGAGCAGACTTGATGCCAATCTTTCGTTTAAATAAACGACAAGGAAAGCGATTGTTAGCAGAACTTCAATGCCCTGAGCATCTCTATAACAAGGTACCAACAGCGGATTTAGAAGAAGATCGTCCCTCATTGCCAGATGAAGTGGCGCTAGGTGTGTCGTATGATCAAATTGATGATTATTTAGAGGGTAAAGAAATTCCTGAAGAACCTCGCCGAATATTAGAAGGGTATTATTTGCGTTCCCAACATAAACGTCATATGCCAATTACAATATTTGATGATTTTTGGAAGTAAGATGAGTGAAAAGAGTTATAAAGAAAGTGGGTTCCGCTTTTAAAAATAGCTCTTTTCACTCTTTTTTTATGCATTTTGGTTCTATGTTGTTAATAGTCAGCATATAATGTCGATATAATTACCTATAAGAATAATAAAATGTAGAGGAGGGTAACTTTTTATGAGGACTTCTAGAGTGAGTGCAACGACAAGTAGTGTTTTTCGGCAGGAGCAACAGTATTTACATGCTGGTGATATAAGCCATAACTTTGGACAAAATCCGCAAAAGCAATTTCGCAATAGATTACAAAAAAATAAAGAGAAGACGCACAGTTCAACGACTGTTTCCGTGAATTCACAACAGCAGCAACAGCTCGCACCTATCCATGTAGATAGTGCTAGTGATTTGGAAATTCGTCGTGAATTAAATGAAACGGCATTAAAGCTCAGTCGTTTAAACAAACAAAAGAAGCGTCTTAATAGTTACCGGACTTCCATATAAGCAAAACTCTCCACATCAGTGTGGAGAGTTTTTATTTTGAGGAGAAGTAAATGAAAGCACTAAATTCAAAATATTTGAAGTGAGGATGTTCATTTAATGTTCAAGGTAATTTTTCCATTTCTTCACAGCGATTTTTAACTAATTTCACAACTAATCTGTAATGTAGGATTTAGCAATAGAAAACTAAACTTGGAGGAAAAAGTTGTGAAAAAATTATGGTTACCTGCACTAATATTATTATTTGTACTTGCAGCTTGTGGTAGCGAAAAACAACAGGCAGAAGAAAAGGAAAGTGAGCAAGAAGCTACGAAAAATGAATCGGAACCCGTGCAAGTCGCTTCACTAGTAGATACCCAGTTACAAGAGCCAGAAGAAAATACAATTTGTGAAATGTGTAATATGAAAGTTTATATGAAAGACCATGAGATGGGCGTATTTTCAACACAGGCAATAAAAGAAGATGGAACCATCGCTTTTTATGACGATATTGGCTGTTTATTGAATGCAGAGGTTGCTAATGAAGAAAAAAACGAAAAATTTGTGCGCGATTTTGTGACGATGGATTGGGCAAAGGTTGAAGATGTAACTATTATAAAAACAGAGCTGAAATCTCCGATGAACTGGGGCTATATTTATTTCGCGGATAAGGCAGAGGCGGATAAATATATGCAAGAAAATCCGAAAGCTTATGTGGAGGAACTACAAAAAATTAAAGATGATGCATTAGAGAGACGTAAGAAGATGATGCAAAAAAAGACTGAGGAAGAAAGCGATGCATCTGGTTCCATGCATTCGAATGAGATGGATCAAGAAGGACACAGTCATTAAATCAAGACTAGGGGAATTCCTCTAGTCTTTTCTTGCCGAATGAGGAGGTGAAAAGGGATGAAGCAAATCGTGTTGTTCTTTTTATTTTTTCTATTTACAAGTCAAACGGCATATGCAGAATTTGATATTCAATTTGCAATCGATCAAGCAAAAGCTGGAGATAGTATTCATATTCCTGCTGGTCGTTACCAAGGGAATTTCATCGTAAAGAAACCGATCAAACTGTACGGACAAAAAGGGACTGAGCTTTATGCTCAAAATGATGAACCTGTATTAAAAATTGAACATGCAACGAATGTTTCGATAGAAAATTTAAGGATAACAGCAAAAAATAAAGGAATTGTTGCAAATGAGATGGTGAATTTAGAGCTGAGAGCTATTGAATTAAAAGATATCCAAGTTGGTATACATATTCAACGTTCAAGGCATATTCGAATTTTAGAAAATAAGATCATTGGTAATTACTCACACTTTGCCGAAAAAGGAAATGGAATTGCGGTTTTTAAAAGTGAGGATGTCGCAATTGAACATAATACGATTAAACAAGTACAGGATGGTATATATGTTGAAGAAGTGAAGCGGGTCGACGTGCAGCGAAACAAAGTAACAAATAGCCGTTACGGAACACATTTTATGTATTCAAATGGTGTGAAGGTGTTGTTCAATACGTATTTACAGAATGTTACCGGTCTTATGGTAATGATGACTACTAATTTAGAAATAAGTAGTAATACAATCAGTACTCATAATGGCTTCAATAGTTATGGACTTATGATGTATGACACACAGGAGGCAATGGTAAGAAAAAATAGCTTTCTACATAATCGTGTAGGGGTAGCATTGCAGAAGAGTTCGGTGATTCAAATACAAGAAAATCGCTTTCAGATGAATCAAACTGCATTAGAAGGTACAAAAGTTGATGAGCGTTCAACCATTATGGAAAATCAGTTTACAGGCAATATATTAACAGCAAGGTCAGACAATCAAGGTTTACGTCTAATGCATAATTTTTATGATGATTATACAGGGCTCGATGTGGCTGGTGATGGTTTTGGAGATGTTCCATACGTGGCTGTGTCGAGTTTTGGACAATGGATGGTGAGACAGCCAGTTTATCAATTCTTTGTGGCATCACCAAGCGTTGTTATCCTGACATCACTAGATCAACAGATTAATAACACAGAACGAAACCTACTTGTAGATAGTGAACCGAAATTAATGAGTAATATGAAAAAGACAGAGCTTTCGTTAAATAGCAAACAATTGGTTATCGGTTTAGTTGTGACTATATGTAGTTTATGGCTATGGAGAAGGGGGACGAGAGTATGACTAGATGGATAACGATGCTAATTTTATGTGGCGTTATTTTAGTAGGTTGTGGTGAAAAAGCATACCATCCACGTGAAATCAATAGTGAAACAGATGTTTGTAAAGTTTGTAATATGAGTATTGTTCATAATGAATATGCAGGGCAAATTGTTTTGAAAAATGGAGACTATGAGATTTTTGATGATATTGGATGCTTGATGGATTACCTTAAGCTAAATGGCGATGGTGAAGTTGGAGCAGCCTATATTAAAAATAAAGCAACTAATCAATGGATGGATGTTTATAAAGCAATTTATGTATACAACAAAAATTATTGGACACCGATGAACTATGGTGTTATAGCATTTGCTACAAAAGACGAGGTGCAACATTGGATGAATGATGAAGGAGAAGGTCAACTATTAGCCTATCATGAATTGCTGACATTAAATTGGGGGATTCATGAGTGATGTTTGTAAAAATAGAGCTGAAGCAGATTCTAAGAAGTCGATGGATGCAACTAGTAGCTTTTCTGTTTACATTTGTTTTCGTTGCCATTATCGTGATTCAACAAATGGCATTACCAGACATTGAGGGCTTTACACGGCAAACTGCATCATTTTTAAGTGTGTTGTTATTTCTACTGCCGCTATTTATCATCACCATTGGCAGTATGAGTATAGCTGGGGATATAGAATCAGGTTGGTTATCGTTATTAAAAACATATCCTATGAAGCGGACGCAATATATTACAGGCAAATATGTGGCTATAGCACTTGCGTTTTTATTAGTAATCGTTGTGGCATTTGGTTTTGTATTAACAATAGGGGGCTTACTAGGTGGTGTACGGTTACCAATTGTTTTCGTTGTTCTTACACTATTATGTATTTTTATCTTTGTGTCTTTAGGAATCTTGCTAGGGACGTTTGCTAAAACAAGATTATTTGCACTTGCATTATCCCTTGTTGTATGGTCCTTTCTTTTATTGCTCATGTCTTATGCTTTAATGGCTCTAGGTGCAGTTGTACCTGGCCATATTTTACAAAGGCTGATCATCATAACGATACATATTAATCCAGCAGAATGGTTACGCTTTGGCTATTTTCTATTTAGCAATCAAGCTAGTGTGCTTGGTCCAGCCTTTTATGATGTAACGAGGTTCTACTTATCACCGATTGGTCATGTGTTGTATGGAGGAATAACAATACTCTGGATTGTGCTGCCCTTAATGCTTGCTACGAAGTTGTTAAAGGAGGAGCATCAGCGATGATTCTATTAGAAGGAAAAAATGTAGCGAAGGTATATGAAAATGATAGAGGATTAAAAGAAGCCTCCTTTATGCTGCAAGCTGGTCGAATTCTTGCATTGGTTGGAGGAAATGGAGCTGGAAAGAGTACTTTGATTCGTTTATTAACTGGTCAAGAGAAGCAGCAAGCTGGTGAAATAATATGGCATCAACCACAAACAATTCGTTTTATGCCTGATGATGTAAACTTTCCAACTATGCTAACTGCAGCTGAAATATTAGAGCTGTTGGCATCTTTAAAAAAAGTAGATAAATATGAACAACAGAATGTACTGAAGCGTGTTTCCTTGTGGGATGTTCGGAAGCAAAGAGCTAAACACTTTTCCAAAGGGATGCTACAGCGGCTAAACCTAGCTCAAAGCTTACTTGGTAGCGGGTCATTGCTCATTTTAGATGAGCCAACGAATGGTCTAGATCCCTTTTGGATAGCACAGTTGAAAAACATGATGTTGGAGGAGAAGGAAAAAGGTAATACGGTTATCTTCTCTACTCATTTGCTGTCTTTTGCCGAAGAAATAGCGGATGATGTATTAGTTTTACATGAAGGGAAAATTATTCTTTCTGGAGCGATAACTGAAATTTTCTTGCAAGAAAATTCTGCATCTTTAGAAGAAATATGGTTAAAAAGATTGAAATTGTAACATTCTAATGAGTAATGACGTTATATAATAAGGATTAAGCTTGTTTGAGTGTTATCAAACAAGCCTTTTTTATGAGTGATAGTAGGGAGTAGAAGTTTCAGATAATTGTTTTACAAGACAGATTTCGCTATGCTTAGAATAAGTTTGCTTGCAATTCACACAATTGCTTGATGGAATGGGAGGCTTTTCGATTAATGAATGCTCAAATACAGAATGTTTTAGAAAATATAGAAAAAGTAATGATTGGTAAAAGAGAAGTTGCTGAACTCAGTATTGTCGCACTATTAGCAAGGGGACATGTTTTGTTGGAGGATGTACCTGGAGTGGGAAAGACAATGATGGTGCGAGCGCTTGCAAAATCTTTTGATGCCCAATTTAAGCGTATTCAATTTACGCCAGATCTATTGCCATCAGATGTAGTCGGTATTTCTATTTATAACCCTAAGACAATGGAGTTTGAATTTCGTCCAGGGCCAATCATGGGGGATGTTGTATTAGCCGATGAAATTAACCGAACGTCGCCAAAAACTCAATCAGCCTTATTAGAGGGGATGGAGGAGGCTTCTGTTACAATTGATGGGAATACTCTGATGATCAATCAGCCATTTTTTGTTATGGCTACACAAAATCCGATTGAACATGAAGGTACCTATCCTTTACCTGAAGCACAGCTTGATCGATTTCTCTTAAAGATAAAAATGGGCTATCCATCTAGGGGACAGGAAGTTGAAATTTTACGAAGAGCTGAGAATGGTAAAGCCATTGAAAAAATCGAAGCAGTGTTATCGGTAGCGCAATTAATTGAATTACAGGAGCTTGTTCAAGGTGTGCATGTGAAAGATTCTGTTAAAAATTATATGGTGGAGCTTGCTACACTAACAAGGGAAAATAATTATGTCTATTTAGGTGTGAGTCCACGTGCCACAATAGCGCTAATGAAAGCTTCTCAAGCTTACGCATTTTTGAAAGGACGAAGCTATGTTACACCTGATGATGTTCAATATTTAGTGCCATTTGTTTTTAGCCATCGTTTAGTCTTAAAACCCGATGCACGCTACGATAACGTGACAGCAGACGAAATTATCCAGCGTATCATTGCCAAAACACCAGTTCCGACAAAGAGGTTTGCAGAACAATGAGGCGATGGAAAGCTTTTGTAGAAAAAAGTAAACATTTCCTATTAATCGCTTTTTTGATGATCATAACATTTTGTTATGCAATGTTCCAAGGTGGATTTGTAAGCTGGTTTGTATTTTTTACGGTTAGTCCGTTTTTAGTATATGCATTCATGTTCTTTATCGTTAGAGAAGATATTTTACTAATCGAACGCAAGATTGACCCTATTCATATTGAAAGAGGTCAATCAGCGAAGGTGCACATTGCGATAGAACGTAAAACACGTTTTCCGTTTGCCTATATCGTAATGGAGGAACTTGTGGATAGTGAGGGATTAGTGCAAGCTAAAATACAAAATACGAATGCCATTAAATTTGTTGGATTTAAAAAGAAATTTAGCTGGCAATATGAATTGGAAGATATGCCACGTGGTGAACATCGCTACCTAGGCGTTACAATTGTTTTCTACGACTTTTTTGGCTGGGCAAAAAAGGTTGTCGTAGCAGAAAAGGACCAAACTATTTTAGTTTACCCAAGAATACAAGACATGAAATATGCTGCCCTTCAAACAAAATATGATGTTGGCCCTATGATGTCACCATACTCTATTGTGAAAGACACATCGATGGCTGTTGGATTAAGAGAGTACGTTCCAGGAGATCGTTTTTCATGGATTCATTGGAAATCATTTGCACGTACACAAACCTTGCAGTCTAAGGAATTTGAGGATCGACAATCATCTGAATTAATGTTAGTACTTGACGCTACAAAATCCTCCGTGTTTGAAGAAAAAGTGGAATTAGTAGCTTCGATGTTACAGATGATCGTTCAGGAGCGTGGAGAATTATCATTTATTTCCGCTGGAGAAATGACGAAAGTATTCCCTGCTATACAGGGTGATAAGCATTTAGATCAGGTCATGTATCATTTAGCTGCGATAAAACCTACAGAGAATGTAAAGTTTCGATTCCATGACCAACAAGCCTTTAAGCAAGTGGCAACTCTGCTTTATGTGACAAGTGATGTTTCAGATGAATTACTACATACTCTTGCAAATATAGTGAAAAGCTGTATTTGTTTTGTAGTGGCCAAGCAGCCACCAGTGCAATCTGAGCTTACGATGCGGTATAAACATATACAAGTTATTTTTGTGAATCCAGTAGATTTCTATCATTTATTCACGGAGGTGACGAGACCGTGAAGCAATCATTAGGAGAATTTTTAGAATTAGCCATAGCGTATGTTATTGTATTTTTCATTTTGCGAGAATGGCTTATTCCCATTATGCAATTAACGAATACAGGCGGGATGCACCTTTTCTTAGTCTTTATCGGTATGTCTTTAGCGCTAAGTCTTTTCCGCGTACATCCTTTGTTATCAGGATTAGTGAAGTTTGGTTATATTACATGGTTTATTGTTTTTACCTATAGCCCTAGTCCTGTATTATCTGGTGATACTATACCTTTTTTATTGGCTGAATGGAAAGGGAACATGACCACGATCCTGACAGGTGACTTTGGACAGGTTTCAGATGTTTTCAGAACAGTATTATTTCTTGTCTTGATTTGGATGCTAGTTTATTTAATTCACCATTGGGTTTCGGTGAGAAAAAATATATTCTATTTCTTTGCCATGACCGTATTCTTTATTGCTACTTTGGATACATTTAGTGACTATGATGGTAAAGCCGCAATTGTAAAAGTTGTTGTTTTAGGATTAATCATGACAGGGGTACTTTTTGTCAAGCGTCTTTGGCTTCAAGTGGAAACTACAAGTACGGTAATGGAGAAATGGAAAATTGTTATTCCCATGCTAGTATCCGTATTGCTCGTTAGTTCTGTAGCATTCTTTTTACCAAAAACAGGACCAACATGGGCAGATCCTGTGCCGTTTATCCAAGGGGTTACTGGAAAAGATGGAAAAGGAAATGGTCAAAAATCAGTTGGTTATAGCCAAGATGATAGTCAGTTAGGTGGCCCGTTCCAAGGAGATAATACATTAATATTCACTGCTTCTTCTCGTGATCGTCATTATTGGCGTATTGAAACAAAAGATACGTATACGTCAAAAGGCTGGATTGTGTCAGAGGGGAACTTTGGGAAAAATGTTTATGAGTCAAATACACCCATTCTGACTTCTTTACAAGTTGGGCCGCCCGAAAATGAACGTCAGATTCAATTAGACATTGCTGTTCCAATGCCATTTTTAATTCAAACCTATGGTATGCTTTCTGTTTCGGCTCAGGATTCCACTTTATTTATTCAAGATGAGCAGACTGAGAGAATGAATATAGAACAACAGGTAGGGGAATCGAAATCATTATCAAACTATTCATTGTCTTATAGCGAGCCTGTTTATAGTATGGAGCAGCTCCAGTTGTCATATCCAGCAACACTTGAAACAATGGATTCTTCATTTGACCGATTTTTGCAGTTACCAAACCAACTTCCCCAACGTGTAAAGGACTTAGCGTCTGAAATAACGCAAAAGAAAGATACCGTTTATGAACAAATTAAGGCTGTAGAAAGTTATTTTAGAACAAATGGTTTTAAGTACGATAAAACGCAAGCCGCCATTCCTGCTGAAAATCAAGATTATGTCGATCAATTTTTGTTCGATACAAAAGTAGGGTATTGTGATAATTTCTCCACGTCAATGGTGGTACTTTTACGTTCAGTAGGGATCCCAGCTCGTTGGGTAAAAGGTTTTGCTCCAGGAACTGCAGGCCCTATGTCAGATGGACTACGCGAATATCGCATCACGAATGACAATGCGCACTCATGGGTAGAAGCTTTTATACCTGGAACGGGATGGATGGAGTTTGAACCTACAATCGGTTTTACCGGCAATGTAAACATTGATTATGATATCCCGTTAGATACGTCTGACGAGGAAGAAGTATTGCAGCCAGAACAAAAACCTGAGCAGCCACAACCACAAGAACAGGTAACCGAGAAGGAACAGACAGAATCAACATTTAGCTTTGATGCAATGTGGTTATGGATGAAAAAGTTTGCCTATGTTTGGGTGATAATTGTTGTATTATTAATAATCACAGGTATTTCATTATTCTTACAGCGTAAAACGTGGATTCCAAAAATGCATGTTCGGGCTTACCGTAAAAAAGTAGCGGATTGGTCAAATTTCGATTCTTCTTACCATGTTTTACTAAAACAATTATCTCGTATTGGCTTGCGCAGAAATGATGGAGAAACGTTAAGTGCATTCGCAGAGCGTGTAGATGCAGCATTAGAAACAGATGAAATGCAAAAGCTGACGGTAGTCTACGAGCAACATATTTATGGGAAAGACAAAGAGGATGTTGATTTTGTGAAGCTGAAAGAAAGTTGGGAATATTTAATCAATCGCACTATCAGTTGATTTTAACGTAGACAAAGAGTAAAATGAAAAAAATTAAATGCAAGGATTGCTTTCATATAAGTTCGATAATAGGGTTCGGATGTTTCTACGAAATCACCATAAATGGTTTCTCTATGAAGGCGGATGTTTTCGTTAGGTGAAAAGTATAGTAAATCACTTTACTTTGCTACGCATTCGCCTTTATCAATATTCTAGAGCTTATGAACGCGTAGAAAGTTTTTTTACTTTCTTCGCGTTTTTCTTTGAACAAATGAAAATATCCTTTAAAAATCATAGAAGAGGTGGAAATTTTGACAGCTAGCCCTTTATTAAAAGAGCAAGAAAAAATCGTTGTACTAGACTTCGGTAGCCAATTTAACCAATTAATCACACGTCGTATTCGTGAATTTGGTGTTTTCAGTGAATTGCATCCACATACAGTAACTGCAGAAGAAATTAAAGATATGAACGCAACAGGTATTATTTTCTCAGGTGGTCCAAACTCTGTTTATGATGAAAATGCCTTCCATGTGGATCCAGCTATTTTCGAATTAGGTTTACCGATTTTAGGTATTTGCTATGGTATGCAATTAATGGCACATACAAACGGCGGTAAAGTTGAAGGTGCTGAAACACGCGAATATGGTAAAGCTGAAATTCAAGTAACAACACCAAACAAATTATTTGGTGAGTTACCTACAGAACAAATCGTTTGGATGAGCCATGGTGACCATGTAACAGAAGTTCCAGCTGGTTTTGAAGTCATCGCAACTAGCGCATCTTGTCCGATTGCTGCAATGGCAAACGTTGAACGTAAACTATATGCAGTACAATTCCATCCAGAAGTACGTCACTCTGTATATGGTAATGATCTATTACGTCAATTCGTATTCGACATCTGTGAAGCGAAAGGCGATTGGTCAATGGCAAACTTCATTGAGCTTGAAATTGCTAAAATTCGTGAAATCGTTGGCGATAAAAAAGTATTATGCGCACTTTCTGGTGGTGTAGACTCATCGGTTGTAGCGGTGTTAATCCATAAAGCAATCGGCGATCAATTAACTTGTATGTTCGTAGATCACAACTTAAACCGTAAAGGTGAAGTTGAACAAGTAATGAAAACATTCACAGAAGACTTTGACATGAATCTTATTAAAATCGATGCACGTAAACGCTTCATGGACAAACTTGCTGGCGTTTCTGATCCAGAGAAAAAACGTAAAATTATTGGCAATGAATTCATTTATGTATTTGATGAAGAGGCATCTAAGCTTGAAGGCATGGATTTCTTAGCACAAGGAACTCTTTACACAGATATTATTGAATCTGGTACTTCAACTGCGCAAACAATCAAATCACACCATAACGTTGGCGGTCTTCCGGAAGATATGCAATTCCAACTAATCGAGCCACTGAAAACTTTATTTAAAGATGAAGTACGTGCGCTAGGCTTAGAGCTTGGACTTGACGAAAAAATCGTTTGGCGTCAACCATTCCCAGGTCCTGGATTAGGTATCCGTGTGCTTGGTGAAGTAACAGAAGAAAAATTAGAAATCGTTCGCGAATCTGATTTCATTCTACGTGAAGAAATCGCAAAAGCTGGCCTTGATCGTGACATCTGGCAATACTTCACGGTATTACCTGATATCCGTTCAGTTGGTGTAATGGGTGATGCACGTACGTATGACTATGCAATCGGTATCCGTGCAGTAACATCTATCGACGGTATGACTTCTGACTGGGCACGCATTCCTTGGGATGTATTAGAGAAAATCTCTGTCCGCCTAGTAAACGAAGTAAAACATGTGAACCGCGTGCTGTATGATATTACATCTAAGCCACCTGCAACGATTGAGTGGGAATAATAGCAAAAGCCCTAAAAGCTCTAAGAGGTTTTTAGGGCTTTTTTGATTTCATTCTTTCTGAATTTATGGCTGAATGAAGTTTCCTAACATACAAAAATTGCTGGTAAAGTGATGTATGTAGTAAACTAAATGAATGCAAAAGAAATTATATTAGTCAGATTAGGGGGGATTTAAATGGAGAAAAATAAACCAAAAATACATACATTAGCAGTTGGGATGCCAAAAGAGTTGATTGATAGTAAAGGGCGTTCAATGATTACGGGGATTGAAAAACAAAGCGTGCAGGAAGTTTACTTGTCCTCTCATGGCTTCGAAGGAGATGATGTGGCAGATAAAAAACATCATGGTGGCCCTGACCGCGCAGTTTGTTTATATCCTGCGGAGCATTACATCCAATGGGAACAGGAACTTGGGAAAACGTTGCCTATTGCTGCATTTGGTGAAAATTTAACAGTAACAAATATGTTAGAAGTAGATGTTTGTATTGGTGATGTTTATAAAATTGGAGATGCTGTCATCCAAATTACACAGGGGCGTATTCCGTGTAGCACGATCGATAGATATACAGAGGCAAACATATTACTCAAGCGTTTAATCGAAACAGGCTATACAGGTTTCCTTGCACGCGTACTAGAAGAAGGGACAATCTGTGCAGAATCAACAATTGAGCTTGTAGAAAAGCATCCTGCATGTATATCTGTTTTGTATTGCAATGAAGTGTACTTTAAAAACAAAGATGCGATCGCAATGAAACAAATACAAGCAGTAGATGCATTAGCAGAAGATTGGAAAGAAAAATTAGAAAAAAGAATTCAGGTCTTGCAAAGTAAAGTGACGAGTTAAAACATAAGTTCAAAAGAAGGATCCTCTAGAATTTCTAGGGGATTTTTTCTTTAAACGGATAAATGGAATGTTCAGTACAAAGCTTCTTTAGTAACGTTTTTAATAGAACCTGAACAATAAATAAGAATTTTACACGAACTTTCGTATTTCTTTTTAGAAAAATGTTCGGAAATAGGGTTGAAATCTAAAAAACGAAATGATATATTACGAATGTAAATTAAATACGTCGTCGTATAATGTCGGGGATAAGGCCCGTGAGTTTCTACCAAGTTACCGTAAATAACTTGACTACGATTTAGGTTTATACATAAACGTATAAACACTAATTTGTTTCACACACTAATTGTGATGAAATATATCGTAGACATGCGACTAGTAGAGTAGTCGGCGTGTCTTTTTTGTTTTCGATATTGAGGACGACCACACGGAGGATTTTTTGATAATGAAAAAATATTTCATGTTCGATGAATTAGGAACTAATTATCGCCGCGAAATAATAGGTGGTATTACAACCTTCCTTGCAATGGCATATATTCTAGCTGTTAACCCAGGTATTCTAGAAAATGCAGGGATGGATAAAGGTGCTGTTTTCGTAGCAACAGCATTAGCAGCAGCAGTCGGTTCTTTGATTATGGGGATTTTCGCTAAATTCCCGATTTCACTTGCTCCTGGAATGGGGCTAAATGCATTCTTTGCATTTACTGTAGTCGGAGCATATGGTATTCCATGGCAAACTGGTTTAACAGGTGTGTTCTTCTCAGGGATTATCTTTATTATTTTATCTTTAACTGGTATCCGTGAAACCGTTATTAACGCAATTCCAGTACAACTTAAATATGCAGTTTCTGCAGGTATTGGTTTGTTTATCACTTTTGTTGGTTTACAAGGAGCGGGGATCATTGTCGATAGCCCAGCTACTTTAGTCACTTTAGGAAGTTTCACAGGCGCTACATTATTAGCGGTTTTCGGTATTATTCTTTCAGTTATTCTTATTATTAAATTGCGCAGTATTGGTATTTTCTTAGGTATGGTGATTACAGCAGTTATTGGGATGATCACAGGTATCATTGATCCCCCAACAGCGGTTGTATCAGCTATCCCAAGTGTAGATTCTACATTCATGGTAGCATTAGAACCACTAGGTGATATTGGTACATTATTGAATGTGAAGTTCTTAGTAGTAGTATTAACATTCTTGTTTGTTGATTTCTTTGATACAGCCGGTACTTTAATGGCTGTTGCGACACAAGCAGGCTTAGTAAAAGATAATAAACTACCACGTGCTGGCCGTGCCTTAATGGCAGATGCACTAGCAACAACTATCGGTTCTTTATTTGGTACATCAACAACAACTGCATACGTAGAGTCAACTTCTGGAGTTGCTGCAGGTGCTCGTTCAGGATTCTCGGCAGTTGTAACAGCAGTACTATTCTTAGTAGCATTATTCTTCTCACCATTATTAGCGGTTGTAACACCAGCAGTTACTGCTCCAGCTTTAGTAATCGTAGGGGTACTTATGGTATCGTCATTACGTTTAATTGATTGGGATAAATTCGAAATAGCAGTACCTGCGTTCTTTACAGTGTTAATGATGCCACTTGGTTATTCAATTGCTACTGGTATTGCAATCGGCTTTGTATTCTACCCAATTACAATGTTATTAGCAGGTCGAAAAAAAGAAATTCACCCAATGATGTATGGTCTATTCTTTGTCTTCCTTGCATACTTCATTTGGGTACGTTAGTTAAACAGACACCTCTCATTGTTAGTAAGATACTAATCATGAGAGGTGTTTTTTATTAAAAATAAAAAGCAATAAATTGTTGGTTAGAGCAATCAAAAATTAAGTTGATCCTAATTAAAAGAGTTATGGTTTTTATACATTATATAGAAGAAACTCGTTTTTAAATAATGAGAATAGTTTTACTTTAACGAAAGGCTTGCAAACTTAAATTTAAGATGATATATTTAAACACGTTGTTACGAAACAAACGAACAACTTCAAAAATATTAACACAAACAGTTGACAACATGTTAACAATATGTTAAATTATAAAAAGTTACTTAGCGTAACTAGTAAATGAACCTTGAAAACTGAACAAGCAAAACGTAATCAATAAAGTTTT
>NZ_JPVR01000061.1 GCF_000772935.1 Lysinibacillus boronitolerans JCM 21713 = 10a = NBRC 103108
GCCACAAATGCGACGTTAAGGGTAGGGGCAAGTGTAAGTGATGGAGGAATCCTGAGCTATCAATGGTACAGTAACACGACGAATAGCCCGAGTGGAGGGACTCCAATAAGCGGAGCCACAAATCCGATTTATGCAGCCCCCACCTCTACAATAGGCACGATGTATTACTATGTAGTAGTAACGAACACAAATAGTGGAGTAAGTGGCAATCAAACTGCTACAGAGACAAGTAATGTAGTAGGGGTAACAGTGAATGCGTTAGTAAATGCCGAGACGCCAGCAATCGGAACGCAGCCAGCAGGAAAGACCGTGAACCAAGGAGCCACAAATGCGACGTTAAGTGTAGGGGCAAGTGTAAGTGATGGAGGAACCCTGAGCTATCAATGGTACAGTAACACGACGAATAGCACGAATGGAGGGACTCCAATAAGCGGAGCCACAAATGCGACCTATGCAGCCCCCACCTTTGCAGTAGGCACAGTGTATTACTATGTATTAGTGACAAATACGAATAGTGGAGTAAGTGGCAATCAAACTGCTACAGAGACAAGTAATGTAGTAGGGGTAACAGTGAATGCGTTAGTAAATGCCGAGACGCCAGCAATCGGAACGCAGCCAGCAGGAAAGACCGTGAACCAAGGAGCCACAAATGCGACGTTAAGTGTAGGGGCAAGTGTAAGTGATGGAGGAACCCTGAGCTATCAATGGTACAGTAACACGACGAATAGCACGAGTGGAGGGACTCCAATAAGCGGAGCCACAAATGCGACCTATGCAGCCCCCACCTTTGCAGTAGGCACGATGTATTACTATGTAGTAGTAACGAACACAAATAGTGGAGTAAGTGGCAATCAAACTGCTACAGCGACAAGTAATGTAGTAGGGGTAACAGTGAATGCGTTAGTAAATGCCGAGACGCCAGCAATCGGAACGCAGCCAATGGGAGCGACTGTGAACCAAGGAGCCACAAATGCGACGTTAAGGGTAGGGGCAAGTGTAAGTGATGGAGGAATCCTGAGCTATCAATGGTACAGTAACACGACGAATAGCCCGAGTGGAGGGACTCCAATAAGCGGAGCCACAAATCCGATTTATGCAGCCCCCACCTTTGCAGTAGGTACAGTGTATTACTACGTAATAGTGACAAATACGAATAGTGGTGTAAGTGGGAGCCAAACGGCAATAACCACGAGTAGTGTAGTTCCTGTGATAGTAAATTCAGCACAAACTATTACTGTCACCTACAATGGCAATACAAACACTGCGGGCACAGTTCCAACAGATAGTGAAACGTATGAGCAAGGAGAAACTGTAACAGTTCTGGGTAATACAGGAAATCTGGTAAAAGTGGGTTACACGTTTGAGGGCTGGAACACGCAAGCAGATGGAAGAGGAATAGATTATGCACCAGCTTCAACTTTCCTAATGGGTAGTGGAAGTATCATATTATATGCAAAATGGAAGCCAGTGATTGTGACTTATACGGTAAGATTTGATGTAGCGGGGGGAAGTCCTGTCTCTAATCAGACGGTGGTACATGAAGGAAAAGCAAGTCAGCCAACCCCAGCACCAACGAAAGCTGGCCATATATTTGAAGGCTGGTATACGAGTCCTGCCTATACAACACCATATGATTTTAACAGTGCCATTACTAGGCACACAACGATATACGCAAAATGGATACCAATAACGTATACGGTGCGTTTTGATGTCAACGGAGGAAGTGCCGTCTCGAATCAAACGGTAGAGCATGGGAAAAAAGCAAGTCAGCTAGCCCAAGAGCCAACGAAAGCGGGCTATACATTCGGTGGTTGGTATATAAGTAATGCTTATACAACACCATATGATTTTAATAGTGCCATTAACGAGAACACAACAATCTATGCAAAATGGATTCCTGGGATGTATACAGTGAGGTTTGATGTCGACGGCGGTAGTGCTATCTCAGATCAAACGGTAGAATATGGGGAAAAGGCAAGTCAGCCTAAGATTGAGCCAACGAAAGCCGGCTATACATTTGTTGGCTGGTACACAAATAATGCCTACACAACACCATTTAAATTTGATACTGCGATTACAGCTAACACAGTGATCTATGCAAAATGGATTAGTAATGATACAGGTGGCGGTAATACTGATCCTTCACCAAATCCTGATTCCGGTTCATCAACACCTTCAACCAATGTAGAGGAAATTGTGGTAGATGTAGAGTCTGGTGATGGTGACTTAGTTTCTAAAACAGCTATAAAACGAACAAAAAATGTAGATAACACTATAAACGATGAAGTGACATTAACGGCACAGAGCGCAACAGAGACGATTAGGAAATTAAAGGAACAAGGAAATGATAAAGCAAGAATCATTATTCCGGATCAACAGGATCAAGTAAATCAAGTCCATGTATCCGTACCAAGAAATGTGGTGACACTTCTACAAAATAGTGCAGTCCATCTTGAAATTGTCACAGATAACGTTAGAATTGAAGTGCCAAAAACTTCGTTGGAAACGTTTAATGATAATCTCTATTTCCGACTTGTTCCTATAAAAGAGCGGGCTAATCAATTGGATATTAAAGAACAAGCTAAAAAGGAAAGGGCTGTACAGCAGTTGGCAGGAAGTACGGTTGTTGAGTTGCTTGGTCGTCCAATGACCATTGAAACAAATATGCAAAGCCGTCCTGTTATATTAACCTTACCTCTACCAACTGATTTAACACGTGAACAGCTCAATCATCTGGCTATTTATATCGAGCATAGTGATGGCACAAAAGAAGTTGTACGTGGGAAAGTTGTAGAATATCAAAAGGGAATAACAGGTTTACAGTTTGAGGTGAATAAGTTCTCCACCTTCTCCATTCTCTACTTACCAGAGAAGGAAGAAGTGAAGGAACCAACTACTGATGGTGTTACACATCTACCTTATATTCAAGGCTATCCAGATGGTACCTTCCGTCCAAATGCTCCTGTTACAAGGGCACAGATGGCAAGTATGTTTGCTCGTCAATTAACAGGTAATGCCATTCCGCAAGCAAAGGCAACCTATACAGATACATTCCAACATGATGCTAAAGATGCAATCGAATTCGTGAAGGAGAAGGGTCTGTTTAAAGGGGTTACAGCAACAAACTTTAATCCAAACGGCTTGATTACACGTGCACAGATGGCTACAGTGGCTGCCCGCTGGATAGGACAGCAATGTGTAGAACGTCCTGATACAGATTTCTGTGAGCCAACCTCACCAAGTGCAGCATTCAAAGATGTGAGCTTCAATCATTGGGCAGTGAAAGCAATTGATACTGTCAATGCAGCGGAAATTATGACAGGAGTAACAGCAGATACATTCAATCCAGATGGTTTTTTAACACGTGCACAAGCAGTGAAGGTATTAAATCGACTGTTTGAACGTCAGGTACTAACAGAAGTCCAAACACCATTATTTACAGATGTGCTAAGACAGCATTGGGCATTTTATGAAATTCAAGAAGCGGCAAAAAAATAAGCTAAAAAGGGTACGACGATTCGTTATGTAATCGCCGTGCCCTTTTTTCATGGTTCAAAAAGGAATTGATACCCCGAACCTCTCACTGTCATAATCTTTGCTTTATGACCATCAACGGATTCTAACTTTTTTCGTAAATTACTAATATGAACCTTCAATGCCTGTGTATGCCCAATACTTTCCTCAGCCCAAATAAGCTTATACAGTACTGATGGGGGAAAGATTTGACCTGGTCGTTGTGCTAGAAAGAAAAAAATTTGAAATTCCTTTGTAGATAAGGCTAATGCTTTGTTACCAATATATACTCTTCCCGAATGTACATGAAATTGAAAACCCTCTATTATACGAGCATCTTCATCTATGTGGTGTGCATCAGCTTTTTCATGAAATTGCTTTCTTCGCAAGGAAATTCTTTTGATTGTTTTCATTAAACGTTCTTTCTCAATTGGCTTTAAAATATAGTCAACAGCCTGTACATTAAAAGCTTCTATTGCATAATGCTCATAAGCAGTTACAAATACAATGTCCATTAAAAACGGAAAGTCTGCAATCTTACTAGCAAATTCAATACCATTCAATTCAGCCATATCTATATCTAAAAAAAGAATATCGGGTTTGAGTGTAGGGATATTTGCTATAGCTTCTAGTGGATTTAGGAATTTTCCGATAATAGTAACAGCGCTATTATCATGTAACGTAGCTTCTAATAAGTTGATTGCCAAAATTTCATCATCTACTATGATGGCTTTTAACATTTTTTCACCTCTTATCTTCTAAAAAGTAGAATATTATGTAGCACAGCCGTACTTTGTAAATTTTCCGCCACTAATTTTATACTTTGCTTGTAGCAATGGAAGGTTGAATAGCAAATCATGTAATTCGGAAAATTCTATAATTTATTGCGAGGTAAAAACGCTATTCGCCGTCCAATATTTGGACAATCCCTACCGCTCTCTTTTTCACCTTTAACTGTTTTAAGTTTATTAGTATTCCTGCACTTTAGTAAATGAGATGCATTTCCCAAATCGTGATGTATTATGAGTGGATAATAAAATGTGCCTTTCTACCTATAGTGTAGCATGCCAATAGTTAACAAAAAATAGATTAAATCGTGCATCATTATCTAATGATAGAAATTTTAATCTAAGGGTATTTGTGCATTTTGTGTATTTAAAGTGCATATACTTACAATCACTCTGTTTTTTGCTTATAATGAGAAAGTCAGAATTATTTCTGAAAAAGTAGCCACAAAGTGAGCGATTGCGATTGAAAAAATTATTATATGGTATCTTCTTTGTTGTTTTTATAGTCATTTTTTTGTACGTAAACAATCACTGGCTAGTCGTAAGTAAACATACGTTTGAATCAGAGAGTGTGCCTGATAGCTTTGATGGGCTACGCATTGTACAAGTTTCGGATTTACATGATGCCGTCTTTGGTGGCAATCAACAAAAATTGATTGCTAAGATAAAGGATACAAAGCCGGATTATATTTTTATCACAGGTGACGTGATCGATAGTAATCGCTATAATTTAAAACAAAGTCTCCAGGCAGTAGCAGGACTAGTTGAAATAGCGGATGTTTATTATGTACTAGGAAACCATGAGGTAGCGACGAATAAGGTGAATGAAATTTATGAGGCGCTGTCATCGTTAGGGGTACATATTATGGCCAACGAATCGACCGTGTTAGAGCGCGACGGGGAGCGCTTGGCGATTGTTGGTATTGAGGATCCATTAATGGGTAGAACAACAGAAGATATGCTAGACATTGCAACAGCCTATTTGCCAGACGATATGTTTAAGTTGTTACTAGCGCATAGACCAGAAATGTTTAATACGTATGTAAATTATCACGTTAATTTAGTATTTTCGGGACATGCGCATGGTGGGCAAGTTCGTATTCCTGGGCTTGGAGGACTTGTTGCACCAGGACAGGGGCTTTTCCCAAAATATACAGCTGGTGTCTACGAAGCAGGCGCGACGAAAATGGTAGTTAGTAGAGGCTTGGGTAATAGCTCAGTACCATATCGCATTTTTAATCTACCAGAAATTATTGTGATGGATCTAAAGAAAAAATAAGCACTGCGTAAAATTTACGCAGTGCTTTCAATTTGTTTGCGTTCTATACGTTTAACGAGATAAATACTTATTTCATACAAAATAATCATCGGTATTAAAACGAGTAACTGACTTATAAAGTCTGGTGGCGTGATAACAGCGGAGCCTACGCCCATTGCGATATAAGACCAGCCTCGTATTTTTTTCATGGATTCAGCAGTCAGTACACCAATGGCAGATAAGAATAGGGCAACAATCGGTAACTCAAATAATAGACCAAGCGGTACTGTAGTCATGATTAAAAAGTGCATATATTCATTTGCTGATACCATGACATCGAAATTGGTAGCCCCAATGCTTACTAAGAATGTATAGCTAAGTGGGTTTACGACAAAATAACCAAAAGCAACTCCTACTAAAAATAGAACTAACATGATTGGTGCATAGAGGCCTAAAAATCGACTTTCCTCTTCTTTTAAGCCTGGTTTAATAAAGCTCCATAGAAAGTGAACGAGGAAAGGCATTGCAAGACCAAAAGCTAAAGTAGTTGAAATCGTCATGTAAAATTTAACTACTTCTAATGGTCCTAAAATAACGAGTGAGTGACCTCGCGTTATGAATGGAAACCAAATATTAATAGTAGAAAAGACAACAATGAAAAATAAAATAAAAACAGTTAACCCTTTGATAATTTGCTTACGTAAATCAGTAAGATGCTCCAATAATGAGGTAACAGGAATAAGGGGCTCATTATACACATGCTCCTCTTCAATTGCTACCTTTGTTGGTATTTCAACTAAAGCCTCCACTGGTTTTGGAGGCTCAGCTTGTGGTTTATCAAGAGGGCTTAAATATTTTCTTTTTCCGTCTTCATATGGATCCATAGGAAACCCTCCTACGAAGCATCAGATTTTTTTTCGACCTTTTTCACGGTATCATCATCATCATCCATAAGTCCCTTTGTAGACTTTTTAAATTCTGCAAACGTTTTACCAACCGCTCCACCGATTTCTGGTAATTTTTTTGGGCCAAATACAATTAATACAATCACTAAAATAATGATTAATCCAGGTACTCCAATTGCTCCTAGACCTCCCATAAGTCTTGCCTCCTTTAGAATGATTTTTTTATACTAATGAACCACCTGATTGACTATATTTAATGACTCCCTCAGCACAACGGTAGGCAAGTGCTCCTAATGTACCTGTGGGATTATAACCGCTATTGTGTGCAAAGTTGCCTGCACTTACTGCGAAAAGATTATCAACATCCCAGTGCTGTAAGTAATTATTCACAACACCTTGTTCTGGTGTTAAGCTCATCACCGTACCACCCGTATTATGTGTTGTTTGGTATGGGACGATATTGTAATCGGTAATTTCTGCGTTAGGGACAATTGTTTTTGCACCCATTTCCTTCATAATCTCTGCTGCACGTGCAGAGATATATTTATGGAGAGCTCGATCCTGATCAGTAAAATTGTACGTTAACTGAGTTAATGGTAGTCCGTAAGCATCCTTGTAGGTAGGGTCAAGTGATATATAATTTTCCTTATGTGGCATAGATGCTCCTTGCGCACCAATACCGAATGAGCGTGTATAGTAGTAAATTGATTGCTTTTTAAATTCTGGTCCCCAAGTAGGTGTATCTGGTGGGGTTGGATTTGAGCCGATTGGTCGCGCACCTGTCTGTGTAAGCGCAATGTTACCTCCGTGAATAAAATCTAAATCACTATGGTCAAAATTATCCCCATTGTAATCGTCTATACACATACCTAACGAACCTGCGCCCATAAATGTATTGTATTGTTCCTCGAAGAATCCAGCGGCACCTGGCAAGATTTGATAGCAATAGTTTCTGCCGAGTGTTCCTTTACCAGTAGTAGGGTCATATCTTTCGCCTATGTCAGATACCATTAATAGCTTGGCATTATTAAAGACATAACTAGTTAATACAACAGCATTAGCTGGCTGAATGAATTCTTCTCCCGAAACAGTATCGATGTATCTTACACCTGTAGCCTTGTTACCCTGCTTTAAAATTTCAACAACATTGGAATTAAAGCGTAAATCAAAATTTCCTGTCTTCAGGGCGGTTGGGACAACCGTAATTTCTGCGGACGACTTTGCACCATATTCGCATCCAAAGCGTTCACAAAAACCACAATATTGACAAGCATTGATCGTTTCGCCATCTGGGTTTTTATAAACCTCTGACACGTTAGCTGAAGGAACCATATAAGGTGTTAGCTTCAGGTTTGTTGCAGCTTTTTCGAATTGTGCAAGCATAGGTGTTTTTTTCATAGGCGGTGTTGGATAGGGATTCGAACGCTTTCCACTAAATTTATTTTTATCATCGCCTGAAATACCAGCAGTTTTTTCAAACTTATCCATATAAGGTTCAAGCTGATCGTATGTTAAACCCCAATCTTGAATCAGATAATCTGGTCCAAGCTTATTTGGTCCATATCGTTTATCTGTTAATGTTTTGATCTGAAAATCATAGGGTAAAAATCGATAAGTCATCCCATTCCAGTGTGTTCCTGATCCACCCAGACCCTCACCAAGCAAGAAGGAGCCAAGCTGACGCATTGGTAATGCCTTCATATTTCGATCATTACGAAAGCTTACTGTTTCTTTGGATAGATTTTGCATTAAATCATATCGAATCGCATAACGGTATTCATCATGGACATTTAAATAATCCTCGGTACCACGCTTTTGACCTCGCTCTAAACCAACTACCTTTAGGCCAGCTTTGGCACATTCAGCAGCAACGATACCGCCTGTCCAACCTACACCAACTGTTACAACATCTACACTCGGTAATGTTTTAGCCATTTTTAATCCCCCCTTAATGGTTGCCTAATGAATTAGGCTCAATTTTTTGGAATTTCGCATCTTCTATTTGTGTAATATAAGCCATTTGATGACCAGGGAAGCCCTTCATACGCCAGCCATCCATATTACGATTTCCTCCATACATAGGGTCAGAATAAGCTCCCTCTAATGTAGCTGCTCGTAATAATGTAAAGAAGAACGCGGAAGTAACCCCAACCATTTCTATGTCACCTTTTTGGAAGGCAGTTAAAATTTCATCCATTTGCTTGCCATCTAAATCGTTAAAGCTTTTCTTATAACGCTTTTGTGCTTCATCCTCCATTTTTTGAATACCCTGCCTAAAAATCTCCGCTCGCGTTAAGCGGCTCTGATAGCCTTGAGTTGGGGCACCCACATCAAATGGACCTTGCATATATTCTTTAGAGTTACTCCCATAATTTCCTGCAAGTTGATGATCGATAAAATAGGGAACATCTAAACCAATAGCACCTGGTCCCAAATCGTCTTCTGGGAAAATACGTTCTGTGGCCTTTGATAAGATACTAAAATCTTTTTCATTTCTGAAAAACATCTTAGCCTTCGGTGAGCCTATGGCCTCGTTTGTTGTTTCATGACCACCATGTTCCAGGGTAGAAGTACCTTTACCATGGATGTTGTAGCCTACTAATCCTCCAATTAAACCACCACCGACTAATGTACCAGCAGCAATACCTGTTGTTTTTAAAAAGTCTCGACGAGAAACATTATTTTTGTCTGAACTCATGGAAATCCTCCCCTCAAAATGTGTTAAACGGATCCTATCTTTAATAATCAGCAAAAAATGTGAATTATAATCAATTTTTGTTGGAAAATGTTTAAATTTCATCCAACAACATTATATTCTCTGTCTTTTTATAACAAGAAGGATATATGAATTGAAAATTTTGTAGAAAATTGTTAGCACTATAAAGATAGTGATAATGGTATTATTATACATTTATTAATCATATTGGAAAATCTTTGTTGACTTCTACTTTTAGTGACTTTACTCTGAAGTTATGCAAAAATATGCGGTTTGTATAGCTAAAAATGGAAGAAGTAGGAAAAAGAGAAATGTGGTTAAAAGGTATTGGTGGTAAATTAATCGTTGCAATTATAGCTCTTGTATTTGTAACATGCGGCACGCTCGGGCTATCTACTTGGATAAATAGTACAAAAGCTGTGAATGAGCAAGTGGAATCTAATTTGGTTTCAAGAGCAGAGGATGTTTCTCACTACATAGAAGAACACTTCCAATTAACACTAGTGGAAGTGGAAGCAATTGCAGAGCAAGAGGCAGTTCGGAGCATGGACTTTGAGAAGCAGAAAAAATATCTATCGAAACGACTTGCTAGTAATGAAAATTACTTAGGCTTTGGCATTATCAACGCTGATGGGGTTGCTCATTATCTAGATGATACAACAGCTGAACTAGGGGATCGTGATTACGTAAAAGAAGGCTTTACTGGTAAGTCTGTCATGTCTGAAATTACGATTAGTCGTGTGACAGGTGAACCAGTCATTTTAATCGTTTCTCCAATTGAAACAGTAACAGGTGAAAAAGCCTTATTATTGGCACGTATTGATGGCTATTACCTATCTAAAATAGTAGAAGGCATTAAGGTTGGAGACAGTGGCTACGCATTTATGCTAGACGCTAACGGAACGATTATTGGACATAATAATCACGCGTATGTGAAGGAGCAATACAATCCAATCAAGGAAGCAGACGAAACAGGTCTCAAGACAGGCAGGGCAATGGCTGTTAAAGAAATGCTTGCTAATGATAACGGTTATTTTTCTTTTGAAACGGAAGATGCAGGAATTAATTTAATGGGCTATCATACCCTTGATAATGGTTGGAAAATGGGTGTTATCGCATTAGAAAATGAGATGCTTTCAGGGCTTTCTAAGCTTAAGACAAACTTTATAGTCACTACGATCATTGTTTCGATACTCGGGCTATGCATCTCGTTTGCCATTTCCCGCTCTGTTTGTAGACCACTTCGACATGTACTTCGCATTAGTGAGGGGTTATCAGAAGGAGACTTTACACAGGAGATTCCAGAAAAATATTTGAAACGTATTGATGAAATGGGAACGATGGCACGTGCATTAGATCGAATGATTGATAATATGCGGGAAATGATAGTCAAAGTCAGTCAAGAAGCAACGGCAGTGAATGAAGCTTCGTGTGATTTAATGGGAGATGTAAACGGAGTAACAAAGCATTCAAAACAAATTGCTGGTGCAATAAGTGAAGTAGATCGAGGGGCACAAAGTCAAACTGTGATGGCAGAGGAAAGTGCCTCAGCAATGGAACAAATGGCAATGGGGATACAAAATGTAGCTGAAGTTGCCTCCACAATTGCTTGTAATACAGATTTTATTTCCCAGAAAATTAGTGAAAGCAATCATGCTGTCCAACAATCAATTCGTCGTATGAATGAGATTCAGCAAGGCACAACAGATGAACTAACAATTATTCACAAACTAGAAAAAGAGTCAACGGAAATTAGCTTAATTTCAAAAATGATTACCGATATTTCCGATCAAACGAATTTATTGGCATTAAATGCCTCTATTGAAGCAGCACGGGCAGGAGATGCTGGTAAAGGCTTTGCCGTTGTAGCGGAAGAAGTTCGCAAGCTATCAGAGCAAACAGCAGAATCAGCTACTAAAATTAATGTGCTCATTGAAAGAGTTCAATCTTATACATTAGAAGTAGTAAAAGCAGCGGAATCAGGTGAAGATAATGTTGAGCGTGGTTTAGCTTCCATTGAGGCAGTTGGAGAACGCTTCGAGGAAATGGTTCAAGCAGTAGGAGAAATAGCAGGTCAAATTGAAGAAATGAATGCTTCAGCTGAACAAATGTCTGCCAATACGGAGGAAGTTTCAGCATCTATGGAAGAAATGGCAGCTACTGCACATGCAGCAAGCGATTATGTTCATGAGGTAACAGATGCAACAGCGGAACAGTTGAAGACGGTAGCAGTAATGAACAATCAAACTGAAAAACTATCAGAAATGGCAAAACGTTTATATGAAGCCATTCAAAAATTTAAATATTAAATGAGAGAGGAGCTGTCTATTAATGATAGCTCCTCTATTATGCAATTAAGCGTCTTGCATTGCTGCTAGTAATTCTTCTTTCGAAACGGTGTAATCGCCACCGCCTTGTACCATTTGGTCACTTCCGCCACCCTTACCATTAATAAGAGGCAGTGCCTTTTGGGCAACATCCTTCATGCTTTTTGAAACATTATTACCTCTTGCTGCAACGAATTGTAGCTTGCCTTCATTTTCGGACACAAGTAGAGCTATTACATCTTTCTGTTCCGTAACAATAATACGGGCTATTTTTTGTAGCTCTTGCATTGTTCGCTGATTAAAAGCAGCTGTTACTACACCTTCGTTATTAACAAGTGCCTTTGCTTCATACGTGAGTAATTCCTCTTTCGCAGCAGCAAGTGCTTTTTCTGTATTTTTTTGAGCAGATAGAACTTTTGTGAGTGCTGTGGCAGCTTCAATCTCAGGGACACTTAATTGTCGAGCAACGTCTGCTAATACTTTTTTTCGCATGCCAAGCTCAGTCAACACACGTTGACCACAAACAAAAGAAACGCGCACATTGCCCTTCATTTTTTCGGTACCTAATATTTTGATGGTACTAACTTGTCCTGTAGATGTAGGGTGAGTGCCACCACAACCGTTGTAATCAAAATTAGGGATAATCACAAGTCGAATATCACCCGTCACGGCTACTTCTTTACGAAGGTTATAGTTACCAAGCTCTTGTTCTGTAACCCAGGTAGTTTGAATAGGGCGATTCTCTAAAATAATGTCATTGGCTCTTGCTTCTGCTGCTGCAAGCTGTTGCTCAGAAATCGTTTCTACAGCAAGATCAATTGTTACTTGCTCACTGCCTAGATGAAAGCTTACAGTCTGTGCATTAAAAAGCTCAACAAAAGCAGCTGTTAAAATATGTTGGCCAGCATGCTGCTGCATATGATCAAATCGTCTTGGCCAATTTAATTTGCCATGTACGACGCCATCTAAAGTCGATAGATCACCTTGAATATAGTGACGAATTTCATCATCCACTTTTTCAACATCTATGACCTCCAACGCATTCAATGTACCTGTATCGTGGGGTTGACCTCCACCAGTTGGATAGAAAGCGGTGTTCGATAGTACAACATAATGACGGCCTGATTCATCAGTTCCTTTACCAATAATAGTTGCATCAAACTCTTGTAACATAACGTCTTGATAATATAGTAGCTCTTTCATGAAAAAGCCTCCTTGTATGTAGGGAAATTTAGTTCTAAATTAATTCCATTTCATTGTGGCATAATTACTTACAGGTGTATACGGCTTTTCTAGTTGACCCATGCTGAAATTGATTTAATATAGAAAAGAACAGCTAAAGAAAAAGGAGCAAACATAATGGAAATTACACAATTCTCAATGGAAGAAATTTTAGACCCAACAAATATTATTGAAGGTAAGCGTTATGAATTTATACTGGATGTAGAAATTGATGAAGAGGATGAGCTTTACCACGAAGCTGGTATTGAAATTCGTGTCCTTATTGGTGAAAAAGACGAAGAACCATTCATATTAAATTACTTCATCATGGAAAAGGCTGAAGGTGAATATTTAGACTTTGCATTAGAGGATGATGAACTAGAAGAAATTTTGACATTCTGTAAAGAAGAAATAGCTAAAGCATAGTAAGTAACAGGTAGAGAGTATATATTCTTTACCTGTTTTTTTATTGAATTAAGGATTATGTAAGCTTGATGAAATATACATGTAGTATTGAAGGACTAAACTTAGTTTTAGTGTTCAGAAAATAGGGCAATTTAAAGAGAGAGGTGTTTCTATGTCAACGTATACACAATCCATTTTTATAGCTTTTTTCATAACCATCATGTTATCCTTCGTACTATTTATACCATGGCTGATTTATACGTATCGAAAGTATGGATACTTATCGATGTCCAAAACCATTATCATGTTCTCATTTATTTTTTACTTTTTATCTGCGCTTTGTTTAGTATTATTACCATTTCCATCTACCAGAGATACTTGCTCACTTCAATCCCAAGACACCGTTCATACTAATTTGCGACTTTTTCAATTTGTTGATGATGTTTTAAAGGATAGTGGAGTAGTTTTAACAAATCCATCTACATGGCTTGCTATCACAAAACAGCAGGCATTTTTTCAAGCCTTCTTTAATTTCTTACTACTGATGCCATTCGGCGTTTACTTGCGATATTTTCTTAAAGAAAGAAGGTACTGGAAACGTGCATTTTTAATTAGCTTTTTGCTAACATTGTTTTATGAGGTCACACAAAGAACAGGCATTTATGGCATCTTTAATTGCGCATACCGAATCTTTGATGTAGATGACTTATTACTAAACAGTGTAGGTGCGCTCCTAGGCTTCTTCTTAGCACCAATTGTTTGGGCATTATTCCCCTCTCATGAAGAGGTTGAGGCTAAAGCTGTTGAAATGGAAAAAAATGATATTGTTAAGCCGATTTCTATTTTACTAGCATTGGTCATTGATTTATTTATCGCCCAATTGGTTTGGATGATTATTGGTGTTCTGACTGGGTACAGTGGTACTTTTGAATTCTTAGTGAAAATGGCTCTGTACATTGTACTCTTTGGTTTGATGCCAAGTTTAATGAATGGTGCAACGCTCGGTATGAAGGTGATGCGTTTTACAATGGTCAACAAGAATGGCAAAAGTATTGTAAAGCAATCATGGCGTCGCTGTATTGCCATTATCGCTACCTTGTGTTTATCAGATGTCATTTCAACATTAGGTGACATTCAATTAGATATGGATTCACCATTTTATGTTCTGCAAATTGTCATTTCTCTACTTGCCGCAATAGCAGGTTTTGCACTTACAATGATAATAGCCGTTCACGTGGTAAGGGTCATCGTAAGTGGTGGAAAACGACGTTTGTATATCGATCAATATGCAGATTTAATGGCAACAAGGAAAAAATAAGGGGGCTTGTAGAATGAAATACGTCATCATTGGGGGAGATGCTGCAGGTATGTCTGCAGCAATGGAAATCTATCGGAATGTTCCAGGGGCAGAAATAACTACTTTAGAACGTGGTTTTATTTATTCATATGGGCAATGTGGATTGCCTTATGTTGTAGATGGTCGTATTTCATCAACCAAACGTTTAATTGCAAGAGATGTCGAAACTTTTCGAGATAAGTATGGCATTGATGCAAGAGTTGGCTATGAGGTAGAGAATGTAGATATAGAGAAGAAGGTTATTACAGGTACACAAGCAAGTGGTGATAAATTTGAGATTACCTACGATAAACTTCTTATTGCAACGGGGGCTAGTCCAGTCATGCCTGTGAAAAGGGGGAATGAGCTAGATGGTATCCATACGGTAAAAACAATACCTCAACTGGAAGATTTGATGGCAGATTTATCATCAGAGATTGAGCAGGTAACCATCATAGGTGGTGGCTATATTGGTTTAGAAATGGCTGAAACCATACATGCCTGTGGGAAAAAGGTAAGGCTTATTCAGCGCGGAAGTCATGTGGCCCGTATTTTAGATGAGGAGCTTGCTCAGCATGTTCATGAGGAAGCGAAAAAGAACGGTGTCGAGCTGTTATTAAATACGAGTGTTGAAGCTTTTGAAGGAAATAAACGAGTAGAACGTGTTATTACAGATAACGGCGTACTAGAGACCGATTTAGTCATTGTTGCTTCAGGTATAAAACCAAATACTCAGTTTTTAAAGGATACTGGAATGGCATTTGCAAAAAATGGAGCGATCATTGTAAATCGCCATTTAGAGACTTCTATTGAAAATATTTATGCAGCTGGCGATTGTGCAACTCACTTTAATATTGTGAAAGAACGTTTAGATTATATACCTTTAGGAACGACTGCCAATAAGCAAGGTCGTTTAGCAGGTCTCAACATGTCAGGCAAATTTGCTCCGTTTAGAGGAATTGTGGGCACATCTATTTTAAAATTTTTCAACTTAACTATTGCTACAACAGGCATTAATGAGCGCGATGCTAAAGAGCTTGGTTTTGACTATGAGGCATTTAAATTATCTGCACGCCATATAGCTGGCTATTATCCAGGCGCACAACGTATGTTTATAAAAGTGGTCGTTCGCAAGCGCGATCAATTGTTATTGGGTGCGCAAATCGTGGGACCAGCGGGAGTCGATAAACGTATCGATGTTTTTGCGACGGCATTATATAGTAAAATGACCTTACCTGATTTGTTAGATTTAGATTTGGCCTATGCACCACCATTCAATGGTGTTTGGGATCCTTTGCAGCAGGTGGCAAGAATGAATGGACGTTTATAATAGGAGGTAGAGAGATGAGCATTTATGATATTAATGTAACTTTAGAAGATGGTACTATTTATAGCCTTGAACGTTATAAAGGAAAGCCGATGCTTATTGTTAATACAGCTTCCAAATGTGGCTTTACACCACAATTTGAAGAATTAGAAGGTCTCTATGAAAAGTATCAGGAGCAAGGTCTGGTTGTACTTGGTTTCCCATCAAATCAATTTAAACAAGAGCTAGCGACAGCTGAAGAAGCTGCCTCCCAATGTCGATTAACATATGGTGTGACATTTCCCATGCATGAGATTGTTAAGGTGAATGGTAAAGAAGCACATCCTATTTTCGATTATCTCACTTCCCACTCCAAAGGATTTTTAGGCAATAGTGTTAAATGGAACTTTACAAAATTCCTTGTAAACCGTAATGGAGAGGTTGTTGGACGATACGCCTCAGCAGATAAGCCAAGTAGCTTTGAGGAAGATATTCAAAAAGTATTAGCTCAATAGATTAGAAAGGTTCATGCACTACTTGTGTATGAATCTTTTTTTGTCTATAAATTTCAAAAAGCTGAGGATTTAAGGTTGCTGTAAGCTTGCGACAAATTTGCTGTAAGTTTGAGGTCGTATACTAAAGTCAGAAAGAAGAGGTGAGCGTATATGACGCCATTATTAAAGGTACAAAACGTTGGAAAAACTTACGGCAAAGGCGCAAATACTTTTACAGCGCTATCGAATATATCATTTGAAGTAGCAAAGGGAGAGTTTGTTGGTGTAATGGGTCCTTCTGGGGCGGGGAAATCTACGCTTCTTAATGTATTAGCAACGATTGATACGCCAACGACTGGTGAAATTATTATTGAGGATACCAATTTGGCCCGTATGAAGGATGCTGAATTAGCAGATTTTCGTCGTGATAATTTAGGGTTTATCTTCCAGGATTATAACTTGCTCGATTCTTTAACAGTGAGAGAAAATATTGTCTTACCGCTAGCGATTGCGAAGATGCCAACAAAGGCTATTAATGCAAGAGTTGACCGCATTGCTGAATTGTTTGGCATTAGTGAATTATTAAATAAATATCCTTATCAAATTTCAGGTGGGCAAAAGCAGCGTACCGCCTCGTCACGAGCATTAGTGACAGAGCCGAAATTAATTTTTGCTGATGAACCTACAGGTGCACTAGATTCAAAATCTGCAACTGACTTGCTAGAAAGCTTAAGTGATTTAAACCAATCTCAAGCCGCAACAATTATGATGGTTACCCATGATGCCTTTGCAGCTAGCTTCTGCCAGCGCATACTATTTATTCAGGATGGACAGCTTTCTAAGGAAATTCAACGTGGGACTCTAACGAGGAAGCAATTTTTCCAAGAGATCTTGCAGGTGCTGTCTAGCATCGGGGGTGGAGTAAATGACGTTATTTAGTTTAGCGCGTAAAAATATTCAACGCAATTTATCGAATTACTTTTTATATATTGCTTCGATGGTATTTAGTATCGTTATTTACTTTACGTTTGTGACGCTCAAATACAATGATGATCTTTCAGCCTTAAAGCAATCGTCACAACAAATTAAAGGATTGATGAGTGCCTCGTCAGTCGTACTTCTGTTCTTCATTGTTATCTTTATGGCCTATTCCAATTCGTTTTTTATGAAGAAGCGGAAAAAGGAAGTAGCCCTTTACTCTTTACTTGGTGTGCGTAAGCAAAAAATTGGCTTAATGCTCTTCTTTGAAAATTTAGTCATAGGGCTTGTCTCTCTAGTGTTTGGTATCCTTCTAGGTTTCTTTATGTCCCAAGGGTTATTAATGATACTAGTTCGCTTAATGGGCTATGAAGTGGTTGGTAGTCTGACATTTTCAATGGAGGCACTAATTAATACAACGGGCATTTTTACACTATTGTTTTTATTCACATCCTTACAAGGTTACCGTGTGATTTATCAATTCAAGCTAATTGATTTATTCCATGCAGACAAACAGGGAGAGCAAATTCCACGTGCATCATTAGTAGCTGCTTTACTTGGCACTGTATTTATTGCATTTGGTTATTATACAGCTGCCTCTGATATGTTTACGAGTAAAATATGGCGATTCTTTACGGTGTTAGGTACGCCATTAATGGTCATTGGCGTAACAATTGCAGGGACATACCTTCTCTTCCATAGTGTGAGTGTCTTTGTGTTAACAGCATTAAAAAAAGCAACATCATGGTCATGGAAGGGCTTAAATTTAATCGGTGTTTCTCAGCTATTGTATCGTATTCGAGCCAATGCTAAATCGTTGTCAATTATTGCAATTTTAAGTGCCACTACGATTACAGCAGGTGGCGGTGTCTTCGGTATGTATTACAATGCAGAAGCTTCTGTACGTCAGATGCTGCCAAACACATTTATGTGGAAAGGCGAGACAGTAGAATTTTCACAAAAGGATGTCTTATTTAATGAAGCACTGGCTGTGAAAAATTTACGTGTGGATAATGAATTCTCATTTTTCGAATATACATTACTTAAGGAATCGGACTATAACCGCTTAGCGAAATTACAAGGCAAGGATAAAGAGCTACACATTGCAGATGGCTCTACGGTTTTACTTGATGCAGCCTTTGATGAACGATTTTCACATGATTTTACAGGTGAGGACTTTAAGCTACAAAACGGCGACTCCTTTCATGTAGAGAAGATGTACACGGAAAGCGTGTTAAACTTTATAGCAGCTGGAACAGTTCTCGTTGTGAATGATCAAGAATTTAAAGCTACTGATGGCGATGAGATCATGATGCAGGTTGTTGGATTAGACAATGATTTGAAACAACAGGACGTGTCAAAAGACATTTACCAGCAGTTATCTACTGAACAGCAAGAATCATTCTCTAGTGTACCGCAAAGCTATGAGGATAGTTTAGCAACAGTAGGTGCCCTATTGTTTGTGGGAAGCTTCCTAGGATTGGTCTTCCTAGCAGCAACGGGCAGTATTATCTACTTCAAAATTTTAACGGAAGCCGAAGAAGATCAGGCGAAATATGCTATTTTAAATAAAATCGGTGTAAATAGTAAGCAAATCTTAAAGACAGTAGCAGGACAGGTCGCTGTTATCTTTAGTGCGCCACTTATTGTAGGGATTGCACATAGTGTGTTTGCATTACTAGCATTTTCACAGCTATTTAACATGAATATTACAAAACCAGTCATCTTGTGGATGATTGCATATTCAGCTATTTACTTTATTTATTATATCTTTACGGTTCGTTCGTTTTATAAAATAGTGAGACAGGGGAATTAATATGAAAAAAGTATTTTTCGGAATAGGTGCGTTGTTCATCTTATTCGTAGCAGGATTGATTGTATTGATGACAGTAGATTTTAACCGTTTAAATAAAGATACCTACTATGTTCATATCACGGCTGATGGTGAGGTAGAGGAGTATAAGGCAGATAGTGGTGAAATCTTTAAAATGTATTGGTACGAGCTACCTACTTACGATAAAAATGGGGGAGAGAAAACATTAAAGTTTTCCGCTCATAAAAATTTACGCCAGGATGCTTATTTAAAGCTTTACGTGAAAAAGGAAACAGAAGTTACTTCATTTGATGAAGTGAAATTCCATGAATTACCTGCTAAAGTACAGGATCAAATGAAATAGCACAAAGTGGGAGTCTCAAAATTATATGAGACTCCTTCTTTTTTACACGTAAGCGCAGTATAACGAAGCGGTAGTGCCAAAATTCAATTGGTTAAATTTGGTTTATTACTTATTGGTATCCCTTTTGTAGATCAATAATAACGCATGTACCTTTTCCTTTTTCCGAGGTGATGGTCACTGTTCCTCCATGGGCCTCAATGATATCTCTAGCAATAGCTGTGCCTAAACCAGTACCAGCAGTATTGTCCGTATTTGTGCCTCGATAATAGCGTTCAAAAATATGTTCTAAATCCTCTGGGGCTATCCCCTTGCCATTATCAGAAATTGAAAGAGTATGCTCATCAACAGACACATGGACAGATACATCGGGAGCATTGTGAAGCAGAGCATTGTGTAAAAAGTTCATGATAGCTCTGCGCATAAAATGTTCATCGATTTGATGCAGGCTGTTCTCGGTTGTCGCCTCAAACGTAAGATTAGCCTGTTCATATTGTGGTGTATTTAATGTTTCAATCACTATCTCTCGAATAAAAGGCACCATGTTAACTTCATTTAGTGTAAGTGGAAGCTGTTGATGTCTTAAACGCATCGTTAAATTTAAGTCATCCAGTAGATTTTGCATATGCAATGATTGTTTTTCTATAATTTGTGCGTACTCCATTTGCTCAGTATTGGTTATTTGTGCATCATTCAATAGTTCTGCATAACCTCGTATAGAGGCAAGTGGGGTTTTCATATCGTGGGAGACATTACTAATCCATTCTTCACGCATGATCTCTAGTCTCTTTCGCTCCTGTTCATGAGCTGCCAATTCTCGTGATACTTCATTTAAGTTTTCAAAAACCGGCTTGTAGACACCACTAGGAGCCTTAATAGACGTATGATCATGATTTTTTAAATGGTGAATGCGATCTATCATCGCATAAAGAGGCTTTGTTAATGTACGACCAAAAAGCCACCCTACTAATGTAGCTACTAACAAGTCCGCAATCACGATGAACAGGCCAAATTTTCCTATAAACTGTAAGAGTGATGTGCCAGAAACATGCGTCACAATTCTTGTAACACCGCTCCCTTTAATACCGATTAAATAACTAATGGGATCCTTACTGCCAATATACACCGTAGTATCAGAATCGAATTCTTTATATTTATATACTTGAATTAAGTCGATAGGTGCATAGTGCAATGGTGCTTTATCTGGTGCAAAATGAGAATCAATAACTTGGCCATTTTCATCAAGCAATTGTATCCAAGCATTTCTTTGATGCAATTGTTCGAGTCCTTCTGCACGTATGGAGGTTGCTCCATTTTTTATCTCGATATATTTTTGGAATTCTCGCACAAAGTCTTCCTCTTCGGTGGCAGAAACGCCTTCAGAGTCAGTTGCTAGCCGATAAGTAAGGAGTCCCAGGAAGATAGCTGTATTGACGAAAATAACAATGATGACTATAGAAAGTACGGAAAGGAGAAAGCGAGCGGTTAATTTCCACTTCATTCTTGTGCCTCTTTTGGCATGACAAACTTATAGCCAAGTCCTTTTACAGTTGTGATATATAGAGGATTAGAGGCATCCTGCTCAATTTTTTCACGCAAACGACGAATATGCACCATAACAGTGTTATCAGAACCGAAGAAATCCTCTCCCCATACACGTTCAAACAATGTTTCTTTACTTAAGATTCGATTGGGATTGTGCATAAAGCATGCCATTAATCCAATTTCCTTAGCTGTTAACTCCAATAATACGCCATTTTTATGCACTTCAGTTTCATCGGCATTCAACTGAAATGGTCCAATTTGTAGTGTTTTTTCAACAATATTCGTTACGGTATCTTGTGTTTGATAGCCAGCTCTACGCAATTGAGCCTTCACACGATAGGCAACTTCTTTAGGACTAAAAGGTTTTGTAATATAATCATCTCCGCCAATGGCTAATCCTAAAATTTTATCGATTTCTTCGTTTTTAGCAGACATAAAGAGTACAGGGACATGGGATACTTCACGGATACGCCTACATAAATCGTAGCCCTCACCATCTGGAAGCATGACATCTAGAAGTATAATATCGGGTGTTGCTTGTTGAAAGCTTATCCAAGCATCGTGAATGGTACCAGCTGTATAAATTTGTTTGTAGCCCTCTTTTTGTAAGCTTACTTTAAGAAGATTCGCTAAATCAGCCTCATCATCCACTACTAAAATGGTTGGTTCTTGCACTTGTTCACACGACCTTTCGATTTGGAAGAATCTTTACTGACAATCATTATAAATGAAATGTATAGAAAAGAGGAAATGTTGGGTTGCACATCTTAATCAACAGATGATTTTAAGAGAAGCAACATTTTGTATATAAACCGCTCCATAGTGAAACCTTTAGAGATGGTAAAGCGTAAAAAGAGTATGACAAATTAGGAGGAATGACGATGTTTAAAAAAATAGCAGCAGATGCACTTGGACTTTCAGATATTGGAGTGGTTGTACCGCGAGAGGACTATGATAAGACAGATGCAGATGATTTTATCTTACATGAAATTGATGAAAAAATTTATTTTTTAATTAAAACGAAGGCAGATGAGTATTGCTTTACGAATCGTGCCATTATTCATGTAGATGGCGAAAGCGCTATGAGTAAGAAACGATTACTGCGACGCTATGATTATTCAATGTATACTGTTACAGAAGTTTTTCTCGAAACAGCAGGAACAATCGACCTTGATGTCGAAATTAAGTTTACAATCGGCAATTCCCCACTATCCATCGACATTCATAAACGCTTTATAGATGATATTAAAGATTTATATAAAGCACTACATGCCATTAGCTATGAACAAAAGAACAATGCTTATAAGCTAGAAGTAGCAGAAAAAAGTTTACACATTGCTTCTTCTTCACTTGGACGAATTGGCAATGACAACATTTCTCCATCAGCGTCATTCGAGGAAATTACACGCTTTGCAAATACTTGGATGATCGATCATAAAGATAAGTATAAAAAAGAAGACTTCTCACATATTTTTGATTTATATATGAACAATTGATAAAAATAGCTCTCTGCAAGTGTGGAGAGCATTTTTAACATATAACGATATACATAAAAATTATTCTAGGAGCGTGATAGAAAATGACAAACGAATTGCATGTGCTAGAAAAAGAAGAGGTAGAAAGTGATGATTTTATACAGCGACCTCAAGCCGCTGAGACATTGTTCGTAAATGAGTTTATTGATGGTATTTTAGATCCGTCACAAAAGATGTTAGGACCGGTTAAGGATGGTGGAACGATTATTGCCAATACAACACCTGGGTGTTGGGGGCCCATGCTTACACCCACTATTCGTGGAGGACATGAAGTTACGAAGCCCGTGTTTGTAGAAGGGGCAGAGGTGGGTGACGCTATTGTTATAAAAATTAAATCTATTCAGGTCACATCTCTTGCAACTTCATCTGGTCATGATGAGGCAATTGTAGATCGATTCATTGGTGATCCGTTTGTTTCTGTAAAATGCCCAGGCTGTGGCAAGCTTCACCCAAGCACAGTTGTAAAAGGAATAGGGCCTCATGCAATTCGATGTTCAACATGTGATACAGAAACCGCACCCTTTAAAATGACAAATGGCTATACGATGGCACTAGATCATAAAGGGCAAATGGGTGTGACTGTTGGACGTGAGGGTGCTAGACGAATTGCACTTGATGCTAGGAACTTCATGAGAACACCTGAAAATTCTGTACAAAATCCTGTTGTTGCACTAGCTCCAAGTGACTTAGTAGGTGTAATAGCGAGAATGCGACCATTTTTAGGTCAGCTTGGTACAACCCCTTCTAAAGCGATGCCAGATTCTCATAATGCTGGTGACTTTGGTTCATTCTTAATTGGAGCACCACATGAATATGCTTTTACCCAAGATGAATTGGATTTACATCGTACCGATGGACATATGGATATCAGCCGAGTTCGTGAAGGGGCGACAATAATTTGTCCGGTTAAGGTACCAGGCGGTGGTGTATATATTGGAGATATGCATGCCATGCAAGGGGATGGGGAGATTGCTGGTCATACAACCGATGTAGCGGGGATTGTGCAGCTTCAAGTAAAAGTCTTGAAAAAAGTAGCATTGCAAGGCCCTATTTTACTACCAAATGTAGAAGATTTACCTTACACAGCAAAGCCCTTTACGAAGGAAGAAAAACGTCGTGCACGTGAGCTAGCGGAGGAATTCGGTGTTAAACAGGTAGAGGATGCATTCCCAGTGTCGGTAGTTGGTTCTGGGAAAACGTTAAACGATGCGACTGATAACGCGATCAATCGAGCTGCGAAGCTATTTGAGATGAGCGAGCCAGAGGTTTTAAATAGAGCAACAATCACAGGCTCCATTGAAATCGGACGCCATCCAGGGGTTGTTACAGCCACCTTCCAAGTACCTAAATCCGTATTGAAAAAGGTAAGAATATATAAAACTATTAAAAAACAATATGACTAATAGATGATTTCTTGAAAAAGCAAACTTTTAAAAGTTTGCTTTTTTGTATGGGTTACAAGTCAGATAAGTAAAGGTTTGTCTGAAATTTGAAGTTTGGATTGAAATCTATTGTTGTATTGATATAATAGTTAAAGTTTAACAATGATTAACATGACGTATATAAATAAATGAGTATGGAAGAGAAAAGTTGGTGTCGAATGACAGAAATTATAGGTGCGGAAAACAAAATAGAGAAAAAGAGTAGTATAAAACCTTTTATATTAAAAATGAGAGGAGGAGGTCATGCTCCTTCTCGAACAAATTTCGCAGATGCCTTTACTGGAGCAATAGGTGGATTAATATGCATTTTTGTGTTGCTATGGCTAACTAACATTACCGATTCACCTTGGTTAATGGCATCATTAGGTGGTAGCTGTGTTCTTGTATTTGTCGTCTGGAATGCACCATTGTCACAGCCTCGAAATATAATTGGAGGTCATTTCATTTCAGCCTTTATTGGGTTGACCATGTATTCATTACTAGGCTCCAATATATTGTCTATTAGTCTTGGCGTTGGATTAACTATATTTTTTATGGCCTTTTTAGGTGTCATCCATCCTCCAGCAGGCGCCAATCCTATAATTATTATTTTAGGAGGTTATGGTTGGAGTTATTTACTAATCCCTGTATTCATTGGAGCAGTCATCATTGTATTTTTCGGGTTGCTGATAAATAATTTACGAGAAAAAAGAAAATATCCATTGTTTTGGTAAGGATGATATCCATCTATGAAGTGTGTTCACTTAATAGATGGTTTTTTATTTGTTAACGTTTTCGCTATGCATACCGATATTTTTTTAGCATATGTTAGTTAAGATTTGTTATATTGAAGAAAGAGTGTAAAAAACATGTATTTGAATGGTAGGGGAAGATCTTTGTTGGTAGAAATTGATGGGAGGATCCATTTTTATGCTGTTGGACTGTGATGAGCAATTATTCATGGCTTATAAACAAAAAAGTGAAAAGGGTGCTGAAAATATACTAGCAACATGGCTGGAGGCAGAGTCAAATCTACAAGAAGATCCAAAAATACTTGGTACTTCGCTTTCACCCAAACTATTTTTAGTAAACGAAGAAACGGCTAAGAATATTGCCTTTTCCACAGCACGTAAATATTGGGGTCATGTATCAACAGAAATGCAAATGTATTTTGACAAGTATGGTTTGGATTCAAAATTTGTGAATGAGCGTCTCAGTGCTTTTTTCTATACACAAAAAGGTAAAGATACTTTTTTTGAGCAGCTTTTTGCCCAACATACAATAGACTTAGAACGTTTAATTTGGTTGGTTTTCGGAAAACGAATGCAAATGGCTATGCCAGCTAATGAGCTACAATCAATTATTTTATATAAATTTCAAGATGAATATTTAGTGCATATGATGTATAAAGAGCATGCGTCTTTTTGGCATTGGCTTTTCACAAAAAAAGTTTATTCACTGCTTATCCACAAACCATTAGAGCAATTCACATTTCTTTATGAAATAATGGGACATTTCGAGCAATCTATGAGAGAAAATTGTGAACATGTGGATAACTTTGTGTATAACTATAAGGCGATACTGGATAAGTGTATAACTCATGTGGATAAGCATAATGCTAGCTGTTTGGCAAAGAAACAGTTACGTCTTTATCAAATTGTTACTCATTACTGCTTATCAGAAGGTGATTTTAATAGTGTCAAAGCGTTTATTACCTCATTTGAAGCCGAATGGCGCTACTCAATGTATGCACTATCAGAGAAGGAGAAAGTGTTAATTGCCTATATTTTATTTCATATAGCAAATAGAGAACAGCAGAGTGAAAAGGTTATTCATTATGGTGAATATTTATTAGAGGATGAACGAATAAATAATTATGCCATTGAGATACTACTGGAGTATAAAGAACTATTACCAAATCGTAAACCAACACCACCTGCCATTATTAAAAATTATCAGCTAAATTATTTAGAAAATTTATATGCCATTCTACTTGAGCACTATGTAAAAATGGCACGTTATGAGGATGGCTTACTTTTATTAAAAGAGCATGTTTTAGCCTCGAATAAAAAAATTAATTCCTCATTAGTACAAAAAAACTTTAGTAGTGAACAACTTGTTGCGATTGAGGCATATGTTCAACAGGATATAGCACTTCATGTGAATAACTCTCTACAGCATATTGGTTTATCTGTGGAAGAGTGGCGACGCAATTATCGTCAACCAGATGCACCATACTATGTTGTAGCACAAAGTGCTTCTCTGCATATGTTAAATATTTTAAGAGTATTGTTTGTCACCGAGCAGTACGAGCTTTTTGAAAAATTAATGGAGATTTATAAAAAATATCTACTAATTGATGATCATTTTGAAAACCTACGTATGTTTATTAGTGCGTATGTATAAAAAAGGTGTCTAATACGTCACAGTATTAGACACCTTTTTTTACTCTAAAACGCCTTTTTCTTTCAAAGCTTCGATTTGTTCAGCATCAAAGCCCAGAGATAATAAAACTTCCTCATTATGCTCTCCTAGCTTAGCACCAACATGCTTGTATTCAGGCTGCGCACCATCAAATTTAAATGGAGAGGCGATTTGTTTTTGCATAGTCCCATCGTTTTTGGGAATAGTTACAATCATTTCTCGTGCCTTTAGCTGTGGATGCTCACATGCTTCAGGAAATGTTAGAACTGGCTCTACACAACCTTCAAAATCCTCGTTAAATACTTCAAGCCATTCCTCATATGTCTTGGACAAAAAGGCGTCGTGAACAGCCTCTTTAAAACGAATTTGTGTATAGTAGGAATCATTGAAGGTGTTATCGATTAACTCAGGAATATCGAGTGCTTCACAGAGTAATTTGCGAAATTGAGGCTCTAAACTACCAACAGAGAAAAACCGCCCATCCTTTGTTTTGTAAAAATCATAGTAACTGCCTCCATTTAAAATTTCTTGCTCTGGCTGTGGGACACGTCCACCTCCAATAAATGCAGCTCCATACATAGCATTAAGTGAAAAGACAGCATCTGTCATACTAATATCGATGAACTGTCCTTCTCCAGTTTTTTCACGATGAAGGGCAGCAGCAAGCACGCCAATTGCTGCATGCATTGTCCCTCCAGCTATGTCAGCTAGTTGAACGCCCATGGAAACAGGCTTTTTATCCTTATGGCGAGAATAGTCGAGTATGCCTGCTAAGGATAGATAGTTATTATCATGTCCTGGTCGATTACTATAAGGCCCTGTTTGACCATAGCCAGTAATGGCACAATAAATAACCTTAGGATTTATTTCTTTAAGCGCTTCATAGCCGATGCCAAGTCGCTCCATTACACCGGGTCGAAACCCTTCGATAATAACGTCATACTCCTGTACAAGTGATTTAACAATGTCGATAGCTTCTGGTGATTTTAAATTTAACGTTATGGATTTTTTTGATCGATTTAAATGTTGATGGATGTATGCCTCGTGATCATCGTCATAGGGAGGCATAATTCGCGTTAAATCAACTCGCTTAGAAGATTCAACATGGATGACATCTGCTCCTAAATCAGCAAAAATCATTGTCGCCATTGGTCCTGGTAGTAATGCAGAAAAATCGAGAATTTTTAACCCCTTTAAAATGCCCAAATCTTCCAACCCCTTTTTGTGTAGGCTACACAACCATCTGTATGATGATGGCGAGTAGCGCTTTTCTCATAATCCCCATTGTGTGAAAAGCGTATTCTATATACTGTATTATTACAGTTTATTATATTTTAATGAGTATTATAACAGATTGAATCTTAACTTGCCTATGCTAATTTTTATTATAAAATAAACGCTTCAACTTTTATATGTCAGAATAACAATAAAAGTAAAAAAATTTAGAATTTAGATTTTCTATCAAATTTCAGATAATTAGAGTCAGCTGTTAGAATATTTAATCTAAGTATCTAAAATGTTGGAATTTTGTTTGCTAGATTCTATAGGATACGACCTCTTTTATTGTTACAATCCTAGAGGTGTATTGGATTCTTCTTACACAATTAATACATGTTACTTTTACCTATAGGAGTCTTTGCTTATAATAGGCACTAATTGTTTAAAGAATCTCTCAAAATATACATATTAAAAAATATAAACAGGAGGGCAGAAATGAAATCGCATCAGTTAAAATTAAAGCATCTTATAATGGGCGTAGCGATGGCGGCATTCTTTTTTACAAGCATTGGTAGTGTTTGGGGCGGGTATAGGATGAACATTGATTCCATTAAGGAAAATACGCTAGAAACGAATAGAGTTTATGCTCAAAAATTGGCCTCAACGGCTGATTCCTATCTACATGAGGCTTTTCAAATCTTAGGATATAGTGCGGATCAGATCAGGACGAAAATGGATGATGAACAAGTATTGAATCAGGAAACAGAGCGATTGAGATTGCAAAATCAAATGTTCAATTCTGTGGTTATAACAAATGCAAAGGGACTTGTTTTATCTGTCTCCCCACCCTCTATAGAGATTAAAGGAGAGGTTTTAACATCAATTGGCGCTAAAGAGGCATTAGCCAAAAAGACACCAATTATTTCTAAGCCATATGAGGCGATGACAGGGCGGCTCATCATTTTTATATCGTACCCTATTTTCTCAGAGTCCAATGAATATTTAGGAATGATTGCTGGCACTATTTATTTAAAGGAACCTAATGCCTTTAAAACCTTATTGGGAGAACATTATAGTAAGGATGGTTCTTACGTATATGTAGTTGATTCAGATGGACGAGTTATCTATCATCAAGATCCAAGCCGTATTAATGACGTTGTAACCAAAAATAAAGTGGTTCAAGCTGTTACATCCGGCAAGGATGGTGCTCAACTAGTTGAAAATACAAAAGGTGTGAAAATGCTAGCTGGCTATAGTGCAGTGGCATCGACAGGGTGGGGAGTTGTTGCACAGAAACCTTTAGATGTAGCATTAGCACCTTCATTTGATCGTGTACAGGAGGTCATTATAAAATCTGTTCCTCTTATGATTGTTTCGATCATCATTGTACTTTGGGCTGCAGCACGTATTGCGAATCCTTTACAACAACTAGCATCATTAACAGAAGAAAGTTTAGATAAGAAAAATGTTGAAGGTTTAAAATCTGTAAGTGGATGGTACTTTGAAGCCTATTCTTTGAAGAATGCATTGGTTCGAAGTTTATCGTTCCTACATGGACAGGTCTCTTTTTTTAAGGATCAATCTACTGTTGATCCACTGACGGGTATTACGAACCGACGTACAATGGATTCAATGCTTGCTGAGTGGTTAGCAAATAAGATACCTCATGCCATTATTTTGCTAGATTTAGATCACTTTAAAAGTGTGAATGATACATATGGACATGCAATAGGCGATAAAGTTCTACAATTTTTAGCTAGACAAATGGAATCAGTAGCTCGTGAAGGCGATGTCTGCTGCCGGTACGGTGGCGAGGAATTTGTCATGCTTCTTCCGAATACGACGGCACAGGAAGCAACACTAGTTGCTGAACAACTACGAAAAGCTTTAGCCGATACAGTCAGTCCATGTGGTAGACCAATAACATTATCTGCAGGAATAGCGGTCTATCCAGCGATGGCAAATACAACTGAAGCGCTAATTGAAGCGGCTGATGATGCACTTTACCTAGCGAAACAAGAAGGGCGCAATCAAGTAAAAGTTGCAGTCTCAAAAAAGGATTAAAAAAAATATAATAAAAGAGCTTACAACGCAAATTTTTGGGGTAATGATTAATGCAAACATCATTTGGGCAAGCTATGTATAAGTCATCCGCCACATGACTTTTAAACATGTTCAAATGATATGTAACTCGGGCCACATCTCTTGATCGACTTGACAAGACGTAAGGTTATCCCCCTTTCCCTTATGACAGCCAAGTACGACTAGATGCATGCCTATATATCGTCAAAAGCCAAGCGAGCACCGATGCTCCTTGGCTTTTTTTGTTGAGTGCTTTAGTGAAGTTCATTTGATATTTGGTGGGGAATACAAATAGGGTAGAATCCTTATGAAATGCTTGGGAATAATTAGGTTGTTCTAATGAGGAGTGTGGGAGTGATCACAAAAGTGAGGAATCCGCTCAAAGAGGGTGGAGAAGTGATCACAAAAGAGTTGCCCCCGCTCATAAGGAGTCTGAAAGTGATCACAAAAGAGCTGCCTCCGCTCATAAGGAGTGAGGAAGTGATCACAAAAGAGTTGCCCCCGCTCATAAGGAGTCTGAAAGTGATCAAAAAGGGTTGTTCCTGCTCATAAGGAGTCTGAAAGTGATCACAAAAGAGTTGCCCCCGCTCATAAGGAGTAAGAAAGTGATCCATAAAGAGTTGCCCCCGCTCATAAGAAGTGTAAAAGTAATCCCTAGAAATCAATCCTACCTGGGTTACTAAGGGGAATTGAAACTATTTTTCGACAAAGAAATTAGCATAGTCTGAAACTATTATAAGTATTAAGAATTTTACCTGACTATTTTAAACTTATCTATGAAGGTTCACTAGCCTTTGGTCGATATAAAGGATATGAGCAAAATGATATTTGTACGTATCAAAATACATAAGCGAAAGGAAGAGTGGAATGGATAAATCTAAAATCCAAAAAGTAAATAAAGCCTTGATTGCAACAGTATTTGCTTCAAGTGGGATTGCTGTAGTAGTACCACCACCAAAAGCAGCAGCGGCTTCTTCTCCCTTTACGGATATTAACCAGTACACAGATCATTATAACGATATATTAAAATTATATTCACAAGGGGTAATTAAAGGGTTTGCCGACAATACATTTCGTCCAGATGTGAATGTAACACGTGGACAGGCAGCGAAAATGTTGGCAACTGTTTTAAAATTGGATACGAAAAATATCCAAGATCCTTATTTTAAAGACGTACCTAAAGGTAGCGAATATTATAAATATGTCGCTGCATTGCAAAACGCAGGCATCATGTCAGGTTATTCAAACGGAACATTTATGCCAAATGAAGTCATTACTCGAGGCGAACTTGCCAAAATGGTAGTGGTTGGATTCCATTTAGAGGTATCCCAAAATTATAATAATATTTTTAAGGATGTTAATAGCCAAACAAGTAACGCTCTCTATATTCAAACAGTTATTGACTTAAATATTACCGAGGGTACAACCCCGGTTACTTTCTCACCGTTTGCTCCAGTAACCCGTGGACAGTTTGCTTCGTTTGTTGTAGGTTCACAGGAGAAGAAGAGCAATGAAACATCATTCAAAATTACAAGTGTTGAAGATGATACAGTTTATGTAAATGGTGAATCTTACACAATTCCAGAACATCTTTCTCATATTTTTAACGACTATAATGCACCTGTCTTAAAAGGTGCCTACATTGAGGGTGATCTTTCAGGGAAAGTAATTCGATCCATTTCAAAGCTAACGCTTAATGCAAGTGGAACAAGTTCTCGTTCACTTGATTTCGATGGTAATTACGGATCTTTTGGTGCAACGATTATTGTAAATGGTAACTATATTGAATTCTCTAATATGACATTGACAGGGACAATGTTTGTCAATGAAACAGTTCGCCCACCATTGCATATAGGTGCTGCAAACCATCAACCATTAGCTCTTGGACGTGTAGCAAGTAACAATATCTCATTTATCAATTGGTCGAATCCAGATAACAATAAAGGAGAAGATTCGTCGAGCAACAATTCGAATGATCTTCAAAATTGGACAAAACCAAATACTGATAATGACAAGCCATTTGTCAATTGGTCTAAAGAAAAAGAGGAAATGAAAAATGTTGAAAAGTACCTTGAATTCTATAACAGCAGTGTTTCTCGACTCGTCGTTTCTCAAACGGGTACAAAAATTGAAACAAATACAAAACTACCACGAGTAGACATCATTGGAAATGTGCGAGAGTTTGAAATTCAAGGCAATATTGGTACGTTAAATTTAAATACTGAAACAAAACTCACAATTTATGGTTCAGGAAATATAGATTGGATTAATTACAATAGCTATACAGATCTTGAGCTGTATATTGATGGTCGAATCGGCACATTATTTGTTGATAATGCATATGGCAAGATTGATATTGGAGATTATACGTATATTGATAAAGTTATTTTACCTAAGGACGTGTCACCGAATGATATCTTCGATGACTTCTTAGATGATAAAGATAATGTTGGGGAAATTACTGATCCAGATGGCAAACCAATCGATAAAGACGATAATGAGAACCAAAATCCTGATGATAAAACAAAACCTCTTGTTAGTATTACGGAACTCCAATTACTAAATGGTAGTGAGATACAAGTAGATTTCACTTCAGATGAAGTCGGTACCTACTACTACATTGTGCGTGAAAAGGATGTAGAGGCACCAAATAAAAGTGAAATGGTCAACCGTCTTTCAAACAAGAATGTAGCACATGGAACTGGTGCAGCCATTAAAGGTAAGAATACTATTAAGGTTTCTAATTTAGGTGAGAAAAAAGAATATGTTATCTACATTATGGTAGTAGATGGATCGAAAAATGCATCAGATATTGTATCTCAATCCTTCCAAATGAAAGATGCATCACCACCAGTAGTAAAATCTTTACAAGTTACGCCTTTACATGGTGGAACAAGAGCTGAATTCAAGTTTACTGCAAGTGAACCTGGAGACTATTACTATTATTTACGCCCAAAAACGACAGCACCTGACCCAACAACAGCAGATATTGTTGCCAATCCAACGGGTAAAGGGAAAGCAAAGGCTGGCGCATTAGGCATAACAGAAATTTTAACAGGCTTACAGGCTGAAACAGGCTATCAGCTTTATGTAGTAATGAAAGATGAATCAGGCAACTTTTCAGTAGACCCTGCTGTAGCTAAGGATTTTACAACGAAAGAGCTTGATAATATTCATCCGTTTGTAGACAATGTGAAGCTTGAACCTGCAAGTAAAGTAAACCAATTTTATGTTTATTTTAATGAGGCTTTAGATCCTGAAAGTGCGCGAGATGTAAATAATTATGATTTATCCGGAACAGTTATTGTTAATACAACAGGTCAGAAAAAAATTAAACCTTCTTCTGTGGAATACAAAGAAGGTGACAAAAAAGTATTATTTACCATCCCTTCAGGAACCGGATTTGTTTACAAGGATACATTACGCGTAACGATTTTACCTGGTGTCAAGGATTTAGCAGGGAATGATTTTGAGAATTCGAATACAGTACAACCCGGTGGAAATATCCGTAACTTTGCGGAATACGTCCATGAAAAATTTGAAATGCCTGTCATTAACATAGAGAATATTGTAAATAAACCGGATGAATCGGATAATTTCAAACGAGTAGAAGTTGAGTTTAAACCAAGTAAGGCTGGTACGTACTATTATATGATGCTACCTGATACTGTTGTTGATAATGGTGAAACTAAAACATTTAAACAATATTTAACGGACAAAGGAATTACAGAGCGTGATTTTGTAAATGAATTTGCTGCAGATTCATCATCAAAATCCGGATATTTCCAAATAGATGGTAAAGATATTTATGTTGAAATGGGTTCTGGACCAGCTGATTTAGAAGAAAAAACCAAAAAATTCCCAATTACTATTTCGAAAGACAAACTTAACCCATTCTTAAGCTATTCTGTTTATATGGTTTTAAAAGATCGTGGTGGAGAAATATCTAAAATCACATCGAGAGAAATGATTGGAGATTCTAAGGCGCCTTTAATTTCTGATTTAGTGTTAAAATCAGGTACTATAAAAGGACCCGATGATAAACAAGCTACTATTAGCTTTAATACTGATGAGACAACAGAACTTCATTATTGGTTTGTACCAAAGAAAAATGCTGATGGTAGTGAAAATCCAGATGCAAAACTTACAATAAACACAGCTGCAGAAAGAAAACAATTAGAAGATAAACTAAAATCCAGTCCTTCTATTAAAAAGAGTGGTAAAGGTGCCTCAGGTATATTAGATATGAGTGGAATTTCCTTAACCCCTCATACAGAATATGTTGTCTACTTTGGTGCACAAGATACGTACGGTAATTTTACTGTTTACACAGCTGATTCAAGCGGTAATAATCATGATGAAACAGAAAATGGCTGGATGAAACAAAACTTTTATTCAGATGGTACACCACCACGGTTCGAAAAAATTGTCGATGGGAAAAAGAAACAGAACATAGTTTATCGTAATCCTAATGAAACATTTACAATCACTTTTAGTGAAGCTATTATGCGTGATTCGAATGGCAAATCTACTATAAATGATTTAAGCTTGTTAAGTATTGAAAATGAAAATGGTGATGACATAACATCAGAATACCAATTTGTTTCTTACACAAGAGGTACAAAAACCACAGATGAAAGTTATTTAATTATAAAACCATCTTCGTCTGGTACAATGGACAAAACGTTTACAGTGAAAATGAAGGATGATGCAGTAGACTATCAAATTACAGGATTTACTGGTAATAAATTTGATGTCAATGACTTTGGTAAATATGTACATCAAGGTGCAGTTACAAATAGCATTGAGGATGCAGTAGTGACAGGTACAAATATAGGTACAAGCAATGTTCCAGCTTCAAAAACAATGCGCGCTATTGTAAACATTGATGCCGATTTATCATACGAACAAAGATATTATTATGCAGTTACGGGCTCAGCAACTAAAATTGATCCACAGCTAGTAATTGATTTGGTTAAAGACCCTAACACACCTAACAATTCTATACTAGTGTATGGAACTGGTGTATTATCAGCAACAAACCCTGCAGGAAAGCAATTCACATTGGATTTAACTGCTCCTGTATCGACTACTCCTGGATATAACCCTATCTTTAGAAAAGGCAATAATTTCTTTATATTCACTTTAGATAAATTCGGTAATATTGTATTAGCCAAAAATCAAAATAATATGAATAATAGTTACTTTGAAATTGGCTCTGATATTAAACCATAATAGTCACCAACACCCTTCAGCGTATATACTGAGGGGTGTTTTTTTGGTCAATTAAATTTCACAGTGTCAATCGTTGGTCAAATTGTGAACATTCGCAGTCTTTTATTCGAGAATCATTTTCAATTATAGTAGTAATTGCAAGAAGGTAGATAGGAGGAGTTAGGTGCATTATGTGGACTCTTGCTGCTATCAAAGTGCTTTATGTTAGGACAATCAAATTGAGTATATTCAGCAATTTCAAGTCATACATGGTAGCAAAGGAACGCTCTTAGATATTTTTCTAAAAGAGGATGAGCTAGAGTATTATTTGATTTTTATAAAGTGATCTTGCCTGTCCTACACATTAAGAAATAGTAGAACTCATGAAGTAATCCATTTCAGTTGCATTATCGTTTTATATCAAATTACACGAAATTGTGGATCTCCTTACCTGCTGTGAAGGAAAGGGAAGGTTAGACATTAGTTTTTCCTGAAAACAGTAAAGTTACAACAAAGAGGCTGGGGCAAAAGAAGAAATGTTAGACCATTTACAAGTTTGGTCTAACATTTTTTTGCGTTATTAGAATACATATACTTTAATAAACCACAAAACTAACACTTATTTTTTACTTTTTCTCAATAAAATGAATTATATCCACCCTATTTCAGCTAGGGAGAAAAACTACTTAATTACAATTTGCTATATCTTTTTATGAAAGAATAATATTTATAAATGTTATTATTTTACAATAAATACTTATTTTAATAAAATGTAGTTATAAATCATTTTTATGGCAAATTAGTAAAATTAATAGATGAGATGCATTACAAGGAGGAAAAGAAATGAGTAATATTTTAACATTGTCGAACGTCACAAAGAGTTATCGAAATAATAAAGTAATTAATAATGTTTCCTTCTCAGTTCCGAAAGGTGAAGTAATAGGGTTAGTTGGACCAAATGGTGCAGGAAAGACAACACTTATGCGAATAATTATGGGATTAATAACAAAGTTTGAGGGAGAGGTTCGGTTTGATATTGAAAAGCAACCTTTACAACAATCTCATGTAAAACGTATTGGAGGACTGATTGAATACCCCAGTTTTTATCCTTATATGAGTGGAATGGATAACCTTATTTATTTTGCAGAGATTTCAGGGGGATTTGATAGAGATAATGTATCATCTGTAGTGCATTTATTAGGGATTGAAGGTTTTGTTCATAAGAAGGTAAAAAGGTATTCTTTAGGAATGAAACAGAGGTTAGGCATTGCACAGGCACTAGTTAATAATCCTAAATTATTAATTTTAGATGAACCCACAAATGGATTAGATCCAGAAGGAGTTGCTGAAATAAGAGAAATATTAGAAAAAGTTTCAAAAGAGAGAGGGATATCAATTCTTATATCCAGCCATATTTTGTCAGAGATCGAAGCTGTTTGTGATAAAGTTTTGTTTTTGAAGAAGGGAACTGTAGTAGATTATATTGATTTAAAAGCAGAAAAACAGACTGATAGAGAAATACTTGAATTTATCATAGAAACTAAAAAAATAGAAATGGTAAAAAACTATTTAAATGATATACAAAACATACCTTTTATAGAAATCGATCAAGGTAAAGTAAAATTTCAATATCTCTATAAGGATTCTGATTCTCTTATAGTAGATTTAGTAAAAAATAACATTAGTATAAATGCTATTTATCCTCTTCGCAAAGATTTAGAAAAGAGATTTTTTGAATTAATGGGGGGAAATAAGATTGAATAGTACTATAAGAATATCAATATTAGAGGTTAAACAATTATTCAAAAGATATGGCATTTGGTCAAGTTTATTTATTGCAGTTTTGTACACTATTTTAATTTATCTAAAAAGGCCGTTGAACCCATCCACCTCCGATTTGGAAACATATTACAATCACTTTGGTGATATTTCGTACTATCTTATTCTCATTATGCCCTCTTTTATTATGTCCAGAGAGTTTTCATTAAAAACTTCTACAATTATATTCACAGGATCTTTCTCACGTATAAATATAGTTCTATCAAAATTACTTTCATTGCTTTTAATTGGATGTATTGTAGGAACTATTCATCGATTACTAGCAAATTTATTGTGGATATTGGAACATAATGAATTTACTCTGATTAATCTTACACACGATATATTTACAAATCTAATAAATTATTTACTTATTTCTTTTTTTGTTTCAAGCTTATCTTTCATCATTGGGTTTATTACGTTCAGTCAAATTGCAACAATTATTTCCATTATTTTTATGTTTTCATTTGAGAGTATGATTAGAGGTATTATTTTAATAAAATTAGACCCTACAACAAAATTTGCTCTTTGGGTTAAAGAGAATCCACTGGCTTTGGTTTATAAGGGAATGCAATATAATAATTTATCAGTATCAAATAATATTTGTTTAGCATTAACAGGCTTAGTATTATTTTTGGTATCTTTAATAATTATTAATAAAAGGGAAATTTAGGAGATCGATAATATGACTGGAATATTTTCTATAAGCCGAATGGAAATAAAAAAAATATTTGATACCTCTACATACGTTTTTTTAATAATATTATGTATTGCAACAATTATTGATAATGTTCTTTATTACCATATGAATTTAAATAAAAGCATAGAGTTAAGCGGAAATATTGGTATTTCCTTATTTATTTTACAAATTTACTTTATTTACTTAGGCAGTAATATGATAGGATCCGAGTTCAGTTTTGGAACTTCAAAAATGGTGTTTAGTAGTGTGTATAGTAGAAGTCAAATAATTCATATTAAAAGTATTTCATTTTTATTTTATACTTCTCTATATGGCATTTTTAATATATTAATTGGATTAACCGTTCAATTTTTCATAGGTAAACATTTCTCTAGTATGGAGATCCTAAGTACGCTATTCTCAGTTTGGATTGTATATATAGTTTATTTCTCTTCTATTTTATCAGTGGGTATATTTACAATTTCTATTACGTTTAATCGCGTTTACTCATTAATAATTGGATATGTTCTATATATTTTTTTATATAGCATTGGTATACAAATTGTAGAAAGAGATGAAAGTTGGATGAAAACGATTATGGAGAATACACCATTTTTCATTGCTTCTGATGGTTTTTCTACTCTATACTACAATATTAATGATATTGTTTACTTAAGCTTCTTTTCAGTAGTGATTTATATAATAGGTCTCTATATAATCAAAAAAAGAGATTTGAAATAATATTTTTATAAATCCTTTAGATTATTGGAATATTCGCAGTTTATCAGGGAAATATATTTTAAATGTAGTGCCACTATCTTCTTGAGAATCTACACTTATGCGTAACCCTAATTTTTTGCACAAGGTTTCACAAAGGTACAAACCCATACCAGTAGATTTAACATAGTTTCTACCATTGGTTCCGGTAAACCCACGTTTAAAAATTCTCTCAATATCAGCTGAATCTATACCTATACCGTTGTCTGATATTAACAATAAAGTACCGTTTTCTACTTTTTTAGCAATAAAGGATAATTTAAGTGGATTATGACGATATTTGATAGCATTATCTATCAATTGTTTTATTATAAAAATAATCCATTTTGAATCAGATGTGACTTTTAAATCAAGATTATCCTTATATATACTACCATTGGCACGAATAATACTTAGGGATAGTGATTTAATGGCTAAATTTACAGCTTTATCAAGTGTAAATGTTTCTATTTTATAATCCTGATTTAAAGTACTACTTCTTGCATAATATAAAGCTTGTTCAACATAACCTTCTACTTTTAATAGTTCTTCTTGAATAAGGATTTTTTCAGGCGTCTTATGGTTACTTATAATTAACTTTAGTGCAGTGATCGGTGTTTTTATTTCATGCACCCAGAGTTCAATGTAGTCGGTATAATCACGTTGAGAGTTCTTCAAAGTGAAAATACAATCATTCATGTATTTTGTTGCTTCATTTAAGATGTTGTAGAAGAGTTTCCCTGAAAAAAAAGGGGGTTCTTCTACAATATCTGCAATATATGTTTTTTCTTTGATTCGTTTTGAAATATCTTTTATCTCATCGTAATACTTCTTTAATTGGTAGTATTTCAGACACATGGGTGTGAAAAAGAAAAATAGAAGAATCAAATCTATTATTATTACTAAACTTCCATTTCCATTATACAAATAGAGGACACTAGAGATAATAAGCAATGATAGTAAATGAAAAAATATTGCTAACTGTTTTTCCTTAAAAAATTCAATTAAACTCATAACTGATAACCCTGTCCTCTCTTCGTTAATAAGTATTTTTTTAAACCGATTGATTCTAATTTGCGCCTTAACCTCGATATATTAACATTTAAGGTATTTTCATCAACAAAATCTCCGTTTTGCCAAAGCTCATTCATTATTTCATCTCTAGAAACTACGTTTCCTTTATTCATCATCAATAATCTAAGGATACATAATTCATTCTTTGTAAGTTCTATTTCTGTATTATTATAAAAAGCTTTGCTCTTTAATATATCGAGAGTTAAATCTTTATAAGAAAGGATAGCACTTTTGGAAATTTCATATGTTCTCTTTAAAACAGATTGAATATGAGCCAAAAGGATTTGTAAATCATATGGTTTTGTAATAAAGTCATCTGCTCCTATTTGAAGACTTAATAGTTCGTCAAAGGAAGTATCACGGCTAGTTACTATAATAATGGGCACAGATAACAATTTCCGAATTTCACGACACACTTGAAAACCGTCTTGATAAGGAAGGTTAAGATCCAAAATAATTAAATGTGGCATGCTTTGTAGAGCATCTTCTACAATTTTTGTAAAATCATCGCCACTTATACACTCATATCCATATTTCTCTAGAAAGTCAAAAAGTTCCTTTCTGATAATTGGATCATCTTCGATAATGAATATTTTCACTTTTAATCTCCCCTTAATCAAACCAATGAATGGTTTTATTTCCATTATTTATACTATTTAATTATATTATAGTGCATAGCAAATAAACTTACAAAACGGTAATAATATGATACAATAATCGATTTTTTGTTAATTCGTTGCATGGTAATATTATGGTAGTAAAAGGTTGGTTTATCCATAAAAGGAGTGAAAATGGAAAGTGAATGCAATATTAAAAGTGGAAAATATTGAAAAGGTGTATGGTAATAAGGGAAATGTAACCCATGCATTAAAAAACGTTTCATTTGAAGTACGAAAAGGGGATTTTATAGCAATTATGGGGCCGAGTGGAAGCGGTAAATCGACTTTACTTAATTGTATTTCAACCATTGATACTGCTACAGCTGGTCATGTATTTATAGATGGCGAAGATGTCACAAAATTAAAGGGCCATAAATTATCAAAATTTAGAAGTGAAAAATTAGGTTTTATTTTTCAAGAATATAATTTACTAGACACACTAACTGCGTTTGAAAATGTTTCTTTGGCTTTATCTATAATTAATTATCCAGTGAATGAAATTGAACATGAAGTCGATAGAGTTGCCGCCGCTTTGGATATAAAGGAAGTATTGTACAAATATCCATATCAAATGTCAGGAGGACAACAGCAGAGAATTGCGGCAGCGAGAGCAATTGTTACAAGGCCAACACTATTATTAGCCGATGAGCCAACCGGGGCTCTTGATAGTAAATCTGCTAAAATGTTGCTAAAAAATTTGGAAATATTAAATCAGCAACAAGATGCCACTACTTTGATGGTAACTCATGATCCTTATAATGCTAGTTTTTGCAGAAGGATTATTTTTCTAAAGGATGGAGAAATTTTTAATGAACTAATACGAGGAAAAGATGATCGTAAAGCTTTCTTTAATCGAATAATGGAGGTTGTTGCACTACTTGGAGGAAATATCAATGATGAGTTTTAAATTGATATACAAAAATGTAGGTAGAAGTATTAAAGATTATGCTATCTATTTTCTTACTCTTGTTTTAGGTGTCAGCCTATTCTATGCATTTAATTCAGTATCATCACAACCAGCTTTAAATGATTTAAATTATTCTATGGAGATTTTTGGGGATGCATTAGTTACGTATATTGGGCTATTAACTAGGTTTATTGCAATTGTTTTTGCTTTTCTCATCATATATGCCAATCAATTCATAATGAAGCGAAGAAAAAAAGAAATGGGTATCTATATGACATTAGGGATGAGTAAATGGAGGATATCCTTTATTTTTGTAGGTGAGACTTTTTTGGTAGGGTTATTTGCTCTAATTATAGGCATTGGGCTAGGATTTTTAATGTCACAAGTAATTTCAATATTAGCATTGAAAATGTTTGTAGGTGATGCAGTAGGTTATAAATTATTGTTATCAAAAGAAGCTATAAAAGAAACTATTATAAGTTTTTCAATTATTTATATTATAGTAGCACTTTTTAATACCCGTAATATTATGAACATTAAACTTATTGATTTATTAATTGCGAATCGTAAAAATCAAGAGTTAAAGGTCTATAACAAATGGGCGACAAGTAGTCTTTTTTTAGTAGCAATTACTTTAATAACTACTGGAATACTATTGTTAATGAAATTCGGACTTGATAAGAATTATTTAACTGTAATAGTCTCGCTTCTTGGTCTTGGTATTATTTTGTTTTATTATACAATTTCCGGTGTGATGGTGTTCTTGGCTAAAAGAAATAAAAAGCTGTATTTTAAAGAACTAAATTCATTTTTGTTTCGACAATTCGGAAGTAAAATGCAAATTAATTTTCTAGTAATAAGTATTTTAAGTGCATTACTGATAGCTTCACTGGTTGTTCTAGGGACAGGATTTAGTGTCACAAGTTCTATGAATAAACAAGTTACCACGGCAACCCCATTTGACTTAACAATTGTACAACCATATGAGGATAACAAGGATCTTTTAGAAACAGCAAAACAAGATGGCATTCCACTTAAAGAAAATCTTAAAAGTTATGTAGAGATAATGCTGTTTAATGCAGATTTAACTTATGGAGAATTGTTTAAAGAGCAACAAGTAGAACTATCTGATTTAGAACAAGAAATACTTATGTCACAAGTTACTTTAATAACGGAAACAGATTACAATAAAATATTGAAATTATCTGGACAAGATGAAATTCAGTTAGGAGGAAATAATTTCATAATTAATGCAAACTATGAACCCTTTAATAAACATATTCAATTTTTCTTAAATAAAGAAGGGAAAATAAGAATTGGTGATAAGGAACTCACTCCTGCAAACAAAAAAATATTTAGTAACATTACATACTTAACAAATTCAACAAGAGCAAATGATGTAGGAACAGTGGTTGTGCCAGATAATACGAAAAATTATATGAATCCTGATAGTTTCTTATTAAATGGTGTTTTTCCCTCTCAAGAAATTGAGGGCATGGTCTATAAAATAATGAATAATAAATGGGTTGAAAAATCTCTAGAAGGAGATATTTATTATGTAACTAAGAGCGTGATTCAAGACACTTACTTTGGCGTATTTGGAGTAATAGCTTTTATTAGCAGTTACTTAGGAATAATTTTAATGATTGTCACTTTATCAATACTAGCATTACAGCAATTAACAGAAACACAGGATAACAGAGAAAGATACCTGACATTATCAAAAATTGGTGCAGACAAAAAAATGATTAATAGGTTGTTATTTAGACAAATTGGATTTTATTTCATTTCACCTTTAATTTTAGCTAGTTTCATATCAATCTTTACTACTAAGGTTGTATTAGAAAAATTAGAACCGTTTTTTGAAGTTTCTATCAAACAGAATATGTTTGTAAGTTTTGGTGTTATTTTCTTGTTATATGTAATATATTTCATTGCAACTTATCAAAGTGCGAAACAGGTAATTTTAGACAATAGGCTTAAATAAAGGAGTAGATAATATGACTGAATTTCTAATGGGTTTTGGATTGTCAGAGGGAATTGTTGAAACTATTAAATGGTGGATCCCGTATTTAAGTTTTATAATGATTATAATCATCGTAACCATTTTATTTAAGGTTATCCGTAAAAAGAAAATAAGGAATGCGAAAAATTAATAAGCCATTTAGTATAAAAAAGCGATATTCTTGATTAAATGATAGTAGAACTAAATGTCGTTATTAAATGACTGGTTCCTCACAGCTTTTCTTATAAATGCACTGTACTATTGTCAATTGAAGTAGTTAAAAATAATAAAGTATTCAACTTAGAATCACAGGTTCAGGAGATCGCTTGCATGTTCAAGGATCGTTTAGAGAAAGAGAAGTAAATGTTATAAAAATGCCCAAGTGGAATGATTACCACTTGGGTTTTTCTGCTAGGAATTTAAAAAACGTGGAAGGCGACTAAGCATACAAGGTAGAACGCTCACATGGTCCTCCTCATCAAACTTCACATAATTAGTATGAATGTTTTGGTTGCTTAAACGCTTCATTTGTTCAGCTGCTAGATCAGCTCCCTCTAACATATCTGGCAGCTCGTTAGCACCGATTGTGATTAAGAGATTAATAGTATGCTGAATTTTCCAACCTTTAGAAAATGTATCTATTTCTTTTAGTAAGGCATTGTTAGCCCACCAAACAGAGGGACTTCCGACTACTACATGACTAAATAAATGGGGTCTTGCACATAAAGCATATAGTGTGAAAAGACCGCCTAAGGAATGACCGACAATCGCTTGCTTCTTTTTATTGATAGGCCATTCCTTTGCTATAGTAGGCATGAGCTCGTGTTCAATAAAATCTAAGAACTCATTGGCTTTACCGTTTGGAGGCCAAGGTGCTCCATCTGGACGTGGTGGCAGATGTTCTTCGCTAACAGGTAGTGTAAAATCGTGACAGCGTCGTTCCATATCAAAAGGTTCCTTTGAGGGATAGCCGATGCCAATAACAAGAGTGGGATCATAGCCTTTTGGTTTACGTGTTTGTAATTTTACTGCCTCTGCAAGCGTTGGAAAAAGGGCGTCCCCATCTAAGGCGTAGATAACAGTATAACCATCCGCTGGTAGTTCATCTGTTGGGGCTGCAATTAAAATGCGATAATCTAGCTGTTGACGAGACGTCATGGCAACCTCAAAGTAGTTTTCTGATGTATAAGGTTTTTTTGTCATTATTGTCATGGCGCTAAAAACTCCAATACATCCTCTATCACTTTTCCTTGAGCATGAATACCGCCATTTAGCCAGTAATCCTCGGATGTCTCAAATACTTGACTGTTTTTGAAGGCTGCTGTACTTTGCCAAATTTTACTGTTCTTCAACTCATTTAAAAATTCATCCCCAAGATTACCATCATTGATTAGGAAAATATAATCGGCATCCAGCTCAGGTAGAATCTCCAATGATACTTCGAAGGCACCATTTTTCACGTAGCTGCTTTGTTCAAATCCTAATTCATGTGTTAAGACATACCCACTAAAATACTCATCCGTCATGAAAAACATCCCTTTTGCATTAAAGCGAATTAACGCAACCTTTTTACCGTTTGTTATAGAGGAAAGCTTTGTTTTTGCTGCATCTACTTTTTCTTGATAATCCTGTAAAGCTTGCTCAGCCATGTCTGGTTCATCAAGTAGTTGACCTAATATTTTAATAGAGCCTTCTAAATCACTTGCAGCATTTTTAAAAACATAGGTTGGTGCAATTTTTGCATATTTTTCATAGGTGCCATTTTCCACATAAAATGAATTGTGCAAAATAATTAAGTCTGGTTTATCTGCCATAATGGCTTCGGCTGAAGGCGGACCGCTTGCAAAGCTAATTTCTGGTATACCCTGTAGCTGATCTTGTAAATAAAGCTGTGGCTTAACACCGTTAGACCATTGCATAGTTGGCTTGATACCAAGAGCTAGTAGCGAATCCTCCATGACAGGTGCAAAAATTTTAGTAGGCTTAGCAGGTAGTGTTACTTCATTACCGACCTCATCTTTTATTGTCAACGGATAAACACTTTGCTCCTTTGTACTTTCGGAGTTAGACTGTGTTTTCTGTTCCTCTTCATTGTTTGACGGGATATTGCAGGCGGTTAGTATGCTGATAGTTAGCAAAAACATCGCTAATAGATAGCCCGATTTTATATTTATTTGACATTGATTACGGCAATTTCGTTTCATTGTTCATTAAAGTCTCCTTCCGGTGATAATCATTCTCAAATGGAATTATAAATCACCGTCAGATACGTTACCATGGACGGGAACAGGAAAAGGGTTTGGATTTTTTCCCGTTAGCATAAGCAACATCTCATCTAGCATTCGGTTTATAGCGATTGCTGAGTATTCAAACCAAGGATTCGAAGGTAAAACATAGACATGTCCATTTTTTACAGCACGGAGCTCTTTCCAACGATCAAGGTATTGTAGAGTAAGCCAATAATGTCGGGTTGGTGAATCTGGACAAATGATAAATAGTAAACGGTCAGGGTTTAAATTGACTAGCTGATCAAGTGTAATATGCTCGTTATATGTTTGTTGTTGGGCATTGATAGGGCGAAGCTGCAAATCTGTAAACAGTACATCCTGAATTCCTTTATTACAATATAAAAATAATTGATCGCCACATAATCGTAGAACGGCAAAACTATCTTCCTTGGTCGCTCGTTTAATTTCTTGCTTTGCCTCTAATACCTTTTGTTCGTAGGACTGTATGAAATGCTCACCCACGCTTTGCTTTTTGACAGCTATAGCTATTTCTCTTAGTTGTGTTCGCCAATCTTTTGCTTGAATATAGACATTTTCGATGCCAATAGTTTGAAGCCAATCAAGCATCGAGAGGGAGGGTTCTTCTTGAAAAATATGAATATCTGGCTTTGCAGAGGCTAATTTTTTGAAGTTGTCCTCTGATTCTGCATCAAATATATTAACATAGACTGGAATTTTCTCATGATAATGATTGTAATAATAAGGACTCCATTTAGCATCTAAAGGAGCTGCAACTGGTAGGATTCCAAGTGCTAATAAGTTTCCAGTAGTGGAGACCGAAAAAGTAGAGATACGCTTGCGGGCCATCTTACTATAAGCAGAAGGTGTAATCCCAACTTCCTTTTTAAATTTTCGGCTAAAATAAAATTCGTCACTGTAACCTACTTTTCTAGCAATCTCACGAAGTAATAAATCGGTATCACGCAGTAATTGCTTGGCATGTCCAATACGTAGCGCCGTTAAATAATCTGTTGCACTTTGATCAAATGCCTTTTTAAATGCCTCTCCAAAGTAGCTGGAACTCAGACCCGAAATGAGTGCTAGATGCTCAATCGTGAGAGGTTGATGATGGTTTTTAGCAATATAATCTCGAATATCCTTTAGTGATATTTGAGTTGTCGTATCTGTTCTACTTTCCGTTTTCATATATGAATGTCACCCCTTATTATAAGTATGAGAATTACCTGGCAGTAACCAATAGCTTTGGCAATGCACCGAGTAACTTCTCTCTTGTAAAGGCATCTCCGTAATTCCACTTTGTTGCATCCACTAAATAAGCATGGTTAGTTTGTACAGCAGGGAGTCCTTTCCAAATGTCGCTATTAATCAATTCAATCGTAGCCATTTGCGATTCGGGTTTATCAGATAACAACATAAAGATGCGGTCACCAGCATACTGAGGTAAGTGATCTATTGGTATTTCTCTATACCCCTCGCCTGCTTGAAGTAGTTTTTTGACTTGTGGGTGAGGCTGAAATCCATCTGGATGGAAAAGGGCAGTGGATAGACCTGTACAGCCCATAATAAAAAGGCGTTTGCCATGATCAAAAGTCAAAACAGATGCCGATTCACCAGGCTCTACAACTGTTTGAAGCTGCTGCCACATCGTTTTTTCTTGGGTTTTAAAGTGTTCTAGCCAATCTTCTGCACGCTGTTGTTGGCTAAGCCACCGTCCTAATAAAAGAACCCGTTCCTCTAATGAATCCCAGGAATTTAGGGTAATCGTTGGTGCAATAGAAGATAGCTCTTGATATTGCTGCTCGTCACTATTTGTAATGATAATTAAATCAGGGTTCAGCTTCGAAGATTTTTCAAGATTGATTGGAAAGGCAACATCTTGAATATAAGGAACATGGTTTTTATAGAAGGATTTACTAATAGAGTTTTTGTCACCACCTATTGGTTGCACATCAAAAATCAACATATCCCCAAACGTTTCTCCATGATAAATAACACGATGTGGTGAGCGAGGAATGGCTACCTCGTGTCCTGTCCAATCTTTTACAACAGTTTTTTGTTTAGATTGTCGTGCAAACTGTTTTGGAGGAATTCCAAATACCTGTCGGAAGCGGCGATTAAAATAATATTCATCATCAAATCCTACTTGCTGCGCAATATCTTTTAATGGCTCATTTGTTTGTAGCAATAATTCCTTGGCATTTGTAAGACGTAAATCTGTAATATAATCTAGCGGTTTCTTCCCAGTTAAGGTTTGGAAGATCGTACTATATTGCCATTGAGCTATACGAGCGAGTTCCGCTAGCTTTTTCACTGTTAAAGGCTGTTGAAAATAGTTATGTATATAGTCAATGGTTTCTTCAACTGCTTTTGTCATTGTCATCTGGTAGTTCTTATGAAGCTGATGTTCAAATAATAAATTTAATAGTTCATACAAGAGTCCTTGTTGTTTAAGAAAATCCAATTTAGGATTTATATTATACAGATCTTCGGTAAGACGAATTAATCGTGTATAAGGATAAATTGTATATTCCACTTCATCAGAAAAAATAGATCCTAGATGTGGAGAAGGGTGCTTATGTTTTAGCTGAAAGGCTGAAAAGGCAATTTTATAGAAACAGTAACCATTGTTTATATCCGATATATCAATCATAGTTTGAGGCTGTACAAGAAAAATCTTTCCTTTCGTCACCAAATAGGGAATATCATCAATCGTCAATGTCCCGCAGCCATTTGTAAAAAGTATCAATGTATGATGAGAAGTCAAGATAAACGGATAGCTCTGCGAAATACAGTCAATATTTTCAAAATGAAATAGTAAATCATTATTAATAGAAGCTGATTTGTTGTCTTCCATCTGTTCACTTCCTTAGTAAATGAAAATGATTATCAATTAAATGTATTGTATAAAAAGTAAAGAGACATTTCAACTAAGATGAAATGTCTCTTGTTAGCTATTTTTTTAACATATTAGGTAATTGTGATAACAGCCATTCTCTTGTTGAGGCATCGCTATCACTTTTTTCAATATCAATCGTGTAGACATGACCGTTCTTCACTGACGGTAGGTTCTTCCAAATTGGACTTTCCATCATTTCCTTTGTCGATTGTTTTGCTTCATCATCGGCTGGTGTTAGGATGAAAATTCGATCACCAGCATATTCAGGAAGAAGTTCTGTAGAGATTTCAGCAAAGCCTGTACCATCATCAAGAATTTTTTGTATTTTGTCACCAGGCTTAAGCACATTTGAATCGTATAAAACTTGAGAAAGTCCAGCACGTGCCATGACAAATAATCGATCTCCTGGATAATATGTTAAAACCGATGCCGTTTCATCTGGTTTAATGATGTCATCAGCTACAAGGGACTCCCACATTTTATCCGCTTTTTCTGTATAAGCATCCATCCATTGAGCTGCTTCTTCTTTTTTATTAAGTATATCGCCCAGCTCGGTTAAACGTTGGTTTAATGGCGCAAAAGTATCAAACACGATAGTTGGAGCGATTTTAGAAAGCTGTGAATATGTCTTATCATCAGAAGTACCAATAATAATAAGGTCAGGCTTTAATGACAATGTTTTTTCCACATTAATAGGAAAACCAACGTCCTCCAAATCTTTTACGCGATCTTCCCAAGCGTAATTTGTAATCCAAGAGAAGCCAGCACCTACTGTTTTGATTTTCAATGCAAGTAAATCACCGTATCCTTCTCCATGATAAACCACCCTCTCAGGATCTACAGGAATTTCAACCTCATGACCTAAATAATCCTTATAAACACGAGTTGTTGATTCTGATGTTGTTGTCTCTTCCTTCTTCGTTTCTTCATTGGTAGAACCACAAGCAGCTAGTATGATACTAACCAGTAATAATAGGCTATAAATGAGCATATGTCGCTTTAATTTTTTCATGTCTCTTCCTCCGTAAATGATAATCATTATCGATATAGGCTAGCATAAATTAGTCAATGGCCTAGAACAATGGATAAAATGAAAAAGGGCCATTAAGGTTTATCCAAAAATCTAACTGTAACTTTAAAATAAAATCCGTTTTACCGTATAAGTATCCTTCCATTGGTGGAGAATGGACCTTTCATTGGACTAAGATTCGTGTGTAATGAAAGGGGGTAAAAAATGAAAAATTGTTGGATGTTTGTCATAACAGGAATGCTATTAATTGTTACAACTACGGGATTTGGTCGCATGGCATATGGCGTTATATTGCCGTTTATGCAGGAGGGATTGAGTCTCACAACCATTCAATCTGGTTACTTAGGAACAATGCTGTTTTTAGGTTATGTACTAACAGTAGGTCTTTCTGGAGCTTTACAACACACATTGGTGCAAAAAATGTTCTGTTAGTAGGGGGAGCCTGTGCCATTTTAGGGTTAATAGGATTGGTGTTTGTTGCAAATTTCTGGTGGGCTGCCATCACACTGTTCCTTGCAGTGTTGGGAGTGCACCCTAAGAAACGAGGTCGGTCATGGGACTGTTAATGAGTGGAGCTGGGATAGGGATGCTTTTATCAGGTTTGTTGGTACCTTTCTTGCTTCATCAACTTCCTGAGTTAGGGTGGAGAGGAGCATGGCTAATTTTTGGTGTTTTGACACTAATCGTCGTATTGTTAGTGTTTTGTGCAATAAAGCAACCCAGTTCTATACAGAAGGAAACCATGCATGAAAAAACAACAACCTGGCGTAACAAGAGCTAATATCATAGCAGGTATTTACTTCTTAGTAGGGATTGTCTTAATCTATGCCAAATAAGCTGTATGATAATTCTTGAATTATCTAATGGCTAGCAGGCTCCATATATACTATTGCGAGGTTTATATCTAGTAGAGGTGCACCGTTTTGGGAGATGCTGGCAGAAGATATAATTGGTGTGAATAAGGCATTAACAACAGCCTTACTATTAGCTACTGTTGGCGATAAACTGCCAATCATGCAAGAGACCATGAGTGGATATATATTATCTACTATTCTTTGGGGTTCTTCACTCGGTGGTGTTCTAGTATTGACTTTCAAACTAATTCTAAATTGAACGGAGAAAAGATAGCACTAAAGAAACCAACATCGTTTCTCATTGGTATTTCTTTAGTGCTTTATATTTTAATTGTTTAGGATTTGGAATGTGTCAGATGTAGTTGTTTGGATAATATGACGATTTCCACTGATGATGAAATCGGCAGGTACTCGCTTACCCACATCGTTTGAGCGAACGATGGATGAATTTGCTGATAAACCTTCAATTATGATTTCCATATTGGCATCAAAGGTTACTGGTTTTTTATTCAATGTAGCTTGAAGTGTAATTCGGTTTGCCTTTTTTGTAACTTGAATATCCATTACCCCTTCATCTTCATTGACAAGTGTATAAAGTGGTGGAATGATGATGGTCATTTTGTCTTTTGTTGTTAGAATATAACGTTCCGTGTCAATTTCTGATGTGGCTACATTTATTTTGGCTCTATAAGTATTTTTATTTTTTGTCATTGCAGTTGTTTTCCCAGGAATAGCTGCTGTATCTGATAAATCAGGTTTTTTAGGTATGTTATCTTTTGTAGGAAGTGTGTGTTTTCCTTGTACAAAATCCACTAAAGTCCAAACGTTTGGCACGAGCTGCTGTTGGACAGGTGTTAATGCTTCAAAAGATGTTTTGACTGCCTGCACATCCTGAGCTGTAGACGTTTTTGGTGATAAAGCTGCAATTGCGTTTTCCACTTCTTTAGCTGCCGCTTTATCCTTCACAACAAGCTGTTCAGCATCAAGTAACAACTGTTCAATACCTACAGGTAAAGAAGCATTAGAAAACTTACGCAGTATATTAAGCTCTGCGCGGGCATCGGCTACATCCTTATGGAATGAGAGACGAGATGAATTAATCAATTGAATTTTATTGACTACCTTTTCAACAGATGTATTTGGTGCAATATAGGAAGTTAATATTTTTTGCGCAGATGCGCTTACAAAGGTTTTTTGTGCTGCATTCAAGGTATTATACCAATCTCTTGTTTCAATAACATTTTGATAATAATTAGCGGATGTAGAATCCACAGAATTTAATTTCTCTTCAATTTGTGCTGCAAGCTTTCGATAAGCAATTCTTGTCTGCTGATGTGATGACAATGTGGAATAGTTCGTGACATACTGTTTTTCTGTTCCCGTTAAAGCATTATAAGCCTTTAAAGCGGCCTCTAAATTTGTTTGGAAGGTAGCTGTTGTATTGTTAATATTGTTAATTAGTTGTACAACATTCGCCACATTAGCATTGTAGTTAGCAAGTATGTAGGCTGGCTTTGATATCTCAGTAGCCGATGCTGGCGTGCTGTAAAGAAGGGAGGGAACGGCCACTAAAGACAGTAATACTAATTTTTTTTTGTTTTTCATCTTGGAGAAGCCTCCTATTTTAATAGTTAATGTATATAGAACTGTAACCCAACTAATATTTGGTAGTATATTAATTCTATCATAGCCTAGGATTTTTTTATGCCCTTTTTGGGTGAATAGGTATAGTGGTTATAAAATTTATAGTAGAATGGCATAATTTTAGGAATCATATTGATAAAGATAATAGAATTATAGTGAGAAAACAGGTGATGTGAGGTTAATACATTGCCTGTTTTTTTATATTGTAGAGGTATTTTATCTTGTGTATATGGTTTAACACCTTCTGAAGCAAGGAGTAGGTTAGGGTATAGTTCCCATTCCTTTTGTAGCTTAATTTTAAAATCATGGTTAGTATCAAGTCCTCTTAAATCAATAGCCCCTTGTGTAGCAGCTACTCCTTTTGCAGTATTGGTGAAATCCATCCAAATAAAACGTAGAAGTGTAAGAAAGCAAAAAAACAATCCGGCAACGAGCATTATGGTAATTTTTTTAGAGAAAATTTTCTTTTTTATCATAAACAATAAATTTCGACAAATAGGCTCTATTCTCCTTCAATAGTAACAGTTCCCTATCAATTCTTTCAAAAAATGAACGATAATAATACAAGGAATAGTTTTTAAGGAGGGGAACAGATGAGAATCGTGCTAGTGGATGATGAATATTTACCATTAACGAGACTAAAAACCTTGCTTGAAAAAAGTAATGTCTCGGGAATTGAAATAGTTGGAGAATACACAGATTCTTTCGAATTACTTAAAGATATAGAGATCCTGCAACCAAATGTTGTATTTTTAGATATTGTCATGCCTGATATGGACGGCTTAGCATTGGGTGAAAAAATTCAAGAAATAGTACCTAATGTTGAGATTGTGTTTACTACAGGTTTTGATCAGTATGCTATTGATGCATTTAATCTACATGCTATCGACTATCTATTAAAACCTGTACAAATTTCACGTTTAGAAAAAACTTTAGAAAGGCTAGACCAAATCAATAACAAAGTAAAAGAAATTAAGCCTAGACTAACAGTAATAAAGCTTTTTGGTGGCCTTCATGTTGTTTTACCAGATGGTCGGACACAACCGATTAAATGGCGAACTTCCAAAGCTAAAGAACTATTTGCTTACATGCTAGAGCATAAAAATGAAATGATTTTCCGTGATACGATTCTAGAGTTATTTTGGCCAGAGTCTGATATTGATAAAGCATCAAAACAACTGTATACCGCCATTTATACAATAAGGAAAACATTAAAAAACTATGGGGTGGAGGGCGTGAAAATTTCAAGTCCTTTGCTAAGTTCTGGCTACAAACTAGTAGTTGAAAATATTGTGGTGGATGTAGAACAATGGCTATCTCGCTTAAAATTGCTACCTCCAATACAACAGACAACAGTCGATGAACATGAACAAGTATTCCAGATGTATACAGGTGATTATTTAGGAGATTGTGATTATTTATGGGCGGAAAGTGAAAGAGAACGTTTAAGAAGACTATGGTTGTACCATGCTCAGCAATTAAGCGAATTTTACATAAAAAATGAAAGTTATATTGCCGCCATAAAGGTGCAGGAAAAAGTCCAAGCACTATTCGCTGATGCCGAGGATAACTATTTTACTTTAATGAAACTTTACGATCTGCTTAATAATACAGCCGCAGTTGAGGAGCAATACTGGCTGTTAAAAAAGACGCTTCAAGAGCATTTGGCAGTGGAACCAAGTGAGGAGATTGAGGATTGGTATAGAAGCTGGAAACAGATAAATATCATGTCTTAAATAGATGCCTTTAATTAGTCAAAATTTTTAAGGACTCTGCATAAAGCAGAGTCCTTCTTTTAGTGTAATAAACCATCACGTTTAGCAGAGTTGTAATAGCTCAATGCGCTGTTTAAATTATTATAAGCACTTACGACTTCAAGCTGAGTTGCGTAATAATTGTTTACAATAGATTTAGCTTGTTCAATATAGTTATTTAGATAGATCCAATCATTTTGGGAAGTCCATTTTGAGTAATAAGGTACATCACTGCCATCTCCATTGTACGATATTGAAACAAGGTCATTATAGGCTGAAGTGATAAGGGACTCTAAATAAGATTTTTCGACATTATAACCACCATTTGTGCCATACTTATAAGCATTTTTATAAGTTCGTATAGCATTGTTTAAATTATTGATCGCGTTGGCAATATCGGTTTGAGTCGCATAATAATTATTGACAATTAACTGTGCAGACGAAACAGCAGCTTCGATTGCGTTTCTTTCCGTCTGAGTAGTCCAAGGCGAATTATAAGGTACATTTGATCCGTCCCAAGAAACCGTAACATATTGAACAGAATTAATTAAAGACTGTAGTGAAGCTTTATCGCCATAACCATATTTTGTACCACTCTTTTGAGCAGCTTGGTAGACTGCTAGTGCATTTTTGTACTGATTGATGGCATTTTTCACCTGTTCTTGTGAGGCATTTGAATTATTTGCTACAGCCTTCGCACTTGCTACAGCAGAATCAAACACTGTGCGGTCTGCTTGTGTCGTCCATTTGTCCGTATTTAAAATATCATAGCCGTTTACAGATACTTGTACATATGGTGGGGATGCGATAAGTGTATTAAGTTCCTTTTTATCAATAACAGGTAGTGTCACGGAGACATTTTTATTGTCTACTTGTACATTGTTTACCAGATGTCCTGAATCTAAAGCTACTTTAGTACCGCCCTTTACAACGATTTGCTCTATTTTACCCTCACCATAAAGATTGAAATCTTTCGCAACATCAATTGTAAGCTTTTCTATATTAGACATAGCTTCAAAAGATGTAACTTTACCTACTACATCTACTTTGGAAAGAGTTTGGTCAGAAGATATATTGACTTTAGTACGTTCCAAATTGATGTTTGATGATTTCATATCGATTAAAGTAACGTATAGCCAACTTACATTTTTCGTTACAATTGGTTTTAATGTAATTGTTTCATCTACTACTACATCATCAAGTGTAAGGGCTTTTTTTACTCTGTTTGTAATGAAAAGCTGACCATCCACACTAACATCTTGAATCTTTAGATAGTCTGCATTTACAGTAAGATCTCCAGAGATTTGTGCATCACCTCCATCAAAATAGACAGATTTTTTGCTTGTACCTGCTTTGTTTAATATTAATGAGGTAACGTCCGTAATTTGACCATTTTTCACTACAATGGTAGCCCGGGCATTTGTTAATGCAGTTTTATTTGAAGTATCAAATAGGGGCTTTAATGCCGATTGAACTCTAAATGTACCATTAGATGTTATCACAGTATCTTTTGTTATGTTTTTGATCGTTACGGATTCACCAATCACCTTTTTTGCTGCTGCTACCTGTGTCTCATATAAATTTGATTGAATTTGAGATGATGCGGCATTCGCAGTAGACATTGGTAATACTAGTGTCGCTGTAATAGCCGTGGCCATTAATGTTGATAGCGCTTTATTTTTCATGTGAGTCACTCCAATCATTCTATTTAATAGTTAATATATCATATTCTTCTATAATTTAGAATTCGAAGAGAATGTTTTACTATGAATCTCAATTCAAATAAGTCATTAGTCCTTTGTATTGAAAAATGATGATTGGCAATGTATCGGTATTTTTCTCTATAATTTTGTAAGTTTTCTACTTTATTTGCTAAATAATTTATTGTGATACAATCATCCATCCATTATTATTAGTATAAAAGTGGGGGTGTTAGTAATGAAAAAATCAAGAGGAATTGCCTTAAAACTTTCTTCCCTTATAATAGGATTATTTCTCATTTTATTTTTATCCTATACTGTCATAACGGGGATTATTATAAAAAAGCAAAGTGTTGAAGACGCAGAGCATGGAACATTGCAAACAGCTGAATCCTCTGCAGCTATTATGAGTGAACGCTTTAAGAAAGCCAATACGACATTACAAACAACAAAGCGTATCATAGAAAGCATGGAGAAGAATAATACGTTGTCTACCAAAGGTGTTATAGACATAATGGAAAATAATTTAGCTAACAATAATGACATTCTTGGGGTAGGAGCAATCTTTGAGCAGAATTCTATTATTCTTGAACCAACTGAGGCTGCTTTAATAGATACTAACAAGCGTTTTATACCTTATTTAAGTAAGAACGGAAATGATATCACGACTGCTCAAATCGAAGGTATTGATGATAAGAGTGTTTCTGAGTGGTATTGGGTACCAAAAGAAGACAGACGTGCAGTTTTGACGGAGCCCTATGATTATAATGTAAATGGGCAATCTGTATTAATGACAACGATTTCGGTGCCATTAATCAATGCTTCTGGAGCATTTTTCGGTGTATTGACAGCGGATGTATCAATAGACTTTTTAAATGATTTAACAAAATCGAACGCCCCAGCAGGCGGTTACGCAGCAATTATTACGAATAAAGGTGTGCTAACAGCTAACAGTTTTGGTGAAGAGCTTGTTGGGCGCAATATGCAAGAGGATCCTACTTGGACAAGTATTAGTAAGACAATGGAAAATGGTGAACTAACAAGTATGTACGCTGATTCTAATCAGCTGAAGGAAAAGGCATATAATGTTTTTGCTCCAATGATTTTAGAGGGCATTGACGAAACTTGGACTGTTCAAGTCGTGTTAGCTGAATCAAAGATCCTAGAGACATATAATCATGTATTTGTATTTACGATTATTGCTTCTATTATTATGGTCATTTTGATGACAGTTGCAAGTGTGTTATTCATCTATAAACAGTTAAAGCCACTTAAATTTTTACGTGCATCGATTGAAACGGCAGCCGAAGGGGATTTAACACAAAAGGTAGAGGAGAAATATATTAAGCCTGATGAAATTGGAGCAGTGGCTGTGGCCTATAATAATATGTTGGATAAAACCAATAGTGCAATTCAAACCGTTCTAAATTCTACGAGGTTATTGAACCAATCTTCTAATCAGGTAAATGAGGCATTTAATGAGGTAGTTGCTTCTAGTCAGGAGGTTTCGGTAGCTATCAACGAAATTGCACAGGGAGCTTCGAAGCAATCAGAGGATACAGAAGAAACAAATTATCGGATGATGGATTTATCTGATCAGATTGATGCCATTACGTCCCTTTCCAATGAAATGGATGAGCTATCTCATAAAACAGGTGTAACAACGGAAAAAGGATTGCATGAGGTTGAAAGTTTAAGAGTGCGTAATATGGAGACAAATGAGATGAATGGGCGTATCCAGCAGCAAATAGAATCATTAGCTTCTAATATTGCCAATATTAATCAGATCATTGCTTCGATCCAAAGCATTACCGAGCAGACTAATCTGCTAGCTTTAAATGCAAGTATTGAGGCAGCACGTGCTGGTGAACATGGTAAAGGATTTGCTGTAGTAGCAGAGGAAGTTAGAAAGCTAGCAGAACAATCTAAGAATGAAACAGAAATTATTAAGAGTACGGTAGAAAGCATTCTTGAAAATTCTCAGCAAACGGTTGCTGTTATTGCATCTAATGCAGATTTAATGCAATCACAAAATGAGTCAGTACAAAGCACGCAACTAGCATTTAAAGATAGCAGTGACTTGTCAGGTTCAATTGCCAATTCTATTAGTGAATTAATGAATAAATTATCTAGTATGTTAGAGCATAAAAATCAGGCAATCATGGCTATCCAAAGCATTTCGGCTATTTCAGAGCAAACAGCAGCCTCTGCGGAACAAGTAAGTGCTTCCGCAATGGATCAACAAGCAGAATTACAAAAAGTAGCAGAGTCTATTCAAAATATGAACGATATTTCAAACGAGCTACAAGAGGTTGTAAATCGATTTAAGCTTGCTTAAAGGGAAAGGCTGCCTTCGTTATAGAGGCAGTCTTCTTTTATTGTGAAAGTCAGAGAAATTGACCTAGAAGGAATTCGGCACTACTATTAACACTGGAAGGGGGACATTGATATGATGTATCTCGGAATGATTTTCTTTCAAATTGTTGTACCTATTTTAGTGTTACTTGTAATAGGCGCTATACTACAAAAGAAATTTCGCTTTAATTTAAAAGCATTATCTCAGCTTATTACATATTGCTTTATGCCAGCAGCTGTTTTTGTAAATTTATATGAAACGCATGTAGAGTTATCTGTACTGGGAGAGGTCGGATTATTTATTGTACTCTTTATCGGTAGTCAAATGATACTCAGTCATTTTATGGCGAAAGGGCTCGGTTTAGCTAGAACAGAGGCAGCTGTCTTTAAAAATAGTGTGGTGCTTATTAACTCAGGTAATTATGGTATTCCGGTGGCTCAAATGATTTTTGCCACGCAACCTATTGGAGTAGCCATTCAGGTCATGCTCGTAATCTTTCAAAATATGACTACGTATACATATGGTTTATACAATTTAATTTCTTCTACAAAATCGGGTATGACAATCATTAAGGATTTCTTTAAAATGCCCATTATTCATGCGCTGATTATAGGTGTCGCTATGAACTATTTTGATATCGGTATACCACAATTTATCAAAATACCTGTAGAACATGTGGCAGATGGATTTATTGCTGTGGCATTAATTACATTAGGTGCGCAATTATCACAACTAGAGATGAAATCAATGTTTAATAAAACTGTCTTTATCAGTTGTTTTACGCGATTAATTATTGGACCATCAGTTGCATTAGCCATTATTTATGTATTGGGATTAGATGGAGTCGTCGCACAATCACTGTTTATAGCTAGTGCCTTTCCAACATCTCGTAATAGTTCTAGTCTAGCATTAGAATATGATGTAGAATCTGCAACAGCAGCGCAAGCAGTTTTATTTTCAACAATTGTAAGCTGTATAACTGTAACCATTGTGATATATTTTGCGGAAGTATTATTTACCTAGTAAGATAAAAAATAACTTCCATCTCTTAGTATTATCTGCTACACTAGCATCAAACTAAATAGTATTAACTAGGGGAGTCTGATGAGTCAGGCTGAGAGGGAAACGCTACGAAGTTTCTTGACCCTTTGGACCTGATCTGGCTCATACCAGCGTGGGAAAGTTAAGAAGCTATTGCAGAGTATGCAATCAATAGACCTTTACATTCGTGGCCGGATCCAAATAATTATTTTGGATTCGGCCTTTATTTTTTAGATTGTTGGGGTGAGCTAGAATCGGTCCTTATATCAAAATAAATTTAAGGGAGAGAAGTAGCTCATGTCAGCAATTAGTGAAAAGAATATGACCATTATGTCCAGCTTTGAGGGAAGCAAAAAAGTATATGTGGAGGGATCACGCCCAGATATTCTAGTACCTATGCGAGAAATTGCATTAAGTCCGACAACAGGCAGTTTTGGAAATGAAGAAAATCCTCCTATTCGAGTATATGATACGAGTGGACCCTATACAGATCCAGCCTACCAAGTAGATATTACGAAAGGTTTACCTGCCTTACGAAATACATGGATTCAAGAGCGAGGGGATGTAGAAGTATATGAGGGACGCGCCGTTAAACCAGAGGATAATGGCTTTCGTCGTGCAGATGACCCACGTAATCATGAAAATATCTTTCCTGGATTAGCAAGAAAGCCTTTACGTGCTAAAAAGGGTAAAAATGTGACACAGCTTCATTATGCACGAAATGGGATTATAACGCCTGAAATGGAGTTTGTAGCGATTCGCGAAAATGTGGAACCTGAATTTGTCCGTTCAGAAATTGCAGCGGGGCGTGCTATAATGCCTTCTAATATTAATCACCCTGAGGCAGAGCCGATGATTATTGGACGTAATTTCCATGTGAAGATCAATGCTAATATTGGGAATTCTGCTGTAACTTCTTCCATTGCGGAAGAAGTTGAGAAAATGACCTGGGCAACACGATGGGGTGCAGATAATATTATGGATTTATCGACTGGTAAACATATTCATACAACAAGAGAATGGATTATTCGAAATGCTGCAGTGCCAGTGGGAACAGTGCCAATTTATCAGGCTTTAGAAAAGGTAAATGGTGTAGCAGAGGATTTAACGTGGGAGGTTTATCGTGATACCCTCATTGAACAAGCTGAGCAGGGTGTGGATTACTTCACCATTCATGCAGGCGTCCTTTTACGCTATGTACCACTTACAGCAAATCGTGTAACAGGCATTGTATCTCGTGGGGGCTCTATCATGGCACAGTGGTGTTTATATCATCATCAAGAGAATTTCCTGTATACACACTTTGAGGAAATCTGTGAAATTATGAAAGCCTATGATGTTGCTTTTTCCTTAGGTGATGGTTTACGCCCAGGCTCAATTGCAGATGCCAATGATGAGGCACAATTTGCAGAGCTTGAAACATTAGGTGAGCTAACGCAAATTGCTTGGAAGCATGATGTTCAGGTGATGGTTGAAGGGCCGGGTCATGTACCAATGCATCTGATTAAAGAAAATATGGACAAACAATTAGAGGTTTGTAAGGAAGCGCCCTTCTATACATTGGGACCACTCACAACAGATATTGCTCCAGGTTATGACCACATTACCTCAGCCATTGGAGCAGCGATGATCGGATGGTTTGGTACAGCGATGCTTTGTTATGTGACACCGAAAGAGCATCTTGGTTTACCGAATCGTGAGGACGTTCGTGTGGGGGTTATCACTTATAAAATTGCTGCACATGCTGCTGATTTAGCAAAAGGCCATCCAGGTGCACAACAACGAGACGATGCACTGTCTAAAGCGCGCTTTGAGTTCCGTTGGCGTGATCAATTCAATTTGTCACTAGATCCCGAGCGTGCAGTGGAATATCATGATGAGACACTCCCAGCGGAGGGAGCAAAAACAGCACACTTTTGTTCTATGTGTGGGCCTAAATTCTGTAGTATGAGAATTTCACAGGATATTCGTAATTATGCTAAAGATAAGGATTTAAATACGACTGAAGCGATCCATCAAGGTATGAAGGAAAAGGCTGAGGAGTTTAAAAAAGCAGGCAGCCAAATTTACCAATAATGAAAGAAAAGGCTTATGTCAAAATATAGACATAGGCCTTTTCTTTATCAAAAAACTCCATGTGAATAGTGGATTCACATGGAGTATAAGTTGGATTTGGATATCAATAATTAAGTGGATATTAAACGTTTGTTGGTTGTTTTACATATGGGTTTGTAAGGTCCATACCTTCTAATGAAAGACCCATCGCTTTTGCTACACCTTCACCATATGCTGGGTCGGCTAGATAGCAGTGAAGGATGTGACGGCGTTTGATAAATTCTTCAACAGAAGCCATATCATTCGCTGTATTTTCAAATAAGCGTTGTTGCTCTTCCGCAGTCAATAGACGGAATAGTTTACCTGGTTGCTCAAAGTAATTATTATCGTCTTCACGGAAATCATGAATACCTGCATGACCATCAATGCGTAATTCAGGCTCTTTATGATCTAAATTATGCTCCCACTCGCCATAGCTATTTGGTTCATAGCTTAATGTCGAACCAAGATTGCCATCAAAGCGCATTGCTCCATCGCGGTGGAAAGTACGGAATGGACATTTTGGTGCGTTGACAGGAAGCATATAGTGGTTTACACCAAGACGATAGCGTTGTGCATCCGCATATGCAAAGATACGACCTTGTAGCATTTTATCTGGTGAGAAGCTGATGCCAGGAACAATGTTAGATGGTGCAAATGCAGCTTGTTCAACTTCTGCAAAGTAGTTGTCCGGGTTTTTGTTTAACTCGAACTCACCTACAGGAATTAATGGGAAGTCTTTTTTATACCATACCTTTGTTAAATCAAATGGGTTGTATGGTAGCTCACGCGCTTGCTCCTCTGTCATTACCTGAATGTACATTTTCCATTTAGGGAAATCGCCTTTTTCAATGGCTTCATATAAATCACGTTGTGAAGATTCACGGTCTTGACCAATAATCTCATTAGCCTCAGCACCAGTTAGGTTCTTAATGCCTTGCTCTGTACGGAAGTGGAATTTAACCCACACACGCTCATTATTAGCATTGATAAAGCTATACGTATGAGAACCAAATCCGTGCATATTGCGGTAACCAGCTGGAATACCACGGTCAGACATAACAATTGTCACTTGATGAAGTGCTTCAGGTAATGAAGTCCAGAAATCCCAGTTAGAGTTGGCATTTTTCATATTTGTACGTGGGTCACGTTTTACCACGTGGTTTAAATCTGTAAAGTGTAATGGGTCGCGGAAGAAGAATACAGGTGTATTGTTCCCTACTAAATCCCAGTTTCCATCTTCTGTATAGAATTTAAGGGCAAAGCCACGAATATCTCGCTCTGCATCTGCTGCACCACGCTCACCAGCTACTGTAGAGAAACGTGCGAACATTTCAGTTTTCTTGCCGATCTCTGAGAAGATTTTCGCTTTTGTATATTGTGAAATATCATGCGTTACAGTAAAAGTACCAAATGCACCAGAGCCTTTTGCGTGCATACGACGTTCTGGAATTACTTCACGATTGAAATTTGCTAATTTTTCAACTAACCATACATCTTGAAGTAAAAGAGGGCCACGTGGACCTGCTGACATAGAGTCATGGTTACTTACTACTGGAGCACCACCTGCTGTTGTAAATCGACGGCTACGATCATTTGCGTTTGTCATATTAGTTTACCTCCTGAAAAAAATGTGAGTCAAACTCTTCGTCTATAACTATAACAAATATAAAATAGAATTGCTAGTACATTATAATAATTATCGTTAAAGAATTTTTATATTTAAGTACAAACTATAAATATATGCGCTAGACATGCGAATTATACATAGTTTTTAGCTTTAATTTATTTTATTTAATCTCAATTTTATAGATAATTGTCACATTAAGATCAAGATAATGACAGTATGATAAAAATCTTTATTGAAAATAAAATGAACTAATTGAAAATTATTTTAATCAATCTTTTAATTTTTTCTATATCGGTTAGGCGTAATACCAATTTGTTGCTTAAATAATTTTATGAAATAATTTGGGTCATCAAAACCGTTTAAATGAGCGATTTCACTAATAGCAAAATCTGTTTCTAGCAGCATTTTTGTGGCGTGATGAATTCTTACTTGCTGTAAATAGCGCTTAAATGGCAAGCCTTGTTTTTTTGAGAAAATCGTACTTAAATAATTGGGGCTTATTCCAAGCTTATGAGCGACAAAGGGAAGAGACAGTGCGCTATCTTTAAATTGTTGATCAATTACTTCTATAGCTAGTTCAACATAGTCAGCTCGTTTCTCTATTCGAGCTTCCCTTGCTAACTCAATTAATGTCTGCGTGAAAGAAATAATCCCATTGAGAATCGTATAAAATATAGGATGCTCAATAATTAAGTGAAATAGCTGACGGTAGTTTTGTTCGATAACCGCTTTTTCATGTAATTTATATTTCAGCATAAAGCGTCTAATTTGTGCTAAGACACTCGTCAGATGAATGCGTAAATCATCTTGCTCATAATATATGCCTTCATTAGAAAGCCGATATAAAAATGTTTTAACGGCCTCTAGGTTTCCATCTTCCAAACTACTTATTAGTAATTGTTGTTCTTCTGGTGTTAGTAAGGGGTCAAAGGGCTGAGTCTCATATTGTTTGCTCGCATAAAAAATATGGCCAAAGCCTTCGTAAAAACTTTGATGTAGTGCACGCTTTGTTAATGTATACATATTTTTAATGGTTGTAGGTGTCCCATCATATATCCCAATATTTAAAGAACTATTACTAATCACACGCCATTCCTTCATAAGTGTACGTACATCTTTTTCTACAATCCTTATATCATTTGTTTGAAAAAGACATACGATGCTATTAGATAGAGGATATGTTTTCATATGGAAGTGAATCGGTGTTTGTTGAAGCCAATTGTAAAGCTTATTGAAGGTTTCTGTATGCTCGGGTTCAATCATTGTGAAATGTATCGTTGTCTCAATTGAACTAGATTTATTATCTAAAAATAATTGATTATAAAAGGAATCATTTGTAGCCTCCTGCGCATCTTCTGTAACCTGTGGTGTGCGAAGAGAAATGGCTGTGAGTTTTTTCTTTAATAGCTCTAAATCAATAGGCTTCACAAAAAGATGTGCTACCTGTAAATCAATAGCCTTCAGTGCATTTTTAAATAATGGTTCTGTTGTCATTGCTAAAATGGCGCCGGAAAGCTTTTGTAAATCGCGATGAAGAGCAGCTAAGCGATTATTGGGAAATAAATCGATATTTAACAGTATGGCGTCTGGTTCAAATTGTCGAATGCTTTGAGACACCTCTGAAATACTTGTACACATTTCAATAAAAACATCCCCTGGGAAATATGTATGTAAAAACCATTTTATTCCTGCTAGGTCGGTTGGATCGCGATCAATTAATAACAGCCTCATACCATCAGCCTTTCTTAAAATATTCTAGTTTCATATAAAAGTACGATTATATTAATAAAAATAACATAGTAATCTGAAAAAAGTCTTGTTTTCTCTATTAAAATTCTCTATATTCTGAAAAAGGTAGTTAGTACAATGTAAATAGAGTAATTGATCATCAGCAGAAGCCAACGTTTGTTATGAAAACGCTTAATAAGTTTGATACTGATGTTTTTATATTACGAAAATTTGAATGAAGAGAATTTATTTACATAGCCATATAGGGAATAGGGGGATGTCATGTGAAGTCAATCATCGAGCTTGATGGCAATACATTAACAAGACAACAAATTGAGGAAATCGTGAAGGGGCAAGCAACAGTTGCACTTGCTACAGAGAGTTTAGAACGTATTCGTTTAAGTAGAGAGCGTATCGAAAAGCGTTTAGCTGAAGGACAAACAATTTATGGTGTGAATACAGGGTTTGGTAAACTCAGCAATATAAAAATTGAAGAAGAAGACATTGAGCTATTGCAGTTAAATTTATTACGGTCAGATGCAACAGGTGTTGGTGAACCATTCCCAACAGATGTTGTACGTGCAATGATGGTGTTACGTGCCAATGCTTTAGCCAGAGGATTTTCTGGCATTCGTGAGGAAACTGTCCAACTACTATTGAATTTTATTAATAAAGGTGTTCACCCAATTGTTCCGTCACAAGGTTCGGTTGGAGCAAGTGGTGATTTAGCGCCTTTATCACATTTGGCATTAGTGTTAGTGGGAGAAGGAAAGGCTGAGTTTAACGGAGAAATCATGAGTGGTAGTGAGGCGCTAAAGCAAGCTGGATTAACCCCTGTTAGACTTCAAGCTAAAGAGGGGCTAGCATTAGTTAACGGTACACAAGCTATGACGGGTATAGGTGTATTAACGGTCAATGAAGCTGAACGAATTGGTCTTGCAGCGGATATGGCTGCTAGCTTAACACTGGAAGCTTTAAAGGGTATTACCTCAGCATTTGATCCAGCACTTTTAGCAGTAAGACCACATCCAGAGTTAGAACTTGTGGGAGGGCGTATTCGTAAGTGGCTCGATGGTAGTAAACGTGTGACAAAGCAGGGTGAAATTCGCATGCAGGATGCTTATTCATTACGTTGTATACCGCAAGTACATGGAGCTTCTTGGCAGTCATTTTTCTATGCACAGGATCGTGTTCAAACTGAAATGAATGCAACAACTGATAATCCAATCGTTTTAGAAAGCGGGGAGGTATTATCGGGTGGGCATTTCCATGGACAGCCAATAGCCTTAGCAATGGACTTTTTGAAAATAGGTGTATGTGAATGGGCCAATATTTCAGAACGCCGTACAGAGCGTATGGTAAACCCTCAACTTAATGAAGGGCTACCACCATTCCTAGCAACAAACCCTGGGATTGAATGTGGACTTATGATTGCTCAATATACAGCAGCCTCTATTGTCTCAGAAAATAAAGTTTTAGCACATCCTTCTAGTGTGGATTCTATTCCTACATCAGGTAACCAAGAGGATCATGTAAGTATGGGAACAACTTCGGCACGTCAAGTACGTCAAATTGTTCACAACGCTGCTCGCGTTCTAGCAATCGAATTAATTTGTGCATCACAGGCCATTCATTTAGACAAGGCAGAAGAGCAATTGTCTCCTACTACAAGTAAATTCTTAAAGAAAGTGCGTGAATTTTGTCCACCATTACTAGCCGATCAACCAATTGGCGATGAAATTGAAGCATTGGCGAAATATTTACTATCAAGTAATGATTTAGTAAATGAGTATGTGTAAAATGGATTGAATTTTGATATGAAAAAGCAAAGGCATGGCTCGGTTATCCACCGAGTAGCCTCTGCTTTGAAAATATTTATATATATTGCAGTCTGAATATTCAGTTATTTATGGTCGCAGACAGCAACACTCACATTACTTTTAATAGGAAAAGGAGCGTGTTTTTAATGGTATTTAAGACAGATATTCGTGCACCACGTGGAAATGAACTAACATGTAAGGGATGGACACAGGAAGCAGCAATGCGTATGTTAATGAACAATCTTGACCCAGAGGTGGCGGAGAATCCAGATGAACTGATTGTTTATGGGGGTATTGGCAAGGCTGCTCGTAACTGGGAAAGCTATGAACAAATCATTGCATCTTTGAAAGAATTAGAGAATGATGAGACTCTTTTAATCCAATCTGGAAAGCCAGTAGCCGTATTCCGTACACATGAGCATTCCCCTCGAGTGCTGATTGCCAATTCAAACCTTGTACCAGCATGGGCAAATTGGGATCACTTTTATGAATTAGAAGAAAGAGATTTAATGATGTATGGTCAAATGACTGCTGGGAGCTGGATTTATATTGGTGCTCAAGGTATTTTACAAGGCACTTATCTGTCCTTTGTAGAAGCAGGCAAAAAGGTATTTGGCACTGCTGATTTACGTGGTAAATTCATCCTTACAGGTGGTATGGGCGGAATGAGTGGTGCACAGCCATTAGCAGGGAAAATGGCAGGTGCTGTAATCTTAGTTGTTGAAGTGGATCGTGCTCGCATTGAACGTAAAATCAAAGAAGGCTACTGTGATTATATTGTAGAAACTGTAGATGAAGCGATTGCATTAGTTAATAAATTACGTGACCAAAATGAGCCAGCATCCATTGGTCTTGTTGGTAACTGTGCTGATGTTAATCGTGAGCTGTTGAATCGTGGAATTATTCCAGATTTTGTGACAGACCAAACATCTGCACATGATCCGATTAATGGCTATGTACCAAATGGCATGACCTTTGAAGAAGCGCTAAAACTTCGCAAAGAGGATGTAAAAACATATGAGCGTAAAGCAAAAGAAACAATGGCAGAGCATGTTCGTACAATGCTAGAGTTCCAAGAGGCAGGCGCAGAAGTATTTGATTATGGGAATAACATTCGCGCCTATGCCAAAGAAATGGGTGTGACAAATGCCTTTGATTTCCCAGGCTTTGTACCAGCGTATATTCGTCCGTTATTCTGTGAAGGAAAGGGCCCATTCCGTTGGGCAGCGCTTTCAGGAAATCCTGAGGACATTTATAAAACAGATGCACTGGCGAAAGAGATGTTCGCTGAAGATGAGGGTCTTGTCAATTGGATTGATATGGCACAAAAAATGGTGAAATGGCAAGGGTTACCTGCACGCATTTGCTGGTTAGGCTATGGTGATCGTCATCGTTTTGCATTAAAGGTAAATGAAATGGTTGCAAATGGTGAATTATCAGCACCGATTGTCTTTGGTCGTGATCACTTAGATTCAGGTTCTGTAGCATCACCAAATCGTGAAACAGAAGGGATGCTAGATGGTTCGGATGCGGTATCGGATTGGCCGATTTTAAATGCTCTTGTTAATACTGCTAGTGGTGCAAGCTGGGTAAGCGTACACCATGGTGGTGGTGTAGGAATGGGTTATTCACAGCATGCAGGTCAAGTCTTAGTAGCAGATGGATCAGAGCTTGCTGCTGAAAAAATTGCACGTGTATTAGTTTCAGACCCTGGAATGGGTGTTGCTCGTCATGCTGATGCAGGCTACGATATTGCTATCAATACAGCAAAAAACAAAGGTGTCCATATACCAATGTTAAAGGGTGATGCGAAGTGACCATTCTAATAAAAAATGCAAATGAAGTAATTACCTTGAAAAGTAATGCACAAGGACCACGTACAAAAGAACAAATGCAGGAAATTGCAGTAATAGAAAATGGCAGTGTTCTAATTGAGGAAGAGCGTATTGTAGCAGTAGGAGCTTATGAGCAACTAAAAGCCGACTTCCCAGAAATAATTAAGAAAGCAGAAACGATTGATGCTACTGGTAAGATTGTTATGCCTGGCTTAGTGGATTGTCATACACATTTAGTGCATGGTGGAACACGCGAGCATGAGTTTAATATGAGACTAAATGGTTCTACCTATATGGAAATTATGAATGCAGGCGGCGGCATTCATGCTACAACAAAGCGTACACGAGAAACAAGCTTTGATGAATTATATGAAAAGACGATGCAGCATTTAGATGTATTTTTAAAGCATGGCATAACAACAGTTGAAGCAAAATCAGGCTATGGCTTGGACTGGGAAACGGAAAAGAAACAGCTAGAAGTCGCAAAAGAATTACAAGCTGCACATCATATTGATGTCATCAGCACGTTTATGGGAGCCCATGCAGTTCCTCATGATTATAAGGGGCGTGAGGATGAATTTGTGGATGTTGTGGTCCAAGAGATGCTGCCAAAAGTAGCGGAACTAGAGTTGGCTGAATTTAATGACGTATTTTGTGAAAAAGGCGTCTTTACACCCGAACAATCCCGACGCATTTTAGAGGCTGGAAAAGCACTTGGCTTAACACCGAAAATACATGCGGATGAAATCGAGCCGTATCAAGGCGCCGAGCTTGCTGCCGAAGTAGGGGCCATTTCGGCAGAGCATTTGTTAGTTGCTTCTGATGAGGGGATTCGAAAAATGGCTGAAGCGGGTACGATTGCTGTATTGCTGCCAGGTACCGCATTCTTTTTACGTGCACCTTACGCAAGAGGGCGGCTTATGATTGACGAGGGAGTACCTGTAGCGATATCAACAGACTTTAATCCTGGATCATCCCCGACAATGAGTCTACCTTTTATTATGAATTTAGCTTGTATGCATATGGGTATGACATTGGAGGAAGTGTTAACGGCAACAACAATTAATGCGGCATATGCACTGAATCGAGGAGAGCAAGTTGGTTCCCTTGAAGCACATAAAAAAGCGGATGTACTGATCCTTGATGTAGAGAACTACAAGCAGCTGCAATACTTCTACGGTATGAACCATACACATACAGTAATCAAAAATGGGCAAGTTGTTGTACAAAACGGAATTCTGCTGAAAGATCAATAATAAGAATGGGCATAAATAAGGCAGAGTTGCTTTATTTATGCTTTTTTTATAAATCAGTTGCAAAAGCTTTGAAGAAAGATTATAATTTTAATAAATAGTAATTAGTGAATTACAAATTACTAGAACCTTGGAATTATAGAAGGGGTTATACAATGACAAAATTCCGTACTGAAGAAGAAGTGCTTGCACATTATGATTCTTCAAAATATCAAACACCTGATGGATATACCGCAGATATTGCCATTTTTACAATTACCTCAGAGAAAACAGAGGATAAGGCACCGCCAAACATGACGCTAAAGATTATGTTGATTAAGCGTGCTATTAAGGATGCTGAAGGTAATCCCAATATTGAAGGAGGGAAATGGGCACTTCCAGGAGGCTTTGTAGATGCCAATCAAAAAGAAACGGCCTTCATGGCAGCAAAGAGAGAATTAAAAGAAGAGACAAATGTAGAAGGTTTACATGTTCAACATTTTGGTGTTTATGATGAGATCGATCGAGATCCACGTGGTTGGATGATTTCGAATGCATTTTATGCCATTGTTCCTGAGACATATATTGAGCAACGTCAAGCGAATGATGATGCAGACGATGTAGAACTGTTTGATATAGAAAGTGTATTTACGCTTCCATTAGCTTTCGATCACCGAAAAATCATTTCCGATGCGTTGCATTTTATTAAAAGGGATATGATACAGACAACTGTTGCTAAAAACTTTTTACCACAAGAGTTTACATTGTCAGAGTTGCAACGAGTACTTCTAACAGTTGGAGAAGATCCACGAATCTCTAATGATTCTGTATTCTTTACAAAAGCACCGAAATTACCCTTTATCGAAAAAGCATTGGATGAAGAAGGTAAACCAAAGAAAACGAAACGAAATTCATTTAGGCCTTCACAACTTTATACATTCAATGATTTTGAAATCGTGGAGTCCATTTATCATTAGGAAAGAGCTTTCTTTCCTGATTATTTTAAAGAATGTAATTTGTAATTTAAAAATTACTAATTAAAAAATAGGAGTGATGAAATGATGAAAAAGCGTGCATTAATTAATATTGATTATACAGTGGATTTTGTTGCGACGGATGGGGCTCTTACTTGTGGAGAACCTGGGCAGCTGCTCGAACATGCAAATGTTGATTTAACAAAGGAGTTTATTAAGAGTGGTGATTTTACTGTATTTGCGGTAGATGTTCATGAAAAGGGAGATGTTTATCATCCAGAAACTAAGCTATTCCCACCTCATAATATTCGTCATACAGAAGGTAGAGAGTTATATGGTGCATTAAACTCATTATATGAAGAAAATAAAGACCAAGATCACGTCTATTACATTGATAAAACGCGTTATTCTGCTTTTGCAGGAACAGATTTAGAATTGAAATTGCGTGAAAGAGGAATTACTGAGCTACATTTAATCGGCGTTTGTACAGATATCTGTGTTCTTCATACAGCAGTAGATGCTTATAATAAAGGGTTCGATATCGTCATTCATAAAAATGCTGTCGCATCCTTTAATCAAGCTGGACATGAGTGGGCATTAAATCATTTCGAGCATACTCTAGGTGCCACTATTATTTGACATGAATGGAGGAGGAAATATGAAATATGTAGATGATAGTTTCATGTTACACACAGACCTATACCAAATTAATATGGTTCAAACGTATTGGCAAGATGGTGTTCATCAACGTAAAGCTGTTTTCGAACTATATTTTAGAAAGCTTCCATTTGGCAATGGCTATGGAGTTTTCGCTGGATTGAAAAAAGTGATTGAGTTTATTAATAACTTTGGTTTCTCTCAAAGTGATATTCAATATTTACGAGAAGAGGGGAAGTATCCTGAGGAATTTCTTGAATACCTAAAAGAACTTAAATTTACAGGGACAATTAAAGGGATGAGAGAGGGAGAACTTGTCTTTGCTAACGAGCCTATCCTGCGAATTGAGGCACCATTAGCCGAAGCCCAATTAATTGAAACGCCGTTGTTAAATATCGTTAATTACCAAACCCTGATTGCGACAAAAGCTTCACGTATCAAGCAAGTGACGGGTGAGGATGTTGTAATGGAATTTGGAACCCGCCGTGCACATGAATTTGATGCTGCTATTTGGGGAACGCGTGCTGCTTATATAGGTGGATTCTCTGCAACAAGCAATGTAAGAGCAGGAAAATTATTCGGTATTCCTGTGTCAGGAACACATGCCCATGCGATGATTCAAACCTATCGAGATGAATATACTGCGTTTAAAAAATACGCAGCAGCACATAAAGACTGTGTTTTTCTAGTAGATACTTATGACACACTACGTTCTGGTGTTCCTAATGCTATCCGCGTAGCGAAGGAGCTAGGGAATCACATTAATTTTATTGGTATCCGTTTAGACAGTGGAGATTTAGCCTATCTCTCAAAACAAGCAAGGAAAATGCTAGATGAAGCAGGATTTACAGCAGCTAAAATAATGGCTTCGAATGACTTGGATGAATATACAATCATGCATTTAAAGTCGCAAGGAGCGCAAATTGATGCTTGGGGAATCGGAACTAAGCTGATTACAGCCTATGATCAAGCAGCTCTTGGTGGAGTATATAAATTAGTTGCGATAGAAAACGAAAGTGGAGAACTGGTTGATACCATTAAAATTTCAGCAAATCCTGAGAAAGTGACTACACCTGGACGTAAACGCGTTTACCGTATTATTAATGCAGAGAATGGTCATGCTGAAGGAGATTATATTGCGTTAGATAATGAAAACATACAGCAAGAAGAAAGATTGAAAATGTTCCACCCTATTCATACGTATATTAGTAAATTTGTTACAAATTTTACGGCAAAAGAGTTACATGAAAGTATCGTAGAAAACGGAAATATTGTTTATAAGGAGCCAACTATTCAAGAAACACAAAAATATGTAAAGGAAAACTTACATTTATTGTGGTGCGAATATAAGCGAACAATGAATCCTGAAGAATATCCAGTCGATTTAAGTCAAGCATGTTGGGACAATAAAATGGCATGCATACAGGCGATAAAAGAAAAGGTCTCACAACGTATTTAAAAGAAAATTGTAGGAGGTAGAGACGATGGCGAGAATAGGCATTTATGGTTCATCATTTGATCCTATTACCAATGTCCATCTGTGGACAGCAAGCACTGTCGCACATCGGTGTAAGTTAGATAAGGTTATTTTTTTGCCTTGTTCAAATAAACGCAAAGATAAAACCATCAAAACAGCTGATACACATCGTTGGAATATGCTTCAGTTAGCCATTGCTAAGGACGATCGTTTTATTGCAGATTCCTATGAGATGGATCAAGAAGGCTGGAATATTTACACATATGACACCATGAAATACTTTCGAGAGAAGAACCCAGAGGATGAGATACATTTTATTATGGGTGCTGATTTATTAGTGGATATTGGTGCAGGGTTATGGAAAAAGGGTGACGCATTAGTAGCGGAGAATAAATTTATTGTAATGGCACGACATGGCATCGATATGCTATCAACCATTAGTCGTTCCCCCATTTTAAGAAATAATGATGATGGAAGATTTCACCTTATCGATAAAGGGCTAGCGATGGAAATTAGCTCTACCTATATTCGAGAAGAATTTGCAATGGGGGGAGAACCAAGATACCTCTTGCCTACTGCTTGTTACAACTATATTAAAGAACATCATCTTTATCAAAAATAAAATAGTGGAGCTACAATTATAAGTGTGGATGACTACCACACTTATTTTAATTTTGAAAAGATGGTGAATTTTATCATATAGGGCTCAGCGTAAGCTATAATAAAAATAGCAATGGTATACAATTTTTTTGCTGTCAATAATTAATAATGATTAATGTTAGAAAGGAATTCATGAATGTGCAGCTTACATTAACATTTCTTATTTTAGGAGCAACAATTTTCGCATTTGTGACCAATAAAATACGAGCAGATCTTGTAGCAATTGTGTCACTTTTAGCATTTGTCATTATGGACATTTTAACGCCCGTGGAGGCATTAGCTGGTTTTTCAAACTCTGTAGTTTTAATGATTGCAGGGTTATTTGTCGTGGGTGCAGGGATTTTACGAACTGGCCTAGCAGGCATGGCGGGGCAACTCTTACTAAAATGGTCAGGCAATAGTGAGCTCAAGTTATTTGTGCTACTTCTTATTATTGTAGGATCGGTCGGTGCATTTATGAGTAATACAGGTACTGTCGCCTTAATGATGCCAATCGTTGTAAGTATAGCGATTAGTATGAAAGTAAGTCCTTCTAAATTTCTACTACCGCTCTCCTATGTGGCAAGTCTTTCAGGTTTGATGACACTGATTGCGTCACCAACCAATTTAATTGTCAGTCAGTTATTAGTTGATCGAGGCTATAATAAACTTGGCTTTTTTGAAGTGACTCCTATTGGCATCGTGGGGATGATTGCTGGCATTACTTATTTAGTACTTGTAAGAAATATTTTATTACCAAATGATCAAAACCGCACACAAAGCAATGAAGGCTATAAACTTTCGCCCAAAAAAATTATTAAACAATATGATTTAAATAATCGTCTATTTAAAATCTCTGTTCCTGAGGAGTCGCCTATTATTGAAACATCGTTAGCGGAATTAAAACTACCAGCTAAGTATATGCTCTGTATGATGAAAATTCACCGTAAATCTCAGGAGGGTATTAATTTATTACCGATGACTTATCAAGAAATGGCAGGACCAACTAGTGTCATTCATGCCAAGGATGAGTTATATGTTCAAGGAGAAATAGAGGATATTCATCGTTTTGTTGAGGATTATCATCTTGAGATGCAAGGATTAGTTGAAGGGGAAGCCGATGAATTAGTATCGAAGCATCTGGGTATTGCTGAGGTATTGCTTACCCCTAATTCGAGCTTTATCAATGAAACGGTTAGCTCCCTCGGTTTCAGAGAAAAATACAATCTAAATATCATTGGTATTAATCGCAAGGGTGGTTATAAACTTCAGGATATGGTATCTCACAAATTAAAATTTGGAGACGCAATATTAGTACAGGGAGCATGGGATGAAATTCTTTTGTTAGCAAGAGAAACACAGGATGTCGTGGTTGTCGGCCAGCCGAAAGAACACGCAAGTGTGGCAGCGGCTACAGGCAAAGCTGGAATTGCGGGGATTATTATGTTATTCATGATTATTTTGATGGCATTTGAAATTTTTCCTGCTGTAATCTCTGTGATGATTGGTGCCGTACTGATGATTTTAACAGGTTGCTTGAGAAACATGGAAGATGCCTATAGCAATATGAATTTTGAAAGTATTGTGTTAGTGGCTGCTATGTTACCAATGGCGACAGCGTTAGAAAAAACAGGAGGCATGACCATTTTATCTGATGGTATTATTAATGCTTTAGGTGGTTTCGGACCATATGGTGTACTCATAGGGATTTACATTTTGACAGCCATTTTTGGTCAATTCATTAGTAATACGGCAACTGCTGTATTGTTTGCCCCCATTGCCATGAGTGCTGCCATTGCCATTGAGGTTAGTCCCACAACATTTATGATTGCAGTCGCAGTCGCAGCAAGTATGGCGTTTGCTACGCCAATTGCTTCCCCCACGAATGCACTGGTAATGACGGCAGGGGGCTATAAATTTATGGATTTTGTAAGAATAGGGATACCGTTACAAATTATTATGTTTATTGTGATGATGATAGCCATCCCGTTCTTTTTCCCATTTTAAAAACTCGGTTTCTCTACCGAGTTTTTTTGTTTTTTTAAAGATCTATTATTTTTTTGTAGGAAATTATGATAAAATTATTTTCTAGTTCATGGTCTAACATTGAACTAGCTTGTGATTAGTTTTTATAGTTATTAATATAGGAAGTTTTCCGTTGATAATAAAAAAAATAAAGTTTTTTATTAAAAAGTGTTGACCTTTTAAAAATAAGGGTGTAGTATTATACAAGTCGCCAGGGTGACACGCTAAAACAAAGCAAAACATGAACCTTGAAAACTGAACAAGCAAAACGTAATCAATAAAGTTT
>NZ_JPVR01000060.1 GCF_000772935.1 Lysinibacillus boronitolerans JCM 21713 = 10a = NBRC 103108
CCGGGGCTACTGGCATTACTGGAGCCACTGGCGTTACTGGGACTACTGGCGCTACTGGTGTTACTGGGGCTACTGGTGTTACAGGAGCTACTGGTGTTACTGGGGCTACTGGTGCAACCGGGGCTACTGGTGTTACTGGTGTTACTGGCGCTACTGGCGCTACTGGCGCTACTGGTGTTACTGGCGCTACTGGTGTTACTGGCGCTACCGGGGCGACTGGCGCTACTGGCGCTACTGGTGCAACCGGGGCTACTGGCGTTACTGGAGCCACTGGCGTTACTGGGACTACTGGTGTAACTGGTTCTACTGGCGCTACCGGCGTTACTGGCGTTACTGGGGCTACTGGCGTTACGGGAACGACTGGGGCATTTGGAGCTACTGGAGCTACCGGCGCTACGGGGGTTACTGGCGCTACGGGTGTAACTGGTTCTACTGGCGCTACCGGCGTTACTGGAGCCACTGGCGTTACTGGTGTAACTGGGGCTACTGGCGTTACTGGGGCGACTGGGACTACTGGTGTAACCGGGGCTACTGGCGCAATTGGACCTACTGGGATGACTGGTACTACTGGGCCTGCATTTACTGAAGGGTTCTCTGCCTTTAAAAACTCGTTGACTGTTAGTGGATCTACTCCAATCACTAACTGGAGTGTCGCTTCACCATACTTTACAACACCTGCTTTCAATCCAACAACTGGTATATTCACTGTACCAACTACAGGTAGGTATTCCTTTGAAGCAACCATTAACTACTCCACTGCTGCGGCTATTACCGTTACTTTAGGAGCAGGAATAAACCCTTCATTTGCAATTAGACAAAATGCTACTACAAATTTAATTAGTGGCTTGTTCCCTGTACTAAACGTCAATGTGGCACTTGTATTAACATTACGCGCAGTTCTTGGAAATGGCACAATCACTTTAGCAGGAGAAGTGGATTTAAATGCTGGAGATACGATCGATTTGTTCTATGAAGCCAATGGATTGACCATCTCTCTTACACTAGGCGGCGCTAACTCTGGTGGTATTGTTTGGTCATGTCATCGAATTTCTTAGGGCTAGGACATTAATAAGCAATACAATTCTTAGAAGAAATAGCCAACCTCAAAATAGTGGTTGGCTATTTCTTTGACAATATAAAGGATGGTACAAACATTGATAATAAATGTTTGTACCATCTAATTTGTATTACTTGAAGATTTCCATTAATACTTCATTTGCAACCTGTTTACCTTGCTGCACACACTCTGGAATCGATATCCCTTCAAACGAGCTTCCTGCTAGCTTTACTGTTGGAAAATGTTCTTGTAGTTCCTGCTTGATACGAAGGACTTTCGCCTCGTGTCCAACTGTATATTGTGGCATCGCATTTTTCCAACGTGTTACAACAGTTGTAATAGGTTCGCCATCGATACCAATCGTTTTCTTTAAATCCTGAAGCACAGTTTTTTCAATCTCCGTATCCGATAAAGCCACAATCGCTTCGTCGCCCACTCGACCAATATAACTACGTAATAATACATAATCCTCTGGTGAAGTACCTGGCCATTTTCGATTCATCCAAGTACAAGAAGTAATCGAAAAATCACTATTTCTAGAGACATAAAAAGAAAGAGCATCTAAATCACCGAGCTGTTCCTTTTTAAAGGCCATTGTAACGGTAGCAATAGTCGCAGCCTTCATTGTCCCCAATTCATGTAATAGACTTAGCTTGCTAAACATTTTTTCAGCCATATTAAAAGGGGTAGCAATAATAACAGCATCCGCTTTGATATGCGAGAAATTATTGAGCATCACCTGAACTGAGCCATCCTTACCATGCTCTATTTCCTCTACTTTGACACCCTTCATCACGGTCCCCGGAAGTAGTGATTCTTCTATACTTTCGATGAGTGTTTCTAGGCCATTGCTAAAGGTTTGAAAGATTCCTTTATTTTCAGCTATCTGATGATTGCTTAAGAAATTCGTTCCTGACTTCTTCATACCAATCAGCAAACTACGATATTTTTGTTCTAAACTATAAAGCTGTGGGAATGTTGAACTCATACTTAATTGCTCAATATCCCCTGCAAATGTACCCGCTAGTAAGGGCTCTACTAGATTTTCCACAACCTCCGCACCAAATCTTCTTCTAAAAAACGCTCCTAATGGTTGATCGTCATCCTGTGTTGAACGGGGAATGAAAAAGTCCCCCGCCGCACGAACTTTACCACTAAGTGAAAACAAGCCTGACGTTATAAATGAAGAGATATGGGGTGTCTCTCCTGATAGGAGATGACTAGGTATTGGATATAACTGACTACCAACAGCAACATAGTTTGGCCCCGCATTACTTGTTAATAGTTTCTGTTCGATCCCGAGATCCTTTGCTAAAGCATTGACATAATTTTCACGATCAAAAAAAGATTCTGGCCCACGCTCAATAATAAAGCCATCTTTTCTTAGAGTTTGAATTTTTCCGCCAAGACGTAATGACGACTCGACAAGTACGATATCTAATGGCAATTCTTTTGTGCTTGCTTCTTTTTGCATATAGAACGCAGCTGTAAGGCCTGTAATGCCACCGCCTACGACAACTACCTTTCGTCTTTTCTGAGTCACCAACATCATCACTTTCTTTTCGCTTAGCTTAATTTTTTATGAATCGCCTCTACCATCGCCTCAATAAATAATGGGTGTGTATTTGGCATTGCTGGACGATAGTATTTTGCACCAAGTTCATCACAAACAACTTTACATTCAAAATCGTTGTCATACAACACTTCTAAATGCTCTGTTACAAAACCTACTGGTGTATAAACAAATGAACGGAAGCCTTTTTCTTCAAATAGCTCACGTGTTAAGTCTTGAACATCTGGACCAATCCAAGGCTCTGGTGTTTGGCCTGCTGATTGCCAGCCAACCTCTACATTTTTTAAACCTGTCGCAGCTTGAATAAGACGAGCTGTTTCAATAAGTTGATCTTCATATGGATCACCTAAGTTTTTAATTTTTTCAGGCAATGAATGTGCTGACACAATTAGACAAGCTGTTTCACGTTCTTCTTCTGACATTGCATTGAATGTCTCATTCACTTGTTGTTTCCAGTACTCAATGAATTTCGGCTCGTCATACCAAGATTCTACAGAAGTAATCTTTAAGCGACCTCCTGCTGCCTCTTCAGCACGACCATTATAAGACTTAATAGAGAAAGTAGAGAAATGAGGAGCTAAAACAATAGAAACCGCTTCTTTTATGCCCTCTGCTACCATTTGCTCAACTGCATCTTCTATAAATGGATGAATATGTTTTAAACCAATAAACAATTTATATTCTACAGCATCCTGTACTTCGTTCAAACGTGCACATAATGCTTCAGCTTGTGCTTCTGTTGCCGCAGCTAATGGAGATAAACCACCGATTGCTTCATAGCGGCTACGTAAATCTTCTAAATGCTCTGCAGAAGGTTTACGTCCATGACGAATATGCGTATAGTAAGGTTCAATATCTTCTTCTTTATAAGGTGTTCCGTATGCCATTACTAGTAAGCCTTTAACTTCTTTCATTACCCTTTTCACCTCTAAAATTGTTTTATGTTTTCATACATTATGTGATAAAAAGAAGCTGCCCAATCTTGATTATTGGACAGCTCCTTTTCTACATTGAAATTAAAATTTCCTATATAGAAAAGGACATATTATTCACATTTGATTGACTTCTATAAAGAACGAGCATGAATTTGTTGAGCACTATATTCATGAATAAGCGTTGTAAGACGTTTTAAGACATCCGGGTCAACCTCTGGGAAAACACCATGGCCTAGATTAAAGATATGACCTGGCATTTCTAGACCTTGATCGATAATATCTTTTGTTCGTTTTTCAATAATTGACCAATCTGCAAGTAATAGGGATGGATCTAAGTTTCCTTGTACAGGTTTTGTAATACCATTGGCACGCGCGTCTTTAATAGGTAAACGCCAGTCTAAGCCCACAACATCAATCGGTAAATCATTCCATTCTTTTGCCAAATGGCTAGCACCAACTCCAAATTGAATTAGTGGTACATTTTCTTTTTGCAACTCTGCAAAAATACGAGTCATAATCGGTTTAATGAATACACGGTAATCCTCTACATTTAAGGCTCCAACCCATGAGTCGAACACTTGGATAGCTTTTGCACCAGCTTTAATTTGAGCCGTTACATCTGCAATAATCATGTCAGCGAGTTTATCCATTAAAGCAAACCAAGCTTGAGGTTCTGATACCATAAATGACTTTGTTTTATTATAGTTTCTTGAAGGACCACCTTCAATCATGTAGCTTGCAAGTGTAAATGGGGCTCCAGCAAAGCCGATTAAAGGCACATTCAATTGCTCTTCTGCAAGTAACTTGATTGTCTCTAAAACAAATGGTGTATGCTCTTTGGCATTGAATTCACCTAATTTTTCTACATCTGCTACTGACCGAATAGGATTAGAAATAACAGGACCAACACCTGCCTTAATTTTCACATCTATCCCGATTCCAGGGAGAGGTGTGACAATATCTTTATATAAAATTGCAGCATCCACATTGTAATTCTCTACAGGTAGACGAGTGACATACGCACATAGCTCTGGTTGATGTGTAATTTCCTCTAAGGAATACTTTTCTTTAATTGCACGGTATTCTGGCTGAGAACGTCCTGCCTGACGCATATACCAAACAGGTGTATGTGCGGTCCTTTCTCCACGTGCAGCACGTAGAAGTGTATCATTAAAAGTTGTCATGAATAATTCCTTCCCCTCGTTAAATTCTTACTATAAAAAATCGCTTGTTTATTCCTTTATTATTGATATCCGTTTCCAATAGTAAACGCTTCCTCTGTTATTGTATAGTTTTCCTAGTGAAATGTCATAAAATTGTTCTTTCTCGACATATTCTTTTTGAACGGAGCGTTAGACTTACACCAGAAAGGGTATAATCACGCTATATTAGTAAGATTCATAAGGAGGATAAATTCATGTATATTTATTTAACTTCTGGTACTGGTGATTTTTTGGAGCAGGTAAAAAATAAGTATCCTAATGAGCATATGATTTTAATTCATGGGGAAGGAAACTCTGTACTGATACATGAAACCGAAGGAAAAACAGTATTTGCGACACCCCGTAAATTTGAAGTGCTGGATGCAGTAAATGATTTAGAGGAACGTGGTTTCTTTGTTTTCAATAATATTCCTGTAACAGATGAAGGACGGCCAGTTTTCGAGCACCGCTTTTTAGAACGATCACGCGCTATTGAAAATGAGCCTGGCTTTGTTGCATTTCGTTTATTACGTCCAATTAAGAGTGAGACTTATATTGTCATGACTCAATGGAATGGACCACATTCATTTGAAGCTTGGAAAAGCTCGAAAGCATTTGAATCAGCTCATGCTAAAACAGATGACTCAACTGCCGTACGCCAGCAAAATATCTTTTCAGCAGCTTCTTATGTCACAACTTACAATGCAATACCAAAAGAAGATATTGAGTAGCTAATATAAAAGCTCATTTTCCGAATGTTTGCATTGGAAAATGAGCTTTTCAATTTGTCAGCTATAGCCTCTTCATTTGGACATTTTGGCTGTTAATTCACTAATCACCAAAACTATAATAACGGCTATATAAAACATCGGCTGTGTAATGGCGCACAAACCTACAATAATGGCTTGAGTAATCATTGCTAAACGCACAATTTGCTTCACAGCTAGTTGACGAGCATGCTCTGGTAACGGATAGAGCATGTCCATTCGAAATTCGCCACTGGATAGCAAAGCTTGTTTTAACTGAATTGTTGTGGCAAAGCTTAGTGCACCCGCTACAATCCATGTAACGACAGGAATGTCTACAAAAGCTGCAATGATTGCTGAAATGGCCGTAAGACGAAGCCATAAATAGAAATGGTCATCTGTCCGGACAAAGGTACGAAACACCAAATACTTTTGAGCATTCCCCTTACCATACGGTACAAATCGATAAAGCCAGTCCATCCAGCTTCGACGTCGAATGCTACCGTGTAAATGAGGTACGTCTGTAAAATAATTGGCAAAACGATAGAAGCTCATCATACGATTTTGTTCAAGCTTGACAAAATGCTCATACGGCACAGGTTCGCCAGCTGATTTTTTACTAAAGACAATAATATATATAACACTAATAATTGTAGCTACTACTGCTAATAGCAACTGCGCATGGAGCGCCATATAAATAGCAGCCACAAAAATGACAGCTCGAATAAACCTGTCCACCCAAACCATTTGCCCTCGTTCACTATAACGATAGCTGAATTCTCCTCGAACACTTAGATATTTCAATACAATGGTAAGTAAAAAGATCGTCCATATTTCCACCGTGGATAATTCCGTCACGGCTTTTAATAATGGAATACTAACAATATAGACAATCGCTACAATCCACACCTGAGACCAAAACGTCCAAGCCAGCGCCTTGCTGAAGTACAGAGACATTTTTGATTCTAAAGGTAATAAGTATACTTGATCTGGCTCTCTCAACAATGTAGTTGGACGGCTAAAGGCCAATATCGCCCCAATGATAACAGCTATCACGATTTCTGCTGGAAAGTCTTTTTGAACAACTTTCAGCCATTCGCTATATTGATAGCCCCCTGCTCCTATTAGAAATACAAGTACAATGACTATATGCCCTGTAAATATAAATTGCATATATTTTTGTACTTCTCCTATATAATGCATGAAGCGAGAGGACCATACATCACGCAAGTTCTTCATGGTCCCTCTCCTTTGTCATAGCAATATAAAGGTCATCTAATGTTGCATACGGCATAGCAAATGATTGACGTAAATCAGCCATTGTTCCTTGTGCTCGAACTCTTCCTTCATGCAATAAGATAATGCGATCACAATGCTTTTCAGCTGTTGATAGAATATGTGTAGACATTAATATAGAAGCGCCTTCTTTTTTCTTTTCATCCATTTGATCTAATAACGATTGAATACCTAATGGGTCCAATCCCACAAAAGGTTCATCAATAATATATAGACTTGGATTCACTAAAAAGGCACACATAATCATAACTTTTTGACGCATTCCCTTTGAAAAATGTGAAGGGAACCAATTTAATCTTTTCTCCATTCGAAATTCTTTTAACAGTACATCAGAACGAGCATCGAGTGTTGCTTTGTCAATACCGTAAGCCATTGCAGTTAATTCTAAATGCTCTCTTAATGTTAGCTCATCGTATAATACAGGGGTTTCAGGAATATAGGAAAAGGCTGTACGATACTTGTCCGTATCTTCCTTTAATGTTACACCATTTAGACGTATGTCCCCTTCCTTTGGCAACATTGTTCCTATAATATGTTTAATCGTTGTACTTTTACCCGCTCCATTTAAGCCGATTAAGCCAACTAATTCACCTTTTCCAATCGTAAAAGATAGATCTCTAATAACAGGTTTTCTTGTATAACCACCTGTTACATGCTGTACCTCTAATACTGACATATTCTCACTCCTCTTCTTGTTTTATATTTTATCAAAAATTAGCAAATGATACAGGTTTGAGTATGATAGAATGTACTTACATATACGTTAAGGGGGAAATTCTTATGAGCGATTGCCTATTTTGCAAAATTATTGACGGATCAATTCCAAGCACAAAAATTTATGAAGACGATCATGTCTATGCATTCACGGACATTTCACCTGTTGCAAAAGGACACACACTATTAATTCCTAAGCATCACTGCCAGGATCTATTCGAAATGCCAGAGGAAGTAGCACGTCATTTATATGCTGTTGCACCAAAAATCGCGAATGCTATAAAAGCAGCGTTTCAGCCAATTGGTTTGAATACAATTAATAACAACGGTGCTGCTGCTGGACAAACTGTTTTCCACTACCACTTACATTTTATTCCGCGTTACGATGAAAAAGAAGGGCTAGGCTTAATTTGGCAAACACAAACATACGCACCAGAGCAGTTGGCAGAAGTAGCAGAAAGTATTAAAGCCAATCTATAAGCCATTTGTAATATATTAACATCTGAATGTTCAGAATGCTGTATTGCAAATTTTTAAAATTTAGCGTACAATCACAAATAAGTTTCGCTAGCGGTCAAGAGGACACGCTAGGAGACAAATAGATTAGCATAGTCGAGGAGAGATTCAAATGAATACAAAGAATTTAGTATTAATGGCACTGTTAGTAGGTGTCGGTGCTGCTCTTTACGTGGTTACACCAGGAATGGTGAATGGGATGAAGCCTGATTTTATGTTAACCATGATGTTTATTGGTATTTTATTATTCCCAACAGTGAAAGAAACGTTCCTACTTTCTCTTTCAACAGGGGTACTTTCAGGTTTATTTACAACATTCCCAGCAGGTCTTGTTCCAAATATTATTGATAAAGCTGTTACTGGTTTTGTATTTTTAGCTGCTTTACTCATTCTCAAAAAACTGGCAGGTCACTTCGCCGTATCTGCTGTATTAGTTGGTTTGGGAACGATTCTTTCAGGAACTGTCTTTTTAGCAGTTGCACTTTTTGTATTCAATGCAAATGTTGGTGCAACGTTTGCGATGCTATTTATTGGCGTTGTCCTTCCAGCTGTCGTATTTAACGTTGTTGCTTTTGCAGTGATATATCCAATTGTTTCAAAATTAGTGAAGCGCTCCAAGTTCAATACAGCTATTTCTCAAATATCATAAATAAACACTTAAATAATCCAAAGAAACTAAACTGTGATGGCCAAATCACTCGTTTAGTTTCTTTTTTCTTTTTGTATTTATGCATTTCATGGTTTAATAGTAAATAAACATGACTAGAAATGAGGTATCTAATATGAAAGCAAAACCATTTTTACTAGGACTAACAACAGGAATTATCGGCGGGACAATTGCTGTGCTTTTCTCAACGCCGCAATCTGGGCAACAGCTACGTGCTTCTGTTAGACAAAATGTTTACCAAACAAAAGGTATGCTCCTTGATGTAAAACAACAAGTAGGAACTGTAAAACAATCTGTTAATACACTAACAAATGAAGTAAAAAATAATATCCCACAAATAATAAATGATTTAAAGCAAACAATTACGACTTTTACTGAAGAAATCGAACCAACGAAAAATAATTTGCAACAAGAATTAGATGCTTTACAGAATTCGATAAGCGAAATCGAGAAAAACATTGCACAAATTACGGAAAACAAGAAAAAACCTCAAGAAAAAGTTAGCGACTAAAGTCCTTATTCACAGTCGGATAATCTATTTTTTTACCAAAAACTATTGCTATAATATTATTTTTTAACCACTTTTCAATTTTTTAATTTTTCTAACTTTAAACTTTTTTTCTTTACTGCTATAATATTTTTAAAAATGTGAAAGAAAGCAGTAGGTGATGGCTTTGTCAGAGGAATTATATACACAAAAAGAAGCGATGCTTTATAGTCAAAGAATCGCACAGTTATCAAAAGCGCTGTGGAAAGCGGTTGAAAAGGATTGGCAACAATGGATTAAACCTTATGATTTAAATATTAATGAACACCATATTTTATGGATTTCATACCATTTAAAAGGTGCTTCCATTTCTGATGTTGCGAAATTTGGCGTTATGCATGTTTCTACAGCATTTAATTTCTCCAAAAAATTAGAAGAGCGTGGCTTTCTTAAGTTTTCCAAGCGTGATGACGATAAACGTAATACGTATGTTGAGCTTACAGAAGCCGGCACAGAGCTCATTGTAGAGATGAATAAAAACTACCATAATACGTACCATTCTGTACTTGAAGGGTCATTAGCATTAAAAGATTTATACGGCCGTTTCCCTGATTTTTTAGATGTAATGGCTGTTATTCGCAATATCTATGGTGAGGATTTCATCGATATTTTCGAACGCTCTTTCCAACATTTCCGTGATTCCTTTGACACGCTAGAAGAACGCACACCTGTAAAAGGATAAGACGAAGCTTCAAACTGCACATAATTTTTCCTGCAATTATTTATAAGTTGAACAAAAATGAGTTATACTGTTCATTCAGGAATGAGTCATGTGAAGGAGGTATTTCAGAAATATTTCTGAAGTGCCTCCTTTTTCTTGCATTCTAACATAATTCAATTTACATTAAATAGGACACTTCCTATTTCGGAGTTGATAAAAAACCATGCATTGCTGGAAAATTTTAAATTTAGAACATCATTACGGTACTACGCGTATTATTATAATGGGTGTCATTACTTTTTTAGTGGTCTTTTCTGTTTCGTATGTAACGTTTAATTTATTCAATGAAGAGCATTATACAGATCGACTATTCTGGCTCTTTGTAATAGCTGTGCTAACACTTTATCCCATTCATAAATTTTTGCACTTTGTGGCTCTATTTGATTTACGCCAGCATTTAAAATTACGCGTACGTAGTCAGTTTTATATAATTCCTGTTTTACACATGCGAATTCGAGAGCCTTTATCTAAAAATCGATACATCTTAGCATTACTTACGCCTTTTATCGTTCTAAATACTAGTATTATAGTTGGAACATGGCTTTTACCAGCCTATACCCATTATGGGACATTGCTGTTAGCCTATCACTGTAGTCTATGTCTGATTGATATCCTTTACGTGAAATATCTATTGAATTCACCTAAAAATTCGCAAATAGAAGAAACACCTAAAGGCTATGAAATTTTAGTTCCACCGACCGTTCACTAAATTGCTTGTACTTGTTTTTTATTGACGTTCTTTGTTATGCTATTACTATTGAAAGAGGGGAGGAATAGACTTGCTATTAATGATTGTAGTTCTATTCTCGGTATTCTATTTATTTCAAATTAATCGCATGACCTATGCTCTATGCATGCGACGTGAAATTCCCGAAGAAAACCAACCAAAAATATTCCGAACTATAAATATACTTATTACTATCCTACTTGTCTCATTCTACATTGAAATTTTATATGCAGTATAGCAGAAAAATCCATTACGCCTCGGCGTAATGGAATCTAATTTTTTCTGGCTTTTTTTGAAAAGCTCCTTTCAAAAACATGTGACATCCGCGCCCGTCCGCACGCTCGAAGATAAGTCGAGCCCCCCATGCAACAACTTTTACTAATCAATTAAATTGTTTAGAATCTAAGGCATGCGGCGCGAATGCCTACATTGTCAAGAAAAGCTAAGAGTTAAAGCTCTTAGCTTTTCGCTGTTTTATTAATTAGTATAGGAACGCTGCACCAACGATAATTAATAAAATAAATAACACAACTAATAAAGCAAAGCCTGAGCCGTAGCCACCGCCACCGTATCCTCCGTTGCCCATAACTTCACCCCCTTTCTTTTCTATATCCTATGCGCTTCAAAATTTGAAATATAGGCAATACTCAAGGGGGAACCATTTTGTTTTTAAATCGTTTATGTTATAGTAAAAAATGGACGAAACCATGTTAGGAGAGAATATCCACTATGAAAAAGACAGTTTTATCTTTAACTCTAGCTGCATCTGTATTAGCGCTTGGTGCTTGTAGCGGCGGAGACAGCAAAGCAATCGTTACTTCTAAAGTGGGCGATATTTCAGTAGCTGATTTTAATGAAAAGGCAAAAGCTTTAACAGGCTCATATGTAATGCAGCAAATGGTGACTGAAAAAGTTTTAGCTGACAAATATGAAGTAACAGATAAAGAAATCAAAGAAGCTTATGACACTACTGCATCACAATTTGGTGATGGCTTTTCACAAGCGCTTGCTGAAAGTGGCTTAACTGAACAGGGCTTTAAAGATTCTTTACGTGTTCAACTTCTTCAAGAAAAAGCTTTAAAAGATCAAGCAATTAAAGAAGAAGATGTGAAAAAATACTACGAGCAAATGAAAACAGAACTAAATGGTCGTCATATTTTAGTAGCAGATGAAAAAACAGCAAAAGAAGTGATTGCAAAAATTAAGGGTGGCGCTAAGTTTGAGGACGTTGCAAAAGAGTACTCAACAGATACTGGCTCTGCTCAAAAAGGTGGAGAGCTTGGATGGTTCTCTGTAGGTTCAATGGTTGACGAGTTTAACGATGCTGCTTATGCTCTTGAATTAAATACATTAAGTGAACCAGTAAAATCTAGCTTTGGTTACCACGTAATTGAAATTACGGACAAGCGTGATGTAAAAGGCGTAGGTTCATTTAAAGACGAAGAAGAAAACATTCGTTCAACTATGTTAAGTAAACTGAACCAAACTGGCGAAGCTCAAACGATTCTTAAAGATATTGTTGCAAAGATGGCTAAAGATGCAGATGTAAAAACATCTGATAAAGATTTAAAAGAATCACTTAAATTCTTTACAACAACAAGTGAAGAACAAGCAAAAGCAGCTGAAGAAGCAGCTAAAAAGGCTGAAGAAAATGCGCCAAAAGAGGATTCCGAAGATAAAGCAAAAGATACTGACAAGGAATCTAAATAACTTAGAGACGAGTCTATACAAAAAAGAAGCACCTGATATATCAGATGCTTCTTTTTCTTCTCTATTTTACTTTAAATTGGCTAATTTCAGTTTGTAGGTCGTTTGACATTGTTTGAAGAACATTTGCAGCACTTGCTATTTCCTCATTAGAGGCACTTTGCTGCTCAATTGATAAAGCAATATGCTGTATGCCTGAAGATGTGCCATTCGCTATGCCAACGACTTCTTTTACAGCCTCATCTGTTTGACTTGTTTTCTCATTGACACGCAAGACAATATCCTTTACTTCCTTTGTACGATGACTTATCTGTTGCAAATCTACGACTATATTTTTAAAGGTATCGCCTGTCTGTTCAACAGATTCACGCCCTTCCTCCACAAACTGCGTCCCACTATTAATAGCATAAACAGCACTGGAGGTTTGGTTTAAAATATCATCCACCAATGTTCGAATATTATCTGCAGCTTTTCCAGATTCCTCTGCTAGCTTTCTTACTTCATCTGCCACTACTGCAAAGCCTTTTCCAGCCTCTCCTGCACGAGCTGCTTCAATAGATGCATTCAATGCAAGCAGGTTTGTTTGATCTGTAATACTTGTAATCAGCGCTACAATCGTACTAATTTCCTTTGATTTTTCACCTAAAGCATTCACAACTTCGGTTGATTGATGAACAGATTCATTAATGGTATTCATTTTCTCAATCGTTTGCTCAATTAACTGTAATCCTAAATCAGCCTTTTGGTTCGTTTCATTCGCTATTGAGGCCACTGCCTGTACAGCAGAAGATGCATGATCCATATCTTTAGTGATTAAATGTGCCGATTCAGATAATAAATCCATTTGCCTTAATTGTCCTTCTGCACTGGAGGCAATTTCCCCAATGGCACTGGAGATAGTTTCAACTGTTTGACTGCTTTGCTCGGTAATCGTTGTAAATTCCTTTGTAAAGGCTGATACATCTGTCGATGCTTTATTCGTCTTTTCAATGACCGTGCCAATTTGCTCTAACATATGATTAAATTCAGTCGATAATTGACCAATTTCATCTTTCAATCGATCATCAATGCGAACAGTTAAATCGCCATCAGCAGCCAGTGTCATAGCATTTAACACACGCTTTACACGCCTTAAGACGATATACCTTGTACATAACGAAATAATTACTGTGCCGATAAATAACGAAATAAATGTATTGATGACAACCCCTGCACTACCATTTAAATGCACTACTTTCTCGAATTGACGACTAACAAATTCTGAAATATGGGAGCTAATAAACAAGCTTATGCCAATTGCTAATATCATTTTGAAAATTAAACTTTTCCAAAACTTAATTTTCCGTGAAAAAAGTCCCTCTGTATCCATTACTTTTCCCCATTCCTATAATTTCTCTCTCTATTCTAAAATAAATATTCACATTGGTACAATAGTTAGGCACTATTAATAAATATATGAATACTTAGACTCAGAGAAATTAATAACGAATAGCTAGACAGCAATGTTAGTTTATGGGCTGATTTATACTGCTTTTTAAATAGTAGGCTTATAGAATGATCGATTATCCAGTGGGAAGAGTCTCTCTGTAAATTCACCCGGTGTCGTTTTTCCTAATGCTCTTGTTAACATATTCATCTTTGCATCAATGTTATCAATATAATGCAAGATTTCTGCTTCCTGAATCATCGGTTTTTTCGGGCTACCCCATTCTTCTTTCCCATGGTGAGACAATACCATATGCTGTAACAGCATGACTTCCTCACCTTCAATTTCAAGCTCACTAGCAATCTTAGCAATTTCATTCACCATAATCGTAATATGGCCTAATAAATTGCCCTCTACTGTATACATTGTGGCAACTGGTCCTGATAACTCTACAACCTTGCCTACATCATGTAAAATAATTCCCGCATATAATAAGTCACGATTTAGTGTTGGATATAGATCAGCAATGGCTTTACCTAGTTTAAGCATAGAGACCATATGATCTAATAAACCTGACGCGTAGTCATGATGATTTTTTGTCGCTGCTGGAAAAACTAAAATGGCCTCTTGGTGTTTTTTTATAGCCGCTCTAGTAATTCGTGAGATATTTGGGTTTTTAATATCAAAGAAAAATTGTGTTAATTCTTCATATAGTTGTTCTTTCGGTGTTGCAGAGGACGGCACTAAATCATGAATAGCGATTCCTTCCTCTGGCTTTGCAACACGAATAGATTTGATACGCAATTGATTCTTTCCTCTATAGTCATGAATCTCTCCGCCAACACGTACAATGGCTTCCGCATGGTACATCTTTTCATGATCCTCATTCGTGTCCCATAGCTTTGCCTCTATATCCCCACTTTTATCTTGTAATAATAGCGACATAAATGGCTTTCCAACGGTTGTAACACCTTTTGTCGCTTGTTTTATTAATAAAAATTGATCAACTGCTTCTCCAACTTGGAGCGTCGTAATCCCTTTCATGTTGACGCCACTCCCCTTTCATTTGCTAATGCTCCTATATCGACAATCTGATCTCTCTGCCAATATTTGAGCATTGTATCATGGCAAGTAAAATATAAAATTTGACGTTCATATCCTACTTCTTTCATTAATTGTACCATTTTGTCTGTGCGGTTTCGATCAAAATGGACAAAAGGATCGTCCATAATCATGGGAAATGGAGCTGCGCTCACTAGGGTTTTTGCTAGAGCCATTCGCAATGCAATATAAGCTTGCTCTTTGGTAGCCTGCGACAACTCCACCATTTGATAACGTATTCCTGCAGCATCCTGTGCTACAAAATAACCTTCCTCATGAATCGAAAGTTTGTCATAGTTTCCTTCTGTTAGTAAACGGAATATGGCATTTACCTCTGCAAGGACATGAGGTAATTTTTCTTCGCGAAGACGGAATAAAGTTTCATGAATAGCTGTTGCCACAGCTTTTTTAGTTGCCCATTGCTCTATTAACTGCTGCAATTCTGTTTTCTCCTGCTCAAACTGTTGAAGCAATTGACCATACTTTTCATCATTTAATAGCTGTTCTTTTTCCATTAGCAAAGCGGCACGTTGTTCAAGACATTGGTCAATTTCTAATTGCAATGACTGCTGCTCTTGTTGTAAAGCAAATATGCCCTCGTTAACAGTGTCCTCCATCAGATTTTTCTTCTGTTGAAGATCGAGTGAAGATAATTGAGCCTGAACAGTTTGCAATTCTGTCTCAATTTTTCTTCTCTGTTCAAATTGCTCATGCATTTCATAATAAGCCTGTTCATTTTGGATTTTTGCTTCACTGAATAGCTCGTACATTTCAGCTGTATAACGATCCATTCTTGATTGTCCACCTTCTATTTTTATTTGGATGTTGGCTAGCTGATCTTTTGCATGCTGTGCTTGCTGCTGATGCTGTTGTGCTTCAAGGTAGGCTGTTCGTAAATGCATATAAATTTCCTGTTCATCATAGGCTCCATCTAAAACCCGTTGAAGCTGCTCATAAATGTTGCTCTTTTCTACCTGTGTTTCTTGCAATAGACTTGAGGTACTGTTTCGTTTAGCTGCTAATTCTTGTACACCACGAATACGCATAAATAATTCGGGCATTAGCGTTCTAGCTATCGTTCCTTGTAAGCGATAACGCTTTAAAAAATGCTGGAGTGTCTGAGTGGCTTCTTCACTCTCTACCTCCGCTTGTTGAATTTTATATTCAAGAGAAGTGTATTGCTGCTCTTTTTCTTTCTGCTGTTCATTGATGTGTAACCAACGATCTTCATATCTTTGCTTCTTTAAAAGAACTGCTTGTACTGTCAATTCCTCCTGCTCTAACTCCCGTAGGAGGAAATTGTGCTCTTTATTAGTAGGTTCATCTGCTTGCTTAACATATCGAATAAACAAAAAGGTTAGCAATGATAAAACTGCTCCAATTAGGATTACAACTATGTTTTTTTCAAATACGCCATAAGCAAACGACATGAAACCAATCAGTAGTACAAGCCAGATAAAATAATGAGGCTGCTTCTGCTTACTGCGTTGCGATTTGGCAGCACGTAATTGCTCAAGCCTCCGCTTTTGTTGTGGCCACTGTGCTAAAATATGTTCTTCCTCGCTTGTTAATGACTCAAGCATTAGCTGCTGCTTCTGTTTGGCTATTGCATCTAACTCTTGGTGTACTTGATCGAGTGAACGTAGATAAAATTTTAGCTCCTCCTCGGCCTCCTCTAATTTACTTATTTGAAGCTGAAATTGTTGCTCCTGTTGGAGTGAAACTGTTTCGTTCAGAAGATTTTCTTGTGCCTCTTTGTCTGTTACACCTAGTAAACGAAACTGTGCTTCAATTTCTTGTTCGAGTAAAAAGAGATCATCCTGTAAATTTTGCTCCTTCACCATTAGCTGATGCCACGTTGCCTCTTTTTGCATAAGGTAAGCCATTTCATTAACCTTTTGCTCATCCACTGCTGCTATTAGTTTCTCCTGCAATGTTTGATGCTGCTCCTTTAATTGCATCAGTTGTTGACTTTCATGTAACAGACGATCCTTTATTTGTTCATAACGTCTAATACCCTCTGATGGAAACTGAACATGCTGATAATTGGTCATTGTTTGTTGCAAAGTCTGTTGCTGCTTGAGAAGAGGAAGCGCTTGCTTTTGAATAGTTAATTGCTGCCACTGTTGCTGTTGCTGTTTTTGCGTACCATATAGTTGTTCTAACTTTTGCTCGAGTAACTGTAATTGCTGTAATTTATCCTCAAAGGTTTGTATTTTTCCCTGTTCCTGTTTAATCGTCCGCTCCAGCTGCTTTAATTGCTCGATCTTTTGATTAATCAATGGCACTTTACCTGTCTTTTTAAACAACTCACTAGCCTCTTTATCCATTTTCTTTTCAAGGGTGGATAAATGCTGAATACCTGTTGTACCTGAGGCAAGTAGCAAATGAGTTAGCTCCTCTTCAGACATTTTTTCAATACCTTGTAGCTCATGCAGTGAAAAAGAAAAAATGGCTTCAAAGGATGCCCTAGAATAACCATATAAAAGCTTTCCTAACAGCTCCTCATGCCCCGTTGTACCATCCTCAAGATAGACAGTAACATCACCAACAGCTTTTCCTTTCACACGTTCAATTGTGCATTGACCATAAATTGGATGCAAAAGTGTCAGCTGACCCCCATATTTTGTCGAAATTTTCGGCTCATATTTGCGCTGTGTCTGCTGCCTTGTAGGGAAGCCAAAAAGCATTTGTAGTATAAACTGTTGAATCGTCGTTTTTCCTGCTTCATTTAAACCATAAAAAATAGTGACACCATCATTTAACGAAATGGAGATATTTTCATGCTTACCAAAGCCATAAATTTGGATTTTTTGAATTGTCAGCATGTAATCACGCCCTTTGAATTTCTTCTGCTAATAATGTCTGTGCACGATGCGTTAAGTTCTCAATATCCTTTTCACTAAGTGGCTCTATTAGCCTTGCCCCACCGGCATATTGGTACAAATCTTTTAAAATATCCTTCCATTCATTACTGTCCCACTGTTCCATTAAGCTCACAACGGATTGGGTAGTTGCGGTATGCTCATAAAATCTCGCGGCCTTTTGCAACACCATTTTTTGTACCCAACACATTGGCTCAATACCTTCCTCAGCCTCTCGAATAGTCTCTAACCATGCATCTACTGTTGCATGCTCAAATAAAGCTTCTGTTTGTTCGTCAATTTGTTGCAAATGAAGCTCTACTACTGATGCGCCAAACTTCTTTCTATTGGCTGTAATCGCTTCTGCACATCTCTTCAGCAATTCATTGGCGTGTACCACATCCGTACAATCCACCTCTATCGTGCTATAAACGACAGCAGAAGTAGAGATAAAATCAAGCTCAGTCGATGTTTTGGATAACGTCACATCATAAAAACCTTTCATTCCTTGTTCTTTACGATGTCGACTTTGAATATTGCCCGGATAAACAATGGGCGGGTTTTGGTGTAAAAGCTGTCGTTTATGAATATGGCCAAGCGCCCAATAATGATAGTTCTTTTCAAGTAACTGCTGTTTTGTAAAAGGGGCATACACATCATGTGTCGTATTGCCTGCCTCACTGCCATGTAGCATACCAATATGAAGGGCATGCTGATCATGCGCAGTTGGATAGCTTTCGATAACGGATTCCCTTAAATGACGTTCGGGATAACTAAAACCATATATATTCACTTGCTGACCACGTATTTTTAATTGAACTACACTCGTTTCAGCCGGTAATTCATAGACATTACTTGGTAAAGCAAAGCGTGTCCATGTGCCATTTAAATGATCATGATTTCCGTAGCTCACAATCACAGGGATATTGTGTTGAAAGAGCTTTTCCATTGCATCTTGAAATCTTCGTTGTGCTTGCAAGCTACGATTTTCACCATCATAAATATCCCCAACAATTAGTAAAAAATCAGGTTTTTCCTGAATCGCTTTAACGATAATTTTATCGAACGCTTCAAAAGTGCTTAACCGTATTTTCTTTAAAATGTGTTCGGGTAGACCAAATAAGCCCTTAAATGGACTATCTAAATGTAAATCTGCCATATGGAAAAAACGAATTGCTGACATCCAATCACCTCAAATAGTAGATAATTCTCTCTTTAGTGCAAACCAAAGTAATAATATGCTGATTAACCAATACCGAATATTTGTTCTATTTTATCATAATTCATGTTTGATGAAAAATGCTATTACGGAAAAAACAACATTGCCTCACTTTTTCCACAATTTTCGTAATTTATCAAAAAATCCACTAGTTTTACCGTGAAGTTTATAAATCTTCTATGTATAATAGAAATATATTCAAGTAAAAGGGTGGGGTCTGTATGGAGAATTATCGTTTTACAGCTTTTGAAAAAACAGGAGAAACATTATTTGATGAAACTTGGACTTTTGAAAATGATGAGGCTGCTAAACTAAATGGACAACAACAAATTGAAGAAAAAGGTGTTGCCGATAAAACTCATCGTCTTGTAAACGCTTCAGGTAAATTAATTTTATTCCATGTTTAGTGGCTAATAAAAGGCACGTAGTCAAGTGTTTGCTACGCGCCTTTTATTATTTTTATTTACCTACAAAGACAGGCGTTCTTTTCTCTACAAAAGCATGAATGCCCTCAATATGATCTGATGTTTTACGCATTGTAGACTGTCCCTCAGCCTCTAATGCTAAGATATTTTCTAGCTGTGGCATATTTTGTGCATGCAGAATTTTTTTCGTCGTAATCATGGAAGATATTGGGGATGCAAGCATTTTACCCACCAGCTGATCTGCCATTGCAAATACAGTGCCCTCAGGTGCAATATAATCAATTAATCCTGCATCTAATGCTTCTTTTGCTGTTAATACCTTCCCCTCCCATATCATTTGTTTTGCCTTAACAGTACCTACACGCTCCTTCATGAAGAAATGACCGCCACCATCTGGAATCAGTCCTATTCCAATGAAATTCATAGCAAGCTTACTATTTTCACAGGCTACAATAATATCTGCCCCTAGTGTTAGACTAAATCCTAAACCTGCTGAAGCTCCATGAACTGCTGCAATCACTATCATCGGTAGCTGATAATATGCCTTTACGATACGTGTCAGATAAACCATTGCCTCATCAATATTCAGCGGTTTGCTTTCATCTAGCATTGCTTTTATATCACCACCCGCAGAAAAGACCTTTCCTTCTCCACGAATAACAAGCACCTGAATATCTTTTTCCTGTTGTAGAGCTTCAAAGCATTCTGCTAGTTCACGCATCATAATACCATCCATAGCATTCATCGCCTGCGGACGATTCAACGTTAATGTTGCGCGACGTTCTAATTTTTCTAAAGTAATTGTTGAAAATTCCATCTCTATAACCCCCAAATATGAATAGTCATTCACTATATATAATTCGTGTTTTTTTAGAAAACTCCTTCTCTCTAAGCAAAAATGCTCCTTGTTATGCTATATTAAAGGACGAATATTGAGATAAAGGTGGTAACGTATTTTGACACAAAAAGACTATCGTGTATTACTTTATTATAAATATATTACGATTGAAGACCCTGAAGCTTTTGCAGAAGAGCATCTAGCACTGTGTAAAGAGATAGGGCTTCTTGGTCGCATTTTAGTAGGCTACGAAGGTATTAACGGAACTGTATCAGGTACCATTGAGCAAACAGATGCTTACATGAGCCATATGAAGGCTGATGCTCGTTTTAATGATATTATGTGGAAAATTGATGAGGTTGAAGGGCATACCTTTAGAAAAATGCATGTACGTCCTCGTAAGGAAATTGTTCACCTAGGCTTAGAACAGGATATCAATCCGTTAGAAATCACAGGTGATTATTTAACACCTAAAGAATTTATGGAACAGATGCAAGATGACAACACAGTAATCATCGATGCCCGTAATGACTATGAATATGATCTCGGTCATTTCCGAGGTGCTGTACGACCAGATATCGAAAACTTCCGTGACCTACCTGCTTGGATGGAGGCACATAAAGAAGATTTTGCAGATAAAAAGATCTTAACTTATTGTACAGGTGGTATTCGCTGCGAAAAATTCTCAGGTTGGCTAAAACGTGAGGGCTATGGTAAGAGCGTAGGTCAATTGCACGGCGGTATTGCTACATATGCGAAGGATCCTGAAGTAAAAGGTCAATTATGGGATGGTCAAATGTTTGTTTTTGACCGTCGTCGAAGTGTACCGATTAATCAGGTGGAGCATGTCATTGTTGGGAAGGATTATTTTACAGGGGAACCTTCTGAACGATATACAAACTGTGCAAACCCTGCGTGTCATAAATTAATGCTTTGTGAAGAAAAACACGAGGCATTTTACATGCGTAGCTGTTCAGATGATTGTCGCCGTGCCGAACGCAACTTTTTCGTGGAGGAAAATGGTTGGACAAAGGAACAAGTTGAAGCGCAAATTGCTAAGATTGCAGAGGTCCAACAATCAAATTGTTAATACTTAGAGAGATAATGCATTAAAGATAGTTTCCCTGTAGTTTGGGCAAGTAAGATCCCAAATCCATTCAATTTAATTCAGGGGATTATTTCATAGTCATTGCAGCTCAAAAAATTCAGCATAGTGATCATCAGTTCAAAAGAGCATCGTTTATCAAGACGATGCTCTTATTTATACACTTTATCCTTGTCCTAAATAACGTCCTACCTGGCGTCCACTAAATAAACACCCACCTACAAATGTCCCTTCTAAAGCGCGGTAGCCATGGACACCACCGCCACCGAAACCACTTACTTCACCAGCAGCATATAACCCAGGAATTGGCTGACCGTCCATACCTAAAACAGCACCATTTAAATTTGTTTGTAAGCCACCTAAAGTTTTCCTTGTTAGAATGTTTAAGCGAACAGCAATTAAAGGCCAATTTTTGGTATCTAAAATTTTATGTGGCTTGGCAACACGCACCCATTTATCGCCAATATAATTTCTTGCTCCATGAATAGCGTTTACTTGCAAATCCTTCGTAAACTTATTGTCCATTTCACGATCTCTTGCCAAGATTTGTTCTTTAATCTTCATGAAATCAAGTAGCTCATTCCCAGCAAGTTTATTCATTCCATCTACAAGTTCCTTTAGATCATGTGCAATCACAAAATCCTCTCCGTGATTTTTAAAAGCTTGGATCGGAGCCGGTGGGCCTGGTAAAATGCGTTTTAGAACATCGCTAATGCTTTTGTTTGTTAAATCTGGGTTTTGCTCTGAGCCAGATAAAGCAAATTCTTTCTCAATAATTTTTTCCGTTAAAATAAACCAGGAATAGTCATAACCAGTTTTTTGAATCGCCTCCAACGTACTGAGCGTATCAAACCCTGGAAAGTTGGGTGCATGAAAACGATTCCCCTCTGCATCAAACCACAGGGAGGAGGGACCAGGCAATATCCGAATCCCATGGTTAGGCCATATCGGATCCCAATTTTTTAACCCCTCTGTGTAATGCCACATACGATCACGATTAACAATGCGTCCCCCAGCGTGTTCCGTAATCTCTAGCATTCTTCCATCAACGTAAGCTGGCACACCACATACCATATTTTTAGGAGGTGTCCCTAATCGAGCAGGCCAATTTTTTCTTACTAAATCAAAATTTGCCCCAATACCTCCACTTGCCACAATCACAGCTTTAGCTTCGTAGGAAAATTCACCGATCCCTAATCTGGAACTTTTTTCACCTCGATTAATAAAGGTTTCAGCAAGCACCGTTCCGCTAATTCCTGTAATCTCCCCTTCTTGCTGGATAAATTCATCCACACGATGTCTTGGCTTGAAGTCAATAAATCCATCTTTTATAGCCTGTTTCACTTTATCTACAAATGGCTTTACAATGCCAGGGCCTGTTCCCCAGACAATGTGAAACCTTGGTACTGAATTGCCGTGTCCTCCTGCTAACGAACCTCCCCGCTCTGCCCATCCAACAACGGGGAAAAACTTTATTCCTTTTGACTTTAACCAGTCGTATTTTTCACCTGCAGCAAAATCGACATAGGCTCTTGCCCATTTATATGCCCAAGAATCCTCATCATCTAAACGATCAAAGCCTGCAGTTCCTTGCCAATCCTGCCATGCAAGCTCCTTACTATCTTTAATCCCAAGCCTTCGTTGCTCTGGAGAATTTACTAAAAATATTCCACCGAACGACCAATATGCCTGTCCCCCGATTGAATTTTCAGGCTCTTGATCTACTAAAAGAACTTTTTTCTTTGCATCGATTAATTCACAAGCTGCGACTAATCCTGCAAGTCCAGCACCGACTATTGCAACATCATACTTCATTCTTACACCCCCAAATCCATATCCTTAACTAACATTCTTCTCTCACAGTCTATTTACCTTCTACTATTCATATTTTTGTCTAAAATGTGACAAACAAAATCGTTCGCTTTCTCGGATCCACACCATCGACAATTAGCATAAAACCTCTATTTTATTCCATTTAATTCCCATATAATTTTTTATTCTAAAACTGCACAGAAACCTGATACTATCGGACTTTTCAAATAGCGTTAGCGCTTTCATTGTACTCCCCAAAAAGACGAACAATAAAATAATATAATACATAAATTGTTCGTAATTGGTTATTTTTCAGACTTTTGAAGTCAATATTTTTAAAGTTTTTAAGAAATATCGTTGACAAAGGTGAACAATAGGGATTATGATGTTAACAAATTTAATCACAAAAAATATAACGACGGAGACACACTAGTCGCAAGAAAATCCATAGAGAGCTGATGGTTGGTGCAAATCAGTGATTTCTACGATAATAGTTCCACTCCTGAATAGATAAGCCGAACAACTTAAAAGTAAGCTTATCCGTCTCATGCACGTTACGCATATAGCTAAGACTGCCAGAATAAATTTTCCAGCAGTGATTAAGGGTGGTACCGCGAACCAAAGTTTATACAGCCTTTCGCCCCTTACAACACAATAATTGTGTTTGTAAGGCGTGGAAGGCTTTTTATATTGTTTTCGATTTAGAAAGGAGATTGTTTGCATGCTGTAAGATGTTCGAATTTTACAAATTTCAGACTGTCGTAGATAAAGCCACTACCAACCAATAATGATAAAAAAGGAGCTAATTATAATGACTACTGCAACAAAAACAAGAACTATTAACGTATTTATCGCTGATCCACTAAGTGAGGATGGTATTTTCCCATTACGCCAGGAACAAGATTTAGATTTAAACATTATTGTAGACACAGGACTAGCACCTGAAGAATTAATAGCTAAAATCGCAGATGTAGATGTATTACTTGTTCGTTCTCAAACAACCGTAACACGTGAAGTGATTGAAGCAGCTAAAAGCTTAAAATTAATTGGTCGCGCTGGTGTTGGTGTCGATAATATTGACCTTGCTGCTGCTACAGAACACGGTATTATTGTGGTAAACGCACCAGACGGCAACACAAACTCAGCTGCCGAGCATACAATTGCGATGATGACTTCACTTGCCCGTCATATTCCACAAGCTTTTAATACATTAAAAAATGGGAAATGGGATCGCAAATCTTATGTTGGCGTGGAGCTAAAAAATAAAACTTTAGGTGTTGTAGGTTTTGGTCGAATCGGCGTTGAAGTAGCGTATCGCGCAAAAGGTCAACGTATGAATGTAATGGCATATGATCCTTTCCTAACTGATGAACGTGCCAAAGAATTAGGTGTAACAAAAGCAACGGTTGAAGAAATTTGTGCAGCTGCAGATTTCATTACAGTTCATACACCACTTCTACCTGAAACTCGCAACCTTATTAATAAAGATAAATTTGCGATGATGAAAGATGGCGTACGTATTATTAACTGTGCGCGTGGCGGCATTATCAATGAAGACGATTTATATGATGCAATCGTAGCAGGTAAAGTGGCTGGAGCAGCTCTTGATGTATTTGTTTCTGAACCAGCAACAGATCATAAGCTACTGACTTTACCACAAGTTATCGCAACGCCTCACTTAGGAGCATCTACAATCGAGGCACAGGAATCTGTAGCGGTTGATGTATCAAATGACATCATTAAATTTTACAAAACAGGTACTGTAACAAATCCAGTAAACATGCCATCTATACCAAAAGAGCTTCTTGCACAAGTTGAGCCTTTCTTTGAATTAGCTGAAAAGCTTGGTTCATTCCTATCACAAGTGACAACAGAGCCAGTCAAGGAAATCAACCTATCTTATGCTGGCGAAGTAGCAAACTATGACGTTCGTCCATTAACTTCAAATGCGTTAAAAGGTTTACTGTCTAAAAATCACGGTAATCATGTCAATGATGTGAATGCTCGTTACTTATCTGAACGTATTGGTATGAAAATTAATGAGCACAAAACAACAACAGCAAAAGGCTTTACAAGCTTAATTACTATTGAAATTATTACTGCTAACGAAACGCACACTGTAGCAGGTACACTATTAAACGGTTTAGGTGCACGTATTGTAAAAGTGGAGGACTATGTTGTAGACGTCATTCCACAAGGCCACCTACTTTACATTAAAAATACTGACAAACCAGGTGCAATTGGCCGTGTAGCAACAAAGCTTGCAGAAAAAGAAATCAATATCGCGACAATGCAGGTTGGTCGTGCACAGGTTGGTGGTACAGCGGTTATGATGCTAACGGTTGACAATGTTGTAACAGAAGAAGATTTAGTATTTGTGGCACAGCTTGAAAACATTGATGAAGTGAAAGCCATTACCCTATAATTATCAACAACAAGAAGCAGGGAGTCTCTACTCTCTGCTTTTTCTTTTTGGTAAAATGATACTTTTCTAAAGGTTCTTCGTCTTTAAAGAAAAGGAGGTGCACAGCTTGAACATAGAAGAAATATTTTACTTACATAATCACACCATTTTTAAATACTTATATTACTTACTAAATGACGAAAAATTAGCGGAGGATTATACACAGGAAACCTTTGTCCGTTATTTGAAACATCACCAAACAATTAAAGAAGGGGCTGATCTCGCTTGGTTACGCTGCACCGCGCGTAACCTTGCCTATGATCATTATCGTCGAAAAAGGATTATTCAATTTGTCCCTTTTTTACAACAGCATGAAGAACAAACGTCACCTTCTCCTCATCAATGGCTGATGCAACGGGAAGATGCCAGGATACTATATCTTGCAATTCGCAAACTAAAAATTACCTATCGCGATGTGATTATCCTGCGCAAAATAGAGGGACTATCCATCGAGGAAACCTCCAATATTCTTGGCTGGAATGAGGGGAAAGTAAAAAACACATTAAAACGAGCACTCGTCGCTTTAAAAAAAGAGCTAGGAGGTGAAATGGATGAAGTATGATAAGAAGACATGGCAACACTTAGATGATTTAATGCTATCTGATCAGCAGGAAAAAAAATTATTACGCAATATGACAGAGCCTTTAGTAATTAATAAACAAACGAGAAAAAATAAATGGAAAATCCCTTCTGTATCATTGCTATTTATAGTAGTTCTTGCTTTATTAGTTTTATCTTTTGTTCAACGTCCTACTAATTCTCCTATGACAACGGATTCGTCAAAAGCAATCCAACGAATCTATTTAAAGGAGAATATAAACAAGGAAACCTTTATAGCAAAGGATTCTTGCCTTTATGTTCCTCAGCAATGCTATGCTCATTCAAAGGCTATCATACAGCTACAAAAAAATTTGGACAACGCTTCTCCTGTAACAATATCCGCTAGTCAATGGAAAAATGGTACTATCTATGATATTTTGATTCTCTATAATGACCGTACACAAGAGAAATGGAAGGTCCTCAATAACAAGATTTTCTTCAATGTTGAAACCAAGCAAGCCTTTCTAATTGAAGAATCAATTGACTCTCTACGCTATTTTTATGATGAGAAGCGGTCGACGAAACTTATTATGGGGAATATTTTCATCCTACTTACGCATTTCATCCTATGGATTGCAAAAAAAAGAATGCCTTATACAGAACGTCGCTTTTTCGCTGCGACAGTTGAGCATGCCATTGCCAATGCCATCATGCTCGTGTTGTTTGGAGGTATTTCATTTGGTATCTATCTTGTGCACCATACTATTCATGCAACAATTATTTATGGCCTTTTCTCACTCTACTCCTTTATGCAAATCTATTATCGTAAAAAGGCTGGTGAACCTCAGGGCTACTTAATTGCTAGCGCTCTTGTTCAGCTTTGTATAGCGATAGCTTTTACATGTTTATACCTTAGACTGAATGTCTATTTTTAACAAAAAAATGTACTGACTCCATGAAGGATCAGTACATTTTTTATTATAGCCTATTTACAAGCTCCAACAACGCTGTCAAAGAGTCCACCTCATAGGTAGGTGTCACAGCCCCGTTGGCGATATTGCTTTCACGATTAATCCATACATTGCGCATTCCCACACGAGATGATCCTAAAATATCAGTATTAAGATTGTCGCCAACCATAATTGCCTCATCAGCTGTAATACCTGCCTTCTCCATTACATACTCAAAAATAGATGCGTCCGGCTTACCTTTACCAAAGTCACCTGAAATAATAATATGATCAAAATATGGTGCAATTTCTGGTGTGATTTCTAGCTTTAGGTTTTGCAAACTTGGTGCACCATTTGTAAGCAATACAAGCTGATATTTTCCTTTTAATTCATCTAACACTGCAAAAGTATCTTCGTATAAAAATGGAGCCACTTTACGCTCGGCTACAAAGCGCTCTCCTAGCTCTGCTCCAAACGCTGTATCCTCAATCCCAAGAGCAGCTAACCCTTTTGTCCAAGCCGCTGCACGATAGCTAGGAACAATTTCCTTCATTTTTTGGAAGGAATCCGTCGAGTCGTCAAATGTTCCCCAAAGACCTTCAAATGGATTGATACCAATTAAAACCGTATAATCATATGTTTCATAACCTTCGTATAAAGCACGTGCCTCTCGGCGAACAGCTTCCTCTAGCTCAGCAGGATTCACATTATGTACAGTTGCTGCATAGTCACATGTTTTTTCAAATGCTGTTTTGACTGATTTTTTATCCCATAGTAATGTATCATCTAAATCAAAAATAATAGTATTTATCGACATTTTGTCCGCTCCTAGCTCCCCGATTAATACTATTATTTTAGCATATTTTCAAAATATTTAGGATAACAAATTATACACATTTCCTCTAGCTAAAAACAAGCTGTGCATCAATTTCTCACAGCTTGTCATCTATTAATTATTTTTATTTCGTAAACGATTCATTAAACTCTGAATGTCTGCTTTTTTTTGTTGTGTTTCTTCTTGTAAAATTTCAATATGGTAAATACCATTTTTTTCTTCTATCTGAACACGATCACCTACTTGCACAGCCTTGTTTATGGCTGACTGCGAAATAATGAGCTGTTCCTCTTCTGCCGGAAACTTTAAAAAAACCGCATAGCCATCTTCAATACGGTCCAATGTGTATTTACTCAAGCTCACTTACAAGTTCCCCTTTCTCATTCCGTAATTGCGCAGCATCTCCATCGTTTAACCAAATTTGTTTAGTCGTCCATTTCAAATAATTTTGCCCTTCCCGCGCATTGGTTCCACTAGTAATATAAATTATTTTCCCTGGCTGTAAAGAGAGATTAGGGAAATTATAAACTTGATGCCCTTCAATTGAAATAAGCTGCCAACCTTTTAAAGATACTGCTTGTTGTCCACTATTTTTGATTCCTACTATTTCAGTAACTAGATCCTTGCTAACGATTTCAATAGCTGTTGTCGGTGCTACTTCTTTAGATGGTTTATTGCCCGTTTCCACTCTAGAAGTTTCCTTGCCATTCACCGCATAGTTTACCCCATCTGTGGACACCGTAATCGTTCCTAAATCTGCTGTGGCATAGATTTTGCTACCAATAGCCTGCAAACGATCCACTACTTCTGCATGGGGATGTCCATATTTATTATCTTCTCCATAACTTAATATCGTGACCTCTGGTTTTACAGCCTGAATGAATTCCTCCGAGCTACTTGTGTTAGAGCCATGATGTCCCGCTTTTAAAACGGTTGCTTTCACATCATACTGCAACATTTCCTTTTCTAATGCCACTCCCGCATCTCCCGTCAATAAAAAAGAGACATCCCCATAAGTCATTTTTAAGACAATAGAGGCATCGTTATTATCTGTAGCCTGTTCATTGGCATTTAAAACTTTCACATTTACATCCTTATCAAATACAATATCATCACCTATTTTTGGCACATGGTAAGGAATATTTTTTTCATCGATACGTGTCAGCATCTCTTCAAAGGTTTGCGATGTATGTACTTTTCCCGAATCATAAAATTGTTCAATCATCATGTTATCTAATACAGGAATAAGCCCCCCAATATGATCAGCATCTGGGTGTGTCGCTACCACAATATCAAGCTTATTTATTCCAAGTTCTTTTAAATAAGAAACAATCTGTTGTCCTGCGCCCTTCACTCCCCCATCTATAAGCATCGTTTTACCACTTGGTGATTCAATCAGTATAGAATCCCCCTGCCCTACATCAATAAAATGAACCTGCATTTCATGACCAGCTGTTACATGAATTTTCTCTGTCTTGACTGCCTCGGTACAGCCAGCTAATAAAAAAATACAAAGGAGTAATACTATTATTTTTTTCATCTACTAACTTCCTTTCTATTTTCCTATTATACAAAAAGAGAGCTAGCCATGGGCCGCTCTCCCTTTACTTTAAACAAAAATCCACCATAAAATCATCGTAATAATAATCGTCACAAGACCCTGTAACAACGTGGCCACCGTTTGCGCTTTATAGGCTTGTGTCACTTCCATGCCACTATACTGTGTAATTACCCAGAAGAAGCTATCATTCACATGGCTAACGGTCATTGCCCCTGCACCTATTGCCATCACCACTAATGCTAATGGTACCGCTCCCTCAATTCCCAGTGTCACAAGCATCGGGGCTACTAAAGTAGACGTAATCACAAGAGCTGTTGTGGAAGAACCTTGGGCTGTTTTCAATGCTGCTGCTACTATAAATGGCACTAGAAGGAATAATGTACCTGAGGCAAACATACCTAAATCCATTTCCTGAAGCATTTCTCCAACACCAGCATTTTTTATAACAGTTCCAAACGAACCACCAGCACCTGTTATAAGTAAAATAGGTGCTGCTTCTTTTAGACTTTCGCCAATCCAACCTGTTAATGTCGTTTCATTGATTTCAGGTAATAATAAAAAGGCAGCTGCTACACCTAAAAATAGTGCCACTGTTGGAGAACCTAAAAATTTAAAGATGGTATTGAAAGTCGATTCCGTATCCCCAACTAATGCTGCTATAGAACCCAGACCAATTAACACAATTGGCAGAACGATTGGTAAGAATGCTTTAAATGTTGAGGGCATTTTCCCAAAGGATTTAATGACCTCCTCATAATCTAATGCCTCAACCTCATCTTCAGGAACTCGAATTTTTGTCGCCACTTTTACTGACCATAGATAGCCTACAAATGTCGCTGGTATCGCTACTAGTAAACCAATGACAATGACTGTTCCTAAATAATCGGCTGCGCCAATATTTCCTGCTGCTGCAATCGGCCCTGGAGTTGGTGGTACTAATACATGTGTTGCAAATAAGCCAGTTGCTAAAGCTACTGCCATAGATGCAATCGTGACATTCGCTCGCTTTGCCAATGATTTTTGCAAGCTAGATAAAATAATAAAGCCTGAATCACAAAATACTGGTATGGATACGATATAGCCAATTAAAGACATCGCTAATTGCGGACGTTTAGGTCCTACAATTCGTAACACTACTTCCGCCATTCGATAAGCAGCACCTGATTTTTCTAATATTAAGCCTATGATAGTACCGGCGATAATAACTAAACCAATACTTGTCATCAAGCCTCCAAATCCAGTATTAATACTTTCCACTACTGTCAATAGTGGCATACCTGAAGCAATTCCAACAAAGAAAGCACTGATTAATAAAGCTAAAAATGGATGAAGCTTCAACTTAGCCGTCCCTAAGACAACAAATAATACCCCTATTAATATAATAATGAACAACATCTAGTCATCCCCCTTTTGTAAGTAACGCTCGATCATTCTTTTTGTTTTTAAGCGAATAAAGTGAGCAGGTTCTTGCATTGCCTGCTGCACATCAATCTCCTCATCCACCAATGACTCAACAACTGTAAAATACGCTTGTAATGCTGTATTTGCCTTTCTATCAATTCCTCCAGATAACAGCATCACCTCTACATGCGCTTGCTTTGCAGCCTTTGCTACACCTAATGGTGCCTTACCATGTAATGTTTGGAGATCCGATTTTCCTTCACCGGTGATCACTAACTGTGCTCCTGCTAAATGAGCCTGAAGCTGTACAGCATCCAGCACAAGGTCAATTCCTGCATGGAAGGTGCCTTTTAAAAAAGCGATTAATGCGCCCCCCATTCCCCCAGCGGCCCCCGCACCTTTATAGTCATGTAATCGTATAGTAAATTGAGCTTCAACAATATCTGCAAAATGCTTTAAACAACGATCAAATTCAGCGATTTGATGTTTTTGAACCCCTTTTTGTGGACCAAAAATAGCTGTTGCTCCTCGATCTCCAATGAGCGGATTATCCACATCACAGGCAATCGTAAATGTTGCTTCGGCTAATCTAGTATCTAGTAGACTCATATCTATGACATCTAATTGCATTAGGTTAGAAACACCTGCATCAAGTTCCAACCCCTCAGCTGTTAATAATCGCACACCTAATGCTTGTAACATACCAGTACCCGCATCATTTGTAGCACTTCCACCAATGCCAATAATAAATTTTCTAAAACCTTGATCAAGTGCGGCTTTAATTAATTGTCCTGTGCCATAAGATGTAGCAAGTTCAGGATTTTTCTCATTTTCTTGTAACAGCATAATACCAGATGCTTGAGCCATCTCTATTACACAGGTTTCTTGATCGCCCAGTACACCATATTGAGCCTGGATAGCTCTTCCCAATGGATCAAGCACAGTTGCTGAGCAATATCGACCATCTGTAGAGGCAATAAGTGATTGTAGTGTACCTTCACCACCATCTGCCACTGGTAATATAATTGTTTCAATAGAATGATCCACATCCAGGATTCCTTTTTGCATTGCTTTTGCTACTTCAACTGCTGATAGAGTACCCTTGTAGGAATCTGGACTAATGATAACTTTCATGTTCTACCTCCACTTATGTCGTCCATTGACATTTACGTAAATTTTCATATCCCCAAGTTAAGCGCTTACAATTTATTATAATGACAATAAATTCAGAAAACATTATAATAGGTGTACAATTTAACTGTCATATAACAGGCTGTTTTTTATGCGAGGTGTATAAACATGTTGACAAAAAAGTTAGCAGAAGATATCGTCCATCAAACGATGTTGCGCTTGCGTCACAATATTAATGTTATCAGCCCAAGTGGGGTCATTTTAGCTTCCGGAGATAAAATGAGGGTGGAAAATATTCATGAAGGGGCACTATATGTAACACAGACAAAAGAGACTTTAATTATAAATGAGGAAAATATAGCACTTTATCCAAACACAAAACCAGGCATCAATATGCCGATTATGTATCAAGATGAGGTTGTAGGTGTTATAGGTATTACAGGAAATTCAGAGGATATGCTTGAAATTGCTAATCTTGTGCAACTCACAACAGAGATTATGGCTCATCAAGCAATTGTTGAATCTAAAAGCGAATGGCAACGAAAGAATAACGATTACATATTCGAAGCACTCGTTCATGGGAGTAAGCTAGATGGAGCCTTAACTGAACGAATTCAGAAATTACCATTTACTCTTTCGAGCCCTTTTCAGGTGATTTTAGTAAGCTTAAATGAAGCATCTTACGCAGAAAATACAATACCCTTCTTTTTTGAGGATCTATTTTACAAACAGCCTATTCTTGCTGGTCATAGCCAATTACAGGAATACTATATCCTGCTAACAAATTGCGGGGAGCAAAATAGCCGTCCCATTATAAAAGCACTTCGCAAGCAGAAACAGAAACTACCATCCCTTCAAATTGGTGTAGGGCCCGTGGTACAGCATTTATCTCAGCTTCCCTATAGCTATCAAGGTGCCAGAACAGCTCTAAAATTTGCTGTAATCCATAATGAATTGACTTTTTTTGAAGATGTCGAGTTATTTTCTCTTTTTAAACCTCGTGATTCCGAGGAAGTACAAGCATTTTACCGTCGTATACTCAAAAACTTGGACGCTAAACAATTGGAAACATTACAATCGTTTTTTGACTGTAATTTACAGCTAAAGCATTGTGCTCAGCAATTGAATATTCATCGACATACACTTACGTATCGTTTGAATAAAATAAGGGAATTAACAGGCTATGATCCACAATACTTTGAGGATGCTGTTCTGCTAAAAATGGCCTGTACATTACGAACACTACAGACAATGAAGGCAATCTGAACACATCAGATTGCCTTTATTATTAAGCCTTATATAATTCATTTAAAAACTCAATTTTCTTTCCAATAGCCTCTTCAAAGGTCATGATATAGGCAGCAGGATCTTTCGGATTATGGAATTGTGTAATTCTCCCTGTTTCGGGATGAACAAATTTTGAGGATGCCCCACAGCCAATTCCTAAGATTGTCTGCACTTCTTCCATAATAACGATATTATAAATACTTTCTTCTCCTGCTTTACTATAGCCGACATTTTCTAAATTACCTAAAATATTTTTTTGACGATATAAATAGTATGGAACATAATCATTTTCTTTTGTCCAGATTTGTGCCATTTCCATCATTTCAGCAACCGTATCACGGTCGGCTACTTTGTATTTATCCTTATTACGTGTCATCTCTGACGCACGTTTAAATGATAGCGTATGAACAGTTAAAGACTCTGGCTGCATCTTTGCCGATTCCTCTAATGAATGCTGGAATTCTTCAATCCCTTCATTTGGTAGCCCAATAATGAGATCCATATTAATATTGTTCATACCTGATTCTCTTGCAAGCCAAAACTTATCAATGGTTTCCTGGACTGTGTGATGACGACCAATTGCTTTTAATGTTTCATCTGTATAAGATTGTGGATTTACACTAATACGATCAATACCCCATTTTTTTAGTACTTCTAATTTTTCTGGTGTGATGGTATCAGGTCTTCCTGCTTCAACTGTCACTTCTCGAATTGTTTCAGGATTAGGGAATGATTCATACATTGTTTGATATAAGGCGTCCATTTCATCGGCCTCGATGGAAGTCGGTGTACCACCACCCCAATAAATGGAGGTGATTTTCATATCATTGTCCTTCAGCCATTTGCCCATTTCACGCAATTCAATATGCAAGCCATCTAAAAAAGTCGTAACACGGCCTTGCTTACGATTACTACCAATCGCATAGGCTGGGAAAGTGCAATATGCACATTTGGTAGGACAGAATGGAATACCGATATAAACACTGATCTCTTGTCCAATGGCATCAAGATCAGGAATAGTCACTAGTTGTCGGTCCACAATTTCCTTCAATAGTGCAACTTTGTCCTTTGATAAGCGGAAATCCCGAATTAATAGATCAGCAATTTCTTGCTCACTCTTCCCTTCTTTTCTAAATTTATGATAGAGCTTTGTCGGGCGTACACCTGTTAAAATCCCCCATTGTTGATGCACTCCAGTATGCTGTTCAAGAACATCTAAAAATACATGAGACAATGCACGTTTTATACGAATATTTAGCTCACGATCTGTTGCTGGGGACTCATATTGAATACTGTACTCATTCGTGTATTGCTTACCATCTACAATCAAGTTTGCTTTTGTAGAAATGGAAAAGTCGTCCCCAGTCTGATAGTCAAATGAAGCAGACATGTCTGCTCCCATTGGTTCAACCTTCAGCTTGGAATCCTCAAAAAATAAATTCGCAATATGATTTAATACGCGAATCCAATCTTCAGGATATTTTTGATCTATGTGAATAATTTTCATTTCGTTTCGCTCTCTTCTTTTATATAATTGCAGATTTAAGTTTAACAAATTTCTATGACTATAAGCAAAATAACAATTAGAATCCGTAAAATAACAGAATATTCAGTTTAAATATAGACAAACAATTTTTTTGTCATTATAATTTTCAGAAAAGGTGGTGTCGAGATTGTTTATTTTAAAAAATGGCAATTACACATCTGTTTCGAGCTTTATTCATCAAGTAGAAGTAGCATTCCACCATTTTGATTTAGAACGATGTGACGAAAAAACATTATATGTCACGGTAAAACTTAAATACGGCACACATAAAGTACTTTGTGATTTTATTTACATTATTGATCAACAAGAAATCTATGGTGCTATTTCAATTAACAAGCATTATGAAAAGACCAGGGTATTTATTCAACAGCAGTTTCAGCAATTTTTATTGTATTCAGATGAAATGGTATTAGCTAAAAACTTCATGAACACAGTACCTTTTAAACAATGTCTTCAACAATTTGCGAAAAAATATCCAGCCCATATTTCCTCAAAGATCCATTACACTCTAGCAATGGCTGAGTAACTACAAATAAAAAATAGTATGCCAAACATTGCTGGCATACTATTTTTAGGTTGTTGAAAGATAATGTCACTATCAGAAAAGACCTTGTAACAAGGCGAGAGGTTGATTTCCATTCCGCCACCGTCCTTTCCAGGGGGCGTCCGATGAGCCGCTTATCCCTCTAGGAGTGACGCTGGCTCCTCTCCAATCAACCATGTGCAAAAGTGTCTTTTCCTTATTTTTTTATACTAGCCATAGTGAATAAAATAACCCATTATTTGTATGATTAGAGAATGGATATCTTATATTTAATGGAAAAAGTAATGGATTACACAACCTTTCAATAAAAAGTAGTGAAAATCCTTGCTAAAAAGATAACATTCTTTTGGATGGAAGTGGAAAGCTACTTGACTCTCGTGGGATAGCGAGACAGGTTCGCTACCCTCTAAACGGAGCAGTAGCAGAGGAAACGTCTTGGCACTCGCCACAGAAAAGCAAGTAGACTGCAACAAAAAACCATTCATCTTTCACAAAAATTTTATAGATTGTTTTGTTTTTACAATTATTTTAAATATTCGTCCACAAATTCAATAGGTACATATGTCTTTGTATCTTTCAATGTTGGTGCAACTGTTAGTGTACGTAATGCCTTATTATAGCCAAATGTTTTTTCACCGCGAGTAATTGTGTAAGACATATTCCCTTTTGAAAGGATTGCCCCCTTGCCTGTAGAATCCACTTTGAAGCCAAGCTTTTCAGCGATCACACGCAATGGCACCATTTTTGTACCAGCTACTTCATAAGAATCTGATGCGATAATATTATCAATTTCTTCATTTATTGGATTCTTAGTAGCTGAGGAATCATCGTCCAGTACAATTACTTTAGATGGTGTTGTTTGCGCTGGAATACTTTTAGTAGAGGCCGTATAGAAAACAACTAGATGCTTCTCTGCTAAATCTTTAGCGTCCACCTTTTCACCTTTTTCATTGAATAGCTCTGTTTCTTTCCCGATATTTAATTTTAAAATATCATACGTATTAGTTAAATCTTCAAAGAAATAATCCACTTCTACAAAGCCTGCTTTTTCTGTTTCAACGATGACAACCTCTGGATTGAATTGTGGTGGATATATATATTTTTGAGGTTTGTTAGCAAATGTATAAGCTACTATTTTATCCCCCTTTTGAAGCTCCACTTTCTTCCCAGTATTGTCGAACACAAGAGTATCTTTAGTCATTTCTAATACATTTGTTTGCTCGCCTTCTTTTACTGTGTAATATGTAATATTTTCCCCAACACGAACATCTTCCACAGTACCACGAGTATCATTAAAAATGTGTACGGGATCAATTTGTATTTGTGGTACCTCTGCTTCTGTCGATTGCTGCTCATTTGCTGAAGCTACCGGTACAAGGGCACTTCCAAATAATAATGCTGATATAGCTACAGGTGCTATTTTTTTCATGTTCATAAAATCTCTCCTTATTGTTTGGATTCAAAGGAGTAGTAGTTTTAAAATGGAAAAAGTTTCAGTGCAAGCAGAGGATTTTATAAGAAGAGGTGGCAGTAGATACTACCACCTCTTATTCGCTATTCTTTAACAATCTCGCTCAAACCAGTAATATCGATGCCATTTAAAGCTTGAGTAGCTAGGCGGTCTGCTTCAGAATTTTCCTTACGTGAGACAAGCTGGTATTCTGCTTGAATGTGAAGCTGCTCCAACTTAGCATCAATTTTATCTGCCCAACTTGCTAATTCCTTTTCCAATGCTGGCCATTCCCCATTTAGCTGATTGATGACCACTTGTGAATCTCCTATAATACGCACAGGCAAATGGTGGACATTTAAAAGTTCAAGCTCTACTAAGCCTAAATAAAGCGCTGCATACTCTGCCTCATTATTTGATTTCAATTCAGACGAAAAGGCATTTCTTCTTAATCGTAAAGGCTTACCATTTTGTTCGTAATAAATGGCGCAGCCTAGCCCTGCTTGCCTTGTCCCACGATCAAAACCTCCATCAAAATAGACCGTAATATTATGTGGCTCAGTATCAATTTCCTTTAAATAGGCTTTTAGCTCTTTAAGTGACCAATTTGTATCTTGCCGATCAATGCAATGTAGCGATTTTACTCTTCCCGTTCTTTCCATATCCTCTGCAAGTAATAGTGCTTGAGCTGCAGGCATTTCAGCGGAACGTAAAACGGTTGTTGCTCCTTTTGGTGTTTTATAGATCCATTCAATGATGACATGCATAGTCATAACCTCCAATACTCTTTAACTGGTACATAAAGCAAAAACGTGTACCGACCAATAGCGGATACACGTTTTCCTCTCACTTGTTATATGTGCAATTCCTAGAAAAATTATTCCCTTTTAAATTGCGATTATCACCTTTTATTGAATTCCTTCATATAAACCTTGGATAGGTTTTATTAAAATGCGATTTACTTCTTCGATTACTTTGCTTACCTTCATTTCTGCCTCCAGCATCGTTGAAATTTTTTCATTTTGCTGTGCAAGCTGTGCCGCTTTTTGTGCATAGACAAGCTCATCTTCCAAAATATCCTCACCAGCTAATTGCTTTTTCTGTAATTCGATTTGGATTTTACGGAAGTTTTTAAAGACATTTAATGCCTCTTCATCATTTTTAACAACTTCAACAGCAGCTTTTAACGCTTCAAATTCTGGAATCTTACGGAAAGTTGCTTCTAGCGCATTAATGTCATTATAAATATTAATCATTCATACAATCTCCTTTTAAATAAAGTAAACAATCAAGCCTTGCACAATCCCAATCAATCCACCAAGCACTGCACCTAATACAGTAATCATTTTAAACTCACGTTTAGAAATGCCTAATACAAGTTCCTCTAATTTCTCTACTGGGAATGAGTCTACCTGCTCTCGCACTACTTCTTGTAAGTTTAAACGTTTTAGTACATCCTCAAGTTTTTCCTCTGCCTTCACAAAAGCCTTTTCTATAACCTGTGGAATCACGGTATACTTTGCCCACTCATTTCCTTCAGGCCAATAATAAGAAATCGGTTGATTTAAACGTTCAGAGATTGCTAATTGTTCTTTCACGTACACTTGTAATTTCGATAAAATGGGGTCAAATTGAACATCTTGCAAAAAGTCCATAGCTGGTCGATCTTTGAATTTTTCCCATTCCTGTGAAAATATTTTTGTTAGTAATGTTGTTGTTCCTGGTGCTTGTAAAAACTTCACAAGCTCACGTTGAACTTTCCCAACTAGTGAAGTGGAATCACCTAAGAACATATTGATCATGCCGCCTAGAGATCCTTTGGATGATAAAAAGTCATCAATCATTGCCTTAATCGTCATTTCGCCTTCAGGTGATAAAAAATAATCCTCGCCTTTTTCTAAAATATGCTGAACCGCTACTGGAATTTTAGCATCAATCGTATTTTGGATATCCTCAGATAGCAATGTACGAATTGATTTTGTTGATAGTGTATTCTTTACTGACGAAAATTGTCCCTCTACAATTGCTTCAACCTTCTGCTCAATGGTAGCAGGCATATGCGAAAACCCGGCTAAGTTTAGCCAATCCTGAATTGTTTTGTCGTTTGTAAAGATTGTTTCTTCAACTTTTGTTTGTACAAAGTGCTCTACTTTGTCTTGAATATCCTTTGAGAAAAACTTTTTTCTAAATGTTTCGGGAGTTAGTAAATAATTTACTACTGTAAGACCCAGCTGTTTCGCTAATTCATCACGTCGTTTGGGTATAAGACCGGGTGTAAACGGTAATCGCCAATTTTTAATATATATCGCTTTATATGGGCGAAAAAGCATTTTAATGGCTAAGTGATTTGTAACGCCCCCAATTGCAGCCCCAATGAAAGCCATGAAAAGTAATGTCACTATAAAATTATCCATTAGTATCCTCTCATTTCAATTGTATTCAAGATTGGCGTTTTTTGTCGCCTTCTGCACCCATTATAGCAGAGCAATGATTTTCAACGAAAGAAATACCTCTTTAGAATTTCAATGTCATCCTATTTACTTCTATGAAAAGTGAATAGTTGCAAAAATACCGTTATACTTGAATAATATGACTACATACTATAGAAACGAGGTTTGATGATGATTCAACATTTCAGTTTTAAACCACTATTTGAAAACACGCAACTACCTGGTTGGACTATTTCATTTTTTTATCAACGAGAACGATACCAAGCGGAGTATTTAAAGGACGGTACGATTGAGTGGATAGGGGCCATTCCATCAGACGAGGAGGCTGTTAAAAAAATGATACATGAGCTTATGCTGTTTCATGTATACGATTAAAATCCGTAGTCAATTTTTCATTCTGAACCCGTATAAAAATACCTATATTTACTATAAATAGCACATCATTTAAGCTAATTATGTTGAATCATGTTGAAATTTGTATATTTTTCTTATACATTTATGATATCAGCTTAAGAGTAAATGTTTTTTATGCAGGGGGCCATTTCAATGAGTAAAGTCACACTTTCGGATGACTTAAATAGCTATAATTCAAAAGCATTAATTCGTGTAAAAGTAAAAGAATTTTTTTCAGAATTTTCCGCTAAAATATTCGAATTAGCGGATGAAGCGGGAGCTGTTAATAGTAAGAAATTCGAGGAACTTTCTGGCTATAAAAGCGACTTTTACAATGAGTATTGCAGTCAATTAAAGGGCTTTTTTGATTCTTCTACTAGCTCTTTCGGCAAGAAATCGATTAAAACGTTCTATTTAACGTATAATAATAAGAACTATGTTCTAACACAGCAAGGCATAACTGAAAAAGCACCTGTTTCTATCGCACCGTTTACAGGTGTGATACCTTTCAAGGAAACGGTCCATGATGTTGAAAAAGCGTGTTTAAAATTACGCTTCCAGCAAGAATAAATAGGGTAAACGTTTAGAAAGGGGGAGTCTCAATGAGCATTTGAGACTCCCCCTTTACTATAAAAAATAATTCATTTAAAAAAATCCGCAAGCTAAAGCACTCTTGAGATTTTTGACGTGTCGTATTATATGAGATGCAAAATGCTTCTTTCCCTAAACAAACTATCTTTGATCTTTTTAAAGTTAGCATATAGTACTGGTAAATACAATCTTTTGGTAGTTGAATCTAGCGACTTTTTTCGCAAATGCCTCTTAATAAACAAACGAAAAAATCGTTGTCAATATTTGTGTTTTTCTTTTAAATAATTTATGATTGAAACATCCAACAATTTTTTAAATCATAGGAGGTGTACACTTTGTTTACTTCCCTCATTCGGGCGGGAACAAAGGAATTATTTGGACGGAGACATATTGGAGATAACCATTAGGTTGGCGGCATTCGCCCTACTAATTATAATGACTGGATTTTTCGTTGCAACTGAATTTGCAATCGTAAAAGTGAGATCTACCCGCATTGATCAATTGCTCGCGGAAGGGCATAAAAAAGCGAAAAATGCAAAACGTGTTGTTTCAGATTTAGATGAGTACTTATCTGCCTGTCAGCTAGGTATTACCATCACTGCACTTGGTTTAGGTTGGTTAGGTGAACCTACATTTGAAATCATTTTGCACCCAGTGTTTGAATTTCTAAATTTGAATGGTAGTATTACATCTATCCTTTCATTCATACTTGCATTCTCAATCGTTACGTTTATGCATGTTGTTATTGGGGAATTGGCGCCAAAAACATTAGCCATCCAAAAAGCAGAATTTGTCACATTAAACTTTTCTGGCCCATTAATTATCTTCCACAATATTACGTATCCTATCATTAAGTTATTAAACGGCTCTGCCCGTGGTTTAACAGGTCTTTTCGGCTTAAAAATGATGTCAGAATCAGAAGTAGCTCACACAGAGGAAGAGTTGCGTATGATTTTGTCGGATAGTTTAAAAGGTGGAGAAATTAATAACTCAGAATATGAATATGTTAACAGTATTTTCGAGTTCTCAGATCGTCTTGCAAAAGAAATTATGGTTCCTCGAACTGAAATTGTCGGCATTGAAAAAGAGCTAACGATTAAAGAAGTTTTTGATTTAATGGGTGTTGAGCAATATACTCGTTATCCAATTCTGGATGGAGATAAAGATCATATTATTGGCTTAGTTAACATGAAGCATTTATTAACCGCTTACATTAAAGATTCTAAAAATGGTGATAAGCCAGTTATTGATTATATGCAACCTATTATTCGAGTGATGGAAACAACGCAAATTAACGATCTATTACTAAAAATTCAACGTGAGCGTATTCATATGGCCATTTTAATGGATGAATATGGCGGAACATCTGGTTTAGTGACGATTGAAGATATTATTGAGGAAATTGTCGGCGATATTCAAGATGAATTTGATGAAGACGAAATCCCGGAAGTACAAGAAATTGCAGAAAATCATTTTATTTTAGATGCGAAGATGCTTCTTGAAAATGTAAATGATATGCTTGGTACTGACATAGAAGATGATGATATTGATACTATCGGTGGTTGGTTCATGACGAAGCGTTTTGATGCGGTCGAAGGAGACAGTATTCAAGAGCAAGGTTTTGAATTTATCGCAAAAGAATTAGATGGTCACCATATTTTATACTTAGAAGTTCTGAAATTACCTAACAGTGATTTATCAAATGAATATGACGCAGTCATTGATTAAAATTGAATTGAATTGCCATACTCGTCGTGGTACTATTAGAAGCACGCTTGTAATCTAGGCTATAAATATGGTCTTTTCTTCACACCTTATAGAGGTGGGAGCAACGTCCGTAATAAATAGATGAAAACGACTCCCTTTTTAAAAGGGGGTCGTTTTCTAATGTCCGAAAGTTTTGCGAGGAGGAAACAAAATGGAGCTCTATACAAATTTACGTCAAGGGGAAAAAGGTGCATGGCTATCCATTGGTACATATCTAATCCTAAGCTCTGCTAAGCTAACAATAGGCTACATTGGTACATCTGAGGCACTGAAGGCAGATGGTTTAAACAACACCACTGATATCATTGCATCCATCGCGGTACTGATTGGTTTACGTATTGCCCAAAGACCACCTGATTCCAATCACCAATACGGACATTTACGTGCTGAGACTGTTGCTTCTTTAGTAGCATCGTTCATTATGCTTGTTGTTGGTCTCCAAGTATTAGTTAGTTCACTAAAAAGCTTGTGGGAGCCCACTGGTACAACACCTTCACTGTTAACGGCCTATGTAGCAATAGGTAGTGCAGTTGTGATGTATGTGGTTTACCGCTATAATTTAGCACTATCTAAAAAAATAAAAAGTGCCGCTGTTAAAGCAGCTGCCTTTGACAATCGCTCTGATGCACTTGTCAGTATAGGTACAGCCATTGGTATTTTTGGAGCCATTTTCGGCTTTCCGATCATTGATTCACTTACAGCTCTCATTGTTGCCTTTTTAATTATTAAAACAGCAGTAGAAATTTTTTGGGAAGCTGTTCAAAGTCTTACAGATGCATTTGATATTGATGAAGTTGAAACGTTATCGGTGTTAATCCGTAACGTGGACGGAGTGATAGAGCTTTTAGATTTTAAAGGACGTGCACATGGCAATATGTACTTCATCGACGTAACCGTTACAGTGGATCCTTATTTAAATGTCTTTGAAAGTCATCGCATAACCGAAGAAATCGAACATACCATTATGCGTGAAAATCGCTTTTGTCAGGTTCTTGTGCATATTGAGCCACATATAATTTCTCAATAAAACGAAGATAAGTCTCCTACCAATTGAATGGTAAGAGACTTTTTTTATTTAATAGCTATATAAATATCCACTTGCGATTCATGTGGATTAGCGCATCGTTCATCATACAGTTCAAAGTCGCCTGTATATGTTCGTTCAACTTTAGATTTTGCAAACCATGCCCAAATCTCTTGCCAGGTTTGGATGACAACTTCAGGCATCGTGCCTTTATCTGATGTAAATACTAGATACTTAGCTGCTGGAATCATTTTAACTACTAAATCAGTTGGAATGTCATCATTATTTACCTCTACTCCTAGTGTAAGAGTATAATTACCATTCACATCCGTCTCATAGTCTGAATACAAACCAAAGACATGACCATTTTTTCGTTCGGCTATTTGGCCCGCAATATTTTGCTGATAAAAGTGATCCCATAATTGTGGAATTTTAGCATGCTCTGTTATTTCATTTGCATTACTTGTTTGAGTTGAAATACCTACGATGTTAAATGCGGTTAATTCAACTACTTTTGGTTCCTTCCCCTCACTTTTTCTCCATCGCTTCAAACTTGGTAAAAAGGAAGTCAGCATATTACGTGCTTCGTTTTCCGGCATACCACCGTCCTTAAGATGTGGTACACAAATTTCGATCATTTCTTCTACTGTTAACTGGGGTTGTTTAAACTTGCCTCCCTCGTAACAATATATACAATACTCCAGACTTTTGTCTCCTTCTTTTTCAGTACCCAATAACGCCTCTTCTACTAAAGGCATACCACAGCTTTGACAATAGCTTTGCATCGTCATTCCACCTTTCACTTTATTTGTACTTACTATAGCAAAGGAAACCTGACAACTGTCTGTCATCAATTATCTAGATTTTTATATAATTGAACAATTTCTAAAGCTCGATTTTGGATTATATCTCTTATATAAGGTGGTTCCATAATTTTAATGCGATGCCCAAAGCTTAACAAGAAGCCATAAAGCCATTCATCTTCGGGTATAGATATATAAATCATGGATCGTTCATGGTCTATATGCTCTGCACCAAAGGATTCCTCCACCAATGTTGTAATGTCTTTATCAAAAGAAATGACTAAATCGACTACGTTTTGCGGTTGATGCCATTCTTTACCCCAAGGGAGTTCACTTAAATTCACTTCCTTACGCTCAAAGGTCGAATCAACTTGAAGCAAATGTTTCATTCTCGCAAGCTTAAATAAACGAAAGTCCTTTCTTAATGTACAATAGCCATACAAATACCATATCTTCCCTTTTTGAACAATTGTATGTGGTTCGACTATTCTGCTTGTTTGCTCACCATAAGTAGTAGAATAATGAAACCTTATACAACGCTTACTCTGTATTGCTGTCTTGAGCGTCGTAATATGCTCTTTAAAGAGAGCGTTTGGTCCCCATGGACTAAGATCCACGAATAGATGGTCCATCGATTGTTTTACATGATCATCCGCAATACTCGTTATTTTCTCAAGCACTGCTTCAGCGTGGGAATCTTCATAGGTAGTCAAAGCACTTTTAATCGCGATAGAAAGTGATGTGAGCTCATCCTTCGTCAACACTTGTTTATCAACACGATAGCCATCGATTAAACTAATGCCACCGTTTACGCCTTGCTGACTAATAACAGGTACACCAGCACAGCTCAGTGTTTCAATATCTCGATAAATTGTACGAATTGACACATTAAATAGCTCTGCTAATTCTTGTGCCTTAACTTTTTTTCGGTTGATTAAAATCATTGTCATTGTGAGAAGACGCTCTAATTTCATGGTAAAATCTCCTTTCATGCTATCCCATTATTCCTATATATACCTTCTATTTTAATTAACAACCTATCTTTTTAAGTATTTTTTAAGTACTTTTTGAGTATTTTTTAAGACAAATGTACTATAATAACGCCTAATTATTGTTACAACAATTATACTATTTTAACAATAAAAGAAAAAACAAGGCTTTTACTCCTATGCATCTTATATTCCCAATACTATGTTGTTTCATTTTTGTATAAGAATAGTTTGATTTTAACGCCTAAACAATTATTTCAATTCTCTTAACACAACATAAAAAACTTTTATCTTCTATATAATGAACGGCGAACTTTCTTTGAATGGATTTGACAAGATATGACAACACATATCAGGATTCATTGACTCTCACCCGTGAAAGAACTACCACATAAATTGCTTTTTTCTAGTATCAAATTTTTAATAGAAAAGTTGAGTGATTTTCACTTTTCTTGCCCTTCACTATATATAGGAAGCCTCTTCACCCAAAATGAACTAGAGTTTAATGTTTTTAATTTAATTGTATAAAGGAGAGTTTGATGTGATTCGAGCCGTTTTAATAGACAATGAACCTTTAGCTTTACACTATTTTCAAAATAAACTACATGCCTTTCAACAAATACAGGTGATTCAAACCTTTACAAGCGTAGAAGTATTTCTGAATGAACTGCCATCTATGGAGTTTGAGGCTATCTTTTTAGAGGTAAAACTTCAAGAATTATCAGGACTTGAGGTTGCTGATATTATCAAAACCGAGCGTCCACAAGTCAGTGTTATTTTCATTACCGCCTATCATGAATTTGCATTACAAGCCTATGAAATTGGCAGTCTCGACTATGTATTAAAGCCTATTAGTCATGCACGTTTAGAAAAAACAGTAGCACGTATTGAGCATGAATTTTCTATTCAGCAAATGCTTCAACAGGCTTCACAAACTGTATTAAATGTCCAATGCTTCAATCAATTTGCCGTCTATAGTAACAATAGTTTAGTGGCGTTTAAAACAGAAAAGACGAAAGAATTGTTTGCTTATTTTATTTTGCATCCAAATATACCAATTCATCGAGATTATTTAATTGAAATTCTATGGCCAGATTTAGATTATGTACGAGCCAAATCAAATCTTCATACAGCTCTATCTTATTTAAGGAAAACGCTAAATACAATTGGCTATGAAAATTGTATTGTCTTTTCAAATAAATACTATATCTTCGAAAAGCCAAATATTGTATGTGATTTATACGACTTTCAAAAACTTCATGAAGATTTTTCACGACTCGAAATCCCCTCTATTTCTTTGATTAATCAATGTCTTTCTATTTATAAGAATGGCTTATTTGTTTTTGATGATTATGAATGGGCAACTGCCTATAAAGATAAATTAATGAAATCATACATAGAGCTATTAGAAAAAGGGTTTCAAACAACGATTTTTTCAGATACGGAAAGAGCTATGGAATTTTTACATGCATTAATAGAATATGATCCCTATAATGAACAAAAGCTTGAGCACTATTTATATACGTTAATACAGGCAGGACTTCATGAACAGGCGCTCAAAATTTTCCAAACATATAAGCAAAAACTAGAGGAAGATTTAGCACTATCACCAAGCTCTACATTATTAGAGATATCCAAAAAATTATTTGCTCAACATAAATAATGTAAAAAACGGCGAGTGCTACTATGTGAGTAGAAGCTCGCCGTTTTTTTACATACCGCTACCCTCAGTTAGCCCGTGCTTAACAGCATACAGCGCTGCCTGGGTACGGTCTTGGACTTGTAGCTTTGTAAAAATATTCGAAATATGGGTTTTCACCGTTTTTTCTGTGACAAAGAGTGAGGATGCAATTTCCCGATTACTCTTTCCTTTTGTAAGCTCTGCTAGCACATCCTGCTCACGAGGTGTCAGCGGATTTAATAAATGAGGTGCATTCTGTGACTCCTGGCGATCCATTTCAAGCGTTGTCGTTGCTTCAGGATGCAAGGTGTTTTCGCCACGCATAATACGACGAATGGATAAAACCAATTCATCTGGCTCAATATCTTTTAACTGATAGCCTGCCGCTCCTGCCTCCATAGCTGGAATCACATGATCTCGATCAGAAAAGCTAGTAAGCATTAAAATTTCTATTTGCGGAAACTTCGCTTTGATGCGTCTCGTCGCCTGTATGCCATCCATTTCAGGCATTACTAAATCCATTAAGATAATATCTGGTTGGATGCTTTCAGCTAGTGCTACAGCCTCGTGCCCATTTTTTGCCTCTCCAACAACTTCAATATCCTTTTGTGTCTTTAAGAAAAACAGTAGTCCTCTACGCACCACGTGATGATCGTCTGCAATTAATACACGTATCATGTCCTCTCCCCCTTAATATGGCAAGCGGATTAGCAACTCCGTACCTTTACCAATTTCACTTACCCAGTCGGCAGTTCCACCCACTGATTTTGCACGATCCTTAATAGATTGTAAGCCCATTGAAAGCAACTTTGTATTGTTGTCAATGACAAAGCCTCGTCCCTCATCACGAATAACCAACAAAATATCTGTCGATGTAACAGTAATATACAATGCTGCCTCTAATACACCTGCATGGCGACGTACATTATTTAACGCCTCTTGAGCTACGCGAAATAATGTTTCTTCAATACGTGAGGGAAATTGCAATACGCCTGAAACTGTTACATGTAGTTTTAAGCCAAGCATTTCGGCATAAACTTTAATGGCCTCAAGCAAACCATTTTCTAACCCTTTAGGCCGCAATTGCCAAATTAGCGCACGCATCTCTGTAAGTGCGTCTTGTGTTAAATGCTGAATCTCTTTAAACGTTTCTTTCACTTCACAATCATCCGTCATTTCAATACCAGCTCTGGCAGTTAACGTAACTGAGAATAGTAGTTGATTGACTGAATCGTGTAAATCACGAGCTAGACGATTACGCTCCTTCACAAGTGCCATTTCCTGCTCCTGTTTTGTCAGTAAAATTCGCTTAATAGCTGAACCCATCTGAAAGGCAACTGATTCTAATAAAGCAAGCTCCTCCTCTGAAAAGCGCACTGTATCCTTAGATGCGACATTTAATACCCCAAAACGTTCTTGTCCAGATTGAAGAGGTACTGTCGCATGATGTGTGATTCCTTCATGATCCCCAACATTAGCGGCTATGGCACTTTCGATACGCTGACACTCGATAATATTGGAGGCTTTTTTTAGCTCTTCATTACGATAACGCGATACACACCAACAACCACCCTTTTTTAAATAATGGCAATTGTTATATTCCAATGCCTCTGGTAAATTTTCATGGACAACAAGTTCTGAGCGCCCCTTTGCATCAATAAAAAAAATCCAGCCTGTTTCAAAATTTGTGCCATTTAAAAATTTGATGAGTGCACCCTTTAGCATTGTGACAATTTCAGTTTCTTCATTTAATAGTTCAGCAATTTCTTTTAAAATACTGATATTGGAATGCTCATTCTCCCTCACGAAAACACCTCTTCTTTAGCATTACTATTGTTAATGATACCATTAAGCTATTGAAGGCGTCTGCTTCCACCGTTCATACTTTAGACTGAAATTCATCGCATACCTTATTTTGTGTAAGTTGATTTACATATAAAACTAGAACCACTATAATCGAACAAGGACATGGTTTTATGAAGGGAAGATTGGAAATGTCTAAAAAAGAGGAAAATGGCTTATTATTTATTTGGATTGTTTCTGCTATAGCAACATTAGGTTCATTATATTTTTCTGAAATTCGTCTTTATGAACCTTGTAAATTATGTTGGATTCAACGTATTTTTATGTATCCAATTGTTATTATGACGACAGTAGCATTTATTCAAAAAAATGCGCGTATTGCTGTCACAACAGCTGTCTTTTCTGTGATTGGCGGCTGTATTTCACTTTACCATTATGGAATTCAAAAGCTTAGCTTTTTAGCTGAAAATGCCCCTTCCTGTGGCGCAGTTTCCTGTACAGGACAATACATTAACTGGTTAGGCTTTATTACTATTCCGTTTTTAGCATTAACTGCATTTATTTTAATCGCAGGGGCAAGCTTTTATTTAATAAAAGCTGCTAAAGCTGCAAAATAATCGAAAGACCGTGTTCTACCTTTGGAATACGGTTTTTTCTACGGAGGAAGATCTATGTTTCATTATGAAATCGCTGAAGATAACTTAAGTGTGGAAGAATTGCTACGTAACCAATGGCGACTTGGTAAAAAGCTCGTACATGAATTGCGTATGGCCAAAGCCATCACATTGGCAAATGATGAGCTGATTCAATGGAATACACCTTTACAAGCTGGAACAATAATCAAATTTACGTTTCCTGTTCCAACATCTAGCTACAAACCAACACCTGTATGTGCTATTGATGTAGTCTATGAGGACGACCATTGTTTAATCGTATCAAAGCCAAAAGGTATGGCAACACATCCTAATGATGCTCGAGATACACATACATGTATGAACCATGTCATGGCACATATCAAAGAACAAGGTGGCATTTATGCTGAACATGTTCATCGTCTTGATAAAGGGACACAGGGCTTATTGCTAGTAGCAAAGCACCCTTTAGCAAAGTCCATTTTCGATCGAATGATTGAGGAAAAAACCATTATTCGTACGTATGCAGCAGAGGTGCAAGGTAATTTACGAACGTCTTCTGGAACGATTGCTGAACCAATTGGCAAAGACCGACACCATGCCACAAGACGTGTTGTGTCCAAAACTGGACAGCATGCTGTAACACACTATGAAGTGGTGGCGCGTTACAAAAATTCCTGTGTTGTTCATCTCATACTTGAGACTGGGCGAACACATCAGATTCGTGTGCATTTAGCCTATATCGGCCATCCAATTATTGGGGATACAATGTATGGTGCACGAGAAACTGCAAGTGATGACTACGAACTGCATGCCATTCAATTAGAATTTGACCATCCATTTTTAAATAAACGTATTATCGTCAAGGACGAGCAATAAGAAAAATCCCGCCTCTATTGGAGAGCGGGATTTAATCATTTTTTAAAAATCAAATTTAAAATGATCAGGATCTTGTCCAAATCGTTGGTTACGATTTAATGTTGCCATTTTCTTCATTTGTTCTTGTGTTAATTCAAAATCAAAAATTTGTGCATTTTCCTCAATTCGGCTCGGTGTTACAGATTTTGGAATAACGAGTGTATCATTTTGTAAATGCCAACGCAGTACTACTTGAGCAGGGGTTTTATTGATTTCTTTCCCAATTTCAATAATAGTAGGATCGGCAAGTACGCCACCACGCCCTAGTGGAGACCATGCAGTAACAGCAATTTGGTGTTCACTACAAAATTCGCTTAATGGCTGCTGCTGTAAATAGGGATGTATCTCCACTTGATTGACCATTGGCGCAGTATTTGCCTTTGCCAATATTTTTTCTAAATGATGCTCATGATGATTCGATACTCCTGTTGCGCGAATTAACTTTTCATCGTAAAGGCGTTCAATAGCTCGATATGTTTCTTCAAATGTTTCAGGGACAGCCCAATGAGTTAAATATAAATCTAAGTAATCCATATTTAAATTCTTTAGCGAAACCTCAAAGGCACGTAATGTTGCATCATATCCTTGGTCATTATTCCATACTTTTGTTGTAACAAAAATATCTTCACGACGAATGCCTGAATGCCGAATAGCTTCTCCTACTTCTACCTCATTACCATATAAGGAAGCTGTATCAATAGCTCGATAACCGTATTGAAGAGCTTTATCAATAGCCTGTAATGTTTCCTCACGTTCTGTCATTTTGTAAACACCTAAGCCAAAACGAGGCATTTCTACACCATTTGATAATGTTTTCGTTGATTGTAAATTCAAAAAGCACAACCCCTTTCTTTTCCTAGTACCATTATACAAAAAATTGGATTTAAGAAAAATAAAGCGGCTAGTTAATACTATTTTTTCTTCTGTTCAACATCTTCCAATTGAATTGGATCAGCGATGCGCTCATCCTCTGCAAGCTCTAGCCCATCACGTAAATGCTCCATCTGCTTGCCCAAATCTTTTAATTCCTTCATATCTCTCACCATTGTCCCATTTTCAATATTTGGCACCTTTTTTTCCATACTGATCACCTCACTTTTAGTTTTCCCGATATCAAGCTGTTTGAACCATTTCTGACATATTTTATTCTGCTATGTCGTTTCATTTTTTATGTAGATAGGCTATACTAAAAAGAGATTTCTTTATAACATGAGGAGGGTTACTTCCATGAAATTATTATTAATCATTGGTGTAACAGTTGCTTTCTTAACAGCTATTTTCACTGCTGGATACGAAGGCGACTACAAAGCTGACAAATAATATCTCAAGAAAATCACTAAGCTTTTAGAAAAGCTTAGTGATTTTCTTTTTTTGTGGAACAATAGAAATACTTGACTTTCCTTTATTTTTAAAATAAACTAACTTACATAAAGTAACTTAATGAAAAAAGATAACTATCTGGAGGAATTCTAAATGCATTTTCATGAAAAACCTAACACGTATGTAACGAATGTTGAGATTAAAGTGAGTGATTTACAACGCTCTCTAACCTTTTATCAAGAAATTATTGGCTTTAACGTGTTACACCAAGATTCACATAAAGCTATGTTAACTGCCGATGGTGAAACAGCTCTATTAACTATTGTTCAGCCTAAAACCGTGGAAGATAAGCTTAGCATGACGACAGGACTTTATCATTTCGCCCTATTATTACCTAGTCGACGTGACTTAGCTAATGTCATTTCTCATTTTCAAGAAAAAGGTGTGTACCTTGGGGCTTCTGACCATGCTGTAAGTGAAGCACTCTATTTAAATGATCCTGATCATAATGGAATCGAGATTTATGCCGATCGTCCTGAAAGTGAATGGGCATGGCATAACAATCAGGTGCATATGGTGACAGAACCACTCAATATTCGTTCTATTTTAGAAGAGGGAGATGGAAACTGGCTTGGTCTACCTGCTGGCACAGTAATGGGCCATATTCATTTATCGGTCTCTAACTTGGCTGAAGCAGAGCAATTTTATACAAAGGGATTAGGATATGATATTGTCACACGCTACGGGTCCCAAGCATTATTTATTTCTACAGGCCGTTACCATCATCATATCGGTTTAAATACTTGGCACTCAGAGAATGCACCAAGGCTTGGAAAAAATCAAGTTGGCTTAAAAACGTTCTCATTGCGTTTAGATAACGAAGAACAAGCGGCAACGATGAAAAATAATCTTCGTGGTATAGGCGCACCAGTTACAGAAATCATCGGAGGGTTTCAAACAGAGGATCCTGCGGGGAATGTTGTGTTATTAAAGTTTTAGTATAAAAAAGCAGTTCTCTCAGCGGAGAACTGCTTTTTAATGTAAACCTGGATATCCTTGTTGACGTAATGCCTCATAAATAACAATCGCAGCCGTATTGGACAGATTAAGTGAACGCACATGATCACTTTGTGGAATACGTAAACACATATCTCGGCGTTCATAAGCAAAGTCCTTCGGCAGACCCGTAGTTTCTTTTCCAAACATAAAATAAATATCACGATCTTGATCACTAAAATCATTTTTCGTAAATGGCTCATCACTGTATGTTTCGATTAAATAAACATCTCCATTTTTAGAGTACGCTATAAAATCCTCAAGTGAATCATGATAGACAATATTTACACTATGCCAATAATCTAAGCCCGCCCGTTTCAGCATTTTATCATCCGTTGAAAAACCTAGCGGACGAATTAAATGGAGCGATGTATTAGTACCCGCACAGGTACGGGCAATATTCCCCGTATTAGCTGGTATTTCTGGTTGATATAAAACGATATGCAATGGCATAACGACACACTTCCCTTATTAAAAAATTCTTTAAGTTGGCTCTTTAAAAAGTTAACGAAGGCTTATTCTTTTGGAGCGGCTCCGCTCTCAATCAAGGAACTCCAAGCAATTGATTTCATCCCTTCATTAGTTAGTCATTTGCTTCTACATCCAATGTTACTTAAAAAACTGCAAACCTTTATAAATTTCACTTAGCACTTCTTCGTCCTGCTCTGTAGCTTCTGCTTCATGTAAGGCAGTTTGTGCTGTATCCCCGCCAATCTTACCTAAAGCCCATGCTGCTGTGCCTCGAATGACAGGACGGTCATCTTTATGAAGTAGAGCAATCAAATCTGGTATGGCGGCTTCCTCTTTAAAATGAGCTAGTGCCAAGATGGCATTACGCTGAATAGGCTTTTTCCCACGCCATGAGCCTGAAACATGTCCAAACTTTGCCTTAAATTCTCGATTAGAAATCGTTAAAAGCGGTGTCAATAATGGTTTGGCTAGCTCTGGATCTGGCACAAATTCTTCATGTATCCAATTAATTTTTCCTTTATTTTTAGGACATACTGTCTGGCATGTATCACAGCCATAGAGTCGATTACCGATATGACTACGAAACTCATCTGGTAATGTTCCCTTCGTTTGAGTTAGAAAAGCAATACAGCGCTGTGCATCCAATTGTCCACCTTGAATTAATGCTCCTGTTGGACAAACATCCAAGCACAGGCGACAATCTCCACATTCATCCTCCATTGGCTTATCTGGCGCAAATGGAATATTTGTAATAAGCTCTCCTAAATACACATAGGAACCAAATTCAGGCGTTATAATTGAGCAATTTTTTCCGCTCCACCCAATGCCTGCTCGTTCAGCTACCGCACGATCTACCAGTGCTCCTGTATCAACCATTGATTCAATACGTACACCTTCGACTTGTTTCTCAAGCCAAGCAGATAATAGCTTTAATCGCTCACGTAATGCTGTATGATAATCGACACCCCATGAAGCACGGCAGAAAATTCCACGTCGCGCACCCTTTTTACCAATTGGTGCATTTTGCATACGTGAAGGGTAAGCAACAGCTATTGCTATAATGCTCTCTGCTTCATCTAGTAATTGAAGGGGTTCTGTACGCTTTTCAATATCACTTTCTTCAAATCCTGATTGATAGCCGAGCTCCTGCTGGCGACGCAATCTGTTTTTTAATTCTGTAAAGGGAGCTGCAGTTGTAAAACCTATTTTATCAACACCAATGGACATCGCATATGCCACAAAATCACGTTGTAGGTCGTGTATGTTCATTTTATTTCCAACTCCTTACATGGTACAATATTAGAAATAGATAAAGTAGGTGATGTTCATTGGAAATTTCCATTAACCAAACTCTATTAACGCAACATCCCGAGCTAAAAATCGGCATTATTCATTATACCAAAATTGTTGTAGCGGAATCCCCTCAAATGATTAAAGGGCGTATGCAATTGTATCAAGAAAATCTCTTTCTTGAAATGCAAGAACTTCCTGTCACACAGCGTGAGGGTATTGCGGAATGGCGCCAAGTCTGGAAAAAGCTTGGTGCTGATCCAAATCGTTATCGCCACTCTGCAGAAAGCTTAATGCGTCGAATTAGTAAGCAAAACTATTTAACACCAATTCATTCGGGTGTTGATTTAAATAATTTCTTTTCTCTTCAATATGAAATGCCTATTGGGCTATATGATGTCGCTCAAATCAAAGGTTTTGTAGAAATTGATCTTGGTCATGACGAAATTGGTTATGAAGGTTTGAATGGGCGCTTTAACACATTAGCAAATATTCTCTACAGTCGTGATAAGGTAGGAGCATTTGGCTCACCATTTGTTGATTCTAAACGCACAGCTGTCACAGAGGAAACAACTGATGCGTTACATATTTTTTATTTCCGCCCTTCCTTTACAAATGACAAAGCGAACGAACTGCTTGCGTCAGCTGGGAAAATGTTTAATCAAATTCATGGCGGACATTATCAAATAGCCCTTTTATCAAATGATGTACCATCTATAACACTATAAAAAGGACGTGTTTTCGTGATTAATCTTGCAGAAGCTGTTAAACTAAAAAGTATTTTAGGAAAGAAAACTCAGGAGCTAGTAAGCGAACTACATCGTAGCGCCTTTGTAACAGTTGAAAAGGGACAAGCTCCTAAAACAAGTAATCGAGCACTCTCCCTTATTGAAGCTGACTTAGCACAAGTTCGTCTAGATACTCGTACATTAGACCGCCTCGTTTACGAAGCAAACATCCAAAACACAGTAGACTTTAAAGGGCAAAAGCTAGCACTAGTAGAAGCCATCGAACTAGCAACACAACTCCGTGCCGAGGCTGATTTGTGTAAAGATTTCAGTATGCGAGAAAAAGAGAGTGTAAGATTTGGCTATGGCGAAAATACAATGTTATATGAAATCGCTTTGTATGAGCCAGATGAATACCGAGAACGAGCAACGCAACTCGAAAAGGATGCACATAAACTATCCAATCTTATCAATTCAAAAAATTACAGTATTCAAATTAATTTTGACGATTCCCGCTATTTCTAGACTCGGGGCGGTGAGACTCCAAACCGAGTTGGATGTGCTGTTTTCAAATCTAGCTTTTTTAGCTAATTAGTTAAAAACCAATAACAAGTTACCTGTTACTGTATGACCGATGACTAATGACCAACTATAAGCAATGGCCATACTCAAAACAACTTGATTCCATTTGAAAACGCCATCCAAGGCTCTCCTACATTTATGTATGGAGAGCTTTTTTATTTACTCAAAGAATAATTTGGATGACTAGTTTGCCCCATTCAAGGACAAAATGGAAGTATCTATAGGAAAGGGGTCATACTATGACACAGCAAAATGATTCAACACATGAGCAAGATATGACATTGACCAATCGACAGGGACATCCCATTACAAACAATCAAAATTTAAGAACAGTTGGTAATCGCGGTCCTGCAACACTTGAAAATTATGATTTTCTAGAGAAGATGAGCCACTTTGACAGAGAGAGAGTTCCAGAACGGGTTGTGCATGCTCGTGGTGCTGGAGCACATGGGTATTTTGAATCCTATGGTGTTGTTGGCAAAGAACCCATTTCTAAATATACACGCGCAAAAGTCTTTCAGGAAAAAGGGAAGAAAACGCCTGTCTTTGTGCGCTTTTCAACTGTTATCCATGGTGGTCACTCTCCAGAAACATTACGTGATCCCCGTGGTTTTGCAGTAAAGTTTTATACAGAGGATGGCAACTGGGATTTGGTGGGCAATAATTTAAAAATTTTCTTTATCCGCGATGCGCTGAAATTTCCAGACATGATTCATGCTTTTAAGCCTGATCCCATTACTAATATTCAAAACGTTGAACGTTTCTTTGATTTTTGTGCTAGCTCACCAGAAACCTTCCATATGGTAACATTCGTGTACTCTCCATGGGGAATTCCTGCAAATTATCGTATGATGCAGGGTTCTGGGGTTAATACGTACAAGTGGGTGAATAGTGAAGGCAAGGCAGTCCTTGTCAAATATCATTGGGAACCGCTTCAAGGAATTAAAAATTTAACACAAAAAGAAGCAGAAGAAATCCAACAGAAGAATTTCAATCATGCTACACAAGATTTATATGATGCCATCGAACGTAAAGACTTTCCTGAATGGGAGCTACATGTTCAAATTATGGAGGATGGTCCACACCCTGAGCTTGATTTTGATCCATTGGATGATACAAAGCTTTGGCCTAACGATCAATTCCCATGGTATCCAGTGGGCAAAATGGTATTAAACAAAAACCCTGAAGATTATTTTGCTGAGGTAGAACAGGCTACTTTCGGCACAGGGGTACTTGTCGATGGTTTAGACTTCTCTGATGATAAAATGTTGCAAGGTCGTACTTTCTCTTATTCAGATACACAACGCCATCGTGTAGGTGCCAACTACTTACAGCTTCCAATTAATGCACCGAAAAAACGTGTAGCAACCAATCAACATGGCGGGCAGATGATGTATAAGCGTGATTTGGCACCTGGCCAAAATCCACATATTAATTATGAGCCATCCATGCTGAATGGATTAAAGGAAGCAACGCAGGCTGGTAAAGAATATACACCATTTGTTGAAGGAAACCTTGTTCGTGAATCGATTGATCGTCAAAGTAATACCAAACAGGCTGGTGAAACTTATCGTAACTTTGAACAGTGGGAGCGCGATGAACTTCTTGAAAATTTAATACGTGATCTATCGGTCTGTCATGAGGACATTCAAAACGCCATGATTGCTTTAGCAGAAGAAGCCGATGAAGAATATGGTCGCTTACTGAAGGAAGGTTTGCACAACGCTCAAAAAGACTCCTCGGCATCAAAACCACTTGGCAATATCAATGGTGATCAAGCACCTCAAGATGCAGTGAAGAAAGGACACGATGCCGAGCCTTATTAACGAAGCTAAAAAAGATGATCCAGGGGGCATCCCTGAGCCGCTTCACTCATTTCCGTTCGCTCCAGGGTCTCACCTGCGACGCTAAATCTCCTAGGAGTGACGCTGGCTCCGCTCCAATCAACCATTCTGCAAAGGTCTTTACTTTTTCATAGATCAAATAGCCCATTATCTGTATTTAGACCTCTCGTGGGATATGAGACAGGCGAGCCTCTAAACGGAGCGATAGCGGAGGAAGCAGCTCGGCGCTCACACAGGAAAGCAAGTAGTCTGCAATTGAAATCCATTTCTACCTTTCAATTGACTGTTTTGTTTTTCAACACTAAGAAAAGACATTACATTTTTTGTAATGTCTTTTGTTTATTGTTCATAAGCCTTATACCAATGATAAGGTTGAATTTCCTTTAATGATTTAAATACCAATTCACCATCTGCATTCGTAATCGCCGCCTTTACATTCTCTCCCCAATAGAAAAGTCTTTCTTGGCAGACTCCACAGGGTGTCAGCACTACAAATTTAGATGTTTCGTCTTCCCTAGCAACACAAATCGAATGCGTAACCTTTGTATTCAATTTATGTGCCTCTAGGATGGCACCTGTTTCCATACATAATTCAGTAGCAGCATTCATGACCTCTGGTGCGACACTTGTTAAAATTTGCCTATCTGCGGTATATAAAGCTGCGGCTCCTCCCCATCCAGAGGGGTATCTTTTTTCTGCTAATGCTACCGCTGCTTCATAAAGTTTTCTTTCTATATTCATCTTACTTACGTCTTCTTATTCCTCATGCACGCCTGGTAATAGCCTCAACATCTTTTCCTGTGCATCTAAAATAGCCTCTGTTCCTAATGGAATGGCAATATTCGTTGTTTCATGTCCAATTTTAAATCCTGCCACGACTGGAATCCCTAAATCTGCAAAATACTCCTTCATTAACGAATGAAGTGCCGCTTCATCAGATCCTGTCTGTGTAAATGAACCAATGACGACTCCTGCTAATTGCTCAAGTTTCCTTGCTTGTTTTAAATGCTGAAGCATCGAATCAATAACTGGAATTGTTTCATTTACATCCTCTATTAATAAAATCCTGCCTTCAGTCCTCACTTCAAATTTGGTACCAAGTGTGCTGACAAGACGATAGAGATTTCCTCCAATTACTTCACCACGTGCGATACCTCCAGCAATCGTTGTTAACGGAGAAATCGCCTCTGTATACTGAATTTCCATCGGAGAGAATAGCTGTAAAAACATTTTCTTTGATAAATCATCCATCTTATTAGCTGACATAAGCATTGGCCCATGAAATGTTACCATATTGGCATATTCATTAATCGCACAATGTAAATATGTAACATCAGAAAAGCCCCAGAAAATTTTAGGATTTTCTTCTATTAAGGCATAATCAATTTTTTCAGCTAATCTGGCAGAGCCATAGCCTCCCTTTACACAAAAAATGGCTTTGACTTCTGGGTTTTTTACCATCTCATGAAAATCAGCTAATCTGATTTCATCACTCCCTGCTAAATATTCATGTTTTGCATGAATCGTTTCACCCACAATATAGCGAAGTCCCAATTCGTCTAAAAAGGCTACTGCTTCTCCTAGTTTTTCAGGCTCAACAAGACTTGAAAGCGCAACAACACCAACTAAATCTCCCTCTTGTAAACATGGTACGGTACTTTTCACAGTTATTCCTCCTCTTGTTTTCCTTATTTTAGCATAGCAAAACTTTAGAGGCATTGATTATTACTATGCTAGATGCCTATAATTAACCTTAATATTCGAACAATAAAGGAGTTATCGCATCATGAAAATTCCACCATTTATATTATTAGTACTGGCAACTCTTTTATGGGGTGGTAATTTTGTTATTGGACGTGCCGTTAGTGGAGCTATCCCTCCCCTAACACTGGCCTTTTTACGCTGGTGTGTCGCATTTATTATCTTTTTTCCCATTGCATTCCGCCAATTAAAGCGCGAATGGCCGATACTAAAAAATCATTGGTTCATTGTTATCATTCTATCGTTAACAGGTGTTACAGCATTTAACACACTTGTTTACATTGGATTGCATTACACAACATCCATTAATGCATCGTTGATGAACTCTTCTACGCCCATAATGATTTACATACTTTCCTTTATTTTTTTAAAGGAAAAACTATCAAAATATCAGTTAATAGGGACTGTTCTATCACTGAGTGGAGTTGCCTTTATTATAATGGGTGGCTCTTTTACAAGGATTGTCAATTTTACTTTCAACAAAGGGGACTTAATTGTAATCGCAGCGGTATTTTGTTGGAGCGTGTATTCATTGCTCATTAAACTGTATGCAACTCGATTACCAGGGCAGTCTACCTTTCTAGTGACGATTGGAATTGGAGCTACTGTGTTATTCCCTTTTTCTCTCTATGAAACACTGTCTAGTACAACAGCAATTCATTGGGAATGGGCAACCATTGCTGCTATTTTATATGTTGGTATTTTTGCCTCTATCATTGCTTTTCTCTGCTGGAACAGTGGTGTTATACAGCTTGGAGCGAACAAGGCAAGTATTTATTTAAATTTCATTCCTGTTTTCTCCTCCATTTTTGCCGTCCTTTTTCTTGATGAGAAATTGCATTCATTTCAGCTTATAGGTGGACTAGCGGTTGTTGCAGGAGTTATTCTATCAGGAAAAACAAATAAGCAAAGACTTCAATCCTAAGAAGTCTTCGCGTATTTTTCCTAATTCGTACCGCCATAAATTATTGTAACATTAGGATGGTTTAATAATTGGCTAGCTGGAAATTCTTCTGTAATATGACCACTTTTCAATTTTTCAATCGCTGGGAGTTTTTTTTCACCAAAGGCAATGAGGATGATTTCCTTTGCCTTCATTATGGATTGAATGCCCATTGTAATCGCATGTGTTGGTACTTCAGATGGATCATCAAAGTAAATAGCATTTTCTGTTCTTGTGGACTCTGTTAACTCCACGATATTCGTCTTGGAATCAAACGATGTGCCTGGTTCATTAAAAGCGATGTGTCCATTTACACCAATGCCAAGAAGCTGTAAATCAATGCCTCCTGCTTCTTCAATGCGCTTATCATATGCAGCACATTCTTCTGCTAAATTGGCTGCCTTCCCATTTGGCAAATGGATATTTTCCGGCTGTATATCCACAAAATTAAATAAATTCTCATGCATAAATGTAAAGTAGCTTGCTGGACTTGTTTGCTCAAGACCTACATACTCATCCAAGTTAAAGGTTTGTACTTTTTTAAAAGATAAATGGCCAGCCTGATGTCGAGCCACTAATTTCTTATACATACCTACAGGTGATCCACCAGTTGCTAAACCTAAAACACTATCAGGTTTCTCTTGTATTTGTTTGGAGAAAATAGTAGCTGCCACTTCACTAAGTTCCTCGTATGTATTCACTTCTATCCATTTCATTCTTTATACGATACCTACCTTACTATCAATATTATTAACTAATATGTATAATATTTCACTTTATAGTAGCTAATATATTAATCTTACTAGTTATTTATCTATTTTTCTATCATTTCCTACTTCATTTTATGCGTGTAATCCTAGACTATTTCGGTTATGTTATTAATAAGGAAGTGAGGCGATTGTATGAATGAACAGATTCAGCACTATTTACAGCATATTCAATTTCAAGGAACGTTAGAGCCATCTATACAGCTACTTGGACAATTACAAACTAAACATCTATTAAACATTCCCTATGAAAATTTAGATGTTGCCTTGAACCGTGGGATCTCCTTCGCTATTCCTGATTTATTTCAAAAAATAATTATTGATAAACGTGGTGGCAATTGTTTTGAACTAAATATCTTATTCAGCTGGCTCTTACGGGAGCTTGGCTTTTCTGTCACCAATCGCTATGCTCAGTTTTGGCGCAACATAACGGAAAATACTCCTCCAGAGGAAATCCCCATGCATCAATTATTGTTAGTGAATGATGGGGGTCAATTCTATATCTCGGATGTAGGTGTCGGTGCCTTAGCGCCCTGTAAACCAGTGCCACTAATTGCTGGCCATCAACATCGTGAAGGTAAAGAATTATATAAAATAGATTATGATGAAGCGAATGGTTGGATGCTGTTGGAACAAGCTAAACATAGTTGGCGATTGCTTTATAGTTTTCACGATAATGCCAATGATGCAAAATTTGCACCGCGACTTTCCAAGCAAATAAATAAAATTGCTATGATTCGAACCACTCGTGGTCGTCATACCATGATGAACAACGAATTTAGAATTTATGAAGGTCAATCCTTAACTACCTATACAACAAACACTGAGAAGGAATGGCTGCAAGCTCTACAGCGTTTTTTTCATATCTCATTACAACAATAAAGGAAAGCAAGTCCATCGGTGGCTTGCTTTCCTTTTCAGATTATTTCATTGTCCGATTGAGCAATTCAAACACAACTATGTCATTGTGTAGCTCTTTGACTAATCCTATATCATCTACAAAATAATAAGTTTTCACCACATCACTAAATTCTGACCTTTTCTCTACTATAACCACGCCCGTATATTGCACTTCACCAGCTTGTACTGTGCCATCAGTAGATTTTACAGTTACTCGTTCCCCGGCAGAAATCCCTGGATCATCTTCATGTAAAACAACACCTATTCTAAGTGGCAGTTCTATATATAAATCATAATGTGTGTTAGCTTCACTAGCAACGGCTTGACCGTATGCTCGATCATGACCATATAAAAGCTCATCAGAAATAGTTTGTCCTGTAGTTACATTTTTGACTGTCCATACATCATTTTTACCGTCGTGTTGCTGATATTGATAGTTTAAAGTATAACGCTTATTGTCACTTAAAGAATAATAGGCATACGTATATTCAAATGCGGGGTCCTTTAGCAAGTTAGGCTTTGATAGCGTCATTGCTCTTGCTAAAAACGCTGAGAAATGGGCGCGTGTAACAGGGTCATTAGGTTTAAACGAACCATTCTCATAGCCCCTTACTAAATGATTATGGGCCAGAGTTAAAATTTCTTTATAACCCGGTGTCTGCTTACTCACATCTGTAAAATAATAAGGATCTGAACCTTTTAATTGAAAGGCCCTACTTAGCACAATCGCCATTTCCCCCCTTGTAAGCGGTGCATCTGGTTGAAATTTATGGGCTGTATCAAATATACCTTTATTTTGCACAGCCGCAATTTCTTTATAAAATTTATGGGTGGTTGTTACATCTTGATAGTTTGGATTTTGTACATGGATCGTGTTTAATCCTAAAGCACGTGTTAGCATTACAGCTACCTGTGCTTTCGTAATATAATCATTCGGCTTGAACAAGTTATTCGAATACCCTTTCGCAATATCCTGTTCTACTAAATAATGAATTTCTGTAGTCAATGTATCATCCGTTAGATCGATAAAGTTGGCTGCCTGCACTTCCTTTGGTAAAATACCAATCGTTATCAGGATCAAACATACTAGCTTCAATATGTTCTTCATATTATCCCTCCTCCTTCGATTCTTTACCCATAAAGGCGTATTCATATGCTTAAAATGAAAAAAGCCTCTATTAAAAGAGACTTTATTCGTTATTTTTATATTGAATTAATCCAATCCCTATTCCAGTCGGATCGACCAAATAAGCAAGATAGAAATCATCAAACGCCATTTTGTCACGCAAAATAGTAGCACCGTTGTGTTTTGCCTGTGCAATGACTTCGTCAATTGCATCGACTTCAATTTGAATTCTTGTACCATGTGGAAAATCGCTTGGTCCTTTACCAATGCCACCATTTATTCCAGCTTTGTCTTCATTTCCAGTCATAACTGCCCAATAATCCCAATTTGGAGCTGCCACCTCCCAGCCAAACACTTTACTATAAAAAGCTGCCGCTTTCTCCGGTTCCTGACTATTTAATTCAAAGCCAATCACTCTTCCCATCCATATGCCTCCTCTTTATTTTTAGCATAACAAATAATTCAACAATTAATTGGAATTCCCTTCCTAAAGGCTTTAGAAATTTGACAATATTCCGAATAAAAAATTTATGTATTTAATTAGTTAGAAAATTATGTATAATTAAATTAGAACGACTGTTCAAATTATTAAAGGAGTACAACATTGAGTAAAAGACGCTATGACAGTGATAAGGCAAAGATTGAAATTATCAAACACGCCATCCAATTATTTTCTCAACATGGCTATAATCAGACATCTGTTGGTGATATTGCGAAAGCCTCTGGTTATAGTAAAGGACATATTTATTATCATTTCGAAAATAAAGAAAAGTTATTTGTGCTTTTGGCGCAGCAATCGATGAAAAATTGGCATGACAAATGGTTGCAACAAGAATCTTCATACACCACATCAACAGATAAATTGTATGGTATGGCCATGCATGTCCTCTATGAGTATCAAACACCTTTACTAAAGTCAGGTCAGGAACTGGCATCTAATCCAAAATCAAGTCCTGATTCTATACAACAGTTATTTAATTTAGCTATTACGCCAATGAATGCTTATCGAGCAATTCTTCAAGAGGGCATCGACAAAAACGAATTTATTAATGGCAATGTTGATACATGGACCATCTTACTTGGTACATGGCTAGGTGGATTATGTCAGCTCACCAATACTCAAAATTTAAAATCATTAGAACCACTCTTTCAACAGGCAATAACGATTTTCTTAAAAGAAATTAAAAAAGGTGGGATTTAAATGAAAGTAGGTTTAATAGGTGATAGCTTAACAGAAGGTCGTCCAGGCGTTTCATTTTATAATGTCTTGAAACTTCAATATCCTCATATTTCATTCGATAATCTTGGCAATCCAGGCGAGACGATTAAAAGTTTATTTACTCGCTTGGAAAAAGCACCACTCCAATCTTCCTATGATCTCCTTATTATTTGGATAGGCGTCAATGACGTCTATTCAAAATTATTAAAGGTGCAAGCACAACCAGTGGTGAAGGATCATATTGAATTCGAAGAGTACTGCCTCAAAGTAGTAGAGAAGGCACATGCCGCTTCTAAAAATGTAGTGTTAGTATCTCCAGCATTAGTAGGAGAAGATCTTCAAAATCACTCTAACAAAGAAATAAAAGACCCAACGTCCGTTATGGAGTCCATTGCATTGAAATCTGGCAACATTTATTTTGTGAATATGCAAAATATCTTTAAAGAGCATTTAGAGCATTTGGAGTGCTCAGGCTTTATTAATACGAATGTAATAAGAGTCCTACTGGATGTTTTATTTTACAAAAATCCTTTACGTATCGATAAATTATCTCAAAAAAGAGGGCTACATTTAACTTTGGATGGTGTTCATTTAAATAGTAAAGGTGCTGATTTAGTGGCACAGCAATATAGCTCTATCATTGAACTTTATAAAGACGAAGGAGACAAAATCAGGAGGTTCTAAAGATGAGAAAGGTTGCAGTTGTTACAGGTGGTGTATCAGGGATAGGAAAGGCTATTTGCCAGGAATTAATTGCTCGCCATATATTTGTCATTATTGCTGATATTCAAGAACATGAGGGTCGTATATTAGAAGCAGAGTTAAATAAGGATGCTGTTCATGCAAAATTTGTACCTTTAAATGTAACCGATTACAAAAATGTAGCTTCTGTCATTCATGATGTCTTTGAAGAATTTCACCGTATAGATTATCTGTTTAATAATGCTGGTATCGCTATGTATGGAGAGATGGGTGAAATGACTATTGAGGATTGGAAGGAAATTATGGCCATTAATTTATGGGGTGTCATTTATGGGACTCAAATAGGCTACCCACTTATGAAAAAACAAGGTTTTGGACATATCGTCAATACCTCCTCTGCTGCAGGGTTAGGGCCTTCTCCTTTTTCTACTGCATACGCCACTACCAAACATGCTGTTATAGGGCTAACAACCTCTCTACACTATGAGGCTGAGGAATTTGGGATTAAGGTGAGTACCTTATGTCCAACCTTTGTGGATACACCAATATTCGATAATGCAAAGGCGATTCATATGGATAAATCCATTATCACCAAACAATTAAAGCAGCAAAAAATGATCTCTCCTCAGCGAATTGCAAAAATGGCTATAGAAGGTGTTCATCAAAATAAGCCTATCATTTGCCCAATGCCCATGCGCAAAACTCTGGATGTTGTTTTTACTATTTTTCCTTTTCTACACAAAGCGTTAATGAGAATGGTTTGTAAAGTGAGTCGTAATGCACGTTTAACCTAATATTACACAAGGCTCCCTACTAATGGGAGCCCTGCTTATTTTATAATACGACACCATCGCTCATTTTAATAATACGATCTGTATAAGCCAACATTTCTTCGTCATGCGTCACTAATAATGTTGTTATATTTAAAGTTTTTGTTAATGTTCTTAATAACAACATAATCTCTTTTGAGCGCTGTGAATCTAAACTTGCTGTTGGCTCATCTGCAAACAATACTTTTGGTTGATGAATAATGGCACGAGCAATCGCTACACGTTGCTTCTCTCCCCCTGACAAGGAAGAAGGATAGGCAGTTTTACGATGTTCCATTCCAACTAACTCCAATAGCCGATTGACTTCATATTTCTGTTCATTCTTTTTTAATGAAGATTCAGCAACATCTAACATTAATAACAATTGCTCCTCCACTGTCAAAAATGGGACGAGATGTGCAAATTGAAAAACAAAGCCGAATTTACTTGCACGTAATTTTCGTATCTGTTCAGGGCTCATCATAGTTAGATTTTGTTCTTCAAATAGCACTTGCCCATCTGTTGCTGGTTGTAATCCTGCTGCTATCGTTAATAATGTACTTTTCCCAGAGCCAGAAGCACCTACCAATGCTGTAATCTCTCCCTCTTTTAAAGAAAGATTGATGCCCTTTAAGATTTCCTCCTCGACTTCTCCATTCTTAAACGTTTTTCGTACTTCATCCATTGTAAATACCGTCATGATTAAGCCTCCCCTTGCTGTATTGCTTGTAACGGTTCAATTTTTTTAATTTGTATTCCTGATAATGTAGCACCGATAAAGCCTATGAGGAGGAACACAATGGATAACTGTGTTGTAGTACCCATTGATAAGGTGAATGGCATCCCCTTAGGAGCAACGACGTTGAAAAGCTGGCTAAGGCTGACTGATACAATAAGTGAAAAAATTGTAATAATAGCCATCTGTGTCCAAATCATTTTAAATAGCTTACTTGTTTTTAATCCAATCGCTTTTAAAATACCATACAAGCCAATTTTTTGTACATTCATCATATAGAAGAAAATAGCAAACAACATCCCACTAATCACCACTAAAAACCAGATAATCATATTTAAAGATAACTGTTCCGCATTATAACTAGGGATAGTATTGAGAAATTCTTTATTGCTATAAGCTTGCAATCCCTTAATATCATTTGGCTCACTATTTGGTACAAAAATTAACTGCTTATCATCTACTCGATACATCTCCTGATAAGCCTTTTCACTAATATAAGCAACGGGAGCATGGCTATATTTTTTTTGCTCTACAAAACCTTTTACAATAAACTTTCCACCGTACTGATTATTCGTTAATATATCTCCAACTTGAATTCCTTTATCTTGCAGCGAACGATCCAAAAGCACCTCGTTTTGTTGCACATTGCTAAAAAGTTTAGATTCCGTTGATGTCACAAAGGCTACACTTTGCTGTTTATCATCCTGATCGTTTAAAAAGCCCATCTGGATCGAAAATGCTACTGCCTCTTTTTCTTTACTTATGACTTTCTGTTGCAGATCGCTATCGATTCTTGAAAGATTAAACGTGCCATCCGCATCCTCAGCCATATAAAATTGTCCCTTCGGCAAATCCTTAATTAAAGCTGCATTATCCTGTGACAGACCATTTGCTAAACCCGAGATAATAAACGTTAAAAAACTAACTAGGAAGATAATGGAGCCCAAGATTAAAAACCGTACTTTATTCTTCTTCATTTCTTTCCAGGCAAGATTCATCACTAACCCCTCCATTTCTTTGATTACTCATAGCTTATAATTGTTAAATGAACAGAGCATGAACTAATCGTTAAAATGTAGGGATGATATAGAAAGCCACTCTATAAAGGCATTTTTATCCCATAGAGTGGCTTCTTTTGTGAATTTTATTTATCTTTACTTGCTAAAATCTTATTTTGTTATAGAACCTCGCCTTGAATGAATTGCTATTTTTTGATTTTTAATCACGGTCTTACTATTTTATACGAACTGTGAATATCAATTGTTGTATGAATATAGTACCTATAATAGAAGACAAGCACACATTTATCTATTAGTTAACGTTACCACGATCATCGTGATTACATATAATATAGCTGTTGTATAGGCAACAATAAGACCCATTCAGTCTACCTCTTTTTTTATCTATGTTTATATACATTCTATAATTTTTTACAATAAAAAAAGAATCCCTAATAAATCAAGGATTCTTCGTTGTAATTGATACCGGTGGTCGGGGTCGAACCGACACTCCAAAGGAACACGATTTTGAGTCGTGCGCGTCTGCCAATTCCGCCACACCGGCATAATGGAGATAAAAAAAATCGGATAAACCGATTAACAGTTAAAATATGGAGGCGGCAACCGGATTTGAACCGGTGATAAGGGTGTTGCAGACCCGTGCCTTACCACTTGGCTATGCCGCCGTCATACATGGAGCGGAAGACGAGGTTCGAACTCGCGACCCCCACCTTGGCAAGGTGGTGTTCTACCACTGAACTACTTCCGCAAAAATGGCTGGGGTACTAGGATTCGAACCTAGGCATGACGGAATCAAAATCCGTTGCCTTACCGCTTGGCTATACCCCAACAATGGGGCGACTGATGGGAATCGAACCCACGAATGCCGGAACCACAATCCGGTGCGTTAACCACTTCGCCACAATCGCCATTGTATTATGATGTTTATTAATTTTATATTAGATGGGGCGACTGATGGGAATCGAACCCACGAATGCCGGAACCACAATCC
>NZ_JPVR01000058.1 GCF_000772935.1 Lysinibacillus boronitolerans JCM 21713 = 10a = NBRC 103108
AAAGACTGTAGGCAAACTCAAAATTTCATTGAGTTTGTCTACAGTCTGAAAGCCCTACTTTATGTAGGGCTTTTTCGTCTTTATTCATGTCTTAAGAATAATTTCTTGTGCATTCACATCTTGCTTCATGCAGCACCTGGATTATCATTATTTAAAAGTTTAAATACTTACTTTTTCCTCTTTTGCCCGATTAACAACGTAATTTGTGCCATTGTGAACGGTAATGAGGATTTCTTCCGATACGCTACATACTTTGGTACCCAAAAATCCGCATATTTTAGCTTAAAGTTTTTTAATCCTTTAAAATGATAGAAATGCTGCCCATGTAGAAAGATTTGTGCAGCTATTTTTTCACTTAAAAAGGAATATCTAGACTGTCCGACATTGGATAAAGGCGACATCCCCATGTTAAAGACACGATAGCCTTCCGATTTTGCCCATTCAAATAATGATAGGAAAATGAAATCCATTGTTCCAGATGGCGAACCAGGCTTAAACCTCATAAGATCCACAGAAACTCTTTCGCCTCGATCATACATCGGCATAATACTAGCAAAGCCAAACGTTCCTTGTGCGCCACGTAAAATGGCAATATTTGAAGTGCTTAAATAATGTTCATCAAAAAAACCGAGCGAAAAACCTTTCTCTGCTCTTCCCTGCAACCATTTTGTTGATACCTCTTTCAATTCCTTCATGACTTCCTTAGAATAAGGAGGACTCAGTATTTCTACTATATAATTTTCTCGTTCAAACTTATTTTTTATCGCTCGACTTCCCTTCATTTCTTTACCTGTGAGGGTAAATTTCTCTAGATCTACAAATGCCTCCTCACCAAGCTTAAAGAAACTATATCCATACTCATGTAATGCAGAGAAAATTTTATTGTTTATCTCATAAAAGACAGGTGTATAACCATGCCGATCTGCCAATTCTAAAAATTCTTGGATAGCAGATAAAAAATCAGATTCATTTCCAACTGGATCTCCAAGAACAATAATCTTATCTGCATAAATTTGATAAGAGAATAAAACAGTTCCTTTTTCATTCCAATGTACAAATTTATCATGCAAAAAAATCAGATGTGAATACTCCGTTCCCTTATAGGTCATCAAATGATTTTTAATAGCTTCCTCATGCTCAATAGATAAAAGATTTACCATTTTCTTAGGTGTACGTATAAAATAACCTATATAAAAAATAACAATGGCGATAAGAATACCGATGACAGCACTATAAAAGAGGTCGTGATAATCGGTTATAATATAGTCCTGTAGGGCACTAGGAAAATGAATTTTGGCAGAGGGTAAATTGACATAACCAATCATCACATACATAGCTGTAATAACTGTTACTATCGCAAGGTCAAGTATGACAATTCCCCATGTCAAAACATAACTTTCTCGATAAAACTGCTTTTTGGATACCATTAATAACACTGTGACAATTACTAAAAAAATAGCTTCCTCATAATCAAGACCTTTAAAAATAGAAAATATCGCCGAACTACTTAACACTACTATTGCGAGCTGATATGCCCTTTTTACTTTATATTTTATCCCCCTACATAACCCTAAGAGGATAAAGCCCGCCGCTACCGTCATTTGGTGTGAGACATTCATTATTGGTGAGGATAAAAATTCCTGAGCAATTTTTAGACGACTTAGCACCCCTGGCATTGCTGCAGATAGCAATAAAATAATGCCAGAAATAAACACCAATATTGTTAATAGCAAATGGCTTAGTTTTTGAAAAATAATATTAGGTAAGTCATCCCAAGATTGATTCCACCGCATCCAATATTCTTTAATAAATAAGAATGCGGAAACCAAAAATGGTAGAACAAAATAGCCAATACGGTACAAAATTAATAGAAACAACACTTTTTCATCAGCAATTCCTATACTTTGTGTTCCCCACAAAAAAACGAGATCAAAGGAGCCAACTCCGCCAGGTATCATACTGACTATTCCTGCACTAGAAGCAATTAAAAATATAGGAATTAATGCGGATAATTCTATTGGAATCTTCAAAATAAACGTTAAAGCCCAAATTACGAAAAATACAGCAAGCCACTCAGCTATTGAAGTGGCCATCAATTGAAGTGATATTTTTGGTTTTAAAGAACTTTCCTTTTTATATCGAATCATATACATCGCCCAAAAAGCTGGTACATATAGGCTGACAAGAACAACTGCAATCGATAACCACCGTTCTTCTTTTAGCAATGGGAAATCCCAAAAGAATATATACATAATCCACGTTAACAAAGAAATCCCTGTTAAATAGAACAGGGTGACCGAAGCAATACTTCTGATCATGCCTTCCTTATCTTCTTTATATTTGGAATAAAAGTAATCACGTAAGAATATACCAACTAACCCTCCAAAGCCAATAAGGTTTGAAAAGGTATTTACAATAAATGAATGATTGAGCAAATTACGTCTATTGATGTTGATGCCTAATATATTTGCTAAAATAACATCGTAAAAAATCATTGGTGTAATTGCGAAAAAAGTGATTAGAAAAATCAATAAAAGCTCCCATAGCTGAAGCTCATTCACTTCTTTTCGTAGTAAATGAACATCTATCCCACTCACTGATTGTTGGATTTCATAAATAGCTACCACCAAAAGTAATATTGGAAATAGAATCTTCAAAAATTTCAATAGTGTCTCTTTTCGGACGTTAAACATATGCCTAACCTACTTCCTATGAGCTATATTAGAACTTCTATTACCTAAATCATTTTTTTAGGTAACGGACTATTTCCATATTGTAACGTATTCTTTGCTATATGTATTGTCAAAGTAAAGTACTCCTATTCATACTATTCACAAACAACCGAACAATTTTGCTTATCTGCCTACTCCTACTAATCGCCTTAAAAAAGACATTTTCATTTCCCCTATACAGTAGAGAAATAAAAATGTCCATATTCAATAAAGTTAACAATTTTACAAGCATATCTGGATTTGAAAACTCATCCCTACTCCTTACTATTCGAATTTACATGCTACCTTATATGTATGGGGAGATCGGGCTTCTTGCTCTCCTTTATAATAGAGCTTTTAGAACGCCTCCTAAATTGGCTCTATCTTGTATCAGTACATATAACTAATCATTAAATATAATAGCGATGAATAGGACGTCCTACGTTTCCATATTGTATATCTACTTTTAATAGCTTCTGCTTTTCTAAAAAGTCTAGATAGCGTCTAGCTGTTACACGTGCTGTACCTATATAAGTTGATACCTCTTCTGCTGATACTGCCTCACCACTTTTTTTTATATATGCAAGTACCTTATCTAAGGTAGCTCGATTAAACCCTTTTGGGAGTTCTTCTATAAGAATGGCGTCCATTCCTGTTGTTTCTACTACAATTTGTTCAGGAAGACGCTGTTGCATTAAATGATCGACATCATGCTGAGTTAAATCTTGCATACCGCTTATTTTTCTTCTATAGCTTTGATAATTTTTTAAAGTCTGCTCAATCCGCTCAAACGTAAAAGGTTTCATAATATAATCATAGACACCTAAGTGTAAAATTCGCTGCACAGTGGGCATATCATTCGCAGCTGTTACAGCAATAACATCAACAGGAAGATGCTCTTCTCGGATTTTCCCTAACGTAATAATGCCATCTTGCTCTGGCATAAAAATGTCCATAAAGACAAGCTCTGGGGTTAATTGTTTAATTTTTTGAATTCCCTCAATTCCATTGCTAGCATAGCCAACTAATGAAAAACCTTTGATTTGTTCAATAAATTGTCTGTTCACTTCTCGTACCATTGGATCATCTTCTATTAATAAGACATTTATTACATCCATCTATACTTCTCCTAACTCAAATAAAATTAAGAAACTTGTTCCTTTCATAAATTCACTTATGACTTCAATATCTCCATTGCCTTTTCTTACAATTTCATAGACTAAATGCAAGCCAATGCCCCGATTTTCACTAGCCTTTGATGAAAATCCATTTTCAAACATACGATCCTGCACCTCTTTGGTCATGCCAATCCCATTATCGGTAACTGCAATCGCTAAGACGCCATCATGCTCGTCTACAGAGATGGCTACATATTTATCTTCCTTCGAAAGGACATTTAAAGCCTCAAAAGCATTTTCGATTAAATTGCCAAACAACACAACAAAATCATGATGATCTAATAGAGGTGGAAATCGTTTAAAATGACTTTTCCGATCAATCTCAACCTCGATACCCAGTTCTTTTCCATAGCTTACTTTACTTAATAACAAACCTGAAATATTTTCATTATGAAAGCGTTCATTTAGAAACTTCGTCAATGAGGCTTCATTTTCAGTAGTGACAGTAACATATTCAAGTGCTTGCTTTGTATGTCCCAATTGCAGTAGTCCTGCAATCGTATGAATCTTATTTTTATGCTCATGGGTTTGCACACGCAATGCTTGAACAAAGGCCTTTACACCTGTTACTTCCTCCGCAAGCTTTTTCACAGCTGTTAAATCTTTAAACATAGCCACTGCACCAACTAGCTCTCCATTCACAATAATAGGTACACGATTACTTAAGATACTATGATGATTAATGTAAAGCTCCTGATCATAAACAGGTGTTGCTGTTTCAACAATTTCAGGCAGACGGGTATCAGGCAAAACATCATAAATCTTTTGTCCAATACAGTCCTCTATTTTCCTAGTAACGCCTAAAATATCGGCCGCTTTTTCATTAAAAATGGTGATATTCATTTCCTTATCAACCGCTATTATTCCCTCATGCATGGCATTAAAGGTTTCTGTTCTTTCCACATACATTTTTGCAATTTCATGAGGTTCAAGCCCAAACATTTGTTTTTTTATATGTCGTCCAAGTGTATATGCACCGAAAATACTGAAAATCAGTGATATAACAATAGTTATCATAATTTCTCGCTCATAGCTTTGAAGCATTTCTAGCAGTGTGGGTAATGAATAGCCAACTACTACAATGCCCACTTGTTCCCTTTTATCATTAATAATTGGCACGAAAGCCCGTATCATAACACCCGATTCTCCACGTGCCTTTGATACATAATAATGTTCACTAAATGCGGCGTTTAAATCCTGCGACTCACTGCGTTTTCCTATTTCCTTACTTACTGGGTGTGATAGTTTAATACGTTCCATATTCATTACAACAATATACTCGGCCTTATGAATCACCCTAATGCCATCTACAATTTTATTAATATTTTTTGCAGATTCTTTTATATTGTCATTTTCCAAATGTACACTAAGCTCTGGTACATTGGATACAGTTCTTGCCACAAGCATTGCCCGCTGTCCAAAATCTTTTTCCTGTTCAGATAATAGGTTACCGAGTAAAAAAATACCACCTAGTAAAAAGGAGAGTGCAATGATTAAAAATGTCACTAACAGTATTTTGCCGTTCACAGGCATTTTCATCATTAAAAAATTCCTTCCTTTCAAATTTGCATTCCCATAATCAGTGGCACACTTATTTAGTTTTAAGATTATCTGCAAAAAAATCTTTTGACAACACCTTTAGTCTAGATAAGTAGCAGAAAATATTGAATTTAATGAACAATATTATAAATTGATAATTTAAAAAGAACTTAATTATCACTCTATGTTTTTGTATTATAACAATAATTAATTAACTATAGCGTACCATAACAGGGATAGTTGTCGATATTACTATATTTATATGTAATTGTAAGTAAATGTACTTAATGAACGATATGTTTCTTATTTTCTAAATCTCTTTTTTCAAGAAATATTCGCTATGATACTTTTTAGTGAAAGCGATATCAAAGAGAAAATTTAGAAAAGAGGTAGCAAAAAATGAAGTTACTGAAAAATTTGACTGTTCAGGTTATAGCGGCTATCATACTTGGGATTATTGTCGGAGCCATTTTCCCCGAGTTCGGTGCCAGCTTAAAAATCTTAGCAGATCTATTCATTAAATTAATTAAAATGTTAATTGCCCCTATTATTTTCCTAACAGTCGTTATTGGAATCGGCAGTATGGGAGATATGAAAAAGGTCGGGAAAATCGGAGGTAAGGCATTACTTTACTTCGAAATAGTTTCCACAATTGCATTAGCAATCGGAATTGCTGTTGCTTTAATCGTAAGTCCTGGTACAGGCTTGGATACATCAGGTGCATCTGATGCTGATATTTCGAAATATACAACTGCTGCAGCTGAATCTGAGCAGGGCTTAGGTGCCTTCATTTCTAGTATTATTCCAGAGAATGTAGTTGGTGCATTGGCAACTGGTCAATTATTACCCGTCCTATTCTCTGCTGTTTTATTTGGCTTAGCAGCTGCCTCAATCGGAGCACCTGCAAAACCAGTTATCACATTCTTTGAGCAAGTAGCAGAGATCTTCTTCAAGATTGTCAGTATGGTCATGAAAATATCACCAATCGGAGCCTTTGGTGCAATGGCCTATACAATTGGGAATTTTGGTTTAAAATCTTTAGGTAATTTAGGTCTATTAATGGCTGCCGTATATATTACAATGTTTTTATTTGTTGTCTTTATTTTAGGTGCCATTGCAAAGTTCTTTGGATTTAGCATCTTTAAATTTATCGCTTATATTAAAGATGAAATTTTCTTAGTAATTGGGACTTCCTCTTCTGAATCAGCTCTGCCATCTATGATGCGAAAGCTTGAGAATTATGGCTGCTCGAAGCAGGTTGTAGGTTTAGTCGTTCCTACTGGGTACTCCTTCAATCTAGATGGGACTTCCATCTACCTGTCCATGGCTGCATTGTTTATCGCACAAGCATATGGAATGGAACTAACTTGGATTCAAATCATTACACTGCTCGGAATTTTAATGATTACTTCTAAAGGTGCAGCAGGTGTAACAGGCTCAGGATTTATTACATTAGCAGCAACTTTGGCGGCATTCCCAATGATACCAGTGGAAGGAATAGCGCTGTTAATCGGGGTAGATCGCTTTATGTCTGAGGCTCGTGCTGTAACAAATTTAATTGGTAATGGTGTAGCTTGTGTGGTCGTTTCAAAATCTGAAAAAGAGTTTGATATAGCTATGGAAGAACGTGCACTTCAAGGAAAGACCACTATTTCTTCCTAAGAAAAATGGTAGAAATGATAGCCATCTCTGTTTCACTACACTCTTTATCATTCTAGTAAAAGCTATGAACTTATGGATTGACGCTGACAACCAACAAACAATCAGCTTACACTATCACCCAAAATAAAATGTTTACACTCTAGTAAAAAAGTGAAAGTTAATAGTAAGAGGTGATAGTGAATGAATGATAAAAAACAGGCGAAAACACGTAATACGAATAACCCTGATGTATTGGATACAGATAAAGAAAGTATTTTTGATAAACACGAGGACATGAAAACCGTTGATCCAATACCTGTCGAAGAATTGAATGAAAAAGTGAAAGATGAACAACATAAATCCAAAACTAAGGATTCCTCAGCAACAGATAAGCGCTATCGATAATGTGAAGGTAGAATTTTTAATTATAGTGCTGCAAAAATGGATAAATATAAAAAGTCGACCTAATTCATTATTATGGGTCGACTTTTTTGATACTATTTGTTAAAGGGGGTAAATCATGAGTAAAATACCAATTATGAAAACGGAAAGGTTACTATTGAGACCTATTACACACGAGGATTTAAAAGCAATGTATGACTACTCTTCCCGTGAAAATGTGGCGCGTTATGTTACATGGCAAGCACACACGAGCTTAGAGGATACAAAGGCTTTTATGGCATTAATTTTTAATGGTTATCAGCAAGGCAATTTGATGCTATGGGGTATTGAATATGCAGGCACAATTATTGGAACGATTGATTTTGTCACGATTAATGATACCCATAAATACGCGGAAATTGGCTATGTGCTTTCTGAGGATTTTTGGAATAAGGGATTCACAACTGAAGCAACAAAAAAACTCATTGAATTCGGTTTTAATGAATTAGATTTAGTACGTATCCAAGCACGATGCTTTGAAGAAAACATTGGCTCCCAAAAGGTTATGGAGAAGTCAGGTATGCAGTTTGAAGGTTTATTACGGAAAAGTATGCTTGTTAAGGGACAATACCAAAATGTAAAAATGTACGCTATAACTGATGATGATTATCGAAACCTCTAGCAAATAGAGCCTTGCTACGTTTGCAAGGCTTTATCATTACAACCATCTCTCTATACAGTATATCTTTTTAGCTGTGGCATCTAGCTTTACTCGTTTGCCTATCGCTATCGGATGCATAGGGTGTGTATGACAAATATCCACCTCTGCTAATATAGGAATCTCTATTCCATCCAACTGTTCAAGTAGAATATCATATGGCTGTCGACCCGTTCCTAAATCATTATAGCATTCATGTTTCCCCAAAATGATTCCACTAACTTTGTTAAAGACACCATGCAATTTTAGCATTGCAAAATTCTTTTCAACAACAGCAGCATTTTTTAAGCAGTCCTCCACTAATAAAATATCACCTTCCACAATTTCAGGGAAATACGGCGTACCAATAAATCCATACATGGCATTGACATTCCCACCAATTAATCTCCCTTCCGCAACCCCTCCCTGAATCGCTAACCATTCATTCTTCTTGAGTTTCTTATCCACTGTCTTCTCAAGCCAATTAACAGGCTCATCCGACCAATAAGGAGGCATTGGAATTTCGTATGGTATTGCTTGCGGCTTAAAGAAATAATGCTCAAAAAATTTGAAGGTATCATTTACTAATGGTTCAAACTCGCCAAAGGAAGGTATGAGGGCCGGACCATAAAAAGTTGATATTCCCGTTTTTGCATAAAGTGCCAACAGTACGGCCGTTGCATCCGAATAACCTACGACCAATTTTGGATGTCGACGAAAAGCCTCATAATCAATATAAGGTAACATGCTATTAGCATTGGTGCCCCCGATGGTAGACATAATCATATCCACATTCGGATTGCGTAGTAACTCATTCAATTCTTCGGCTCTTTCCTTTGGTGAACCTGAACGATAATAATCGGATTTACCAGTTAGAGAACCTGTCACGATTTGAAAATTTTTATTCTCGAGAAATGCTTTAGCACGTTCATATCGTTCCAAAGCCGTCACGGTTGCTGGGGAGGACGGCGAATAGATGCCGATGTTTATTTTTGAAGTCATATGTTAAGTACTTTCCCAATCAATAGTTTTGACATGTAGTATTCATTAATATATTGTCCATCTACATACAGCGAAGCCCGCTTCGTTCCCTCGATATCAAAGCCCATTTTCTTATACAAAGCAACCCCAGCCTCATTATTTTCCATAACGGTTAATTCTAGTCGATGTACACCATTCTCCATTGCCCAATTTTCTACGTGTTGAAATAAAGCCGTTCCAATTTTTCTCCCTCTATAGTCACTATGTATGCCTATGACAAGATAAGCACGGTGAGCAATTCTTTTCAGCTCATTGCCCTGTACAATTAAGTACCCCACAATCCGCTCATCCGTTTCAGCTACGAACAAAGCTGAGTGGTGACTATTCTGTAGCTTGTCTATATACTCCCCAAATGGTTTAGGTGTTAAATTGCGCTCACCTGGTCCAAATAACATAAAATTAGATGCCTCTGCATTTGTCATAACAGCTATCATTTGTTCACTGTCCTGTCGGGTTGCTTCTCGTATGATCATGTTTAGCACGCTCTCTTTCTAAAATATAGATACCTGAAACCTCAATTCTTTTGTATTTATATGGACATTGCCACCAAAGTATCTCATCACCCAGTGTTAGTTTTGCTGGAATTCTCATACTTTCTTCGTCCCTTCTAATAGGTTTGAATTTTAGCTACTAACTTTTCATTCCTAAAATGAAGTGTCTCAGTATCTATGAGTGTGTAAGCTTGTAATGTGGGATGATTTTCTATCCAGCGATCAAATGCCCATCTTCTCTCTTGATCATTATAATGAGGACAATAGGTACCTGATAATAGCCCTAAGCCATTCCATTCCTCAAAATCATTCTCGGTATTTTCACTATAGCATTTTTCAAACCAACACATTGCCCCAGCACTGATACCAGCTAATAGAACCCCTTTTTGATAAGCTTCCTTTAACAATTCATGAAAACCATATTCTCGCCACTTTTCAAGAAGATAACCTGTATTTCCCCCGCCCACATAGATAATATGCTGTGCTAGTACTTTTTCTCGAATATTATTATCAAGCATATCCTTTAGCAGAATATGTGTTGCTTCACAATGATGAAAAGCTGCATAAAACTTCTCGATATACCCTTGTGCATCATTACTTGCGGTGGGAATAAAACAAATTTTAACTCGTTCATTTGTCTGAGCTTGTTGTAAAATATACTCATCGATAAATGAAGGATTCTGTTGAGAAAATCCGCCGCCTGATAGGGCAATGATTTGTCTTGTCGGTTCATTATTTTTTCTTAATTCATATACAGCTTGTTCCTGCCCAAATCTTTCTAACATCTGTACTTTCTTCATTCCTAACTTTTCGAGCAAGCGACACGATGCCTTGTTAGCTGTTTGTGTTTCCGCCACAATAGATGCTATATTCAGATAATTCAAACCCTCCTCAATTACCTGTGTAAGCACTTCAAAAGCTAGCCCCCTCCCCCAAAACTGAGGTAAAAATTGATAGGAAAGCTCATATAACTCCTTATCATGGTATTCATCGATTGAGACAAGACCGATAAATTCACCTGTCTCCTTTAAAGTGATAGATAAATATGTATTAGGAAATGGCGCTTCTAGCATGCCTTTAAAAGATGCTTCTATATAGCTGTTTGATGGAACACCACCGAGGTAAGTTCGAACCTGTTTATTAGAGTAGAGTTTATGTATATCTGTAAAATGTTCTAGTTGTAATTGTTCGATTACACAATTAGTTGACATGATTTTCATTACATCTAGCCCCCTTCGTTATGTCAAAGTTTAATCTAACTCTCTCGTTAAAATCAAATATTTTTTCCATTTTTTTCTTACAGATATAAAAAAGTAGTGACCAGCATGAATTGCTGTATCACTACCTGCATTATTGCCCGTATTGTTCAAGTAACCGTTGCGTATTGGTTGATTGTTCAAGTACCTTTTTCTCCTTTGCCCAATAGACCAAATATTGTGCATCATCCAAACGAAAAACCATTTGCTGCAACTCTTCATCAAGTTCAGAACTAATAGCCACTTTTAATATTTCCACCTTATAAAGAGGCTTATCCTTCATTTTATAAACGATATGATATGCTGGCTTTTCTTCAAAAATAGTTCTTTCCTTTTTGGAAAGCTTCCTTACATGACTTAATGGATATTTCTCAATAAAGTCTTGTGCTTCATCGCCTGTAGCACGAAATAGAGATCGATCTCCTTGAAATAATTCAATGTCATCAATTTCTGTAGCATGATCTAGAACAAGAGAGATTGCCTCATCTTCACTTTTTTCTCTGTTTTGCATAATAAAAGCACCAATTAGTAAAATACCAGCAAATATAACAAGTCTCCATCTGCGTTTCGTCATCTGCTCTTACCCGTTCAATGCCTTTTTAACAAAACGATTTATATCAACATCAGCGCCTATAACAAGCATAATATCTCCTAATAAAATCTTGTCACTTGCCTGTGGAGATACAATGATATCAGCCCCACGCTTTATTCCCACAATGTTAATGCCATATTTAGCGCGAATATCCAAATCCATAATGGAATATCCAGCAATCGCATCATTGGCCTTTAATTCCATAATTGAATGTTCATCTGATAGCTCTAAATAATCTAGAACAGTATTCGATAACATATTATTAGCAATACGAATACCCATATCCCGCTCAGGATGGACGACAAAATCTGCGCCAATTTTACGTAAAACCTTTTCATGGTAATCGTTCTGAGCCTTTACTGTTATTTGCTCAACACCAATTTCCTTTAAAATAATGGTTGTTAATATACTTGCCTGAATATCTTCCCCAATTGCTACAATTACGTGCTCAAAATTACGAATACCTAATGAATTCAATACCGATTCGTCGGTTGAATCTGCAATAACAGCTTGTGTAGCAATGGAAGCAAACTCATCTACACGCTCTGAAGAATGGTCAATCGCCATTACCTGTGCGCCCTGACTCATTAATTCACGAACAATACTCCCTCCAAAACGTCCAAGCCCTATGACTGCAAACTCTTTTTTCATCATAAAAATCCCTCCGAAAACTACTATACCACCATTGTAGCGTATTCTTTGCAATATGTATTGTCAAAACAAGAGCCCATTCGTCAATGTTGGACAGCAAAAAAGACGAGGATCTATATCCCCGCCTTCTAAATATCGTTATTATTCAGCGTTTCGCATCTCATCTAGCACACGGTTTACACGCTTTTCTAGCATTTTCATACCACTACCACCAGCTTGCATATGACGCAGCTGACCATCTTTATCGAACACAAAATATGCTGGCACATATTGGTTTTCAAAAGCATCCGTTAGCTTCATTTCACTGTCTACAAAGATTGGTTGCACAATATCATGCTCTGCTGCTACTGCTTTAATTGTATCTAAATCAGTATCTGCCTCAGAACGTGGCATATGTACTGCTACAACGTTTAATTCATCTTTATATTGATCGCGGAAATTGTTTACGTCTGGCATTGCCTCTTTACATAAGTGGCAGCTTACTGACCAGAAGTGGATTAATGTTGGTTTTTTGCCTACTAATTCTGCTTTTGTTACTTCACCATTTAACCAAGTCGTAGCGCCAACTAATTCAGGCATTTGTTCACGAAGTTTCATAAAAATCCTCCTCTAATAGATTGTTTGTCTTCAATATTTAGATAACGGTCTAAAAACTCTTTCCAATAATAAAAGTTCAGTTAAAAGTCCCCACAAGCTTGTCGTGGGGACTTTTAATTTGTTGCATAATGCCTGGACTCTATTTAAATTATAGAGTTGCTTGGCCTGGACGCCAGTTAGCTGGGCAAAGACCACCAGTTTGTAGTGCTTGAAGTACACGTAGTGTTTCATCAACATCACGGCCGATGTTGTTATCAAATACTGTTTGGTATTTTAATTCGCCTTCTGGGTTGATGATGAATAAACCACGTAATGCGATACCTTCTTCTTCAATTAATACGCCATATTCTTTAGATACTTGATGGTTTGTATCAGCAGCTAATGGGTATTTTAATTCACCAAGACCATTTTGCGTACGGTCTGTGTTAATCCATGCTAAGTGTGTATGGATTGTGTCAGTAGAAACACCGATTACTTCTGCATCTAAGTCTTCGAACTCGTCATAACGATCGCTCATTGCAGTGATTTCAGTTGGACATACAAATGTAAAGTCCATTGGATAGAAGAAAAGAACTGTCCATTTATCTTGTGCTTTAATATCTGCTAATGATACTTTACCAAACGATTTGTCTGAAAGTACTGCTTCCATTGTAAAGTCAGGTGCTTGTTTACCTACCATGCGTTCTGCCATAATAAATCCCTCCGAATAAATATGTAGTTTATATATTCCATTCGCACTAGCGAACTCGTCTTCTACGATAGCAGAGTAACCGCAGTTTTTCAAACAAGTAAACTCCGCCCGTTCGGATGATTGAAATGGATTGACAAAAATTCGTCAAATCCATCACTGGAATTATCACTAATGTCTATCTATTAGCTATTTTTAACAAAAATATTCTACACTATACAAATTTTTTCTCACTTTCATTTATACCTCATTTTTTAACTTTTTATAGCTATTTTTTTCACGAAAAACGATTGCAAATTTTTTATTATTATGTATAATTGTAATGGTTTTAGTAAACTAAAAGTTTCGTTAAAGTAAACTTCATATTTCAAAAGTTTATCATTGCTAAACTTCTCTTAGGAGGGAAAAGATGCAAATAGGAGCAAAAATTAAAGCGCTTCGTTTAAAAAAAGGTCTTACCCAAGAGGAACTTGGAGAACGTACAGATTTAAGTAAAGGCTATATTTCCCAATTAGAACGTGATCTAAACTCACCTTCAATTGAAACATTATTTTCAATATTAGAAGTTTTAGGGTCGAGACCTAAAGACTTTTTTGATGATGAATCACCTGAACAGAAGGTTGTTTATACAGAGGAAGATCAATCTACCTATACCGATGAAGAAAAAAAATATGAAATTCAATGGCTGATTCCTACTTCGAATGAGAAAGAGATGGAACCCATTTTCTTAACCTTTGCGGCAGATGGCGAGTTCAAACAGTTTGAGCCTTCGCTCTCGGAAACATTTATTTATGTGGTTAAAGGGCGTATTCGTCTCGTTTTAGGGAATGAACAGTATATCGCAAGTGAAGGCAACGCACTTTATTATGACGCGACAGACCATCATCAGATTTTTAATGCACATGATGATGAAACAAAAATTTTACTTGTCGCAACAGATTCTTATTTATAGCTTAAGGAGGCGCATCCATGACAACCAATTCAATTATCCGCTTTGAAAATGTTTCAAAGTCATATAGTGACGGTACCGTCGTTTTAAAAAATATCAATTTGGAGCTTGAAAAAGGGAAATTTTACACACTCCTAGGTCCATCAGGTTGTGGTAAAACAACCATTTTACGAATTATCGCAGGATTTACCGAACCTACAACAGGAAATGTATTTTTCCATGATAAAAAGATTAATGCAGTTCCTGCCAATGAGCGTCAAGTTAATACTGTTTTTCAGGATTATGCGCTATTCCCTCATTTAAATGTTTTTGAAAATGTCGCATTTGGCCTCCGCATTAAAAAGCTTCCTGAAAAGGACATAAAAGAACGTGTGGCTGAAGCCTTAAAGTTTGTCAATTTGGCAGGCTATGGTAACCGCGAAATATCTGAAATGTCTGGAGGACAACGACAACGTGTCGCGATTGCGCGTGCCATTGTCAATGATCCTGAAGTGATTTTACTGGATGAGCCACTTTCAGCTTTAGACTTAAAGCTACGTACAGAAATGCAATATGAGCTACGTGAATTACAGCAACGTCTTGGCAAAACATTTGTCTTTGTTACACATGATCAAGAAGAAGCACTTGCCATGAGTGACGAAATTTTTGTCTTAAGTGAAGGTCAAATTCAGCAATCAGGTACACCTGTGGATATTTATGATGAACCAATTAACCGCTTTGTTGCTGACTTTATTGGTGAATCCAATATTGTACCTGGTGTGATGATTGAGGACTTTAAGGTTGCATTTGCTGGCAAAGTTTTTGAATGTGTCGATCAAGGAATGAAGCCAAATGAAAAAATAGACATTGTTATTCGACCTGAAGATTTAGAAATGACAACAATTGATAAAGGCAAACTTGTAGTAAAAGTGGATACACAATTATTCCGAGGGGTACATTATGAATTATCCACATACGATAAAGATGGTAATGAGTGGCTAGTCCATTCATTAAAGAAAGCAGAAGTAGGGACAGAAATTGGCTTAGACTTTGATCCTGAGGCGATTCATGTAATGCGCTTAAACGAAACAGAGGAAGAGTTTGATAAACGATTAGAATCGTATGGAGACGATGAAGATGCAAACTAAAACATCGAAATCAGCGTTATTTCCATATGTGTTATGGATTGCCTTTTTCGTTATCGCGCCAATTGCACTTGTTGTTTATTATTCCCTACTCGATTTACATGGCAACTTTACGCTCGATAACTATAAAGCGTTCTTTTCTTCAGTTTACTTAAAGATGACATTGAGCTCGTTTTGGTATGCATTTTTAATTACACTCTTTACACTATTAATTTCATATCCAACTGCTTATTTTTTAACGAAGACAAAGCATAAACAACTTTGGCTTCTACTTATTATAATTCCATCATGGATTAATCTTTTGTTAAAAACATATGCCTTTATCGGCATCTTTGGGTTATACGGACCTATTAATGCATTTATCGAAGTATTTGGCTTCGATCCAAAGCAAATGCTCTTTACTGATATAAGCTTTGTCTTTGTGTCAGTCTATATTTTTATTCCATTTATGATTTTACCGATCTTCAATTCTTTAGATCGTTTAAACCCAACGCTCATTTATGCAGCACGTGATTTAGGTGCTTCGGCTTTTACTACCTTCCGTCGTGTTGTTTTACCATTGACAATGGATGGCGTTAAATCTGGTATTCAAGTCGTCTTTATTCCTGCTCTATCCCTGTTCATGATTACTCGCTTAATTGCTGGGAACCGTGTCATTACTCTAGGTACAGCGATTGAACAGCAATTCCTTGTGACACAAAACTGGGGTATGGGTTCCACTATTGCTGTATTCTTAATTTTATTTATGGTGATTATTATGCTAGTTACGGGACAAAAGGATAAAGGAGGTCGCGTACGATGAACAAACTATCTGCATCAGCCAAAGTCTATTTAACAATTGTTTTTATCGTTCTCTATGCTCCGATCTTCTATTTAATCTTTTACTCATTCAATAGTGGCGGTTCCATGAATAATTTTAAATCCTTTACTTTAGAGCATTATCAGGCGGTTTTTGAAGATTCACGTCTTCTTGTTATATTAATAAATACGGTTATCGTGGCACTTCTTTCCGCTCTCATTTCCACTATTATTGGTACCCTAGGAGCTATTGGAATTGTGACGGTTAAGGATTCAAAAATGCGTAATACTTTATTATCCTTAAACAATGTCTTAATCGTCAGCCCAGACGTTATTATCGGGGCTAGCTTCTTAATTTTATTTACACTGGTAGGTATTAAACTGGGCTTTGCATCTGTTTTATTAGCGCATGTTGCATTTAGTGTACCGATTGTTGTATTAATGGTTTTACCAAAGCTACTAGAAATGAATAACTCATTAATCGATGCAGCATTAGATTTAGGGGCAACGAAAAAGGACGTTATGATGCGTGTCATTCTTCCTTATATTCAACCAGGGATTTTTGCAGGCTTCTTCCTTGCCCTTACGTATTCATTAGATGATTTTGCTGTGACATTCTTTGTAACAGGTAATGGCTTTAGTACTTTATCAGTAGAAATTTATTCCATGGCCCGCGCAGGAATTTCTCTAACGGTGAATGCGATTTCTGGTTTAGTATTCTTTGTTACGGTGTTAGTTGTTGTTGGTTATTATTTCATTACAAGTCGTACGAATAAAAGAATGGAGGGGCAACGATGAAGTCACTAATTCAAGCAACCATCGCCATCCTTGTCGTTTCAGCCCTTTTATTCTATGCGGCTGATGCCTTAAGTGCAGGTGGCGGTAAAAGTGGAAAAGATACGTTAACCATCTTTAACTGGGGAGAATATATTGATCCTGATTTGTTAAAAGAATTTGAAAAAGAAACAGGCATTCATGTCATTTATGAAACATTCGATTCCAATGAAGCTATGATGACAAAGATTCAACAAGGCGGAACAGCTTATGATATTGCTGTCCCTTCTGAGTATATGATCGAAAAAATGAAGGAAGAAAATTTATTGATTCCTTTAGATAAAACGAAAATCCCTAATTTAAAAAATATTGATCCTTACTTTTTAGATTTACCATTCGATGATAACAATAAATACTCTGTCCCTTATTTTTGGGGAACTGTCGGTATAGTCTATAATCCAAGCCTAGTTGGTGACTTAGACTTCTCTTCTTGGGACGATTTATGGGACCCTTCTTTAAAACGAAAAGTCTTTTTAGTAGATGGTGCTCGTGAAGTCATTGGCATGGGCTTAAACAGTCTTGGCTATTCTCTAAATTCACTAGATGATCAGGAACTTCGCGAAGCTACTGACAAGTTAATCACACTCGCACCAAATGTAAAAGCGATCATTGGAGATGAAATTACACCGTTAATGATCAATAATGAGGCAACAGTTGCCCTTACTTGGTCTGGTCAAGCTGCTGACATGATGTATGAAAATGAAGAGCTAGACTTTGCTGTACCTGAGGAAGGCTCAAACTTATGGTTTGATAATATGGTCATCCCAAAAACATCAAAAAATATTGATGGTGCCCATGCCTTTATCAACTTCATGCTAAGTGCTGAATCTGGTGCTCAAAATGCCGATTTTGTAGGCTACTCAACACCTAATATTGCAGCTATGGACTTAATGGACGAAGAAGTTGTTTCTGACGAACGTTACTATCCTTCTGAAGAACAACGTGACACATTAGAGGTCTACAAAAATTTAGGACCTGATTATTTAGGGAAATACAATGAATTATTCTTAGAATTTAAAATGAGTATTCGATAATTCAGCTAGCGAATAGGTTTCACACCAATTCGCTAGTTTTTTCTCTGCCTATCTAACTTTCTATTAAATTAAGAACATTATCCATCAACTATTTGTATTATTATATTTAAATAATTTAACTAGAATTTGAAGGTTCCCCACATCCTCGGTTATGGAAAAAACTCGAATATAGATATTGTCACCTATCCTGCACAAATTATTTTATCAATAAGCAAGCCATAAAAATGTACTTTTAGTATTACATAACCTTCACTCATTACTTCTGAACATAGTTAAACTTTATGCCATTACAGACAAACCCACAAATTTCACAAGCGAAGTCCATCCACTTTTATTACAAAAATGGATTATTTTACAATTCATAAGTGCCCCGACGAAAACTTTTGTGGAAAACCATTCTAAATATAGAACCAGTACTATAATCTTAACTATTAGCCAAGCAATAATTCTTTATGATAGACTGTACTATATTTGATTACAAAAAGGGGGTTCATTCGATGACCCAGCAGAAGTCCAATAAGGCGGCTTTGTATATTTTAATGTTTAATATGTTTATCGCAATGGGGAGTATCGGCATAATTATTCCTGTCATGCCAGAGTATTTAAAAATATTTGGTGCAGCAGGACAAGTTCTAGGTATGCTAATTGCAACGTTCGCCTTAGCTCAATTCGTATTTTCTCCAATTGCTGGGAATCTTTCAGATCAGTACGGTCGAAAAAATTTAATTATTTTCGGTCTTATTGTGACAGGTCTTGCTCAAATCGGTTTCGGCCTTGCTACAGATGTATGGATGCTCTTTTTAGCACGCTTTTTAGGTGGTCTAGGTTCCGCATTTGTTGCACCTCCTATTATGGCTTTTGTTGCTGACGTCACAACCTATGAAGAACGTGGAAAAGGTATGGGGATGTTGGGTGCCGCTATGTCTCTTGGCTTTATGATTGGGCCAGGAATCGGTGGTTTCTTAGCAAAGGTAAGCTTACATTTTCCATTTTTCACCGCTGGAGCTGCAGCCATCCTAGCTTCTATTTTATCTTATTTCTTATTACCATCTACCAAACCAAACACTGCTCAAAAGATACAAAAGCAAGACAATCTGGCGAAGCAAATGGCTCGTTCCATACATATGCCTTATTTTGTAATGCTTATTATTATGCTGGTGTTCTCATTCGGAATTGCAAATTTCCAAACGACATTATCATTATTTGTGACAGAAAAGTTTAATTACACACCTGTGGATATAGCAATTATATTAGTTGTTGGTGGTGCTTTTGGAGTAGTAGTACAAATGTTTATCATTACACCACTGTTCAATCGCTTCGGTGAAATGAAAGTAGTACTTGTCAATTTATTTATTGCAGCTGTTGCTATTTTCTTAATATTATTTGTTTCTGGCTTTGCCCTTATATTAGTTGTAGCAACGATTTTCTCTACAGCAACGACATTAATTCGTCCAGCTGTTAATACACTTATCTCAAAGCTTGCAGAGAAAGAGCAAGGATTTGCTGCGGGCTTGAATAATGCCTATATGAGCCTTGGGAATATGATTGGACCTGCTTTAGCTGGTCTATTATTTGACTGGAATATGAATAGCCCCTATATTTTCGGATCTATCATATTATTAGCCTGCTTCTTCCTTGCGCTCATCTGGACATTGAAAAAAGCACCTCATTTAATGCATCCCGATACAAAATAGTCTGAAAAATCATTGACTATTTTTAGCAGTATGTTACATTATTGTTGATTCACAAAATTGAATGATTTTAACCACTAGGGGAGTCTTTAAAAGGCTGAGACGTATATGGTAATATACGGACCCTTTGAACCTGATCTAGTTCATACTAGCGGAGGGAAGTGGCGCTACTTGCTATTGTCACTATATACAGGCAAGGCCGCTTCCTATTGTGTTTCAAGGAGGCGGCCTTTTTATTTTTCCTCACGAACTTTATCAAAAGGAGTGAACCTTATGTCAATTCGTAAATTAACAGTTATGGCTTTATTAGTAGCCATTGCTGTTGCAGGGTCTACTTTCATATCCATCCCAACAGGAATCGCACGTGCATACCCCGTTCAGCATGCTATTAATGTGATAGGAGCCATTATACTTGGACCCGTACCAACAGTTATTGTTGCCTTTGTCACGGCTATCATTCGAATCCTTACCGGGACAGGCTCTCTATTAGCTATCCCTGGAAGTGTCATTGGCGCGTTCTGTGCTGCCCTTGCCTATAAATATAGCAGTAAAATGTGGTTAGCATGTATCGGAGAAGTTGTAGGCACTGGCATTCTTGCTTCACTTATTGCCGTCCCTTATGCAAAATTATTCATGGGCACATCTGTAGCAGCTCTCTTCTTCCTACCAGCCTTTTTAACATCAAGTATAATCGGCGCCATTTTAGGTGTTATGGTTGCTAGCAGCTTGTGTAAAACGGAGCTAGTAAAGAGGTTTAATTCTTCTCTTTATTGAGAGGGGAGAATAGGAGCATTCTTTGAAATAGGGGTAGTCCAAATTAAAGCGTCTCTCTTCATTTTATGAGAAGGCTGTGCCCAAACTTGGACGTCTTTCTTCCTTTATGAGCGGCAATGGCTCTTCTTAGAGCGCCTTTCTTCTCCTTATGAGCAAAGAGCCCACTTTTTAGATCACCTTGCCGCTCTCTACAAAGGGAGCAACTCTCTATTCAAACAATACAAAAAAAGCAGTGCAAACCTATTAAAGTTTGCACTGCCTCCTCCATTTTAAGATCTCTTTTTCATGCCTTTTAATAACTGTGCTACATTTGTATTCTCTGCCTGTACAGGTTTTTCCTCAACCAGCGGCTCTTTCTTCTTCGCGTTCGTTAGGAAATTCCAACCAAAACGTCTTATGGTAATATCAATAAAGAATAGGAGCATACTCGCTAAGAGCAGCCATGTGGCAATATTTTGCCGATCTGCTCCTTTTGTCGTAAAGTCACGGAAGACATCTTGTGGTTCCTTTAAAACAGTACCTCCTGTTTGTTGAGTCAACTCTTCTATCAGTTGATTATTTACAGGGAGTAGTTCGTATTCAGCACTATAAGGAACACTTAGACCTGCCTGGTAAATGGCCTGCTTTTCATCTGCTACACGGAAGAAAATTAATCCAGGTTCAGCTTGTACTACAGCTCGAACTTGGGATGCGGAAATGGTTTCAAGTTGTGTTTCTAGCTCCTCCCCTGCTTCATTTACCGCTACAATATCTAAAAATGCGGCTTCATTTGTAGGGTCTGTAATCATAAAGGAACCATCTGCTTCCAATCTTACATCATAGGCTACATCATTGTAGCTTGGTAGCATTTGAGAAATAAGTGTTTGCCAAAATGCTCCCCAATTCTGCCATCTTGCCCAATCTCCTGTCCATTTACCCGTTGAATCAGATGTAAAGGCAAATGTTTTACCAAGACCATATTGCCACTGGGCTAACACAGGATCTTCCTTCTCGCTTTCTGCTACAACAGTAGCCCCCTGTTTTGCCGTTGTGCCAATATATGCATTCATTTGTGGGACACCATTAGCAAACAGTGAGTTCCATCCTGCTGCATTATAAATTGCCGGATAGAATGGATTGTCCTCAATATACGTTCGGGATATCATAGCTGTTTCACGAGATAAAATAGAAGGAATGGTTTGCTCATCTATCACATCATAGAAACGTCCACTGCCCATGTCACTAAGCGCTTCTAATAAGTTCGCATCGGCATCTTGTCCAATCGCTACTGTCGATAAGGTTATACCATCTTCTTTTCCTTCAGCAATTAAATCCTCATAGTTTCCTGCCTGTGATTGCCCATCTGTTAAGAGAATAATATGCTTACGTTGGAGCTTTAAATCAGCAAGGTTCTCGTAGGCTTTAGCTAGTGAACTATAGATTTCTGTTCCACCACCAGGTGTTACTGATAAAATAGTATCCACAGCCTCTTCTTTACTGCTAAGAGGCCCTGTCTCTATAATCTCCCAAGGACGATCATCAAAGGCGATGAATCCTAATGTATCCTCGTCTCGCAACATCTCAACAGAACGTGCCGCTGCTTCCTTAGCAAGCTCAAGCTTCGAGCCTTGCATACTGCCAGAACGGTCAAGTACAATCACTAATCCTAAGGAAGGCAATTGCTCTTTGCCCTTAATTTCCATTTCCACTGGCAATAAGGTTTCAATCGGTGTTTTAAAATAGCCGCCTAGACCAAAACTATTTTCTCCACCCACCATTGTAAAACCAACACCAAAGTTTTTGACTGCTTGCTCTATAACACTCATTTTTGCTTCACCCACTAAATGACCTGGCACATTGTCGAAAATAATAGCATTATATTGCAAATAGCTGGATAGTTCATTTGGTAGACTGTCGGGCGCTACAACATCATAGGCAATCGATTGACTACCAAGTGCTGCTCCGATTGGTGAAGCTGTTTCATAACCATTCACGATTAATAAATGTGGTTCACTTTGAACCATTGTGACACTAGTTAGCTTATTGTTTTCAAAAATAGCATCCTGACCAACTTGAACAACGGCTTCATATTTTACAAGCCCTTCAGCTGTTGCTGCATGTTTATAGGTAAACACATTCGTGCCTTCAGTCAGCTCAATGGCCTCTCGATGAATAAGCTCATCATTTTCATATAATAACAGCTCACCTTGGGCCGCTGATGTTGCATGTATGTCTGTCACTAATTGTTGCTGCTCTCCAACATAAGCAACCTGAGGGGATACAAAGCTTTTTAATGACACATCGTTGACAACTGGCTGACTAAAAGTCTTAACATCCACACTAATATTGGAGCCTTTCAACTTCGAAGCAAATTCTAAAGCATCTCCCTTTGTCTCATTACCATCTGTTAATAGCACAAGACGAGTTGCCTTTTTAGGATCTATAATACCTGTGGCAAGCTGTAGACTTTGTTCTATATTCGTTTGATCGGTAGCTTTGATTTCAGTCAGTTTTGGTACTTCCTTTAAGGTTTTAGACAAAATGGCTTCTGTTTGTAAAGTGGAGGAAAATGAATAAATGCCCGCAAGCTGTGGTTCTTTTTTTGATTGTAGGCTTTCCTGAATAAACTGAACCATCTCATCTTCCGTACCATTCATAGATGCAGAACGGTCTACTAAATAAACAATTTGTTCTTCTTTTATTGGTAATAATAGATACGGTCCTGCAAGTGCAAAAACTAAACAGCCTGCTGCCACTATGCGAATAGTAAGTACAACAATATGACTTCTTTTGAGTCGCTGCCGCTCATGAAAGTATGTCCATCCAAAATACAAGAATAATGGAAGGAGTAACAACAATACTAACGGCATATCAATTCGTAAATCCACGACGTCGTTGCACCTCCCACTCTGAAACAAACAATAGTAAAATAATGACAATTAGCCAAGGTACGAAAGAGGTCATCGATACTTCTTCCTTCCCGTTGTCTGAGATATCACCTAATGTAAAGCTTGTTCCTTGTTCAATAACACGTTCTTGGGCTTGCAATTGGACAATCAATTGTTTTTCCTCATTATTTGAACGTACCATATAAATGCCCGGCTCTTTTGGCGCAGTTAACATCCCCTTCGTAACAGACGAAAGAAACTCGTCTTCTTGCGAATAAACATTCCAGTCTCCTTGCGCTAAAGCTACTGCACGCTGTTCATTGGGTGAAAAAATCCCAAGTGAACCAACTGATTCTGTTAGCTGTTGCTCAGTACTCCATAGAAATAGTGGAAATGATGGATGTAAGGGCCAGTCAGTATCGGCAATATCCGCTAAAATAACAATATCTCCTTTAGGGGAGCGTTGTATGAACGGCTCTTCTCCAACAGAAGCAATCGTTTCATAGTCCGCAAAGCCAGGATAAATAGCACTAACATAAACATCCTTTAGTTCACTAAAAGCAAACAATGCATCACTCCTAGTGCTTACCGTCCCACTTGCTTTTATTTTCTCTGCATCATCACGACCAAATAATACAAGCGGTTTATCCATCTTTTCTAATAAGGCTGTTTGATTTGTGATTACTGTAGCATCTTGATTGTCAGCTACTTGCGATGAAGGAACGATTTTCACACCACTACTAACCGTTTGAAAACCTTTTTGTATCAGTTGATGCATGCCTTGATCCACAACAATTTTTGAAGAAGTCGTTTGTAGTAAAACAGTTTGTTGATTATCTACAGCATAATCATCTTTTGCATCGATAGTAGCTGTCATCGATTTTGCAATAGGCAAATCTTTGAATGTTTTCGTAATGGCTTCATTTGGAGGCACAACGACACTTTCTGCTACCAGCTCCTCACCCTCTGCATTTTTCAATGCGAGTGTTATCTTTTGCTCGGTATTTGTATCATTATGAAGTTGGATAAGCGCCAGCGTAACTTGTCCATCTGTCGTAGCAGCAAAGCGTGTAATTGCAATATTTGTTAAGTCTTTAGTAGCGCCTCTTACTAGCCATTTAACAGAATCCTTGTCCATCGGTAATTGCTTTTTATCAAGTGTATCTGTAAAAACATAGATAGAAGTTGGTGTATCGCCCACAAATGCCTGTGCTACATCCAGTGCTTTATTCATTTCAGCCGTTTCATAGGTTACTTGTAAATCTTGAATAGCTTTTTTTATTTCATTTGTGTTTGTTTCTTGCTGTAAAACAGCTTTTGGGGCTGCGCCAGTTGTAATTAATGTGACAGGTCGACCATTCAATTCATCCATCAAGTTCAGCATTTCCTGTTTATGAGCGTCAAAGGTTGATTGCTCTTTACCTGCCAGCATTGTGGCTGAAGTATCTACAATAAATATGGTTTGTGCACCAACAATGGTTGATTTTTTTATATAAGGATTCATCAATGCCAAAACAAGTAGCAGTAAAGCAAGAAGCTGTAAATATAGTAGGGCATTTTTTTGTAAATGCTTTAAATAAGGCGATACACGCGTTTCCTGCATAATCTCCGACCAAAAAAGTGTCGAAGAAACAGTTTGATCTGTATATTTTTTTCGAAAAAAATAATAAAGTAGGACAATGACCGGGATGATGGCCGTCCAGCTAAATATAATTTGACTAAAGCCCAATACGGCTCACCTCACCTAATCCAATGTGCTTTTAATAATTGCTGGAAAATCGCATATTGCAAGCCATCTTCCACTTTCAATTGTAATTGTCGAACACCAAAGCGACGGCAAATGGCTTCAAATTCTTCTTCATGTAGTATACGTCTTGCATGGTAGGACTCCAGTACTCTAGAGGACATCGTCACATTCACATCATTACCTGTTTCACGATCAAGGAGACGTACATCACCCGAATAATTTGGTGACAGTTCTTCTTGCGTTACAATTTGCAAAATGCGAACATCTCCAGCGTAGCGTGGTAGCCTTTTTAATAGCTGTTCCCATTCTTCAATTGGCTCTAATCCATCTGTAACAATGAATAATACGGTACTATCTTTAGGCAAAGCTTTAAGTGCATCCTTGGCAAAACGATGAGAGTAATTAGCTTCCTCTATATCAGTTACTAGCTGTAAAAAAGCTCGGCGATACATGGTACCCTTCCGTCGAAATGGTGGCTTCACTTCATCTTGAACAATAGAAAAGGAAAGACGATCATCTCGACCTAATACCATTAGACCGAGGGAGGCCACAATTTGACGAGCAAATAGCCACTTAGCATGTTCTCCCATTGATTTGGTCGCATCTAGTAAAATATGTACACGCATCTCTTGCTCATCTAAAAACCTTTTAATAAAGTATTTATCTGTACGAGCAAAGACGTTCCAATCCACTTGGCGTACATCATCTCCTAAATGGTATTCTCGAAAATCTGAGAAATCGAGGGATGCCCCGAAGCGTTGAGAACGGTGCGAGCCCTTATGTTGCCCGCGTAGTTTGGAGGCCGTCGCTATTTGAAAGCGACTGATTTTCGCTAACCAGTCTTCGGGCAATAAGTATTTAGCTGTCACTTGCTAATACCTTGCTGAACCTTTTCTAAAATAACATCAATCACATCGTCTGCCGTTTTTCCTGAAGCCTCCCCTTCATAATTCAACAGCATTCGATGACGTAAAACAGGCTTAGCAACAGATTTAATATCCGCTACAGAAACATGAAAACGACCATTCATTAAAGCTCTTGCCTTTGCCAATTTGATTAAGCTCTGCAAACCACGTGGACCACTTCCATACATTGCATATTGTTTAACCTCATCAAGCGCATCTATTCTTTCAGGATGCGTAGCCACCACTAGATCCGTTGCATACTCCAGCATTTCATCAGCAACCATCACTTCTTTTACCATTTGCTGAGCTTCAATAAGAGCATCCGTATCCATTTGCTTTTGTAAACCAATTTCCTGGGCTCCTGTCGTTCGTTTCATAATTTCCATAAGTTCGCTTTTTTCAGGATAGGGTACAAGAATTTTACAAAGGAAACGGTCCATCTGTGCTTCTGGTAATGGGTATGTTCCTTCCATTTCAATAGGGTTTTGAGTGGCCAACACGAAAAATGGTTTCGCCATTTTTTTTGTATCCCCCAATATTGTTACCGTTTTTTCCCCCATTGCTTCCAACAAGGCACTTTGGGTTTTTGGTGTGGCGCGATTTATCTCATCAGCCAATACCATTTGGCTAAAGATTGGCCCAGGTTGAAACGTAAATTGCTGCTTCCCATCGGGTGTACGTTCAATCATGCTTGTTCCTGTTATATCTGCTGGCATAAGATCTGGTGTAAATTGAATACGTGAAAACGACAGATCCAGTACCTCTGAAATCGTACGAATTAACATCGTTTTTCCTAAACCAGGTAAACCTTCTAACAATGCATGACCATCCGCTAATACTGCATACAGGGTATAATCAATTGCTTCTTCCTGTCCAACAATGAAGCGATGAATTTCTTCTTTAACTTGTTGTAATTTCGTACTCATATCTACATATTGTTGCTCTGTAAAGGCCATTTCTTTTCCTCCTACTGCGACTCAATTGACGTGAAATAAGATTGCACGACATTTTGTAAATCCTTCGGTAATTGTAAACGCTCTGAACTCTCTAAATAGCTGTCTTTGTATGATCCAATTACTTCTTCATAAGGTCGAATAGAACCTTTTGTGATCGGACCATTTCCTTGTTGCTCAGATACATGGGAACCATCTCCTAATGCGCCACCATCTACTGATGTCTCAGTTGACCCACCAATTCGATTCGGTGTCGTTAACAAATTCCGACCGCCTTGGCCACTTCCTGCTCCTTGACCACCTTGGCCTTGGCCTTGACCCTGTCCTTGACCTTGGCCCTGTCCTTGGCCTTGACCCTGTCCTTGACCTTGACCCTGTCCTTGACCTTGACCCTGTCCTTGACCTTTGCTCTGGCTATTACCATTTTGCTGTTGAGAACCACTTTGAGCATTATTTTGACTAGATTGGCCTTGTTGATTACTTGGTTGGGAATTACCAGATGACTGTTGACTGTTCTGATTGTGACTGCTTGCATTATTGGCACTCGCAATTGCATTTTGTAAGGAGTTACTTGCTGGTTTACCAAGTTTACTCATAGCAGTTTGTGTGGTATTTGCATTTTCTGTAAGCCCTTGCTGCATTTGGGCAAGCTCTTTTAGCTGCTCAACCTCTTCCTTCGATAATCCTTGGCCTTCTGTTGTGCCATCTTGACTAGCCGATTGTTTATCCTTTAATTGCTGCTCCTTTAATGCTAGCTCCTTTTGTTTTTTGACAATTTCTCGTAAAGCTTCTTCTGCTGTTTCAGCTTCTTTTAAAGTATTTTGAAGTTCTTGCAATTGCTCTTTTACTTCTTTTGTTTCCGCCTTTTTCTCTAATTCAGCAACTTCCTTCTTTATATCTTGGATAACTGCCTGCTCCTTTTCAACCTCTATTGCTTCAATTTGCGTAGCTGCTGGGAACATGTAAAGAATGGCTAGTACAACTGTTGTAATAAACAATCCGATAAACGCCTTTGGACGAAATAGATTTTTCAGCATTTTGCATTGCTTTCGATAATAATGATTGAACAAGAGGATCCTGATCATCTTTAAATGATAAAGCTGTCACTAATTCATTATGTGAGAAATAATGATCCAGTTTATGCAATGCCTCTCGCTCTTTGACCCTTTTCCACCACATATAAGCAATCGTTGCAATAATAACAGTAATAAAGGCTCCTAATGCTATTTGGCGATAATATGGCCAGACAAATAGTCGGGAAATAAGTACGAGAGAAGCACTCGAAAGCAATGCCAAAAACAAACCATATTGTGCAATGGGAATGCTTCTTTCAAGAGTTAATCTCGATTTTGCACGCTGAATATATTTTCGTAATTGCTTACGACGCTCCATACAAATTCCTCCTCATCGGTTACTTTTCATGTTGGCACGCAATTTTTTAATCGCAATCGTTAAACAAAGTACAATGATGAATACATAAGCAATTAAATAAGTTATCCATACAGGTAGTTCTACACCAGAAAGCTCTGCTAACGCATCCCCCATCTCAGGAGAAATAAGTGTCAGCATCAAGGCACCTGGATTAATTGACGCCCAGAAATAGGTCATAAAGGAGGCACCTGTTCCAATGGCGTTGCCCATTTGATGAAAGGCCATTGTTAAAAAGAAGAAGAACGCAGTAATACCTCCTAAGAAAATAATTGAGCCGTATGTGGCAATCATGGCAACAATGGTTCTCTTGGTAATCGTAGAAAACATCACGCCTATACTACCTATCGCTACTACAGTGACTAAATAAAATAAAAATATAGAAATAAGCTGTGAAGGCGACACACCACCAAACAGAAACACTAGGCTATATAGTGGTAAGCCTGCTACCAGCATCAATACTAGAAATGCTACGGAAGAAAGTAATTTTCCAATAACAATTTGTGTAGAACTTTGTGTCGTTGTTAATAAAATATTTAATGTTTGCTTTTCACGCTCACTACTGATGGCACCTGCAGTTAAACTTGGTGTAATGAAAAGAACTAATGCCATTTGTAAAATGGTAAGCACAGCAAACATCATAAAGCTTGTCTCAGGTCTAAAGAAGCCTCTGCCAGTAAATTCAGTTGTAAGCAATAAAAAACCTGCAATGAAAATACAAAGTACAGCTAAATAAAACATTAAACCTGAAAAGCTTTTAAAAGAACGGAAGCGTAACTTCAATTCTTTAACAAATACTGGATTATAAAAGCGTTCCATCATTGATTGTCCGCTCCCTTCGTAATCGCCATAAAGACATCCTCTAAATCTTTCTCTTCTTCACTTAAAGCATAGATCGGTAAATCTGCAAGCATCGCCTTTTTCAGCAATGCCACCTGCTCTGCGTCTGTTCCTCGATAGTTAAAGGCTATTTCTAAACGATTGTCGATGACATCAATTGATGATATATGCGGATCTTCCTCTAAAAATGCTCGTACCTCGTCTAAACGATCTGTTATTTTAAGCACAATACGCTTTTCCCCTTGTAGTTGTGCTTGGATGGCAGCTACATTGCCATGTGCAATTAATTTACCATTATCTATAACACCGATTTCATCACACATTTCAGCCAACTCTGGCAAAATGTGTGACGATATTAAAATTGTTTTCCCCATGGACTTTAAATTTCGTAAAATATCTCGCATTTCCACACGAGCACGTGGATCTAGTCCTGATGCAGGCTCATCTAGAATCAGTACCTTTGGATCATGGATAAGTGCACGAGCTAAACATAAGCGTTGCTTCATCCCACGTGATAATAAATCAACATATTCATAGCGTTTATTTGTTAAATTTACGAGTTCTAATAGTTGTGGAATTAACACTTGACGCTCTGCTAACTGGATACCGTAGCTCGCTCCATAAAAATCTAAATATTCATCTACTTTTAGCTGATCGTATACACCAAAGAAATCGGGCATATAACCAATTTGCTTTCGAACTTCCTTTGGTTCCTTCACAACACTTTTGCCATTTATCAGAGCATCCCCAGAAGTCGGTGACAATAGTGTAGCTAAAATAGAGAATGTTGTAGATTTACCTGCTCCATTGGCGCCAACAAACCCAAATACAACGCCTTCTTCCAAAGATAAGTTTAAATGATCTAATGCTGTAAAGGAGCCATATCGTTTCGTTAAATCACGAATTTCAATCATTATTTTGCCACTCCTTTCAGCTCTATGTCTGGTAACTTTGTTTGTTCTCCTGATGGATCAGGACCATATTTGATTTCAATTCGAAGCTCTCCATCTTGATTAAAGTATGTTGAAACTTTGTCTGTAAACACTTGCTTTGTATCGACTAAAGGCTCATATATATTCGTTTCATTATTCCAAATGGATAGCTGCATACGTGAGACATCCTTATTAGAAATTGTCAGCTCATTAAGTGATTCAACGGCATCCATAAATTGATCTGGCATGGCCATCGTTACTTCGTACAACCCTTCAGATAGGTACCATTTATTCAATTCTTCCTCGATCTTTTCATAATACCCATTTGCTGATAGCGGCTCTACTGAATACGAGAAGTTATTACGCTTCATTGTAAATGGACCTGTTAGCTCAACTTTTCCTTTAAATGGTTGAACAAGCATCGTAATTGGTGACATATTAGCACTTGTTTCTAGTTCAACACCTACCACAGCTTGATCTGTCCAAGCTGTAAGTATTGGCTGGTTATCCTTTTCGACAAGCGGCAATGCTAATGTTTTCATTCTTTCAATACGCATTGGGTCTACCTCATCCTTTTTCGATGGGTAACTATAATTATAATTATTGAAGATAGATGGTTTTTGAAGAACCGTTGTTTTCAGTTCTTTATTTACCTGTAATGTTCCGTTTGCTTCAATATCACCCAGTTTCACTTCTTTCACACCGGAGATTAATGTGACATCTTTTAATGCAAATGGGAAATTATTTTTAACCGTTCCTGTTAGTTTTTCATTTTTCAGTGTAATATCAATATCCATCTTCCCAATATTTTGCGCTGATGTTTTTCCACCAAAGGATTGCACAGACCAGTAGCTTAAATCACGTAATGTTAGTGTTGAACCGCTAGCATTTTCTTTTATATAAGAAGATTCATGTAATGGTCCCATCGTGCCTGTAAAGTTATTATAATTTCTTAATGCAACGGCCGTTGTATTTTGGTCAGCATTGACCACAAAGTCCCCACTGCGATTCGTTAGAATGGACTCTACATAGTAGCCATTTACACTATTGTCTTCATTTACTTTATAGAATGCCGATTGTTGAACTTGTGGCTGAACAATACGATCCTTCGCTCCGACAATAAAGAGAACAATGGAAAGAACAACAGAGATAGATGGTATAATCCACCATGCATGCTCGCGCTTGTCCGCTTTTTTCAAGATAAAATAAAGGATTGGCCCGATAATTAAAATATAAAGAATAATGACAATTAGCATATAGCTCACTGATACTTCGAAGGATGGAAATAATTCGTTTATGTTACGAAGTTCATAAGATATTTGATCGAGAGGAGATTGTCCCTGTCTCATTATTCCTTGCTGTGAAATACTTTGAATATTTATCACTTTGGCTAAAAGTGCTCCGTAGCCGTCCATAGAAGCAAGTGGTTGATCACCTAAAGAGAAGGTAGTTTGAATCACTTCCCCGCTACCCACTTTTTTCTTTGCTGCTAACACTGTATTATTTTCTGTTAATACAGGTAAACTTCCTTCACTGCTAGTAGCTGAGTAAACTGAAATCGGCTGTGTAAAAATGCCGCCTCCTGACATTTTAGTTAAAGCTTCTGCAGAAATCGCAGTCATTTCTTGTGATAATGACAAAGGTAAATACTCTTTAAAAATGCCTGCTGTAGCATTGATTTGGTCAGCAGCACCTAGAAGTAAGGTACCTCCATCTTGCACCCATTTTAATAATGCTTCTTGTTGCTTCTGTGTTAAATCAGCAATAGCCACTTCATCTACAACAATGACATTGGCCATTGCAAGTCCCTGCGAATCTTCTGGAAGTGTATAATCTTTTAATTGATTGATATTAAATACTTCCACATTGCTTTGAGCTACAAATGTTGATAAACGTAATAGTGCTGAAAGTCGATCACTTTTATCTGTTAGTGTATAAATGAATGTTGATGAGGGATCTAAAAAGTTTGATTGCAGACGTTTTGTTCCCTTATAGGCAATCTTTTTTCCTTTTTCAATGTTCCCCTCATAAAAGGCAAATAAATCTGTGTCCGAATAACTATAGTCAGCTAAACCATCAAGATAGAAAGTAAATGTCTTTTCCTCTCCTGCTGCTATATCAATTGGCACGACAAGTGCTGAAGCTGCCTCATAAGAATTTGATGAATTAATCGCCATATCTCCTGAGAAATCAGCTCCATTATTTTTCACTGTAACTTGTAGTGGTACTACTGATTGATATTTCGCTTTACCAGAAATACCTGCTGTTGCTTTCACCTCTAGCGTAGCAGCCGCACTCGCCTCTGTTGCAGGCAAGATAAAGCTCATTACAAGCATGACTAGTAAGGTCAGTGCCGTCCATTTTGTCTTTTTCAAAAGCTCAACCCCTTTTTATGTAAATAGATGGTTACATAATTATACGATTTAGATTGCATTTTGTTCCATTTCTTATGATATCTTCATGAATATTCATAAACTCTTAAGATTTCTACAATGTCAAAAGGCAACTCCAAAACAACTTGGAGCTGCCTGATTTTCTATTTAGTATAGTCAAACAAACACCGCGCATGATCCTGCACCACTTCAACAAACGCCTCTACCTGCCTTAATTCAAAGGAAGATTCATAACCAATTAGCCAAGTATCGCGTGTAAGCCCAAATTCCTTTTCGTTATTTGTCAGAGGGATTTTGTGAATGGCATCGTGGTCATTTAACGTAATAGAAGGTAAGATCGCATAACCGATACCATTTAATGCCATTTGTTTACAAATTTCAATTTGATCCACTAAAATTTGTTTTCTTGGATTCGAGGCAAAATGCTGCTGCCACCATTGCTGAATTTCTTGATAATAGTTGGAATCACTTTTATATTGAATAAATGGACGGTCTGTCTTTAACACATCTTCAATTGTTTTAACCTCTTTGTCCACTAAATAAAGAGTATCTCTGAAAAGGTGGATCTTTTCTCCTTTCCAGTCAACTTGGCCTCGTACAATGCCTACATGGGCCTCGCCCTCGTAAAGAGCTTTCACAATTTCAGAACTCCAGCCTGTCATCAGTGATATTTTAGCTTCTGGATATTTTGACACAAACTCCTTCAGGATTTTTGGTAGCCAGTTCTGACCAACAATGGATGCACAAGCAATTTTCAATGTCCCGTTTACCTTTGTCGTTAAGGATTGAATGGTTTCAAAAATTTCTTCCTTTTTAGTCAGCATTTCCTTTGCATAGGCTATCACCTGTTCGCCAGCAGGTGTTGCAGTTAGACCTTTCTGTGAGCGAATAAATAATTGTGCACCCCAGTCTTTCTCAATTGTTTGCAATCGTTGTGAAAGGGCTGGTTGGGATAAAAATAGACGTTCTGCTGCTTTTCGCATATTGCGTTCTTCAGCTAAGATCTTTAAAATTTCTGCCTCTGTTGCCATCAATCTGTAAAACCTCCAATACAAGCAAAGAGGGCCTCATGATTTTCATCTGAGTTCCCTCTTAAGCTACTACTCTTTTTGATAAATATATTTTTTCAATTGCTTTAAAATAACACGTCTTGTTAATATCCCTGCGAATGTACCATCTTCGTCCACTACACATAAAAAGGCGTGGTTAATGACTAAATCCAAAGCACGCTGGAAAGTATCCGTCAGCTTTAATACAGCGATCTCTTTTTCCATAATAGAGTCAACCTTAATATCAGGTAGCTTTTCATATTCAATATGCTCAAGTCCAAGAATCGATTCGGTAATCATTTTCATGCTAAGTAAACCTTGAAGTCGATATTTCAAATCTAATACAGGTATGGACGAGTACCCTGTACGTGTTAGTACAAGGAGTGCATGTTCTGCACTATTTCCACTTTGTACATGCGCAACTTTTTCAGAGGAAATGATAAAATCACTAATTGGCATTGCTAATAAGTCTTTGCTGTTAGTTGAAATCATGAACTTCTTCTCCTTTTCTGTCCTCACTGTGTAGAACAGTCCTTCCCTTTCATCATATCACAACTTTTCTATGTATGACCACGACAAGGCCAAGAAGAGTTTTTCATGAACAATGAATTATTTTAACCCTTACAGCAAAAACTTAGTATATCTTCATTCAGTCCAGTTTTTCGTGACTGAATGAAGATGGTTCCTATCTAATAGCCAGTCTTACTCCAGTAATAAAAAATCATGATTCCTAAAAAAAGCAAAAAAATTGCATAGACCCAAACAATTGGGTTCAACATCGTTGCATACTCTTCAACTGTTTCAGAAATCGGAGTATCATTTTCAGATTTCCGTTCAGAAGTCATTTTGGCTATTTTTAGCGTATAGACAAACGAAATAGCAGAAATGATTACAATGGCAATAATTGCTGGTATTAACCACATACCCATCGGCAAAACTCCTTTCTTTACCCTTAGTATGCGTCAACCCAGCTATTCGTTATGCAAACATTTTTAGAATGGATATTGATTGAGCCACTGCCCACCATCCAAAGTTACACATTCTCCATTCATATAACTTGCTTTGTTAGACATCATAAACGTAGCTAAATCAGCAATTTCTTCTGGTGTTCCTATACGACCTAGTGGAACAGAATCAAGTGTACGAGCTGCCGCTGCTTCTGATTCCCAAAGCTTATCGGCTCCACCAGTACGCTCGATTGGACCTGGTGCAATAGCATTAACGCGAATTCCATACTGTTTCCCCCACTCAACAGCTAGCGTTCTCGTCAATGAAAGTACCCCTGCTTTTGCTGCAGCAGAATGGATCACACCTGCTCCTGCATTCCAAGCATACGTCGCTACCATATTTAATATAGACCCTTTAATCTTATGTTCAATCCAATACTTGCCTACTACTGAAGAACAATAGAATGTACCATTTAATACAATATCCACGACAGCCTTCCAGCCATTCGGGGATAAATCCTCTGCACGTACAATAAAGTTACCTGCTGCATTATTCACAAGCCCATCCACTTGACCAAATTTTTCAATAGCAAATGCGAGCATAGCCTCAGCATGCTCAGGTACACGTACATCCATTTGGAATGTCTCAATAGAGGGACCAGCCTCCGCTATAAATTTTTTTGCCTCTGCTAATCGTTCTTCGTTACGACCTGTTATAACAACATTAGCTCCCTCAGTCACGAATTGCTTTGCCATATACAGGCCCATGCCACTTGATCCACCCGTAATAATAATCGTTTTCCCTTGCAACATTCCATTTCCCCCTTTGTTAAAAATGAATGATGATTCACTAAAATTTTACTATATATTCTCGAATATGTCATATTAATTCTATAGAATGTGAGTTTATTTTCTAAAAAAATATAAAAGAGCCATTCATTAGTCTGAATAGCTCTCTTCAATATAATTAAAACTCATACGTATAGGCAATTTTATATAACTCCATTAACTCTTGTAAGGTTGGTATCTTCGGATTGTTGCCTGGGCTTCCACTTGCAAGCGCATCCTCAGCCATTTTAGGAATGGCCTGATAATAAGCATGCTCCTCTATTCCCCATTGTTTTAAATTGCCAATTTTCATATGCTTACACATATTTTTAATGGAAGTAATAGCAAGCTGAGCAAGCTCCTCTTGTGATAGACTTTCTTTTGTTTTATTAAAAAATTGTCCTAAATCTGCCAATCGATCTATACAAGTATCTTTTGAATAGTCTAGTACAGCTGGTAAAAGCATCGCATTGGAGATACCATGAGGAACATGGAAAAGTGCACCAATTGGACGCGACATTCCATGTACAAGGGCAACAGAAGCATTTGAAAATGACAGCCCTGCCTGCATCGAGCCCAATGACATCGCTTCTCTAGCATCAACATCATCTCCATGTTCATAAACCTTTATGATGTTATTCACAATTAATTCCATAGCAGATAAGGCGAGCACATTCGAATAAGGATGAGCTAAGCGCGATAAATAGCTCTCAATGGCATGGCTCAATGCATCTATTCCTGTTGCTGCGGTAATGGCAGGAGGTGAAGTAATGGTTAAAATAGGATCAACAATCGCAACAGTTGGCATAAAAGCTGGTTGCTTAATCATCATTTTTACATCACTTATCGTGTTGGTAATAACGGTTGCATCTGTTGCTTCAGAGCCTGTACCCGCTGTCGTTGGTATCGCTATGTGTGGGATTGGTGCAGAAGCTGCTACCTTTGCCATTTTCATATAATCCCCTATGTAGCCACCGTTTGTAGCCACTACTGCAATCGCCTTTGCCGTATCAATACAGCTACCACCACCAACAGATATAATGACATCACAGTTTTCCTTCTGCAAAAGCTGCAATCCCTCTGCTACATACGTATCATCTGGCTCTGTTGTCACCCCTAAATATGAAACGACTTCTAGCCCTTGGTTCTTTAACAGTGTATGGCATTGCTTGACAAAGCCTAAACTGTCCATGATTGGATCACTAATAATTAATGCCTTAGAGCCTAGTTTTTTAGCATACTCTCCTACTTCTTCAAATGAATCACGACCATATACAATCGTTCCTGGTGAATGAACGGTAAAGATGGTTTTTGTTTGAATCATATTTTCCCTCCTAAGCTATTGAGCTGTATAGCCACCATCTAATAGAATGGCCTGACCGGTTAACCCCTTTGCTACATCACTTGCTAAATATAATGCAAGTCCAGTAATTTCCGAGACATCAAGTAAACGTTTTTGTGGGACAAGTGGATATAACACTTGTTCAATTACTTCTTCCACTTGAATACCCCGTGTCTTTGCTAAATCCATAAACTGATTACGTACTAATTCCGTATCAACATACCCTGGACAAATGGCATTTACCGTAATTCCATCCGTCGCCACCTCTAGTGCTGTTACCTTAGTGAGCCCAATCACACCATGCTTTGCTGCATTGTAACCAGCCTTACCAGCAAACCCAATAACGCCATTGATGGATGCCATATTAATAATGCGACCAAATTGATTTTTCTTCATATATGGTAACGCATACTTCATCGCTACAAAGGGAGCAACGACCATCACTTTTTGCATTGCCTCGAAAATTTCTGTCTTAAAATCCTCTATATGCGACACATGTTGAAATCCTGCATTATTGATTAAAATATCTAATGTTGAGAATTTATTAATTGTAAAATCAATGGCTTCTCTTATGGCTTGTTCTTCTGTCACATCACATATAAAGGAAGTTAAAGAGGGGTTTTGTGAGACGGCTTCCTCTAAAAGCTGTTCATTTTTATCCGTAATCACAACATTAGCCCCTTGCTCAGCAAATGCTTGTGCCATGGCAAGGCCAATACCACGAGCTGCCCCTGTAATAAAAACCGTTTTTCCTTGCATACTACATCCCTCCTACATCCCTAATAAGATTAATATGATCGCAAGTATTGTACCTATGATGGGGATAATAACCGTCAAAGCTCCAAATGGCATATATGCATCCTTCTGCTTTTCATTACAAACTGAATTGATGGTTGTCACAACATATCCACCGTGTGGCAATGAATCTAGGGAACCAAATGCTATAGCGATTGTTCGATGTAACGCCTCTGTATCTACACCCATCTCGATATAATGCGGTGCAAGTAAGGGCATTGGAATCGTTTGTCCCCCTGATGCTGAACCTGTTAAACCAGCAATAACCGCAATGGCTAAGGCTCCTCCAATCAACGGACTACCAGGAATATTGGTCATTACATCTACTGTTGCAATAAAGGATGGCGTTGCTTTTACTACGCCTTCAAAGCCGACAACAGCCGCCGTATTGGCAATGGCAATGATCGCACCTATTGCACCTGATGCTAATGTTGCGCCAACTGACTTTGCATATTTGTAGCTCACTAAATAAGCCACGAGACAGCCTCCAGTTAAGGCTACAATTAAAAGTTAGGAAGTTGGCCTGATTTTCATTAGCTGTTTGAGGAAAAAATGCGAGACCATTTGTTAAGGCTGCTAACAGCGCAGTTAACGGTGCTGAAATAAGTAGATTTATACCCCCTCTTTGTTAAATAAACTACCAAAAAGACCGATATACTCTAACATTTACACCTCACCCATCCCCTTTTTTAGAAAAAGAGCTGTATGTCTCTACAGCTCTAGGTTTTATTAGTCGTTATTGCTTGGGAATGCAAATGTGGATGCTGCGGAGGCGTTACCAGCCATCCAACGCTCTGAAATTGTCTTTGTTTTGGTAAAGAAACGTGCTTGATCTGGTCCAAACATATGCCCCTCACCAAAACGAGAGCCTTTAAAGCCAGCAAAGTTATGATAGCCAACAGGAATTGGAATTGGTACATTGACACCAACCATGCCAACATCAATTTCTGTCGTAAATTTGCGAGCTGCTAATCCATCATTCGTAAAGATTGTGACACCATTACCTAGCTCATGCTTATTTATAAGTGTTATAGCTTCCTCTAATGAATCTACACGAACTACATTGCGAGCTGGACCAAATATTTCTTGCTCATAAACTTCCATGCCTGGCTTTACATGATCTAATAATGTAGGTCCTACATAAAACCCTTTAGACTCTTTAACAATGTCAAGTTCCCGTCCGTCACAGATTACTAAAGCTCCTTCTGCTTCTCCTCGATCAATTGCAGTAAGTATTGCTTCTTTTGATTGTTGAGAAATAACAGGGCCGAAATCTGAATCAGGGTTTGTATAAGGGCCGACCTTAAGATTAGAGATTTTTTCCTTCAGAATCTCCACTAGACGATCTGCAGTATCCTTTCCTACAGGCATAATAGTAGATATCGCCATACAGCGTTGAGAGGCTGCCCCATATGCTGCTCCAATAAAGGCATTAGCTACCTGTTCAAGATCGGCATCTGGCATTACAACCATATTATTTTTACCCCCGCCTAGTGCCGTAACGCGTTTTCCGTATTTTGATCCAGTTTCATAAATATACTTTGCCACTGGTGTTGATCCAACAAATGAAATCGCTTGCACAGTTGGGTTTTCTAAAAGTTCATTGACCGCATCTTTATCACCATTGACCACTGTCCAAATACCATCAGGCAACCCTGCCTTCTTCCAAAGCTCACTAACATACAATGCAGTCATCGGCACACGTTCGGATGCTTTTAAAATCACCGCGTTTCCTACAGCAAGGGCCATACTCGTTTGCGCTAGAGGCACCATGATGGGGAAATTAAATGGAGAAATTGCCGCCACAACCCCTAATGGATATTTTGCAGAATAAGCATTTATTTGACCTCCAACATTTACAGAGTATTCTCCTTTCATTAAGTGGGGCGCACCAATGGCTAAATCAACAGATTCAAGTCCTCGTGTAATTTCACCTTTGGCATCTTCAATCGTTTTACCGCTTTCAGTACAAATAATCTGTAATAGCTCCTCCATATTGTCAGTGATAAGGTTACGGAACTTTAGTACAATTTCTGCACGCTTCGCTACTGATGTATCACGCCAAGCTGGAAATGCTGCTTGAGCTTGCTCGATAGCATCTCGTGTTTCCTCTACTGTTGCAAGGGGTACCTTAGCAATGACTTCACCTGTTGTTGGATTAAACACCGACCCAAATCGCCCACTTTTCCCTTCAACCATTTTGCCACCAATAAAATGTGTTAATGTTTTAACCACTTGTGCTGTTGTCATATCCATATCCTCCTCTTAAAATTGTTCTAGTTTACATTTTTCTTTTAAGCTTAAATAAGCTGCAGACATATCATTTTCTCCATAGCCCTGCTGCGCAATCTCACTGTAAAGATCCACCAGCTTTTCACCGATTCGCAGAGATACGCCTGCTTCATCTGCCATTTCCTTAGCTAATTTCAAATCTTTTACTAATAGATTTGTCGAAAAGCCTGGCTCATAATTATCATTTTTCATATACTCCATATAATTGCGTTCATAAATACGGCTTTGCCCATAACTATTACTTAATACCTCATACAGCGTGTCTGCCTGAATACCCATTTTTTCTCCAAGTAAAATAGTTTCAGCGACTGCCTCTGTGTAAAAGCCAATCATTAAGTTATTGAGTAATTTAATTCGCGTTCCTACACTTGGAGATGTGCCCAGGTGATAAACGTTTTTCCCCACTATTCCGAATATTTCTGTAGCACTTTTATAATCAGCTGTGTCACCACCAACCATAATGGTTAATGTCGCATTGACAGCCCCAATTACACCCCCACTGACAGGTGCGCCCAAATAACGTAATCCCAAAGCTTTAGCTTCTGTATGTAACGTATCATTCAATTCGGGATTAACAGTACTGAAATCAATCAGCAGGCATCCTTTCTTTGCATGTTGTAAAATTCCTTGTTCTGACTGATAAACCAATTCTACAACGTGAGGGGTAGGCAAACTTGTCATAATAACATCACATTGTTTCGCAATATCTATTGCTGTCTCAAGACCGATACCACCTGCTGCGACGAATTGTTCCATTGCTTTCGCATTCGTATCGAAACCAAACACCTCATAATCTGCTCTTAATAAGTTAATAGACATCGGTAAACCCATATTCCCTAAGCCAATAAAACCTAATTTTTCCTTCATTGTGACCTCCTCATACCTTGAAAATACACCAGGAAAACTTGATGATATACTAGCCAACTTTCATTTTTTAAAGTAACATTAATAACGAGATAATTTCACTGACCACAGTCATTGACCTTGGTCATTTAAATCATAATCAATCGAAATCCATCTCGTCAATTAAAAATTTGATATTTTCAGAATATTTTTTACAGAAGATATTTTACAATATTTTATATAGGGGGTATTAGCTACCTATGGAAGCACTCACAAGCAGACAGAAAAAGGCATTAGAAACACGTGAAAAATTATTGAAAACTTCTTTAGACTTATTTAACAAACATGGTTATGAACATGTTTCTGTTGAACAAATTACGAAGGCATGCAATGTTTCGAAGGGTACCTTTTATACACATTTCCCATCTAAATACGATGTTATTTTAGAAAAATTTAAGGAACTTGATAATTTTTATAGTACAGTTGAAAAAAATATTGATGCCACATTACCAGCAAGTGAAAAAATACTATTAGTGTTTCAAGAGCAAATGAACTATTTAACAAAAATTGTAGGAAAGGATTTATTGCGTACAGTATATACGGCTGCTATGACAAACCAAGTAGAACAGGATCATTATTTAATCAATCCACAACGAAAGATTTTTCAGATAATGAATACCTATATCGCGGAAGGTATTCAACAAGGGGAATTTAGACAGGATCTATCTGCTACTACCATACAAACACTTATTCAGCGCTGTATGCGTGCGAATGTCTATGATTGGTTAATACATAGTGAAGATTTTGACCTAACCTCCGAGATGTCCCAATTTACAGCAATTGTTTTAAAAGGTCTTAAAAACGACAAATTAAAAAGTAGCACTTCATCTATTTTATGATGTAAGTGCTACCCGTTTTCTAGCTAACAAAATATTGTTGTACAATCGTTTCAACTGGTAATGGTTTATTATACAAATAGCCTTGCCCTTTTTGACAACGATGGCGTTTGAGAAAATCGACTTGTGTGGGTTCTTCAATTCCCTCTGCAATGACCTCTAACCCTAAATTATGAGACATCGAGATAATGGCTTTTATGATGGCTTCATTTTTGTCATCCTTTGCTATATCTGCAATAAATGACTGATCAATTTTAATAATATCAATCGGATAACGCTTGAGATAACTTAATGATGAATAGCCTGTCCCAAAGTCATCCACAGACACATAAACACCTAATTGCTTCAGTTCTGTAAGAATCGAAAATGTTTCATGTACATTTGTCATGGAACTTTCGGTAATTTCTACTTCTAATAATTCAGGTGGTACACCATATTTCTTTAAAGCTGTTTTAATTTTTCGGGCAAAATTTTCTTTTCTAAACTGTTTTGGTGATATATTGACTGCAATCCGTACAGGACGATATCCCTTCGATTGCCATTCTCTTTGGTATCGACATACCTCGTCAATAATCCAATCCCCGATTTCAATAATTAAACCTGAAGCTTCCGCAATAGGAATAAACTGTGCTGGTGATACAAAACCAAATTTACGATTATTCCATCGCAATAAAGCTTCAAAGCTATTGATGCTATTATTTGCCAAATCCATTTGTGGTTGTAAATGAAGACTTAGCTCATTAAATTCAATTGCTCGACGTAAATGTGCTTCCATTAATGCTTCGTTTGGAAAAATGGCCGTCATATCTTCACGGTAGTAGCGGTAATGTGAGCGACCATGTTCTTTAACAGAAAATAAAGCTTTATCAGCTTTCCTTACAAGTGTCTCGATATCTTTACCATCTGCTGGACTAAGTGAAATCCCAATCGATACGCTAATAAAATATTCCTGTCCATCTATCATAAATGGCTGTTTTAATACGTCCATGATCAAGTTTGCAGTCCGCTCAATTTTTTGGATGGTTGCATCTTTTAGTACAAAAATAAACTCATCACTATTATATCGATATAACGAACACTTTGAGTAGCAAAGCTCCCGTAACCTATGGCTAAACATACGCATCAACTCATCTCCCTTGCTCTCGCCAAGGGATTCATTAAACTTTTTAAATCGGTCAATGTCAACTAAAATAAGAGCGGCTTGCTTATGCTCTTGCTTTTTATCATTTAAATGTTGGAGCCAATGCTCTTTAAAAGCTTTTCGATTCCAAATACCTGTTAATTCGTCCATTAGTGCTAGGTAATAGAATGCTTCATGATCATTCATAAATGAATTGGCATCTTTAACAAATAAGTGTACACCTACAACTTCATCATTATAATATGTTGGATGCGTTCTTAAATAAAAGGGTTCTTTACTTAGCAAATCACCTTTCAATAAACATTTAGGCATGCCAAACGCTGAACCTTCAATTGTTTTGGTAAATAATAATTTAAATTCATTGAGATATTTACTTTCGAGTAATGAAAAAATATCTAGTCCAATTAGACTGTGCTGCTCTCTCGACAGTGTAGCAGTAGCAGCAATATTTTGATGAATTATTCGACCTTGTAAATCTGTCGTTAACACTGGACTTACATGTTGCTCAATGAACTGTAAATAGGGCTTTTCTTCAACTGCTATCGCTCGAAGAATAATGGCAACTATTGATTCAGAAAAGTGCTGAACATGAAGCGCAAATGTTTTCTCTTGAAGACCAGTACCTAATCTTAGAGTATGCTGTTTATTGAAGTCTTCAATTAGAAATCCCGACAATTGCAGCCAGCATTGCTTAGTAAAAAAGTTCTCAGCGTTTTTGGCTGTTATATCCTCCAGCTCAATCATTGACGATAGCTTATCATTAAATTCAACGACCTCAAACACTGTCTTATCAACTTGTTGCAAAAACACGATTGCATCAAATGGATTCAGTTGCATGAGCTGTTGATAATCTGCAAATGGCGCTACACTTTCTCTACATTTTTTCATTCTATCCCTCACTAAGTAGCGTGTTTGCTCTATTCTTCGTCTAGCGTAGGCTTTAATGCTTCCTTCAAGAAAATTTCCTGGCTATTCAATGGATCTTCGCTACGATCAAACTCTTTATAATGATACTTACCATTAGAGTCTTGAATACGTGCTTTGGCAGTATCCATTAATTGTGCATTCATTATGTCAATAATACGAGTTTTTGCTTCACTTGCATATACAGGGAATAAAATTTCTACACGTTTAATCATATTGCGTGTCATCATATCTGCAGAGGATAAATAGACTTTATTTTCCCCATTATGATGGAACCAATAAATACGAGAGTGTTCAAGGAAACGACCAACAATACTTGTTACGGTAATGTTTTCACTAATACCTGGGATACCTGGTCTAATACAGCATATGCCACGAATAATAAGTTCGACCTTTACACCCGCAATTGATGCCTCATAAAGCTTCATCATTAAATCTTTGTCTGTCAATGAATTCATTTTTGCACGAATAAAACCATTTCCATATTTTTTATGACAGGCAATTTCCTCATCCATTAAACGAATAAACTCATCTCGTATATCAAATGGTGCCACGACTAAATGATTAAAAGTAGGCTTTTCTGTATAGCCACTTAAGTAGTTAAAGAAATTTGTCGCATCAATGCCAAACTCTTTATCTGTCGTTATTATGCCCATATCCGTATAGATTTTTGCAGTAGCATCATTATAATTTCCTGTACCCAAATGGACAAAGCGTTCAATTTTGCCGTTACGACGACTAACGACTAGCGTGATTTTGGAGTGTGTTTTTAAATTATTCATCCCATAAATCACAAGACAACCTGCTTGTTCTAATTGTTTTGCCCAGTGCACATTATTTTCTTCGTCGAAGCGAGCCTTTAGCTCCACTAATACCGTGACTTGTTTACCGTTTTCAGCGGCAAGCTTTAACGCTTGAATAATCGGTGAATTCCCGCTTACTCGATATAATGTCTGTTTTATAGCCAATACATTCGGGTTAACAGCGGCCTCAGAAATAAAATCAACAATAGGGGCAAAAGATTCATATGGATGATGGAAAAATATATCCTGTTGAAGTGCTTTTTCGAAAATATTTTCGTCAGACTGTAAATCTAAAGGTGGCTGTGGGATAAAGCTTTCATATTCTAAATGCTCACGACCTACAGAAATACCTTTCACAAAAGAGAACATAAACGTTAAATCCAATGGACCATCAATATGGAATACATCGGATTCTTCTATTTCAAATTCATCTAGTAAGTATCTCAGCACTTCCTCATTCATTTCTCCAACTCGAACTTCTAAACGGCTTCCTACTCCCCATTTTCGCTTTTTCAGCTCTTTTTCGATCTCCACGAGAAGATCTCGAGCCCCTTCTTCATGGATCGTTAAATCCGCATTTCTTGTTAAACGGAAGGCTTGTGCTGATTTTACGCTATAGCCATAAAACAGCTTTTCTATATGCGCTACTATCACATCCTCCAATAAAACGACAACTGTCTTTCCTTCTTCTGACGGTACTTTTATATAGCGATCCAACACAGATGGAACCTGGACAATTGCCACTTTTTCACGACTTTCAAGATCTGACTCATCCTGCTCTAACAGTACTAGTAAATTCAAGGTTTTACCAAGTAAGGTTGGGAAAGGACGATATGCATCCACTGCAACAGGTGTTAAAACAGGGAAGATAGTTTCTGCAAACATTTCATTGATAAATGATTTTTGTGTGCTATTTAAATCTTTCATGTCCGCAATATGTACATTATGTTGTGGCAGTAAATCATAGATTAAATGTCGATATACCTCGGTTTGTCGACGAACTAATGCTTGTGTGCGTTCTGCGATTTTGGCCAACTGTTCCTTTGGCGTTAAGCCAGATTTGTTTTCGGGCTTATGAAAACCAGCGCGTACCTGGTCCTGTAATCCTGCAACACGCACCATAAAAAATTCATCTAAATTTGAACTAAATATAGCCAAAAATTTTAAACGCTCTAGCAGAGGATTATTAATATCCTCTGCTTCTTCTAATACTCGCTCATTAAAGGCAAGCCAACTTAATTCCCGATTATTGTAATATTGAGGCTTTGCAATTTCCTCCAACAATAGATTGTAGTTTTCGGAAAACTCTTCCTCGTATAGCTCGTTTTTCGTTACTTCAGTTGTCATCCATTGTTCCACCCTTCTTCAATAAAATTGATTTTCATTGGGATTTTTAATGCACGTTCTAAATGTTTTCTATGTCGATTGGCTTGATATTTTTCAGCCGCAGCATTCTTTTTAACATAAATATCAAGCTGAACATGATCTTCTTCGGTGTGCATTTCAATAGCGTGTACAATATTGCGCTTTGAAACATTTAATGCATAGACAAATTTTAATAACGCTCCGAAATCTCGTATTTTACGATGTTCCTCCCGACTCATCCATGTAGCAAATGGAGCAGCAAATCGTTCGAAATAATCTTTATTTTTATAGGAGGCAAGAAGTGCTAGTTTTACTCGTTCTAAATGATTTAAACCATCAATGGATTGATTTGCAATTAAATAAAAAGTATGTTGGCTTGAAGAGCTCAATTCGATATACTCTCCGATATTAAAAACCTTCGCCGCTTTTGCTAATAAATGCAAATCTTCTGGATTATATTGCAAGTAGCCTAAATGACAACATTCACGATACAATTGATCTGCTAAATGCATTAAATAATCTACTTCCATTTCACTCCGACCATACTGACGTGCTAATCTTCTAGCATTTCCTTCAAATACATTATATTTATCAAAGGCTTGTGTGTCTGTTTGCAAAATCCGTTGAAAAATGAGTCCCTCACGTAAACCACGTTTTGTCAGTTGGAAGGACTCACTACCAACTACCTCCATCAACACTCTAAATACCTCTAATGCAGGAACAATGATATCTGCACGGTCTGATGAAAGACCGTCCAATTGTTTCAATTCCTGAAAGCTTAATTGCCCTAAAAATAAGCTTAAATCATCCAAATCTCCCTTTGTCATTTCGTAGCCATGAACGCTGGCAATAGGATAATCATGCTTTTGTTGATGTATTTGAGCAATATTGCGCGCACTACCACCAATTGCGATAATAGGTAGAGCAATATTTTTTATCCAAGGGAGAGTTTGGAACTGCTCTTTTACAAAGGTAAGAAGCTCTTTTTTCTCACTACTATTGATAATGTCACCTTTTACAAAACGTTGCTTTAAAGAAACTGTCCCAAAAGGAAAGCTATGTGATTGCTGAATTTCTTTATTTTCAAACAGCGTAATTTCGGTACTACCACCACCGATATCTATCGTCACAGCCGATTTCGTACCCATGGAATAAGCAACAGCAACGTAGCCAAAATAGGCTTCTTCCTCTTCTGATAAAAGCTCTATTTGGATACCTGTTCGTTCTTTCATTACCTCAATAATTTTGTCACGATTAGTGGCTTGTCGGATGGCAGCAGTCGCAGCAGCTTTTACATCTGTTACTTCAAAATCCTCAAGCATTGCTTTAAATGTTAATAAAGTTTCTGATAACAATTGAATACCTTCATCAGACATCTCCCCTGAGGGCTGTATATATGTACGCAATCGTGCTACCGTTTTGATATTTCCAAGCTCACGAAGTCCCTCTTCATTATCATATTGATATAATACTAATCGAATAGTATTGGAGCCGATATCAATAATCGCTGTTTTTAATTCATTCAAATAATCACATCCTTCAAGCGTCTACAATTTATTTTGTTCATAATATTTGGACATATACAAAAAAAGTCGGTCCCTCTTAATTAAGGCATCCGACTTTTCTTTCATTTATTTTTACTTGCAGGATACCAATTATTAAAATTGAGAAGTATCATGTAAGCCATGGTGATTACAGAATTAGTTGGTCAACACGTAAAATGAGCTCTGCAATTTCTGGCTTACTTATTTGATCCTCAGCCCCTACTTGATCACCTTTATGACGTAGGTCATCTGTAATGAGACTTGAGAAAATGATAACAGGAAGCTTTTGAAGATCGGGATGCTCTTTGATTTTTCGTGTCAAATGATGGCCATCCATTTGTGGCATTTCAATATCCGTTACTACCAATTGAATATGCTCTGCTATATCACTACCACTCTTCACAATTCCCTCTAAGTATTCATAAGCATCGCGGCCATTTTCAAAGAATTCAACATTGTCATAACCAGCTTCACTCATTGTATCGAATAGTAATTTACGTAATAACGGTGAATCTTCCGCAATTAAAATTCGCTTACCAGATCGCTCACGTTTGCCGAGCTTTTTAACAGATTCCACACTAATTCCTGATGCAGGATTAATATCCACCATAATTCTTTCGAAATCTAGTAATAGAATCATTTGCTCATTCTGTTTAATGACACCAATTACTTGTGATGTACCTCCTTGATACATATCTGAAGGCTTTTCAATTTGATTCCAAGAAATACGATGAATCTGTGTTACATTATCGACATGGAAAACCACACGTTGTTTATTAAACTCTGCTACAATATATTTTTGTTGTGGATTACGCTCAGCACCTTGAATCCCTAATACTCGTAGCATATCTACAACAGGTAATACCTCACCTCGTAATTGAATGATTCCTTCTACATGCGGGTGCGCGTGTGGGATAAATGTTACTGGGATCGGTTGAATAATTTCTTTTACTTTAATAACATTGATGCCGAATTTATTGTTTGCTACTTCAAATTCAACGATCTCTAGCTCATTTGTGCCACTTTCTAATAATATTCCTTTATGTTCCAATGCAACCCCGCTCCTTTCTCTACATCTGTTTATAATTCAATTGTATCATAGGCAATACATTTCTCCTACTTGCTATTTCCATTTTTATCATTAACTTTTAGATGTACCAGTAGACCAACGACAGTCATAACAATCAACGTTGATAGTGCTACACGACTAGCAAGAGTACCATAATCCTTCATCCACAATGTAACAGTTCCATATACGGCTGGACCGATAATGGATGATACCTTACCTGAAAAAGCAAACAACCCAAAAAATTGACCGCGTTTTTCGTTTGGTGATAATTCAATTATATATGTCCTAGATGTCACCCACATTGAGCCAAGTGAGATACCAAAAAGACTACCAGCAAGCCAGAACATCCATTGTGCTGAGGCAAAAACAGCGAATACCAACGCAACTATCATAATAAGTGCAACAATTGAAATGGCACGTTTAGCTCCTATTGATTTCGTAATATACCCAAATGCAAGTGATCCAAGGATTGTTGAAACTGTAGAGACCAAATAAAGAACGATAAATTGTCCAGAACTAAAGCCGACAATTGTTGTCGCATAAACAGCCATCATTGCAATCGTTGTAGCAATGGCATCATTTAAAAAGAAATAAGCAATCATAAAGGTAAAGATTGCTTTATATTGCTTCATATCTTTAAATGTTTGAATGATTTCCTTATAACCATCTAAAAACTTTAAGGACTTCCGCTGTGATTTTGGAATCGGTGTATCTTTATTAATTAAGAATAATGGCAATGAAAAGAGTAGATACAGGATAGCTGTTGGAATAAATGCTCGATGAAAATCGCTATTACCAACATACAAGTAAACAAGTAATCCAAAAAGTGTACCAAGATACCCGATTGCAACTCCATACCCTGAGATGAGTGGCATTTCTTCTTTTGTCCCTAGATCACCCATCATAGAATCGTAAAATACTAAACTAGAATTAAAGAAAAATTTTGCTATGACAAAACTTGCAACAACCAAAAACAAACTAAGAGGTACACCAGAGTAATTGACAGTGGTTTGTATATTCGCAAACATTCCCATCATAAACGTAAACAGAATAGATATGGATGCAAACCATACAATAAATCTTTTTTTATAACCTGTGTTATCAATCCAAACACCGAAAAGCGGTGAAAAGATAACGAGCAACAAGCTTGCAATCGCATTTGCATACGATATAAAGGTGCTCGCAACTTGTTGCATGACTTCATTTGTACCTAAAACCTCATCCATGTAAAACGGGAAAAATATTGTATTTATATTTGAAGAAAAAATTGTATTCGCAAAATCATAGAATGCCCATGAAAGTATCGGCAATGATAAATAAATGGCTAATTGACTTCGATGTTGTACGTCTATAGCTGTACTCTTCTTCATAAAACCCTCCCCTCCATTCTCTATAATAATCAATTAATTTCTCTCTGTAATAAAAAATACCTTTTTTTAAAGAAAATTAATATTATTTACAATATAACAGTAAATTCACTGAAAAATAACTGCCAATTGGCCGATAATTGAATACTCATTTTCCTTGTGAATCAAAAAAGGTATTCAAGCCCCTCGCTTGAATACCTTTTTATCATTCTATATCTATGGTCACCCATTCAGAGGACCACTGCTCAATCGCTTTTAGCACAGGTGCAATAGCATAACCCTTTTCCGTCAGTTCATACTCAATGACAACTGGTGTTGATGGAATTACTGTGCGAAGCACTATTTGCTCAGTCTCTAACTCCTTTAAACGTTCTGTTAATACACGACTACTAATATTTAGCTGATTTTTAATGGTCGAATACCTTTGTGGACCATCTAGTAGCTGATAAATAAGTAGAGTATTCCAACGATGATTTAATATCATGAGTGCTTTTTCAAATCGTGGACAAATATTTTTTTGATCCAAATGACTTACCCCCCTTTGTATATTAGTTCCTATTTAACAGTATATCACTTTTTTAAAAAAACCTGTTCTAAAAAAACATTTAGTTACTTGACAAAAGTTATTTTTAAAAATAAACTAAGTTACGAATTGTAAGTAAAGAAGAAAAGGAGTTACTCTATTATGCAAAATATTGGTTCAACTATTTTACGTATCGTTTTAGGCATTATTTTTGCAGTGCATGGTTTTCAAAAATTTCAAGGCGGTATCAGCTATACAGCTGACTTCTTTGATAGCCTAGGTATACCAGGATTTATGGCGTATATCGTGGGGATTATTGAATTAGTTGGTGGAATTGCAATTATTTTAGGTTTAGCAACAAGAATATTTGGTGCTTTATTAGCCATTACAATGATTGTAGCGATCTTTACGGCAAAGCTTAGCATCGGCTTTATCGGGGCAGATGGATTGGCTGGTTATGAATTAGATTTAGCTTTAGGCGCCATAGCTCTTTACTTTGCTCTCGCAGGCCCGTCTAGCTTCTCACTGGATTCTCAACTTTTTGGGAAAGAGTAAATAAAAAACCTGAAGGCCTCCCATTCATAAGGAGTCTTCAGGTTTCCTATTCATAATCACATCGCGAATTATTTATAATACTTTAAGAGTGCTTGTGTACCATTATCACCATAGCCTAAGGCGATCAATTTCTCATACATTTCATAGGCTAATGCAAGTCCTGGTAATGTGATGCCCATTTTATTTGACTCATCTAAAGCTATTTTCATATCCTTCACAAAATGTTTAATATAAAAGCCTGGTGCAAAATCTTCTTTTATCATACGTGGAGCTAAATTGCTTAAAGACCATGAACCTGCTGCACCTGAAGAGATTGATTGTAATACGGTAGGTAAATCTAATCCCGCCTTTAGTCCATAAGCTAACGCTTCACACACCCCAATCATACCAGAGGCAATGACAATTTGATTGCACATTTTTGCATGCTGCCCGGCTCCTGCCTCACCCTGATAAACTATATTTTCTCCAAATTGCTTCATAATTGGCAATACCTTGTCATATGTAATCTGATCGCCACCAATCATGATAGACAAAGTACCATTTTGCGCACCAATATCCCCACCTGAAACAGGCGCATCTAAAGCCTCTACACCGATGGATTGAGCATGCGTATAAATTTTCTTTGCTAAAGATGGTTCTGAAGTCGTCATATCAATGACAATGTTGCCTTGTTCTGCCGTTTGGAAAAGGCCATTTTCCCCAAAATATACTTCCTCTACATCTGAAGGATAGCCAACCATTGTAAAGGCAATTTCATGATTTCTAAATGCTTCAGCAGGCGAGCTTGCCCATGACGCCCCTAAAGCAACAAGAGGTTTTGCTTTTTCTTGTGTACGCGTATAGACGGTTACTTCATGACCATTTTTTAATAAATGCTTAATAATACTTGCACCCATTACTCCAGTTCCAATAAATGCAATACGTTTCTTTGTCATATGTACATGCTCCTTTGTTCTAGAATGTCTGCACTCTCTGTGAGAGTCTAACTCTATATCTTTTCAGTTTAGGTGAAGGAAAGAAATAATTCAAACTCTTCCCACAACTTGTACTAAAATTTATATGTAGGGCATATATACCGAATAAGCAAAAAAAAGAGAGCAAGTGATTGGGGGATCACTGCTCTAAAGGGGGAAATGAGAATGTTGCTGTGTTCATAGTAAGTTATTCCCCATAGAAATGCATTTTAAACATATATGTTAAAATGTTTTTTTACTCTGAATACTGGAACAATCTTTTTAGTCTTCTTGGTCTTTTTCTTCTTCAAATGCCATCTGTCTATAATAAGTATTCATTAACTGATCTAATCTGCGACTCAGTTGAATGGTTTTTGCATTTTGTAACCCGTTTTCTACACCTGAGCGAATCATCATCTCACGAGTTTGTTCCATTTGTTTCAAGAGTAGATTGACCATTCATACAACCCTCCACACACAAATAATCATACCATTATTATACATTTATATTTCATTTCTTACAGCATTAACTTACGACAATGTTCGACAAATTAACTTCTTGGTGTTTCAGTATAAGTATAGATAATTCGTCCATTTTGCTTGGCCTCACCTCTAAAATGTTTAAATAATGGGTGTTTTACAAGTATTTCACGAAATTCGTAAAATTCTTCCTTTTGAATTTCAATACTTTCTCTTTCCCCATTTTGTAATTGTTTAAGCATATTTTCGTATTTTTCCATGAACTTTATTCCTCTCTTTGCCTCATTTGTGTAATAAATTATGAATTATTTAAAAAAAGCTTTACGTTTACCAATTTTTCATGCAAACTGTATATTATTAGTCGATGAAGGAGCTGACTGTCTGTGAAAATAGCTGAAGTTGGAAATATTATCGAGTTTAAAAATGGTCTCCAAGGTATTGTAGAAAAGGTAAATGAAAATTCGGTGATCGTTAATTTAACATATATGGAGAATTTTGATTCCCTTGAAATTGAAGAAAAAACGGTCGTCAATCATAAACGATATAAAATTTTATATACTAATGAAGCTTAATAGTCTGAATAGTCCCTATTTGTCTTAATAGATGATAAGGGACTATTTTTTTGATAAGATTAGGGTATGGAGGTCGAATATGCTAACAAATTCGAAACAAACAATACTATTTCTCCTTTCTTTATTATTCGTTTATGGCATGCTTGCTTTTACCTTTGCTAACCAAGCGGTATTTTGGTACATGTATGCATTCACTCTACTAGTATGTATTGCCATTGCCATTTTAGCTGGCTCCATCGAAGATCAATTACCTACATGGCAATTTTTACTCTTTGGTATTGGATACGGTACCATCACATATGGTATTATTCGCTTTGGTTACTGGCTCGCTCCATATATTAATAATAACTTAGTACAATCCGTTCAAAAATTTTTAGCAAGCTACGGACCACAAAATATTTGGCACTATGTTTTACTCGTATTTATCGTTTCCATAGGTGAAGAATTATTTTGGCGTGGTTATATCCAACAACAGTTAAAACGCTTTATGCGCCCAACTTTGGCTGTCATAGTTACCGCAGTATTATGTGCTGTCTCAATTGCCCTAAGCGGATTTATGCTTGGTGTCATTGCTGCACTGGTAACAAGCATTATTTGGGGCTTCTTATATGAATGGCGTAAAAGTATGCCACTTGTTATTGTAGCTCATGTCGTTTTTGTACTATTATTATTTTTAGTGTTGCCTTTAACATCATAACATTAATATTTGGAAACATTTTATCTTTACTAACGTTTAATTTAGAAAAGGAGGGTTTTTTATGCAAAAAAAATTAGTTTCTATTCTTGCATTATTACTAACAGCCGTATTAGTTGTAGGTTGTAATACATCTGATAAAACAGGGGATTCAGATGCTCAACAAAATGAGCCATCAAATACTGCTGCCGATCAAAAACCATCTGGAGATGATACAGCAGGTGAATCAAATGAGGAAGAAGAAGATACACCTGCAGCAAATGATACAAATACAGAGGATGCTAAACAGCCTCAACAAGATGTGAAATACGTCCAAAAGGGTGTAGATAAAACAGAAAAGGCAACTGAATCAGCAAGTGTTGATCAAAGCTATAAACTACAACAGCTTCCTGGATTTACACTGACACAAGAAGAACCTGGTAAAGACATGTTAGTGTCAAATGATGATGATGAAGTGTTTATGCGTATTGAAACAATTGAAGCTTCACAATCGAGCTTTGAAGAAGTAAAAACAACTATGCAAGATTATATGAACGCAGTGGGTGAAACAGTAGCTCTAACAGCTGAGGAATTAGCAGCATTTAAAGATGTTCAAAATATCGAGGGTTATGTTGTGGACTTCGACACTGAGAAAGTAATTGGGGTTGTATTTGAGAAAGATGGTCTCATTACGAAATTAACTATTCATGATAATGATGAACAAGATTTAACAGATGCTATGCTTAATATGGCAGCAACTATATCTAAAAAATAATAAAATGCTAAGGACGATAGACTATTGTCTATCGTCCTTACCTTTTCATCACAAAAAAGTTGTCTCAAATCAATGAGACAACTTTTTTAATAAGATAGGTCCTTTATAGAAAGGCCTATTTTCTTCAATAGCGTAATAGCTTGTTCTTTTTCTTCTGATGAAAGTACACTCATTAATTCATGCAAATGCTGCTCATGTTTTGGGAACAGCTCACCCATAAAGGCTTCACCTTCCGAGGTGATTTCTGCATACGTAACACGACGATCAGCAGGACAAGATACTCGTAATAAGTAACCTCTCTTCTCCAGCTTATCAATGACATACGTAATAGACCCACTGGCTAATAAAATTTTATTGCCAATTTGCTGTAATGGCTGTCTTCCTTTATGATAGAGAAGTTCTAGAACAGCAAATTCAGTTGGGTTTAAACCATTATCCTGAAATAATTGATGTGTTGTTTCATTAATTGCTTTTAGTGCACGTGACAATACAATATATAATTTTAAAGATTGTTTTAGATCTTCTGACGGCATATTCTTTTCCTCTCACTTCGCTCTTTATACATGACATTATAGCGACATTAGAAAAGCATTGTCAAAAGCAATATATGATTTAGAAGGTTTTGTTGTTCATTATGCAACCATTTCTACTCTCTTTATGTTACTAAATAAGCAGAATCTTTTGTGGATACTTCCATTGTATCCAGCTGATTGAATGTGTAAATTGGAAACTGCAGATGGAAGCATGTCCCCTTCTGTAATTCACTACTAACACCGATTACACCTTCATGCTCTTCAATCACCTTTTTCACGAAAGCAAGGCCCAGTCCTGTCCCTGATGATTTTGTCGTGTAAAAAGGCTGGAATAGGTTTTGAAGTGTCGTGCTGTCCATGCCAACACCTTCATCTTTAATCATAAGTTCGACAATCGCACAGTCATTTGTTGCCATTTCGACGGTAATCGTTCCACCATTATTCATGGATTCCATTGCATTTTTAATTAAATTCATCAGCACTTGTTTTAATCGATTCTCGTTGCCGCCAATATATACTTGATTAGAAGTTGAAATATACTGAATCATAATATTTTTCATGAGTGCATCAGGTAGCATAAACTCAATGACTTGCTTTACAATATGATCCAGTTCTAATAATTCCACTTTCATCGTTGTTGGCTTTGACAATACTAATAATTCGGATAAGATTTGTTCCATCCGTTGAAGCTCACTGTCAATAACAGAGAGATACATGCGTGATTCATCATCAGCATTTAACTTTAGTAATTCAGTAAAACCCTTTAAAGAAGTTAATGGGTTACGAATTTCATGCGCAATGCTCGCAGCCATCTGTCCAACAACGTTTAAGGCTTGCTGATGCTCAACTTTATGCTGAAGTTGCTTTTTCTCTGTTTCATCATTGATAACAGTGACAATAATATTATTGTATTCATCAAAAATACTTGAAATTTCATAATAGCAAGTTCTGCTTACTTGTGTTTCGTCGACTACATGAATGCTTGCATGTTTTTCACCCATTAGCTTAGAAAGGTAGGTTGTAATTTGCCCTTTTTTCAATGTAAAAGAATCAAATATATGCTGATGCGCTTTATGAAGGAGCTGTGAATTTTCAACTTTCAGAAACATTTCGGCATACTTATTAAGCCCAAGAATAATACCACTAGCGTCACTAACAATAACAGCATAAGGTAAGTAATCGTAGGCATTAAAAGATTGCGCTCTCTCATGTGCTTGACTAACATATAATTTATGGGCAACATCATCATTCAATGTTGAAATTTGCGCAACAATTTCCTCTGTATTGGGATCGTAAAAACATTTGAAAGATAACATTTCGTAGTCATTTCCAACTGTGCGAATATTGAAAATTTCCTCTGAACGTAAATCATTTTGTAACTGTTTGACGAACTTAGTCCATTTAAAATTAGATGGCTCGTCCATAGCTAAATAGCCAATATAGGTTAAATTAAGATTGAAAAGCTTGATAGCAGCCTCATTGACGTTCAAAATTTTCCCTGCTTTATTGAGTATAAGTGTTGGTGACGAAGTACTTTTCATAAGATTTCCAAAACATTGATTAATATCATTTTGCTTCAACTTTCTCACCGAACCTTTCAAAAGAGTAAAAAACCTCTAAATCGAATTTTGAGCCTTTACTATACTTTATGACAGCACGATTCTATTATTACAAAATTTAGTAAATTTAAGTATTTTAAATTATTTCACGAACTGTTCACAAAATAAATAGGTAAAAAGAATTATATTGTATGTCAGATACTTGACTGATACAATAGGATGTTGAAAGGAAGATTATTGCATGAATACTATTTTAACTACTTTAAATGCAAAGTATATTCACACAAATTTAGCATTGCGCTATTTGAAAGGCGCAGCTTTACCGGAGTTTAATCCAATTATAGCAGAGTATACTATTAAAGACCCTGCTTTTAATATTGTATCAGATTTATTCCAAAAAAAACCTGATATCGTTGGATTTAGTTGCTATATCTGGAACATCGAAGAAACAATTCACGTGATTAAAATGTTAAAAACTGTCTGTCCAAATGTTAAAATTTTGCTCGGGGGACCTGAGGTATCTTATGATTGTCACCATTGGTTACGTCGAATACCTGAGGTAGATTTCATTGTGATGGGTGAAGGAGAAACTTCATTTAAACAATTACTGCGCTACTTCCACGGTGAAATATTGTTAGAAGATGTTCCTGGTATTTGTTATTTAGAGGATGAGAAAGTCAAGATTCACGCTATGCCGCCTAAAATTGATTTGCGTGAATTACCAAGTCCATTCCGTTTTGAGGAGGATCTTCCCCATCTAGGTAAACGAATTCAATATATTGAAACAAGCCGAGGCTGCCCATTTAGCTGCCAATTTTGTTTATCTTCTATTGAAGTTGGTGTCCGATACTTTAACCGTGAAAAAATAAAAGAGGATATTCGTTTCTTAATGGATAACGGAGCTCGAACAATTAAATTCGTGGATCGTACCTTCAACATCAGTCGTAGCTATGCAATGGAAATGTTCCAATTTTTAATTGATGAACACAAACCTGGCGTGGTATTCCAATTTGAAATCACGGCTGATATAATGCGCCCTGAAGTCATTCAATTCTTAAATGACAATGCACCAAAAGGTTTGTTCCGATTCGAAATAGGTGTTCAATCAACAAACGATTTAACAAATACTCTTGTAAAACGTCGTCAAAACTTTGAAAAGTTAAAGCGAACAGTAACCATGGTGAAAGATGGCGGAAAAATAGATCAACATTTAGATTTAATTGCTGGTTTACCAGAGGAAGATTACGCTAGCTTCCGTCAAACATTTAATGATGTTTTTGCAATGCGACCAGAGGAATTACAGCTTGGCTTTTTGAAACTTTTACGCGGCACAGGACTTCGATTAGAAGCCGAAAAGTTTGGCTATACCTATGTGGATCTATCACCTTACGAAATCTTTTCAAATAATGTACTAACTTTTGATGATATCGTTCGCATTAAACATGCAGAGGATGTTCTTGAGAAGTATTGGAATGATCACCGTATGGATCATACGATTGAATACTTAGTTACAGAGGTCTTTGATACACCATTTGATTTCTTCCAAAATTTCGGAACATATTGGGAAACAAAAGGTTGGTCTCGTATTGGCCATCAACTGGAGGATTTATTCCGCCGTTTATTAATGTTTTTAGAAACGATTGATAATGTGAATTTAAACATTGTCCAGAGTTTAATGCAGCTAGATTACTTAATGGCTCAGCAGTTCCAACCACGGAAGCTGTGGTGGAATGAGCGTCCTACTGAGGAGCAGCAAAAAACTCTTTACCATGCTTTACGAGAAAATCCAGCTATCGCAGGCGAGGAATTTGCTAACTTTAAGTTAACTGAAAAAGAGTTGTTTAAGCATACCTTGATTATCCCTCATGCACTTGACTACCAAGAGTTTGCAAATGGCAAAATTGTACAAAAAAATGGCTATCTGTTAACCTATTTCCGTCATGGCCAAGCGCCTTATTTTGCAACAATCTACTCTAACTAATAAGAAACGCTAGTCCTGTAATAACTATCAGGACTAGCTTTTTTTCTTACTTAAACGATTCTTAAATCCTTAAAGCAACAATAAATACCGCTTAATTTGTACTTTCTGCACGTCAGTCATTCGGTTAGTTAAGTATTCACAGTCACCCTCGTTAATATAGGTCAAATTCCTTAAACAAAGATTGATAGAACTTTGTAAAAAATGCCCAAAAAGTATTCAATCCAATCAGGAAATAAAAGTTTAAATTTTATGAATATTTTATGACAAGATAATAATTTCTTACTTTTATAGAGGTATACGTTGGAATTATTCCTTACTTAATGCCCGTATACTTTAAAAATTTAACCAATAATTACTCGTTCCTTCGGATAATGGAAGCCTGATTTCTTTCCTCTTCCGCCTCCTCCAAGTGTATAAAGGAATGAAATTAATCCAACTCGACCAATAAACATTAAAATAATGATAATGATTTTACCAACCACTGATAAATCAGATGTTATGCCTAACGACATACCACATGTACCGAACGCTGAAGTAATTTCAAAAATAATTTGGATAAGAGATGCTTGTGGCTCTGTTATAAGCAAGATCAGGGTTGCTACTAATACCATGAAAAAGGCTAATAAAATGACGACAAATGACCGGAAGACATCAATCAAATGAATTTCTCGTCCAAATACTTGAATATCCTCTCTTCCTCTAGCAAAGGTAATTAAGAATAAAATGGCCAAGGCAAACGTTGTGGTACGAATCCCACCACCTACTGAACTTGGGGAAGAGCCAATGAACATCAGGAAGCTCATGAATATATCTGTTGCTTCACTAAAAGTCGTGACATCGTAAGTAGTCAGTCCAGCTGATCTCGTTGATACAGAATGGAACATTGCTGAAAATAATGCCTCATGCCAAGACATTTCCTTAAAAGAATGGAATGATTCAAGGAGTAAAATGACAAGCGCACCAACTATAAATAAAATGGCGTATGTTGAAGTAGTGATTTTAGTAAATAAACTAAAACGGAAATTCTCGCGTCGATTAAGCAAAAAAGTCTTCAATTCAATTAATACCGGAAAGCCGATAGCACCTAATACAATCAGTACCATGGTAACCATTTGTACAAAATAATCATCATGGAATGGGAGTAAGCTCATGCCCGTAATATCGAAACCACCATTTGTTGTAGCAGAAATAGAAGCAAAAATTCCATGTAAAAAGGCTTCTTCTAATGTGTCAAAATAATTCGTAAAATGTAGCGTCAAAATAATGGTACCTGTTAATTCTATGCCAAATAAAATTTTTAAAATTTCGCGGATTAATTTAACAACACCAGAGACACTATACTGGTTATGATCAATCATGATTAACTGACGCTCACGCATCCCTATTTTTTTCCCAACAAGAAGCCACACAAAGGTACCAAGTGACATAATACCAATGGCGCCTAACTGTAAAATAACAAGAATCATTACAAGCCCAAAGGTTGTATAGGTTTCCGAAATATTAATCGTTGTTAACCCTGTAACACTTACTGCACTTACTGCCGTAAACAAGCTATCTAAAAAAGAGACTTTTACCCCTTCTTGATGAACGCCTGGAAGCCGTAATAACAGGAAGGAAATCGCTATCGCTATAAAATAATAAGAAACAAGTACCTGAAATGGTGTGACTAGTTTATTTGATGATTTTTTCCAAGGCACTTTAACAACTCCTCCCACATATGATGCCCAACTAGATAGATTATAGTATAGAAAAAATACATAAAAAAAGAAAGAGGAATAGTGATAACTATTCCTCCCAGACTGTAGACAAAAGCCATCGAGAGGTTCACTCTCGATGGCTTTTGT
>NZ_JPVR01000057.1 GCF_000772935.1 Lysinibacillus boronitolerans JCM 21713 = 10a = NBRC 103108
AAAACTTTATTGATTACGTTTTGCTTGTTCAGTTTTCAAGGTTCATTTAGCAACCATCTCTCGACAGCAACTTTTATATTATAACACTTTTTCATTTTGTTGTCAACACTTTTTTAAAATGTTTTTCCGAATCAACGGAGACAACTTTTAAAGTATATTATAATCAATCATCCATGTCAACATCTTATTTCAAATTGCTTTTGAAGTTCAAATGTTGTTAATTGCGTTGTCTTAACGACAAGTAATAATTTATCACGTTATAAAGGCCTTCGCAAGTGTTTTTTACACAAAATCTAATTTAATTTAATAAACTTGCTTTAATAAGCTATTTTGCGCAATTACGAGAATTGTAAATCATAGTATCTTTCCTTATTTATTATTTGTTTTACTATACATCTCTTTCTATTAATTCTCAATATCTTAAATTAAAATACTACTTACTTTTCAAGTTAAATATAGCTCATAAAACTTTAAAATTACTTCCTTAATAAAAACTGCAAATCTAATTATGTTGTTAATGAAAATAAGCAGGCGCTAAAGTAGAAGTACTTTAGCGCCTGCTTATTCCTAACATGTCCCTATTTTATGTCATTACCTTGAGGGTCAACTATATTTAAGCACCACAAGAAGTTATCCCATGCAGAATACCAGCCACTAAAGATTTCAGAAGAATCGTCCCAACGAACATCAAATTTCTTATGGCCATCTATTTCCACTAAATATAAAGTAAGTGTCTCGTCTTTTTTAGCAACGACTAATTTCATACCATGCTCGAGCTCTTCCTCCGTAAATGGAACATCAGAAACAGAACGTAATTGTGCCTGTTCAAATACTTGTTTGTTAATAATTTTGTAATTCATTATAAGCCCCCAATAAAATACTTCTTTTTTATACTTATTGTATTTAAAAAACATAGAACTATAAAAGTATAACCTAAATATAATCTACGTTTAAACAACTTAATTTTTTTCATTGAACAAAAAGAAGAGAACTCACTTATCCTGTGAATTCTCCTCTTAATCCATTAACTGTTCTTTAATAGCTCTATAAAGAGCCTACGCAGCAATTTATTTTGTAATATGACGCATAGTTGGGAATAATAATACATCACGAATTGATGGTGAATTTGTAAGTAACATGATTAAACGGTCAATACCAATACCTAAACCACCTGTTGGAGGCATACCATATTCTAATGCTTCAATGAAATCATTGTCCATTTCATGTGCCTCATCATTACCTGCTTCTTTTTCTGCTAATTGTGCTTCAAAGCGTTGGCGTTGGTCGATAGGGTCATTTAATTCTGTGAAGGCATTAGCGTGCTCACGACGAACGATAAATAACTCAAAGCGATCTGTAAAACGCTCGTCCTCTGGATTTTTCTTCGCAAGAGGTGAGATCTCTACCGGGTGACCATATACAAATGTAGGCTGTACAAGCGTCTCTTCTACTTTTTGTTCGAAGAATTCATTGATAATATGGCCTACTTCATGAACATCCTTCACTTCTACTCCATGCTCTTTAGCAAGCGCTTGTGCTTGTTCTTTTGTCATTGGCTGCCAGAAGTCTACACCTGTTGCCTCTTTTACAGCGTCAACCATGTGAACTCGTTTCCAGCCTACTGCAAGGTTGATTTCATCTTCACCATATTGAACTGATGTTGTACCAAGAACTTCTTGGGCAACATGTGCAATAAGGTTTTCAGTTAGAGACATGATATCTTGATAATCAGCATATGCTTCATATAGTTCAATCATTGTAAATTCAGGGTTGTGGCGTGTAGAAATTCCTTCATTACGGAACACACGTCCGATCTCGTAAACTTTCTCTAAACCACCAACTATTAAACGTTTTAAATGCAATTCGATGGCAATTCGCATATATAATTCCATATCAAGGGCATTGTGATGCGTAATAAACGGACGAGCAGCTGCGCCACCAGCAATCGTGTGAAGCATTGGTGTTTCTACTTCTAAGTATCCAGCATTATCTAAATAATTTCGGATTGCACGAATAATTTTTGAACGCGTGATAAATGTTTTTTTACTATCTTCGTTTGTCATTAAATCTAGATAACGTTGGCGATAACGTTGCTCAACATCCTGTAAGCCGTGGAATTTCTCTGGCATAGGACGTAGCGCTTTTGTAAGGAATGTGAATTCCTCAGCCTTTACAGAAAGTTCTCCCACTTGTGTACGGAACACGTTACCACGCACACCTACGATATCTCCTAAATCAGCTTGTTTAAATAATTCATACGCTTCTTCGCCTACATGATCTTGACGAACATAAATTTGAATTTGACCATTTAAATCTTGAATATGTGCAAAGCCAGCTTTTCCTTTACCACGTTTCGTCATAATACGTCCCGCAATAATTACCTCTTGAAGGTTTTCCTCAAGCTGCTCTTTTGTTTGATCTGCAAATTGCTCACGTACTTCTGTTGATAAATGTGTACGCTCAAAACGGCTTCCGAATGGATCTTGTCCGTTTTCTTGTATCGTTGTCATCTTTTGGCGTCTCACCAATAGTTGATCATTTAATTCTTCTATATTTGACACTTGTTTCACTCCTTAAGTAAATTGTCCGCGTTTACGTCCATAATATTTCTATTGTACACAATTTTAGTGCTGTAATCATCTGTTTCAATTTATTTTCAAGCCAATACAAAATAATTAATAATTCTAAAAATTAAAGGTACTGCTGAAAAGGCGCCTCTATTAAATTATAGAGACGCCCATAATAAAAACTATATTATTAATTCTTTGGCTTCCGGTACAATCAATTTTGATTCGCTCTCTTCATATTCCTGTACAAGACCATTTAATAATGCACGAAGTTCTGCCGCAGTTTCTGTTTGGTTAATAGCATTCCGTGCCTTACCATTGCCTCGGATTCCTTTTAAATACCATGATGCATGCTTACGCATTTCCCGTACTGCTATTCCTTCTCCTTTTAATTGAAGAAGTCGTTCAAAGTGTAGTAAACATACGTCCATTTTTTCACGTACACTTGGCTCTTCTTTTAATTCACCTGTTGCTAGGTATTGAACGGTACGATAAATCATCCATGGATTACCTAAAGCTGCACGTCCAATCATTACTGCATCTACACCTGTAGTTTCCAGCATACGTTTAGCGTCTTGTGGTGTTTCCACATCCCCATTACCAAGTACAGGAATGTTGACATTTTCCTTCACTTGGCGAATGTAATCCCAGTTCGCTTTACCTTCATACATTTGTACACGTGTACGACCATGAACTGCTACTGCAGCTGCACCTGCACGCTCAACAGCTTGAGCGTTTTCAATTGCAAAGATATGTTCTTCATCCCAACCAATACGCATTTTTACGCTAACAGGCTTTTTAACAGCATCTACAACAGCTGCTACCATCTCATATACTTTATTGGGATCTAGTAATAAGCGTGCTCCCGCTTCACATTTTATGATTTTATTGACAGGACATCCCATGTTGATATCAATAATGTCAGCAGTTGTATTTTCATCCACATATTTTGCTGCTTCTACTAAGGTTGCTTTATCTCCACCAAAAATTTGCAGTGACAGGGGATTTTCACGTTCATCGATATAAAGCATACCTAATGTTTTTTCATTTTTTTGGACAATGCCCTTATCACTAATCATTTCAGCGTATACGAGACCTGCCCCAAACTCCTTAACCGTTAATCGGAAAGCAGAGTTGCAAATCCCAGCCATTGGCGCTAATACTACCCGATTGTCCATGACAATATCGCCAATTTGAAATGGCTTTTCTGTTGACTGACCCAACGTTTTTCTTCCTCCTCTATAGGCTTTACCTATTTTTCTCTATCTATCGTTAATGCTATACGCTGATAATTCGTTCTTACACAATTACTTAATTCACAATTGAAGGCTCATTAAATGGTTGCCAGAAGATTACGCCTTCCTTTTCACAATCCATTTGCTGTAACAGATCATGTGCTTGTTGTAGCTGTTCATCAAGTGGTGAAGGTGTAATCTCTGCAAGCGGCGCTAGGACGAATGCTCGCTCGTACATTCTTGGATGAGGAACAATTAAGCTCTCCGTTTCAATATTCTCTTGATTGTAAAGTAAAATGTCAAGATCAATAACTCTTGGGCCCCAACGGAATTCTCTTACACGCCCTAATTCCTGTTCGATTGCTTGGCAAATCTTCAACATCTCAACAGACGATATAGCTGTTTTTAGATGAACAGCTATATTTAAAAAATCTGCCTGATCCGTATAACCTACAGCAGCCGTTTCATAAACAGATGAAATACGAATAAGCTCAATTTCCTTCTTTTCCTTTAAAAGGGCTACTGCATGCTGAAGATTCTCATATCTCTCTCCCATATTTGTTCCGATAGATAAGTAGACATCCTTCATTAGAAATCACCCCTCGTAACCTCAACAGAGACTTCTTTATAATAGCCATGAATGGGTGGGTCTGGCTTAATGAGCTCTACACGCACTCCCTTTACTTTTTCAGGATAGGTTGCTAAAATTGCATTTGCTATTTTCACAACAAGAGCCTCAATAAGCTTAAGCGGTTCGCCCTCTACAATATCACGGCATAACGCATACACCTCTGCATAATTAACGGTATAAGAAAGATCATCCGTTTCGCCAGCTTTTGTCATGTCTACAGCAAGCGAAACATTTGCTCGAAAGCGTTGGCCTAGAGTAGTTTCTGCTGCTAATACACCATGATAACCATAAAACTGCATGTCCTTTAAATGAATATAATCCATTATGCTTCCTCCTTGAACAAACGTTTGCCCACTAATACATCCGCCATATACGTTGCCCTCGCCATTTCCTTTACATCGTGAACTCTTATCATATGACAGCCCTTTTCAATTCCATAAACCACTGTTGCACTTGTCCCTTCAAGACGCTCCTCAACAGGTAGCTTTAAGACATTACCAATCATTGATTTACGAGATGTTGCTAACAATACAGGATAGCCCATAGCCACTAAATCTGATAAGTGTTGCATCATCGAAATATTTTGCGCAGTGTTTTTAGCAAAGCCGATACCTGGATCTAAGATGATATGATGATCGGGAACTCCCGCTTGCTGTGCTATAGTAATACTTTCTTCTAAATCTGCCTTCGCAGTCGGCCAAAAATCAACACCATAATCCATATTTTTGCGATTATGCATTAAAATGATCGGAACATGTAAGTGTGCAGCAACCTGAGCTATTTCTGGTTCAGCCTTCGCTCCCCAAATATCATTGATGATATGTGCGCCCGCTTCAATTGCGGCACGGGCTACCCTTGCTTTATACGTATCAACGGAAATAATGACCTTTACTTCCTTTGCTAACGCTTGAATAACAGGCACGATACGTGCAATTTCATCTTCATCTGAAATTCGTTCATACCCAGGGCGCGTAGATTCTCCACCTACATCAATAATTTTTGCTCCTTCAGCCACCATTTTTTTCGCTTGAGTAACAGCAGCCTCCACATTGTTATACTTTCCTCCATCTGAGAAGGAGTCAGGTGTAACATTTAGAATCCCCATAATAAATGTTTCTTGTGTATAGTCTAGTGTAATCCCATTAATCGTTAATGGTTTCGTATATTTTTCTAGCATGTAAACGCTCCTTCTATCCTTGCTCGACTTCTTGAACATATGCCTTATGCAAAATCGAATAAATAGGTCCTTTATTGCCTAAAAATCGCTGGTCTTCCAAGCTCCGAATAGGCACAATCTCTTGTACTGAATTGGTAATGAAGCATTCCGTACTTTGTAGTAAATCCTCTTTTGTATAAAAACCTTCTCGTACGTCAAGATTTAGTGCACTAGCCTTGTCTAAAACCCATGCACGAATAATCCCCGGTAAAATGCCTGTCTCCAAAGAAGGCGTATATAGTATATCATTTTTTATCCAAAATACATTTGATGTCACACCTTCAGCCACATAGCCTTTTTCTGTTAAAAAGAAACCTTCTTGTTGAGCCAGTGAAGGCATTTCAAAGCGACCAAGTACGTTATTGCCGTAATGATGCGATTTAACGCGTAAGGCTTGTTCAGGTGTATTGCGTGGTATGGTAAGCCATTTTGCAGTCTTTTCAGTTCCACGCGGTGTGTCTTGGAGTTCCTTGCGAAAAATAATGACATTAGGTTGTTTATATTCTGTTGGCTGTAATCCAATATTATGCTCTCCCGCAGATACATTTAAACGGAAGTAACCATCCTGACCGCCCGCCAGTTGATTTAGTTGTTGAACAACCTCAAGTAAAACACTCTGAGAATAGTTTAAATGAATGTGATATTGTGACAAAGCATGCTGTAATCTTTCCATATGTGCTTCCCAGTAAAATACCTGACCTCCATATGTTCGGAACGTTTCAAAGAATCCTAATCCATATAAAAATCCATGATCAAATGGAGAAATCCGTAAATCCTGCGCCGCCATATAGTTCCCGTTCATCCAGCACTGCATCTATTTCACTCCTTCTACATACGTCTCAATAAATTGGCGAAGAAGTTGTTTACCTTGCTCCGTCATAATGGATTCTGGATGATATTGTACACCCTCAATAGGATATTCCTTATGACGAAGACCCATAATTTCTCCCTCTTCCGTCCAAGCTGTTACTTCTAGACACGCTGGTAAGGTTTCCTTCTCTACAATAAGAGAATGATAGCGGGTTGCTTGAAACGGATTTGGCATACCTTTATGCAAGCCTATTTCAGCATGCAGTACAGGTGATGTCTTACCGTGCATTAAACGTTCGGCACGGATGACTTGACCGCCAAACACCTGTGCAAGTGCCTGATGACCAAGGCAAACTCCTAAAATCGGAATATTTCCCGCGAAATATTTAATAATGTTCAGGCTTTCACCCGCCTCATTTGGACTACATGGCCCTGGAGAAATAACAATCATATCGGGTGCGAGTTGTTCTATTTCCTCTACTGTAATAACATCATTACGTTTTACTACTATATCCTGACCAAACTCACCCAAATATTGGACAATGTTATAAATAAATGAATCATAATTATCGATCATTAAAATCATTTTACTCGCTCCTCTGCCATTGCCTTCGCCTGCCACATTGCCTTCGCTTTATTTAAAGATTCCTGATACTCTCTTTCTGGAACAGAGTCAATGACGATACCTGCTCCAGCCTGAATATGTGCAACTCCATTTTTTATAAATGCTGTACGGATCACAATATTGAGCTCCATATCACCCGTAAAGCCAAGCCAGCCAATTGAACCTGTATATAAACCACGTCGTACAGGCTCTAGTTCTTCAATGATTTCCATAGTGCGAATCTTTGGCGCTCCTGTAATTGTCCCACCTGGGAACATCGCACGAATAACATCTGCATTCGTTTTACCTTCTGCTATTTCTCCACGCACATTTGAAACGATATGCATAACATGTGAATAGCGCTCAATGACCATGAACTCATCCACTTCCACTGTTCCATAGGTTGAGACACGTCCTAAATCATTGCGCTCTAAATCTACTAGCATCACATGCTCAGCACGCTCTTTGTCATTATCTATTAATTCTTGAGCCAACGCTAAATCCTCCACTTCGGACTTTCCTCTTGGTCTAGTGCCTGCGATTGGTCTGGTTGACAACTCATTGCCTTGACGCTTGACTAGTAACTCTGGTGATCCAGAAACAACAGAAAAATCAGGTGCTTCAATATACGCCATATAAGGTGACGGATTAAACGCTCGAAGTGCCTCATAAACATCAAGTGCAGTAGCATTTAGTTTCTTAGACTGCCGAACAGATAAATTCACTTGAAAGACATCGCCTTGAGCGATATACATTTGAATTTTTTTAACCGCTGCCTCGAAATCAGCTCCTGCAAATGAAACAAGCAACTCATTCTCATCATTCATAACTTCTACAGCAGATGTTTTCTCAAATTTGCGCGAGACTAATCCAGCCTGTGCTGCAACCTGCCAGTTGTTAGCCCATTCTTCCAAGCTGACCTCACTATCTTCTAGCTTCATAAGTGTCACTATATTCGTTTTTACATCATGTACTGCCCAACAATCAAAAATATAATAAAAAATATCTGGTACATGTAGGTCATCCGTTGCCGTATTAGGAAGCACCTCAATTTTACGGGCATAATCATACGACACAAATCCAATAGCCCCTCCCTGAAAAACCGGAAGCTCTGCATTATATATAACCTGATATTCCGCCACAAGCTCTTCTAGTAAGTTAAGTGCCTCTCCTTGTAAAACCTCTTGTCTACCATTTCTCCATTTTACTAAAAGCCCACCCTCTACTGAACGTGCGGTAGCTAATGGATTCCACGCAGCTATTGAAAAATGTCCACCACGTCCACTTTCTAAAAATACATGTGCTTGCTGAGTCTCTGACTGTTCTTTATAACTATAAAAAAATGAATCTGCATCCATCGTTAATGTTTTCGTAAATATTGTTTTCAAGTTATTTTCCCCTTTAAACATATGATGTGATTCCATCTTAACTTGATTATTACATAGAAGCGAATATTTTTATAATTATCATAGTATCCATGTTTTCACACTAAAAAAGGGCCCCTTTCTAAAGGAGCCCTTACATAAAAAAATTGAATTAGTCTTCAAATTGATATAAAGGTGTTGATAGGTAACGCTCACCATTAGAAGGCACAATAGCAAGGACATTCGAACCCTTACCTAAACGTTTTGCCGCTTCAATTGCAGCATAGATTGCAGCACCAGATGAAATACCACATAGAATTCCTTCTTCACGCGCTACTTTACGTGCTACTTCAAAAGCAACCTCATTTTCAACAGGGAATACTGAAGAATAGACTTCCGTATCTAAAACTGCTGGTACAAATCCAGCGCCAATTCCTTGAATTTTATGTGGTCCTGGTTGCCCACCAGAAAGAACTGGTGAATCTTTTGGTTCTACAGCAATGATTTCAATGTTTGGATACTTTTCTTTTAAGACAGCACCCGCACCAGTAATTGTACCACCTGTACCTACACCAGCAACAAAAGCATCAAGTGTTAGGCCATCAAATGCTTCTACAATTTCTGGTCCTGTTGTTAGACGGTGAATTACCGCGTTCGCAGGATTTGTAAATTGTTGTGGTAGGAAGTAGCCATGTTCTGCAGACAGTTCTTCTGCTTTAGCAATTGCACCCTTCATACCTGCTGGACCAGGCGTTAATACAAGCTCTGCACCATATGCTCGCAATAAATTACGTCGCTCTAAGCTCATTGTTTCTGGCATAACTAAAATGGCTTTATAACCTTTAGCAGCTGCAATCATTGCAAGACCAATACCTGTATTACCAGATGTCGGCTCAATAATCGTACCACCAGGTTTTAATGTCCCGTCTTTTTCTGCAGCTTCGATCATCGCTAAAGCTAAACGGTCTTTCACCGAGCTTCCTGGATTAAAATACTCTAATTTTACATACACAGTTCCTTCATTTTCACTTGTTGCATGATTTAATTTTACAATTGGTGTTTTACCAACTAATTCAGCTACCGAGTTTGCTAATCTACTCATTTACTAATCCACTCCCAATCCCTACTATTTTTATAGGTTTTACTTATTTCGTATTTTATCAATTTTTCCATTCGATTGTCAATAAATATAACTTATATTTTCAGAATATTTATCATGGCTTTGAAAAGGAAAAACCTGATTCTTTGCTAAAGAAAAAGAATCTGCATTTATTGGGTAATTCACTACGAATGCCTGTAAGTTTGATCAGACTCATTTTACCCCGCAAAACCTGCAGACTCTTTTCATGTATTATTTTTCTTTTTTAGACTCTCCATAATACCAAGTAGCATTAAATTCAGACCAAAATGCTTCTGGCGTAACAGATTGCGGTAATTGCTCTAAAGCTAATTCTCGCTCAATATGTTCTTTCACATCGTCATATGTAAAGGATTGTCCTTCTAATACCTCTTGTACTTGAACAATGCCATAATGACCATTATCTAACTTAAAGGCTTTGCTTACCTCATTTGCCTTAAGTGATTTTACAGTATTAATAATTGCAGGGTCTACATTTTCCTGATTTTCTGTAAGGAAACCAATATCCCCTCCTAAACTTGCTGAAGCACTATCAACAGAAATTTCTCGTGCCAGCACTGTAAAGTCAGAGCCATTTTTCAATTCACCCAGTGCCTCATCAGCAGCTTTTTTTGAATCGACCTCAATAAAATTCGTACGATAGCTTGTTTTTGTATTATATAAGCCTTGATTTTCTTCATAATACTTTTCAACGTTTTCTTCCTCTATCACTACGTCTTTCGTGAGTACCTTATCCAATATAAGCTGTGATCGTATTTTTTGGCGTAGTTGCTCTGCCGAAAGATTTTGCATGGCTGTATCAAACTTATCTTGAGCAGATCGCATTAACGCTAATTCAAGATCAATTTCTTTATCAGTAACTTTAATTTTATATGTTTTTGCGGCCTTTTCCATTACCGTTTCATTTACTAAATTTTGGAGTGTTTCTTTACCATATCGTTCTTCCATAGCAATCATCCACTCTTGGCGTGTGATAACATCCCCGTCAATGGCAGCGACTTGTTCGTCGCTACCAATTTCCTGACCTTTGTTCGGGATCAACCAACTAATGAACCATAATATATTTCCTAATAACAAAACGGCTATGACAGCTAAAGCAGGCTTTGTCTTTAAACGACGTTGCAATAAAGGAGTTTGGTTTGGTGTTACATTGGTTGAAGGTCGCCGATTACGCGTTGAGCTCATCGATAAACCCTTCTAGCTCATCTTTAGAAAAGCTGTATGTCTCTAAGCAGAAGTGACATTGTGCCTCTGCACCGCCGTCCTCATCAATCATTTCTCTAATTTCCGCTGTTCCTAGACCTAAAATTGCCGCACCAAACCGCTCTTTTGAACATTGACATTTAAATTCAACTGGCATGGAATCTAAAATTTGTAGATGTCCATTCCCTAATACAGCTTCTAAAATTTGCTCTGGTGTAAAGCCTTTTTCAATCATTTTTGAAACAGGCTCTATTGTAGCAAGGTGTTGCTCAATTTCAGTTATCGTTTCTTCCTCACAGCCTGGCATTAATTGAAGTATAAATCCGCCTGCTGCAAGAATAGTGTTGTCTGGATTAACTAACACGCCTAAACCTACAGATGACGGTACTTGCTCAGATGTAGCAAAATAATAAGTAAAATCTTCAGCAATTTCGCCAGAAACAATTGGTGTTTGTCCTGAAAACATGTCTCTTAAACCAAGGTCTTTAACGATTGTAAGAGCACCTTCTGTTCCAACACCTGCTCGAACATCAAGCTTTCCTTGCTCATTTAAATCAAAGTGTACATGAGGGTTTGTCACAAATCCACGCACTTCTCCATGTGCATTACTATCAATTACCATTGGGCCAATTGGACCGTTGCCCTCAATTTTAATAGTGATTTTCTCTTCACCTTTTAACATGGCTCCCATCATAACAGCCGCTGTCATTGAACGACCCAAAGCTGCTGATACGACTGGCCATGTATCGTGACGGCGTTGCACTTCTCCTACTGTGGCTGTTGTACGTGCTGCAAACACACGAACTTGTCCATTAAATCCTAAACCTCTTACTAAATAATCACTCATAAATGGAATGTCCCTCATTTCCTATTGGTTACGTTTATAGAGCTTATATAAACCCTTTAACGTTAAAAATGGATCTACAACATCTATAATTTGTGTCTCCCCTGCGATTAGATTTGCTAATCCACCTGTAGCAATAACTAATGGCTCCTCTTTACTTTGTGCTTTTATACGATTAACAATGCCCTCAACTTGCCCGACAAAGCCATAAAAAATTCCCGCCTGCATGGCAGAAACGGTCGTTTTCCCCACGATATGTGTAGGTCGAACGATTTCAATACGCGGCAATCTTGCAGCCTGTGTATAAAGAGCCTCTGTAGAAATAGTGATGCCTGGCGCAATAGCTCCCCCCATGTAATCACCCTTTTCGTTCAAATAACAATAGGTTGTTGCTGTCCCAAAATCAACTATGATACAAGGGGCCTTATATAAATCTAGAGCTGCTATGGCATTCACTATGCGATCAGACCCAACCTCACGTGGATTTTCGTATTTAATATTTAAACCCGTTTTTACACCTGGTCCTACTACCAAAGGCTTTTTTCGAAAATACTTCTGGCACATCGCCTCTAGGGAAAACATAATTGGTGGCACAACTGAGGATATAATAATGCCTGTTATTTGTTCAAATGAAATGCCTGCATGATTAAAAAAGGAAAGAACTTGCATGGCATATTCATCTTCTGTTTTATGAAGATCCGTCACCATACGCCAATGGAAGGCTAATTGATCGTTGTCATCATAGACACCTAATACAATATTTGAATTCCCTGCATCTAAAACTAAAATCAAAAATGACACCTCCCATATCGTCATTGTAACTTTCGCAATCCCCATATTACAACATTCTCTCTAACTGGAATGAGGATAAAACACTTTAGAAAATGATACCATACTTTTTATCTTGATTCAGCAGATGTTGTTTGTACTGTAGGGGGCATGCTAGGTACAGCACCGTCTACTACAAATGGAGATCAAAACTATATTGTTTCATCCTTCCATAAAAAGAGGCACCTAAATATGGCCGCCTCTCTTAAGATCATTTGAAATTAAATTTTTCTGGATCTGGACCACAACGCAGTCCATCGTTCATTGCATCCAACTGTGTCATTTCCTGCTCAGTTAACGCAAAGTCAAAAACAGCTAGGTTTTCAGTCATACGTGCAGGTGTCATCGTTTTTGGAATCGTGACAACATCATGTTGTACATCATAGCGTAATACAATCTGTGCAGGCGTTTTGCCGTATTTAGCGGCTAGCTCTTGAATCAAAGTTTCTTCCAGTAGAGAACCATTCATCAACGGAGACCATGCCTCCACCTGTATGCCCTTATCCTTACAGTAAGCACGTACTTCCTCCTGTGTTAAGTGCGGATGGAATTCAATTTGATTAATAACAGGGACGACAGTCGTTTCCTTCAAAAGGCTTTCTAAATGGTGTACGTGGAAATTACTAACCCCAATTGAACGTACTCGACCATCTTGGTAAATCTTTTCTAGCGCTTTATAAACCTCAAGATAATTTTGGTCTATTCCAGGCCAATGTACTAAATATAAATCCAAATAGTCTAATCCTATTTTTTCTAAACTGCTGTCATATGCCGCAAGTGTTTCTTCATAGGAAAGTCCATCGTTCCAAACTTTTGATGTGATAAATAATTCTTCACGAGTTACTATGCCTTCTTCAATGGCTGCTCGTATCCCTCGTCCAACACTTTCCTCGTTGCGATATACTTGTGCTGTATCAATACTACGATAACCTTTTGCTATAGCTGTTTTAACTGCTTCAGCTAGGTCATCTCCTTCGGGTACTCGAAAAACACCATAACCAACCAACGGCATTTTAAGTCCATTATTCAATACAACATTTCCCATGCGTATACACTCCCATCTGTTTTAGCTAACAAATACCACATCACTCTATCCTAAATGTAGATCGTTGCAGCTTGTCTTTTTTACTACTTTATCCTAATGCTTATTAGCAAGAAAAGGCAAAGAAAAAGACTGCTTACTGAACTAGTAAACAGTCTTCCCTATTTTTAATCACGTTTTTCATCGATACCCTTAGGTGCATCATTTGGTTCTTTACGTTCTTTTGCTAGATCCAAAGTTGTTGGATTTGGCTCTTTACTTAATAGCTCTTTTTCAACAACAGGTTCACCAATAGTATCTAATGTGGGCTTTGATTCAATTTTTGGAGTGTTCTCCTCAATTTTTTCTACAGCCTCTGGTTCTGGTAATACACCATGATCACGTAAATGCTCAATTTCCTGTGCATTTAATGTTTCTTTTTCCATTAGTGTATTGGCAATTAAATCAAGCAGGTGACGCTTTTCCGTAAGGATACGCTTAGTACGCTCATATTGTGTATCAATAATTTTTTGCATTTCTTTATCAATTTCATAGGCGATTGAATCAGAATAGTTCTGGTCAGAATTAAAGTCGCGGCCAAGGAATACATTACCACCTTGACTTGAACCAAATTGCATTGCGCCAAGATTCTCACTCATTCCGTATTCAGTAACCATAGCACGGGCAATGCTTGTTACCTTTTGGAAATCGTTATGCGCTCCAGTAGAAACTTCACCAAGAACAATTTCTTCAGCTACACGACCACCAAGAAGACCTGCAATACGATCTAAAAGCTCTTGCTTTGTAGTAAAGAAGCGCTCTTCCTTCGGTAACATAATCGCATATCCACCAGCTTGCCCACGAGGAACAATTGTTACTTTGTGTACTGTATCAGCCTCATCTAGTTCAAGACCAACGACTACGTGGCCAGCTTCATGGAAGGATACTAGTTTCTTCTCTTTGGCAGAATATACACGACTGGCTTTTGCAGGACCAGCGATTACTCGGTCTGATGCTTCATCGATATCTGCCATATTAATAGTGCGTTTACTTTTTCGAGCCGCTACAAGCGCTGCCTCGTTTAGTAAGTTTTCTAAATCCGCACCTGAGAAACCTGGTGTACGTTGAGCAACAGCTGCTAAATCAACTGTATCTGCTAAAGGCTTATTGCGTGCATGTACTTTAAGAATTGCCTCACGACCTTTTACATCAGGGTGCCCTACTGTAATTTGACGGTCAAAACGGCCTGGACGTAATAACGCTTTATCTAAAATATCTGGGCGGTTTGTTGCGGCAATGATAATAATCCCTTCATTGGCACCGAAACCATCCATTTCAACTAATAACTGGTTTAATGTTTGTTCACGCTCATCATGGCCTCCACCGAGACCAGCACCACGTTGACGACCTACTGCATCAATCTCATCGATAAAGATGATACATGGAGCATTTTTCTTAGCATTTTCAAATAGATCTCGAACACGTGAAGCACCTACACCGACAAACATTTCTACGAAGTCAGAACCTGAGATAGAGAAGAATGGGACGCCTGCTTCACCTGCTACTGCTCGTGCAAGTAATGTTTTACCTGTACCTGGAGGACCTACAAGTAAGATACCCTTTGGAATACGGGCACCAATTTCAGTGAATTTGCGGTGGTCTTTTAAGAATTCTACCACTTCGACAAGTTCTGCTTTCTCTTCATCAGCACCTGCTACATCTGTAAAACGTACTTTTTTCTTTTGATCATCATATAGTTTAGCTTTACTTTTACCAAAGCTCATCACTTTATTACCGCCACCTTGAGATTGACTCATTAGGAAGAAGAATAAGAAAATGATGATAATGAAAGGAATAATTCCTGTGAAGAATTGAATCCATCCACTTGTTTCTGGTGCTGCTAAAAAACTAATATTACTATTTTTATCCTTAGCAGCCTCATCGATGCGGTCCATTAAAGATTGGTTTTCACGAGGGATGTTTAAAGTAAAACTTTCCCCTTTTTCATACCCCTTCAGTGTTCCTTCAACGACGTAAACTGATTTATCAGGTTGAATTGTAGCACTTGTTATTTCTTTCTTATCTAGAGCTTCTTGAAACTCATGATAAGTTAATTCTTTCGTTGGTGAATTTCCACCATTGAAAGTACCAAAAATACCGATAATCACTAGGAAAATCAGTAGATAGAATATGGTATATCGAAATATTCGATTCATCTCCAGCCTCCTCATTACAAACAGAAAAATTATAAGTAAAATCTTAACATATCATGATTTCATCATACAACGAAAAGCCCTACTTAAAAAATGTTTCGTTCACTTATTGCCGTTATCACAACAGTTTTTAGGCCATCTTTATATGTCCCAGCGTAATTGTACCTGTTCCTCGGGCTCGATATAGCTAAACATTGTGTCAAGATTTTGAATTATGTTCAACATAACAAAAAATACGTGACTTGCGCTGGAGACCTTTACTTTTTATAGCTGGTCTTTTGTATCTTAGAAAGAATATACCTCAGGCTTCAAAATACCGATATAAGGTAAGTTACGATATTTTTCAGCGTAATCTAAGCCATATCCTACAACAAAGCCATCTGGCACTTCAAAACCAACATAGTCAGCAGATAGATTTACTTTTCGGCCTGATGGTTTATCAAGTAATGTAACAATTTTAATGGACTTTGCTTTGCGGTATTTAAATAAATCTACTAGATAGCTTAAAGTTAAACCACTATCAATAATGTCCTCGATAATTAATACGTCACGCCCCTCAACGCTTGTATTCAAATCCTTTAAAATCTTTACTTCACCAGACGACACGGTAGCATTTCCATAGCTAGACACATCCATAAAATCAAGTTCGATGAAAGAATCGAAGCGTTTCATTAGGTCTGTCATAAATGGCATTGCCCCTTTAAGTACGCCAACAGCTAATGGAAATGCATCTTTGTATTCCTCTGTTAATTGCGCGCCTAAGTCTGCAATTCTTTCTTGCAGTTGTTCTTCTGTAATCATAATTTTTTCGATGTCGTTTTGTAACATATCGATTCCTCCTCGTGATGTATCAAAAAATCTTCACCCTATTTCGGTGAAATATTTTACAAAGACCTTAGTCTACGATGAGCACTGTATCATCGTTTGGTTGCGGAGTGGTTGAAAAAAATATTCCCATACGCACACCAATTACCGCTACCACCTCATCAGATTGAGAAATCAGTAACGGCCAGCTATTTCGCTCATTTAAAGGAATCTTTTCATCTATAAAAAGGCGAGATAAGCGTTTTGGCTGATCCATTCCTTTTAACAGCATTCTATCTCCATCCTTGCGTGCCCGAACATAGAGCGGTAGGTGGAGTTTGCTAGCGTTAAAATAAAAAAGTTGTGCAGTATCCGTCAGCAATTCAGACGATAAATCATGCAAATTGACTACGCGTAAGCGCTCACCATTTGTCAGTGTTGTCCAGCCATTAGCAGTCAAAATAACCTGTTTCTCAGGAGAAGCTGGGCACTCTAACGGCTCATTTTTCTGAATCGTTAATTTTCCATAACGGCGAACTGCTAGAAAATCCTCAGGTAAGTGAATTTCAGCATACCCTGCTGTTGTATCACAAAGCTTTAAAATTGAAGTCAATAAGGCATAACTTTGTATCGTATTTGAATCTTTGTAAAGATAGTTTAATAGTATTAAAATGAGCCTCCTTTGTAAAGCAAGTGGTACCAATTGAAAAGCCTCAATTTCCATGCTATATGTATTTTCATTATTTCTTATGATGATTTGGGAAAATACATCTTGGGCCAATGTCATTAAAAAGGTATCGTCTTCTTGCAATTGCTTTGTGAAATGGGTCACCTGTTCAGTCACTCGCGGATTCTCTGCCTCCAATAAGGGGACCACATGATGTCTGAAACGATTACGTACATAGGTATCTTTAGAATTGCTAGCATCTTCTCGATAATTTAAACCTTTTCTAAGTAAATATTCCCTTATTTCAGACTTTGTAACCGTTAAAAACGGACGAATTAATGTTTTTCCTTCAAAAAGTCTTTGAGGACGTATGCCCTGCATGCTATTCATTGTTGCATTTTTTGTAAGGGCCATTAATACTGATTCCAGTTGGTCATCCGCATGATGTGCAGTTACAAGCTTATTAGCATTTGTTTTTTGCAAAATTTCTTTGAAATATTGATACCTTTCCCTACGACAAATTAACTGTGTATTACCATTTTCCTGTGCCATTATTGCAGGTATTGAAATTTCCGTGGCATGTAGATAAATACCATTAGCGTCACAATATTTTTGAACAAAGGCTCTATCCTCAGCAGAGGCTTCCCCCCTCAACATATGATCAACATGTACGGCTTCCACCTGAATGTTCCACTGCTCCTGGGTTTGAATAAAGTAATGAAGTAAAGCCATAGAGTCTACCCCACCCGAAACGGCGACGAGAAGATGGTCGCCTTGCTGTAATAATTGCTCTTCTTCAATAAATGTTTTGACCTTTAATTCAAATGACAAACGCTTCTCCTCCCCTTTTCGTTGTTATTTTAAGATGATTTACTCATTGAATATTGAGCTGGTCTAAAGACAGCCCATGTCGGAACAACATGCGTTACCTCTAACATTAATACTGTACAATCATCTTCTATTTCAAAATAACCTTGGAATGATTGCATAATGGTTGTTAGCTTTTCTTGAATTGTTTTATTTGTACTAGCTACCTGCTGTGCGAAAGCTAAAAATGTCTCCTCTTGTTCATCCCAATCAGCTACACTTGAGAACAGCCCATCTGAATGCATTAAAATAACGTCACCTGCCTTCAGTTTTCTTTTTTCAGCTTCGACTGCTGAAATAGATAAGAATCCTACAGGTGCAGCATTACTTTCAACTTTCAGTACCTCTTTTCCACGCAAAATGTAGGTAGACATTCCACCAGCCTTCCACGACCACAAATCGCCGTGCTGTAAATCGACAAGTGCAAAATCAAGTGTTGCATACATATCATCTTGCTGCTTTAATGCCATGACATAATGGAGCGTATGCATCGCAGTTTCAGGATTCATATTGTAATTTAGGCACTCTCTCATCAAATGGATCAATTTTCTACTTTCATGTTGTGCTTCTTTACTTTGCCCCATACCATCAGACAGCAATATTGCAAATAATCCAGGATGCAACTGGAAAAGAGCATGGGAATCACCAGAATATAGAGTTGCATCTTTAGACATGCTATATATATCATACTCTACTTCAAAGCTAATAGCTGATCTAAAGCATATTTGAACATGACGAAACGGTATTTCACAAGCTACTACTTTTTCAATTTCAAAAGGTTCATCAAAAATCTCATAAAGAATTGGCAGAATCATACGTTCAGCTAATGTTGTATCTTCCTCCCAGTTGACACGTGCTGGTGCTAAGGCACAAACAATCTTTCTTGCCCCAGGCTTATTGCTTAGAACATCAAGTTGAAAACATTCGATATTAGCCTCCTTTAAACGTTCAACAATGTCCTTTTCAACACTTACAAAAGAAATTGTATCCTCCTTCATCTCAGCAATTAACTGATTTAAATGATTGCTCATATCGCGAAGTTGAAGGGCAATCATTTTTTTGCCATGGAAATATTGTCCATTAATACGTTCTCTATAAAGTTCTGTATCTAATTCCTCAAAAATTTTCGTGGACTTCACGCATTTATAGCGTATTTGTTCTTCAACACGATGAATAGCTGATTCCTTGCCTACTCCTTTCATATGAAACCAATCTGTCATCAGCTTGTCCATACCATTATTTTGCGCACCCCAGCAATGATCGTAACGGAAACAGCTTAAACAAGTATTCATTGGAGCTACTTCCTTTGCGGCTTCAACAGGTGCTGTCATAAAGCGATCAAACACAAGTTCCTTCATGAATTGTACAAAATGCTGAAAGTGCTCTAATTTATACGTTACATGTTCCGTTAACCAATTCTGTCGGGCTAGTAAAATCTCCTCTCGTTGTGGAAAGAGCTTGTCCCTTACCTTATCTGAATATTTCTTTGGAATTGTTAGAAATAGAACACTCCCAATAACAATTGAGGTGAAATAAACACTATCTAAAGGCAAAGTGGCGTCATAAAATAAAAAAAATACACTAGGTAAAATACTACCGAGAGCAACACCAAACCTACCACCTTTCGCTCCCATACCTGCACATAATCCTGTTAAGGTAGCTACCGAGAGCATGCCAGTAAACGAAAGCTTGGCCACACCAATAAGCGTCCCTAGCACTGCGCCAATGACAGTTGCTAACGGAACACTTCCAACCAATGCGCCAAAACAGATAAAGAGCTGCAGTAAAAAAATAGGGAGTGAAAAATAGCTTATTACAACCGTTTGCATTCCGGTAAGCATGGCTGCAAAGACGACTAATCCTGAACCAAGCTTTTCATATGTCCAATGCGTCGTAAACCATTCATACGAATTAACAAATAATACTTGCATAAACAATGTCATAATAAGAGCTAAAGCTGCTTCACAGCCCACATAAAATTGTACAAGCACTGGTGGTAAGCCCTGATACATCACTCCTTGCCACATTATTTGTACCAGTAACACAGCTAAAGACACCGCAATACTTTGGGGCAGTTGCCAATAACGGAAACGCATAATACATTCATACAGGAGAATTTGTAAAGCGAGAATTAAGACTTGTCCAAAGCCTAAGAAAAAGCACCCCGCTAAACTCCCAAATAAAACAAATTTGGCATACTCCCTATATTTTGTTCGAATAATGGCCCAAAAAGGAACTGAGAACGGTACAGCCGCTTCAAATACAACAGATTGAGCCAAGAAAAAGGCGGTTAAAAAAAAGAGAGAGCCTATTAGGATCTGCTTCTTTTTCAAACCTATTTTTTGGTCATCTACATCCGTTGTATTATACCATTCAATACTTGTCATTTAACTATCCCCTTTCCGCACTTTTGGTTATTATAAAAAATTATGTGTGGAAAGATTGTCTGACGTTGACATAAAAAAATATAAATATTTCGACTAATAGCTATTCATAAATACGAGAATTGGCAACAATTTCTATAGTGAAACGCTTTTGATCAATAAAAATATCAGAAAATTCAATTACGGAATCAATATCATAATCATTTACTATTCATCTTAAAGCCTAATTTGAAGGGATTTTACCTACTATCAATGCTTTAATTCAACTATTCTCTAGGATATATTTCTACGTAAGAACAAAAAATCCGCTAAAATACCCTTCTATGTAACTGTCCTGAAATATCTTTAAATATTTTTTACAAACCTACTTGACACTAGCACAATTGGCTTGTATTATTTAACTTGTTGCTTAAACGACATGCGGAAGTAGTTCAGTGGTAGAACACCACCTTGCCAAGGTGGGGGTCGCGAGTTCGAACCTCGTCTTCCGCTCCATTTATAAATATGGCGGCCTAGCTCAGCTGGCTAGAGCGTACGGTTCATACCCGTAAGGTCGGGGGTTCGATCCCCTCGGCCGCCACCAAATAGGCCCGTTGGTCAAGTGGTTAAGACACCGCCCTTTCACGGCGGTAACACGGGTTCGAATCCCGTACGGGTCATCTCAAACAGGTATCTCAGAATCTAGTTCTGAGATACCTGTTTTTATTTCATCCATCTATTTATACCATCTATCTATTACCTTGCAAATTCTATCCGTCAGCTTTAAGTAAAGCTATGTGACAGAATATAAAAGTATGGCATACTAGTAAAAACAACGTTTTTAGGAGGTTTTATTCCCTTGGGTGCATTAACAAAGGCTGCTTTAATTTGTGGAAGTGGCTCAATGATTATTCTTATTTCAATTCTCATAAACTTACCGTTTTTTGTTCAAATAATCCTATTACTTTGTGGACTAGCTGTAAGTGTATATGGTGTTTTTTCACTTGTCAAAATGGTTATCCATCCAGTGAAGAAAGAATCGATAGCTCCACCTGATGAAAAAATAGTAATACCCACAAAAAAGAAAAAGAGACCTTCTTCAACTTTATAGGTATATTAAAAAAGGGAGTAGCTTTTTAAAAAGCTACTCCCAACTCTATTTCATACACTTTTTCTACGATTAAAACAGTCAGCAAACTACCCTCTTCTAGCTCCGCGACCTCCGCGTTTTGATTCTGTAGCACGTTTAAGTGTTGCTAGACGTTCATCACTATCTTTTAAGAAGCGTGCCATTTTTTGCTCAAAATTTTCTTTTGGCTGATGGCGTTCGTTGCGATCATTAGAACGATTATCACGACGTGGACGTGCTGGACGCTCTGGTCTCTCAGCTTGAGGCTTTGCTTTACGGATTGAAAGACCAATCTTTCCGTCCGCTTCAACATTCATCACTTTTACTTCAACTTCATCTCCAACTTTTAGATGCTCATTGATATCTTTTACATAATTGTCAGCAACTTCACTAATGTGAACTAAGCCTGTTTTGCCATCTGGCAGCTCAACGAATGCTCCAAAATTTGTGATTCCTGTTACTTTACCTTGTACCTTGCTGCCTACTTCAATTGACATAAAAAAAATGCTCCTCCTTAAAAATTAAGCGACTCTTTTGAGCCATGTAATCAATTTAATCAAACTTTTTACTGCAATAAGCTTCTCTTTTCATTATATATAACAATAAAAGAGTGTCAACAATACATAGCTTTTCAGTCGTCTTTTTTATCTTCCTTATCTGGAATGATGAAAATAATCTCACCTTTTTCCGATAAGTAGTACTCTTTTCTTAATAGCTTTGCGATATATTCATCATCCTGTAATTGTTTGATTTTAAGATTTAATGTATCTTGTTCTTCTTTCAATTCAGTGAGATGCCGATTCGCTTCTTCTTTGGATTTCTCTTTTGCTGCTAATGTTTCATTCTGTTGTAGCAGCACATTTAAGAGAAGAGCAATAATAATGACTGGTACAATCGCAAAAAAGACAATACGACGCATCTTACGTTTTCGAGCCTGTTGTTTGCGATTTATAGCTCTATCCGTGTTACGGACATAGTCATTATCAAGCTTAGTGAAATTTTGTGATTCATCATTTGATGAATGACGTCTCGTCATGTCCGCACCTCCGAAAATTATTGTTGCTTTTTATTATACTTCAAATATCGTAATTTTTTAAAAAAAGTGTAGGACAAATACGAATAAATTTTGACAAAAGGTCTTATAACAAACATAACAATATTTATTAATAATTGCAAAATTTGTCGAATAACTGTAATTATGAAGCGTACAATGAACCAAAAGGGTCTCCATGTTATATTCACCAAAATTCTAGCAATGAAACGTAAAAAGGTTTGAAAAAATGATTGATACAAAAAAATTCCGGCTATCTGCGCTAGCGGGTCGTAAGCCCGCCAAGCGCCATCCTTTAGCCAAAATAATAAATAGTATGTCAAACCTCCAAGTAGAATCCATGTTAATAACTCAACAACCATCATCCACTTTCGAAGGCTTGACCTTTTTGGAGTTGAAAAAACAATGAGTCTTATACTATCAATAATGAAACCAACTGCTATACCGCTCAAAACCATGACAATTAATTGATAAAATTGTTCACTGACAATCATCCAAATAATTTATGAAGGAAACCTTTCGAGAAGCCACTTTCCTCCTCGTCGTACTGTAAGGTTTTTACAGTTCCTTCAAGTGTCAATAATCCTTTGTCAACATCTAAATGAACGATATGCAGTTCCTCTCCACGGATTAACAAGTGCCCTTGGGACGTCTTAATGAAAAACTCTTCCTGATCAAAGCGTTCAATTGATTTTACAGAAGTCATGTCCATTCTTTTACGATTACGAATCGTTAAAATATGCTCTCCAGATGGAATTGTGTAACGATTACTTTCTTGATGTAGCGTCATTTTTTTCCTCCTTTAGTCGTCCTAGCTTCTGTTCACTTTATGCGGACAACCTTCAAAGCATGACAACTTTATTTAAGTTGTGTAATACTTTCACCCACAGAAAGAAAGGCGGGACAACATTAGGAGGGCTAGAAATTAAATTTAGCTTTATTCCTCATCATCAATAAATTCAGGTTCAATTTTTTCAAGTCGTTCTTCTTTCAAAATGGTAAACATTTTTGCTGCATCTTCTTTTTTTACCGTATCACGTATTTCTTCTACACGTGCCGTTACTATTTTTTGACCAAAACGGATAGCAAGCTCATCACCAGCTTTCACTGTACTACTTGCTTTTGCAATCTTTTCGTTGATTGTGATTCGTCCTTGATCTGCCACTTCTTTGGCTAAAGTACGGCGTTTTATTAAACGGGATACTTTTAAAAACTTATCTAATCTCATACTCTTACTCCTTTTCTAGTTGCTTTGCTTCATTCCAAAATGCATCTAATTGTTCTAATGTAAAATCGGAAAATGGTTTTCCACTTGCCTTTACCTGTTGCTCAACATAGCCGAAACGTCTTGCAAATTTCTCATTTGCATGTAGCATTGCTTCTTCTGGTGATAATTTATAGAAACGTGCTAAGTTTACTAGTGTGAACAATACATCGCCAAATTCATCAAGACGGGATGCATTAGAGCCTTTCGTCGCCTCATGGCGAAATTCCTCCCATTCCTCGGTAAATTTATCCCATGCTCCCTCCACATCTGGCCAGTCAAAGCCCACTTGTGCTGCTCTTTTTTGATAATTGTAGGCTGTTTGTAACGCAGAAGACGCTCTATACTCTTCGTCTAATAACGGTTTATCGCTAGTTCCCTTTTCTTCAGCCTTGATGGCCTCCCAATTAGCCACAACACCATCTGCATCTTCTACTGCTACATCCCCAAAAACGTGTGGATGGCGACGAATCATTTTTTCACTAATTGAAGCTAACACATCTTCAAGTGTAAAGTAGCCTTGATCTTCTCCTATTTGTGCATGTAAAAATACTTGTAACAACACATCACCAAGTTCCTCAATCATGGCAAAATCATCTTCCGCATCAACCGCTGCCAAGTATTCATGTGCTTCTTCAAGTAAGTATTTCTTCAACGACTCATGTGTTTGCTTTTGATCCCAAGGACAGCCATTTGGGCCTCTCAGCGTTGCAATGATTTGGCGGAATGTTGTCCAATCTCTTAATGACTCCTCCTGTGATTTTACAGGTGGTACATAGACTGTTGTTAAATTATTTACTTCTACACTTTGATCGAGTTCATAGAGCGGCACTGTGACAATCTGTTCTTGTGAGGATCCTGCAGCTGTCACAACCGTCACAGGATACTCATCATCATACTTCTCCATCAACGTCAGCTTCACTTCTGATGCACTGAATGTATCGTATACTTGAGCAATCAAGATGTGCTGACGCATGTTAATGTCATGCATTGAAAAGCTCGTACCATCAAGTAATTGAAAGCCTTCAATTGGATCGATTTTTAAGGCACCAAAAATGGGATCTAAGAAACTCTGACCACCCTCAATGACTAGCTCAATTTTCCCTTCATTTGCTGCGGCAATAAGTAATTGCACTGTTTGCTCTGCAACTAATGGATGCCCTGGCACAGCATACATAACATCCTCAACAGCTGTAGCTTTCATCAGAGAATCAGCAATTTCTGCATAAACAGGTTGAAATGTATCGTGTTTTTCATACACATTGTCAAAACTTTCGAATGCCACGCCCTCTGCTGCTAATTCCTCTAAAACCGGATGATCCACTGTCCGTACATATAATTTTTTTGCAGCCTTTAACTTTTTATAAACACCCATTTGCAGCTGATTAAAGTCACCTGCACCTAAACCAATAATTGATAATGTATTCAATATTTACACCTACTTCTTTGAATTTAGCCAAAGTTGATAAACGGCCATTCTACGTCCAAACGGAAGTAAATACCATTCTTTTTCTACTAATACTCGTTTCTTTGCAATAATTGTTAGCATAACAAATGCCCCAATAGATACTGCTGTCAAACCTGCCACCATGGCTATCATACGTGAAGACATCAGATGGTTTAACACGGACGATACTAGCTGTAACCATACAAGCACGACGATTGTCATACTAAAAGATGCTATTCCTACTTTTTTATAAAAGGCACCTGAAGCTAATTGAATGCCAGTCAATGTTTTTAAATAAATAATGAGCAAGATTGCTGTTAATAATAATCCTATATCATTAGCGATGGCAGCTCCTAATACTCCCAACCAACCGATTAATCGTACATTCAATATCACTTTTAATAGAAAACCAAACATAAGAAATAAAGCTGGTTTTTTTAATTTTCCATAGCCTTGTAAGATCGCCGTAAATGTAAGAATAATCGACAACGGGACAATTTGAAATACATAGACAATCAATACCTCAGATAAGGAATTGGTTTTAAAAAGCATTTCATTTAAATAAGGCATAACTAGCATTAAGCCTAGTGCAGCAGACCAGCCGAACAGGACAGATGCTTTGTATGTTAATTGTATGAATGGCACGGCACTTCGCCCCTCTTGCTTTTTCGACAAATGGGCGACAAGTGGCACAATGGCCAGCGACAATGAAGATGCAATGACAACACCCAGTTGAACTAACGGCTGTCCTCGATCATAAATACCCTTCGTTTCCTTTGCTATTGTAGGCGTTAGGCCATTATCAATTAATGAAGAATAGATTGTAAATGAATCGACCAATTGATAGCCAAGTAGCAGTAGACCACTCATACTGACGCTCAAACTCAGCCATGTGACCTCTTTAATGATAGGTAAACTTGAATTACGCTGTAGTTGCTGTTTAACTTGCAGTAGACCAAATCGTTTATACGAGATATAAGCAAGTAATAACAAGGCTGTAATTTCTCCAATTACTGTACCGATAACAGCTATTCTTCCTGCACCATAAAGTGATTTCGTCGTTGTCATAATAAGAAAGGTACCTACTAATATGACAGTTACCCTCACTGCTTGTTCAAGTACTTGGGCATAAGCAATGGGCTCCATAATTGCTCTAGATTGAAAGCTACCTTTTAAAATAGCCAGCGCCGGCATAACCAATACTACTAGGGAGCCTGTACGAATAAGTGGTGCTAATTGAATATCTCCCATCAAATGGGCAATCTTTTCAGCACCTCCAAATAAAATGGCGAAAAACAGTAGTGATAATACCGTTAAATACCTGAAAACTACCTGTGTTATAGTTCGACGTCTTTCATCACGTTCTATTGTATCAACAATGCAATCATTGTCTGCAAGCATTTTAGAAATGGCTATAGCAAAGCCACTAGATGTCCAAACAACGAAGATAGAAATAACTGGATATACCTGTTGGTAGATATAAAAGCCTTCATCACCTACTAGATTTTGAAAAGGCACACGGTAAATGGCACTAAGAACTTTTACAATAAGGGCTGCTATCGTCAATAAGGCGGCACCCTTCATGTAGCTTTTCATACCAAAACGTTGCGACATAAATTGCCCTCTTTCCTTCTTAACAATGCCAATAGTATAGCATATCTCAAAAGTTTGACGTGCAAGGTGGCACTACTGTTCCTATAATGATTCATCTTTATGTACGCAAAAAAGTTATTGTTCAGCCTTAAAGGTCATCGCAATAACTTTTCCATGTATTAACTATTCATTTGTTTTGCTAAGAAGTTTGCAGCTGTTTCCACTACTTTGACTTCTACCTCACCAACAAAGTGTACTTTAGACAAGACGATAATACAGCCTATTGGGTCACCATTTACCATAATAGGTGTCGCACAATAAGATTTTACTTGCTCATATTGTCCAGGGACAATTTCAATCGTTGTCTCCATTTTTTCAATTTTTGTTGAGCGCTCGTCCATAAAGCTTTCCGCAAAGGACGTAATGCGACGATTGATATATTCCTTTTTCCCAATCCCTGCAACAGCGATTACTTCATCACGGTCAGTGACAAATGCTGGTGTGCCCATTGTTTCATAAAGTGTTTCAACATATTCTCTTGCAAATTCCCCCAAATCATTGATGGGAGAATATTTTTTTAAAATGACTTCGCCTTCACGGTCCGTATAAATTTCAAGCGGGTCGCCTTCACGAATACGTAGCGTCCTACGAATTTCTTTTGGAATAACTACACGCCCTAAATCATCAATACGACGAACAATTCCTGTTGCCTTCATTCTAATGCCTCGCTTTCGCTACAATGAAATTTTTATTCAATGATAGTATGGTTTTTATTTAAGCAATCTATGCAAAAACTGAAGAAAAAGGATTTCACAACCATCAATTTTTTTCAAAAAACGGTATTACATCAATCAACTCCTTATTAGATTACCCAAGGAATAAGTTTCTATAATTAATTCATAAGAAATGTATTAGAAAAATCAACTATTCCTTGAGCAAATATGTTTGATTACTGAATCAACATAAAAAAGGCCATCTTATCTTTTCATGTAAAAGATAAGATGACCTTTTAACTATTGCTGCTTTTTTGCTTTATCAATAATTTGCATTAATTCTTCCAAAATATCAAATGGTTGATGTTTGCCACACTTGCGTTCATCTATTGTTAATTTTAACTGCATGCCATCCATACCAAAACCAACAGCACGCTCAAACTTCATTGACTCTTCAATAATCTTACTGCCATCGACATTTGTTGTCCCTTGTTCCGACAATAGTATTGTAATAAGCTTCTGCTTCTCCTTTACAGATACTACTCCCGCACCTAATCCCCAAACTTTCATTCGTGCAATTCGAAGTAAACGCTCTGTTTCAATTGGAAGATCGCCAAATCGATCCTCTAATTCCTCCATGATTTCGTCATACTCCTCCACCTGATCCATGGCCTTAATTCGTTTATACATTTGGATCTTTTGATAACCATCTGGAATATAAGCGTCAGGAATATAGGCATCAATACTTAGCAAAATTTCAATATCTGGCTTTTCTTCTTTCTTCACGCCTGTTTGACGTTCCGCGATGGCATCCTGAAGCATTTGTGAATACAAATCAAAGCCAACTGAATCAATAAAGCCATGTTGCTGCGCTCCAAGTAAGTTTCCTGCGCCTCGAATAGATAAATCTCGCATCGCAATTTTAAAGCCTGAGCCAAGCTCTGTAAATTCTTTAATTGCTTGTAAACGTTGCTCTGCTACATCTGTTAGAACTTTGTCGCGTTGGTACATAAAATACGCATAGGCTACTCTGTTAGAACGCCCAACGCGACCGCGTAATTGGTAGAGCTGGGCTAAGCCCATACGATCAGCATCATGGACAATTAACGTATTTACATTCGGTATATCGACACCTGTCTCAATAATTGTTGTCGTGACAAGCACATCATAGTCACCCTCTAAAAAGGCTAAAATTACGGATTCTAGCTCTGACTCAGTCATTTTCCCATGAGCAAAGCCTATTCTTGCTTCAGGGACAAGCACTTGAATCTCCTCAACCCTTCGAGCCATATCCTCAACCCGATTATATAAATAAAATACTTGTCCGCCACGTGCCATTTCCCTCTCAATAGCTTCTCGTACTAATGCACCACTGTGCTCCATCACATATGTTTGAACTGGGAAGCGATTAGCAGGAGGCGTTTCAATAACAGATAAATCTCGGACTCCTACCATGGACATATGAAGTGTCCTTGGGATTGGTGTAGCCGTTAAAGTTAAGACATCGACATTTGTCTTTAACTGTTTAATTTTTTCCTTATGTGTCACACCAAAACGTTGCTCTTCATCCACAATTAACAGACCAAGGTCTTGGAAAATTAAATCTTTAGATAAAATGCGGTGTGTTCCAATAACTATATCGACTCGGCCTTCTTTTAAGCCTTTTAATGTGGCTGTTTGCTCTTTTTTCGAACGGAAACGAGATAACAATCCAACATTAATGGCGAAATCCTGAAAGCGCTCACGAATTGTCTCATAATGTTGCTGGGCCAAGATAGTAGTAGGGACAAGGAATGCCACTTGCTTTCCATCTTGAATAGCCTTAAATGCGGCACGAATGGCTACCTCTGTCTTACCATAGCCTACATCGCCACAGACTAAACGATCCATAGGACGTTCACGTTCCATATCTCTTTTCACTTCAACAATTGAACGTAGCTGATCCTCTGTTTCCTCATAAGGGAACATCGCTTCAAAATTACGTTGGTCGTCGTTATCAGGTGTAAAAGCATGCCCTTTCTCTGCTTCACGCTTTGCATACAGCTTTATTAAATCATCTGCAATATCCTGTACAGCAGAGGATACCTTCGCTTTCGCCTTTTTCCACTCTGCTCCCCCTAATTTATGTAGCTTTGGTTCACGATCCTCTGACGCCACATATTTTTGGATTAAGTCTATTTGCTCTACAGGGACATATAATTTATCGTCTGCACGATATCGTATGTGCAAGTAATCCTTATGTGTACCATTAACCTCTAATGTCTCTACACCGATGTATTTACCAATCCCATGATGAACATGTACAACATAATCACCTGGCTTAATTTCCGTATAACTTTTAATACGTTCAGCATTAGTCATTTTTTGTGTACGTGCTTTTTTCTTTGCCTGCTGTTTAAAGAGCTCGTCTTCTGTTACAATTGCTAAACGCTGTAGAGGCAATTCAAAGCCACTCGACAAGCCCCCATCTACAATATAAATACCAGGTTCTGTCGGCTCACCTATTGCCGTATGAATATCGTATTCTTCAAGCATTTGCTGAACCCTTTTTACTCGTTCTTTATCCCTTGCTACGATTAGAACTGTAAATTTGCCAAGTAACCAGCGTTCAACCTCATTTTGAAGCAAGGACATTTGTCCATGAAACTGCTGCATTGGCTTGCAAGAAAAGTTAGATGTTTTATTAAACGTAATCCCTGCAAATGTTCGCGAAAATAATGAAAATGAAAGCTTTTGTTGTGACAACATCGCCAGTATTTCTTTTAATGAGAAGGCAGGTTTGACATCATGAACCATTTTTCCCTCTTCGATTAAAGATAAAAACCATTCATCTTCTTCACGTTCCCATGCATCCATTACCTCTTGAATACGTCCAAGCTCGTCAAAAAGTACAATACCATCATGTTCAAAGTAATCTCCCAAAAAGGCAGTTTTATCGTATAATAATGAGCCATATTTGTTTACATAATCAGGTAAATTCCCTTGCTGTAGCAATTCAATATCATATTGAATATGCTGATACAGAAGTTCCTTTGTCTCCTGCTTTTTTACCTTCTTTAGACTGGCTGCTAATGCCGATTCTAAACGGCCTGCTAATGCCTGTCTTTCTGATTTAGTAAGAATGACCTCTGAAGCAGGAAGAATACGAATTTTTTGTAATTTATCAATAGAACGTTGGTCATCTGCTGAAAATGTTCGTATGGAATCAACCTCTGTGTCAAATAATTCAATACGAATAGGTGATTCTAAATAAGGTGGATAAATATCTAAAATCCCCCCACGCAACGCGAACTCTCCAGGTGATGTCACCATTGAATTCCGTACATAGCCCATCTCAACTAATGTTTGTAACCACATCTCAATTTCAATATCTTCGCCTACGGCTGTTTGTAAAAAATAGTGTAGCCAGTGCTCCTTAGGCTGCATTATTTTACGTAAACCAGCCACAGGTATTACATATACGGCTTTCTCACCTCTAGCTAAGCAATCAAGCGTCGCAATCCGCTCCGCGCGAAGTTCTGGTGAAGCTACAGAAAGATCGGCTGCAATAAATTCATCTGCTGGGTAATAATGAACATGTTCCTCACCTAACAATCCAGCAAGCTCATCAACCATTTTTTGTGCCTGCAATAGATTAGGAGAGATAATGTAGATTGGCTTCTTTACATATTCAAATAACACATCGACCATTACGGGGCGTGCGCTTCCTGTTAAACCTGTAATAAGCTGTGATGCAGTTTGACCGCTCTGAATTTCCTTTAAAAATGATGTAATATGTTTATCTTGCGACACAAGCTGTCGTAAAACCTCCACAGTCAAAAGCTCCTTTCAGCGTAAAATCCTATATTATTTTTATTTCTATTATTCTAGTGTTATTTTACATATCTCTATTAATGGCTGTTTTATGAAATGGAAAAAGCCTTGAACACACATAAGTGTGTCAAAGCATCCTTCCAATTATTGAATCCATTTATTGAGTGCGTGATAATCTGGATATTGTCTCAGCGAATCCTCACATTGCTCACAAATGCAGTGCACAGTCGTTTGGCCATGCTGATCTTTCTCAACATAATCATCCGCTTCTCCCAATTCAAAAATATGCAACTTTCGAATTGTATCATCTGCATCAAATGGTAGTGTCCCTATTTCTACTTCACAATGCCGACATCGATAGCGAACTGACATCTCCAAATCATCCTCCTTTAAGCAACTTTCTACTTAAAGTATAGACATTTATAAAAAGGATTATGCACTTTTCACTGTCATCATCATTGCAATTACTTGAAAATTAGAGAATTAATTTTTACTTGTAGCTAAGACTATTCACTACAAGCATTAGCTGTAATTATAGTGTAAGGCAGTTGATTACTCACCTTACACTATGCCAATATCCAAAAACTTTAACAGAAATTTTATTTCTTCCATCTATTTGCTTGCGTTAAAGTGATTCATCACATCAAGAAACGGCTTTGAAAGAGATGCTTCAACAGCGTTTACAGAATTTACAATGGCGTCTTGCATAAGAACTTGGTCTTCCTTCGAAAATTTAGCTAAGACATAGTCTGCTACCTTCATGCCCGCTGGTGGACGATTAATGCCCACTCGAATACGGTTAAATTCCTGAGTGCCTAAATGTTGAATTAACGATTTAATGCCGTTATGACCACCTGCACTCCCTTTTTGTCGCAAACGTAATTTACCTGTCTCTAAATCCAAGTCATCATAAATGACAATTAAATCTTCTACCTCTATGTCAAAATAGTCCATTAGGGGACCAACACATTCCCCTGATAAATTCATATATGTTAATGGTTTAACAAGTAGAACCTTTCCTTCTGGTCGATGTACAGTAGTGTACATCCCGTTAAATTTTGAATTTGTTAAAGGTGTTCCCCATTTTTCTGCTAACGCATCAATGACATCAAAGCCAATATTATGTCTTGTATGCTCATAAGGTTTACCTGGGTTCCCTAAACCAACGATAATTTTCATAAGTACCTCTCTTCTTTCAAATCTAATAGTCATTATTTTACCATATAGCATACCTAGAAAGCATTTTGTATAATTCTTAAAGGCATAAAAATAAGGCTAATAAGAAAGCTATAGCCTTCTTATTAGCCTTAACAATCATTTACTTTTATACTGGCTCTTGCTCTTCTTCACTATCTGTAGTCTCTTCCTCTACAGAAACAGGCGCTACAATTGTTACTAACATATAATCATCTTCACTAATGATTTCAACAGATGTAGTATCTCGAATATCTGCTACCGTTAGGGATTCCCCAATTTTCAACGATGAAATGTCCACATCAATTGATTCAGGTAATTCTGCTGGCTTTACTTTTACTTTCAATTCTAAGTTAGGCTGCATTAAAATACCGCCCTCACTCACACCAACTGACTGTCCAAGTAATTTAATCGGGACATCAGCTTCTAGCTCTTCGGCCATATTAATGGCTAAAAAGTCAATATGGTTTACTTCATCTTTCAATGAACATTGCTGAATCTCTGACACAACAGCATTCACTTTTTTCCCCTCTAACTCTAGCGAAAATACACTATTTTGCCCATTTTTTTGAATAGACTTTTTAAAATCCTTTGCAGCAATAGAAATTGGGGTTGAATCTACTTTGTAGCCGTAAATAACTGCAGGAATGGCTCCCCCTTTTCTAAGTTGGGTTAATGTTGAACGATGCCCAGTTTCGCGCTTTGTAACACTTAATACTGTACTCATACTTCTTTATTCCCCTTCCAAGAAAATTATTTACGCCTCAACAATAATTCGTTGTAGGCTATGATAATATTTAGCTCTATTTTTTTAAGGTAGAGTTAATATTATTAAGTCACATTATCATTATACCCCTTTGTGAGAAGGCTCACACATAAAACACTCACCTATTTCTTCGCCTTGACGAAATAGTGTCTAATTTATATAGAAAAGACCAATCTACTCAAAGAATAGATTGGTCTTATACGTACAATATTTATTAATCAAATAGAGTACTTACAGATTTATTTTCATAAACGCGAGAGATAGCATCCGCCATTAATTTAGCTACAGAAAGCTCTGTAATTTTTGGAGATTTTTTCTCGTCTGAAAGCTGAATTGTATTTGTCACTACTAATTCTTTAATAGCAGAGTTTTCAATACGTTCAATTGCTGGACCAGATAATACAGGGTGTGAACAGCAAGCGTAAACTTCTTTTGCTCCAGCTGCACGTAACGCATCTGCTCCAATTGTAATTGTACCTGCAGTATCAATAATATCATCAATCAAGATTGCCACTTTACCATCAACATTACCAACAATGTTCATCACTTCCGCAACGTTTGGTTTCGGACGACGTTTGTCAATAATTGCAATCGGTGCTTTTAATCGTTCAGCCATTTTACGAGCACGTGTTACCCCACCATGATCTGGTGAAACAATAACGATTTCATCTCCTGGAATACCTTTAGATTTAAAGTAATCAGATAGTAATGGTACTGCCATTAAGTGGTCGATTAGAATATCGAAGAAACCTTGGATTTGAGGTGCGTGTAAATCTAATACGATAACACGTGTTGCACCAGCAGTTTCAAGTAGGTTTGCCACTAATTTAGCTGTAATTGGCTCACGCGCTTTTGCTTTACGGTCTTGGCGTGCATAGCCATAATAAGGCATTACAACGTTTACTGTACGAGCAGATGCACGTTTAACTGCATCCACCATAATTAAAAGCTCCATTAAATGTTCGTTTACAGGTGCAGAAGTAGACTGCACGATAAACACATCACAACCTCGAATACTTTCTTCAATGCTAATTTGAATCTCTCCATCACTGAAGTGCTTAACAGAAGATTTACCTAATTCTACGCCCATTTCCTGCGCAATTTCTTGAGCTAATGGATTATTAGAATTAAGTGAAAATATTTTTAATTGTGAGTTTGCATAATGATACGGCATGATGGCCTCCTGTTTAGTTGATAATTATTTTGAATTTAATTTGCTTACATAATTCGGTTTGTTTTCTTGTCTTGCACGAGCTATGGCAAGTGCATCTTCAGGAACTTCTTTTGTAATTGTAGAACCTGCTGCAATAAATGAACCTTTTCCAACTTTCACTGGCGCTACTAAGTTAGTATTACATCCTACAAATACATCATCTTCAATAATCGTTTTGAATTTGTTTTTTCCATCATAGTTTACTGTAATGGAACCACAACCAATATTGACGTTACTACCGATCTCGGCATCGCCAATATAACTTAAATGTGAAACTTTTGTTTCGTTATCTAGCTTGCTTTTCTTCACTTCTACAAAGTTACCAATTTTCACATGACTACCGATGTCTGAAAGTGGTCGAATATGAGCAAATGGCCCAATAGCAGTATCCTCTGCAATAGCGCTTTCACGGACAACTGAAGAATGTATAGTTGTGCGATCACCAACGCGGCTATCTATGATTTGAGTATTTGGCCCGATAATGCAATCTTCACCAATCACAGTGGCACCTTCAATCATTGAGCCTGGTTGAATCACCGTATCACGCCCAATAACTGCATCTGCACTAATATGCGTTGTTTCAGGATGGATAATTGTTACACCATTACGCATATGCTTCTCGTTAATTCTTGTACGCATGAATGTCTCAGCTTGCGACAAAGCCACTCGATCATTAACACCTAGCGTCTCTTCAAAATCATCAGTGACATATGCTTCAACAATATCACCTTGCTTTTGTAAAATTTCAATGACATCTGGTAAATAATATTCACCTTGAGCATTATCATTTTTCACAAGCTTCAATGTTTCAAATAATAATTTGTTATCAAAACAATATGTGCCTGTGTTTATTTCTTTTACTAATTGCTGCTCTGCTGAAGCATCTTTTTGTTCAACAATTTGCTCCACCTGTCCGTTATTGCCACGTAGAATACGGCCATAGCCAGTTGGATTTTCAGCAATTGCTGTTAAAATAGTTGCTTTAGCATTCTTTGCTTGATGATGTTCGAATAGAGCTTGCATCGTTTCAGGACGAATTAGTGGTGTATCTCCACATACAACTAATGTTGTACCTTCTTCATTACCTAAAATAGCCTCTGCTTGTTGCACAGCATGCGCTGTACCTAATTGTTCAGCCTGCAGTACATACTCACTTTTATCTCCAAGCTGTTGTTGCACTTTTTCAGCACCATGTCCGACTACCGTTACAATGCGCTTCACATCTAACGTTTGAATATGATCCACCACATGTTGTACCATAGGTTTCCCACATACTGGATGGAGCACTTTATATAATTTGGACTTCATACGTGTACCTTGACCTGCAGCCAAAATGACAGCAAAAACATTGCTCATCTGTAAGTCCTCCAATACGCTCATTTTCTCTTATGACTATATAGCAAAATTCATCTATTTTCAAGGCATGTAGAGTTGACAAAAACATGAATTCCTAAATCCAATGCACCTTATGCTCGAATGTCATGAAGTATATCCTAAAATTGCTCATATTATCTTTTTATCAAAATAAAAAGAACCCTTCCATCTAGAAGAGTTCTTGATATCTTTTTACCATCAGTTTGTAACATATCCTTAAAAAGTAAGTTATTACCTACCCATTACACACCGATTCCCTCTAATTCTTCCTCTTTACCAGCTTCCTCTACTTCACTAGAGTTATGATACTCGTTTAAAATGATCTCCTGAATTTTATTTCGAGTATCAGAATTAATTGGATGAGCAATATCTCTAAATTCCCCATCTGGTGTTCGTTTACTAGGCATAGCTACAAATAAACCAGTATTTCCATCAATTACACGAATATCGTGAACAACAAACTCATTATCAAGTGTAATGGAAGCAATCGCACGCATGCGACCATCCGTCTGTACCCGACGTAACCTCACATCAGTAACTTCCATTTTCTCACCACCTCTCTTCTTGGATGCCTAAATGAAAATATCATATTCTCAATTACCGAATATTTTCCTTTTCATAGTCTATCAAATTTTCTAAAAAATTTGAATACTTATTAGAATAATATTTTTTCTTATATACGGAATTTTTGACAATTGTTTGTCAGCGTAAAAAAACTCACTAAAAAGAATAAAGATTCTCTTTAGTGAGCTTTACAAGCTTAATTTATTTTACGATCGCGATTACTTCGATTTCTACTTTTACATCCTTCGGAAGACGGGCTACCTCTACCGCTGAACGCGCTGGTTTATGATCACCAAAATGATTTGCATAAACTTCATTCATCGCTACAAAGTCATTCATGTCCTTCATAAATACTGTTGTTTTCACAACATTATCTAAAGAAGTTCCAGCTTCCGCTAAAACTGCTTTTAAATTAGCAAATACTTGATTTGTTTGTACAGTTATATCGCCTTCCACTAAATCCCCTGTAGCTGTTAATGGAATTTGACCAGAGCTATAAAACATTCCGTTAACAATAATACCTTGTGAATATGGTCCGATTGCTGCTGGTGCATTTGTTGTTGCTACTACTTTCATTTGTCATGTCCCCTTTTAGAAAAATAGTTACCTTCACTTAATGCAATTGTTCGATCTTTTTCATTAACTTCATGAAGCTTTACAAGTGAATAATAATCATCTACTAATGTTTCGTCCGCATGCTCAGCCTCCACAAGCACGGCAATGCCTGCTAGCTGACAGTCAAACTCCTCTAAGAGATTTTTCATGCCATTCATAGTACCGCCGACCTTCATAAAGTCGTCCGTAATTAATACACGTTGTCCACTCTTCATGCTTCTTTTTGATAATACCATTGTCTGAATTCTTCTGGAAGAACCAGATACATAGTTAATGCTAACTGTAGAACCTTCTGTTACTTTACTATCTCTTCTCACAACAACCACTGGTACATTTAAATGTCTTGCAATGGCATGGGCAATAGATATCCCTTTAGTTGCTACTGTCATTATGACATCGATTTGTTGATCTGCAAAGGCAGAGGCAAAGACCTTTCCTACTCGATTTATTAAATCTGGGTTTCCAAGCAAATCTGTCATAAATAAGTAACCGCCTGGTAACAATCGATCTGAATGTTCTAGCTCTGCTTTTAAATCTTCAATCACTAAACGTACTTCTGCCTCGGACATTTTCGGAATATACTTTACTCCTCCTGCAGCACCTGGCACTGTCATCAATAACCCGATTCCTTTTTCTTCGAAAGTTTCTTTTACAATCGTTAAATCCTCACTAATGGATGACTTAGCAGATTGATATAGTTCTGAAAAATAAGTTAGCGGGATCAGCTGATGTGGATGTTCTAGTAAGTAGTACGTCATATCAACAAGTCGTTCACTACGCTTCCATTTCATGCGACCCTCTCCTAAACACGAATATTTATAGGTAAAATTAACACAAATTTGCGTTTCTAAGCAAGCGTATTTCGCTCACCTAAAATTCGTACTGCATAAACTTCCTCACAAAAACCACGTAAACCATTATAAATGCGACTTACACGAGCTTCACTATCCACAAGTCCAAATACAGTTGGACCGCTTCCACTCATTAACGTGGCATCTGCCCCAAAACGCTTCATTTGTTCCTTTAACATCACAACTTCTGGGTGGAGCTTAAATGTTACAGTTTCCAAAACATTTCCTAATGAAGAACATAATAGCTCATAATCTTTTGTCTCTATAGCTTGTATCATCTGCTTTGTATTTGGGTGTTCCAGTCCTTCAACCTTAAGACCCCCATATACTTCTGCTGTCGACACACCAATTTTAGGTTTAGCTAGTACAACCCAACAGTTAGGTGGAGCTGGTAATTCTTTTATTTTTTCGCCTCGTCCTGTAGCGAGTGCCGTGCCTCCGTAAACACAAAACGAAACATCCGAGCCAATTTTAGCACCAAGCTCCGCTAATTCATCTATTGATAAACCTAAATTCCACAGTTCATTTAGCCCTTTTAATGTTGCAGCTGCATCACTACTGCCTCCTGCGAGCCCTGCTGCTATGGGTATTTCCTTTTCAATTGTAATGGATACACCTTGTCTAATGCCGTATGTATCTTTAATGAGACGCGCTGCCTGATAAGCAAAATTACGATGGTCATTTGGTACAAAGTTATCTGTTGAAATTATTTGAATAACACCATCTTCTCGAGATTCAAGACTGATACGATCAGCTAAATCGACTGTTGTCATAACCATCTCCACTTCGTGAAAATTATCTGGTCTTTTATAAAGTACATCTAATGTTAAATTGATTTTTGCAGGCGCCTTTACATAAAGCATCTTTCTTCCTCCCTTATAGCTACACGTATAAACAGTTCTTTTTTTCGCGCAAGATTATTCATTTTATTTTACCATATTGAGAATACGAAAATGGAAAAAAAGAACCGTTTACCCTATTCGGAGTAACGGCTCTCTCTCGTCAGTTGTATTTGTTGTGTTAGTAAGGATTTTCATCCCTGCTGAATGAAACTTGATAAGATGACTATTTTAACAAAAACAGCCTACTTACGCTCTTGCTCACTACTTGCCCGTTCAGCCATTTCTATGGCACGTTTGACCATATTACCGGCATCACGAGCTTTTATGCCGCCCCAGCCTTCCTTTTGCACAACATCATAAAATCCAAGCTCTTTTGCGATCTCTTCTTTTAATCGAGGTGACATGATACCTTTTCTAGGCATATAAACTCCTCCTTTAACAACTGACGAATTTAGTATGCCCATGAAAACGCAAAACACTCATGTATTTTTAACATACATGAGTGTTTCTAAAATATAGAAATAAGTACTAGAAACTATTTTGCGACAGCAGCCTTTGCTTCGTCTAAAAATGTAATCTCTACTGCTTCAGTTAAAATATCTGTGTAGCTATACGATACGCGCTTGCACGTATTGTCTTCTTGATCGAGTTCGACTACAAAGATGGCGCGATATGTCTCACGTAGTATCCCTGCACACTCAACCGTTTTCTTGCGACCACCGTTTGCTTTTAATTGCAAACGTTTACCCAAATGACAATCCAACGACTTTTTAATGTCCGCTAAAGTTTTTGGCATTTTCGCTTACACCTCACTAATAACAAGTATAAGCTAATGGCCTAAAAATGTCAACAAAATATAATATTTTATCAGCCTCTTATAAATTTTGTCAACTTATTTTTTATAAAAAATATTTATTTTTTTACATATCCGAAAAAATGTTAACAAAAATTTTTACTTTGCAAAAACAGGATGCAGTGCATCAGCTAATTTCCCAAACTCTTGAATAGAAAGTGTTTCTCCACGTCGAGTTGGCTCAATATTAGCTAGCTCTAATGCCTGTAAAATTTGATCCTTTTTCACCTTTCCATTTGGTAAACCAGATTGCAGGTTATTATAGATCGTTTTTCTTCGCTGTACGAATGAGGCCCGTGTTACAACAAATAAAAAATCCTCATCTATTACTTTTACTGGTGGTTCCTCATGCTTGATAAGACGAATTACAGCAGAGTCGACGTTAGGTTGTGGCATGAAAACTGTTTTAGGCACTGTCATTGCAATATCTGCTTTCACGTAATATTGAATGGCAATTGATAAAGAACCATATTCTTTCGTCCCTGGCTTAGCCGTTATACGGTCTGCTACCTCTTTCTGCATCATCACAACAAAACCACGGATCGGTAATCGGTCATTGAGTAATTTCATTAAAATTGGAGTCGTTACATAATACGGTAAATTGGCCACAACCATAATATCATCAATACCTGGCATCTCATCTGCAATTACTTTCTCAACATCTGCCTTAAGTATGTCAGAGTGGATGATAGACACATTATTGTATGGACTAAGTGTGTCTTCTAGTACGGGCAATAAACGTTGGTCGATTTCAAAGGAAACTACCTTTTTAGCGCTTCTCGCCAAATGTTCAGTTAATGCACCGATACCAGGACCAACTTCAATTGCGCCACTATTCTCAGTTAAATGGGCGTGACTCACTATATTTCTTAAAATGTTAGGATCAATTAAGAAGTTTTGACCTAAGCTTTTTTTAAATGAAAAACCATACTTTTTTAAAATTTCTTGTGTTCGAATTGGTGTCGCAATATCCTTATGCATCATTTTCCTCCTGATCTAACTGTGCGATAGCCGCACCAAATTGCTCCTCTGTAATCTGAAACATTTTCATTCTTTTATGAAGTTGTTTACCATTTGTAGCACCTATATTTAAGATTTCCCCTAGTCGATCACGACGCTGCTTTGACTGTGGATGTCCAATTAAACGAGCTGTCATTAAATCTTCCAGTGTAATCACCTCTTCGTGTAGCACGCCATGAATAGGGGTATAGACATGTTGAAGTGCCTCACGTATATCATCGTCAGCAGCATGTTCAATACCTAGCCCTTTACCGTTTTTAGCAATTGTTTTGGCTTTTGGTAAAAAGGCATGCTTCACCCCTTGTACACGCTCCTCTATAATGGCGCGTATTCGACGTCCTGGATAGTCGGGATCTGTAAATACAATAACTCCACGTTTTTCTTGGGCGTGCTGAATTCGTTTTAATGTTTCTTCAGAAATTGCAGATCCATTTGTTTCTATAGTATCTGCTTGTACAGCACGTTTAATAGCTGTCGTATCATCTTTTCCTTCAACAACAATAATTTCTTTAATTTGCAAAAAGGCTCCTCTTTTCTATCTACCTTATCTTCTGACCATTTTACAACTGCTCTATACGATTTGTACAGGAATTCAAGGTACAGATGAACTTATCTTAATCAACTTCTGCTATACATACCTTACAAATATTATTTGCTAAAAAATAATAAAGAAGCCTTCCCGCCAGTCAAAACAGGAAAGCTCCATTTGTGAAAAACATTTTGATTAATTTTACAATTTTTCTAATTTAATACTTTAACACGCACTTTCTTACGCCCCCAGTTACGTGCTTGGGCATCTGTTTGTACAAGTATGTCAATCTTATTACCCTTAATTGACCCACCAGTATCCCCAGCAATAGCGGTACCATAGCCTTCTACCCAAACCTTTGAGCCTAACTTAATAACAGAAGGGTCAACTGCTATCACCTTCAAGCCAGAATTTGAACGTAGGTTTATACCAGTTGCTGATGTACCTGTACAACCGTTGCAATATGGTGTATAAGCTGTTGCCGTTACATAAAATTCTTTACCGTTAGCAGGCTCTGCAGAACCACGTGAAACAGTTGCTGCGCTTGCAACGATTGTTTTTGTGCCTACTGCAACCACTTGTTTCTTCGGCTCTTTTAAAATTTTTTCAGATTGCAGGTTTTTTGCCACAACCTCACCATTTTCTTTGACAACCTCATACGTACGAGTAATTGAGCCCTTCTCGCCTGTTGCTACTACTTTTTGTTTCCCCTTTTGCAATGAAGCATCCTGCTTCTTTTCAACTGCGAAATCTAAAGAGTCTTCCACTACATCGATAACCTTTTCTACGCGAACTACTGTGATTTTACTCTCCGGAGTAATAACGTTCTCCAGGTTATTTTCGACACGATCGAATTCATTTAGCTGAATTCCTTGTTGTTTTAAAAAGTTAGCGACCGTAGTCGAAGTGGACCATACTTGTCTTTTATTTACGCCATCGACAAGCGTTACTTGAAACGCTTTTTGAATATCGATTTTGTTTTCTGCTCCTAGTTCAGTATCTAGACCTTGCGCTAAAGAGTCATGTTCAGATACTTTAATATTTGCTTCCTTCAAAATGTCCTTCACAAGTGTTTCAGTTGTCCAAACTTTTGACTGATTTCCATCAACTGAAATAGTTACTTCTTTTGCCTGTTCCCATGTAATTGCTAATCCATTAACAATTTTGGTGTTCAGAGAGGGTGAAATTTTGTCATGCTCTGCTATATCTATATTTTGATTTTGTAATAATTGTTCTACAGTTTTGGCATGTGTTGATACTTCGATTGTTTCTCCATTCGCTTCAAGCTTAACGGATTTTTTCGTACCTTGATAAAGCACGAAAGAGATTACAGACACAAACAGGACAAGTGAAATAATTCTTATCACTGTTTGCTTACTCCTCAATGATCCTAAGAACAAGTTTTTCATGGAATTATTTGACATGAAAAAACGCCTCCTTAATACAAGGTTGGATTATACGGACTAGTTTTGGCACTGTCAACCCGAAAGTATTTCTTTGAAAATTGACTTCTTGTTTTTTGCCAACCACAAACCCAGTATTGGAGGCATCTAAGCTAGTTAATTGTCAATCCCAAAAAATTTTTTCGCATTGGCTGTTGTTGCTTGTGCAATTTCCTCAATTGTCAACCCTTTCAAACGTGCGATTTCCTCAGCAACTAAAGGCACGAAAGCGGGCTCATTGCGCTTACCTCGATGTGGATGTGGAGCTAAATAAGGAGCGTCTGTTTCAATCATTAAGTGCTCAAGAGCTATTTCTGTAGCTACTTCCTTTGGTAGGCGTGCATTTTTAAATGTCACTGGTCCCCCAAGACTAATCATAAAATTCATACCTATACATTCACGTGCTGTTTCTACACTTCCACTAAAGCAGTGCATAACCCCCCCTACAGATGCAGCATTTTCTTCACGTAAAATTTGAACAACATCACCCGTTGCATCCCTATTATGAATAATGATTGGCAAATTGATCTTTTGAGCTAATTGAATTTGCTTGCGAAAAAGTTCCTGTTGAACATCCTTTGGAGACTTATCCCAATAGTAATCCAATCCTGTTTCACCAATGCCAACTATTTTTGGATGTGATGCTAATTCCTCAATCCACTCTAAATCTTGTTGAGTACAATCAATCGCATCTACTGGATGCCAACCAATGACACCGTAAACAAAGTCATATTGCTCTATTAGTTGCATTGTTCTCTCAATGGTTTTACGGTCAAAACCAATAACAACCATTCTTTCTACTTTAGCTTCAAGGGCTCTATCAATCACCTCTTGAAGATCTTCCTCATACTGATCTGCGTTTAAATGTACGTGTGTATCTATAAACATCTTCATTCTCCTAACATTGATTTTATTAAAATTTATTATTTCATATTTTTCGTAAGCATTACAATTTCATTACAAACTATTTGGTATTGTGTCATTCCACTTATTCGACATTGCTCGAAATAGTACTTTAAACCCACAAAACCCCATTTTTTATGCAACTTAAATTATTTCAAAATAATTTAATCTCAATTTTCCTTACAGATTTGAAAAGCCTGCTGAATAATTCATATTCAGCAGGCCTCCTTAAGTTCATTACTTTACTTTTGCACCATTTTCGAGTTCAGGATCAACGGATGCTAATTTTAAAATTCCATCTTTCTCACCAGCTAAAATCATTCCTTGTGATAATTCACCACGTAATTTTACTGGTTTTAAATTTGCTACGACAATCACTTTTTGACCTATTAAATCATCTGGTGTATAGAATTTTGCAATACCTGAAACTACTTGGCGTTGCTCATATCCTAGATCGACTTGAAGCTTTAATAATTTGTCTGCTTTTGGAACAGTTTCACATGCAGTCACCGTCGCTACTCGCAAATCAACTTTCATAAAATCATCAATAGTAATTTCAGGAATTTCTGGATTTTCGTCAGTCGCTGTAGCCTTTTTACTTTCTTCCTCTTGTGGTGTTTTCACAGAACCACGCATTTCCTCACGAATATAAGCAATCTCAACCTCGTTTTCTAAGCGGGGGAAAATTGGTATCCCTTTTTCTACCACTTTAATGTTTGCTGGAATAGTATTGCCGAATGTTTCAATTGTATCCCATGCTAAGAATTTGTCATCTAATCCTAACTGATCGATCATACGTTTCGGAGTTGTTGTCATAAATGGTTGCAACATGACAGCAATTTGGTGTAAGCTTTCTGCCAAATTTCGCATAACAGCACCTAATTTTGGCTTGTCTGATTCCTCTTTTGCTAACACCCAAGGCTGTGTCTCATCTATATACTTATTTGTGCGTGAAACAAGCGTCCATAAGTCCGCTAGAACGACACTAAATTGCATTTTTTCCATACTTTCTTCATATTTAATACGTACCGACTCAGCTTGCTCTTTTAAAGCTGCATCAAATTCTGTCGATTGAAGATTTTCTGTCGGAATAATACCATCAAAATACTTATTAATCATTGAAATTGTACGATTTAATAAGTTCCCTAAATCATTTGCCAGATCAAAGTTTGTACGTTCAATAAATGATTCTGGTGAAAATACCCCATCAGATCCAAATGGTAATTCACGTAATAGGAAATAACGTGTCGCATCTAGTCCATAACGCTCGATTAACATTTCTGGATAAATCACATTGCCTTTTGATTTAGACATTTTTCCGTCCTTCATCATAATAAAACCATGTGCAAATACTTTTTTCGGTAATGGCAAATCTAATGCCATTAAGAAGATTGGCCAATAAATCGTGTGGAAACGAACAATATCCTTCCCAACTACATGTACATCTGCTGGCCAATATTTATTGAATAGTGATTCATCTTCTGATAGATAACCTAAGGATGTAATATAATTCGTTAATGCATCAACCCATACATAAATGACATGCTTTGGATCTCCTGGTACTTTAATTCCCCAATCGAAGGATGTTCTTGATACCGATAAATCCTCTAGCCCTGGTTTAATGAAGTTGTTAATCATTTCATTTTTTCGTGATTCTGGCTCAATGAATTCAAGGTTCTCTTCATAATAAGCTAATAAACGATCTGCATATTTCTTCATATTAAAGAAGTACGATTCTTCTTTAACCTTGTGCACTGGACGACCACAATCTGGACAATTACCGTCAACTAGTTGAGTCTCAGTAAAGAATGATTCACACGGTGTACAGTACCAGCCTTCATATTGACCTTTATAAATATCACCATTATCTAAAAACTTTTGGAAAATCTTTTCGACAGCTTTCGTATGTCGATCCTGCGTTGTTTGAATAAAGTCATCATAAGAAATATCCATTAAACCCCAAAGTTTTTTCGCAGCATCTGCAATTTCATTTACATAATCTTGAGGATGTTTACCCGCTTCAGCTGCTTTTTCTTGAATTTTTTGGCCATGTTCGTCCATTCCTGTTAAAAAGCGTACATCATAACCTTTTAAACGTTTATAGCGTGCAATAGTATCAGATGCTACTGTTGTATATGCCGTACCAATATGAAATTTCCCACTTGGATAGTAGATGGGTGTTGTTATATAGAATGTTTTTTGTTGTTCACTCACAAGAACTGCCTCCATTGTTTTACAATATACTTTCTATTCTAACGAAGTACGAAATTCGTTTCAATGAAAGTTTATTAAACGCGAAAATTGTCGAATAATATATTTAATCCATTAAATGACTTAAATAAGAACCTTTTTTACTATTAGCAAAAATATTTATTAAAAACCTTTTAAAAAAATTAAAATACCTGCATTCTTCTCAAAAATTTTTTTCAAAAACCATAATATTAGTGCATTAATTAATTGACGTTTATGGCATTACTTGGTATGATAACTATCAGACAAAGAAATAATGTCGAAATTTGACGAAATACCAATATAACTTTTATAAATTAGGAGGAAATCTATTATGAAATCAACAGGGATTGTTCGTAAAGTCGATGAGTTAGGTCGTGTAGTAATTCCTATCGAGTTACGCCGTACGCTAGGTATTGCTGAAAAGGACGCTTTAGAAATCTATGTGGATGATGATAAAATCATCTTAAAAAAATATATGCCTAATATGACATGTGCTGTTACTGGTGAAGTTTCAGATGATAACTTCCGTCTAGTTGGAGGCAAATTAATTTTAAGTCCAGAAGGCGCTGAAATGTTAGTTAAAGAAATTCAATCTAACTTAAAAAAATAATTAGTTACTCACCTAAATCAACACAGTGATTTAGGTGTTTCTGTTTTTAATATAACCAAATTCTTGACCCCTTATAATGTACATGTCAGACCTTGCTACTTAAGGGTACTATTATTTACAATTATTATCAATTTAAAATTGTGTCTCAAAATTATTACATTTCTACTTTTAGTTTCGGATACAGTAACAAAATAAAAATAAAGAGCTACCCTAATAAGGTAACTCTTTACTATTATTCACTATGATATTCATTATAAACATCTCGCTTTGCCTTTTGTCTTAACTTAGCTACTTCTTTAATGGCTTCTTTTGAGGATACATTCGATTGATTGATAATGAAATCAACATGTTCAACAATGGACATATTTTGCCAATAGGCTTCTTCATGATCTTCCTCTTCTAGACAGCTATTACCTTCCAGAACAATACAAAACTCTCCTCGTATTTCCTCTGTTTGTGACCATTCTACAGCTTCAGCCAATGTACCTCGTAAAAACTCTTCAAACTTCTTTGTCAGCTCTCGAGCTAAAACGACACGACGTTCCCCGAGTATAGCTTCCATATCTTTTAATGTATCCTTTAAGCGATGTGGTGCCTCATATAGTAAAATCGTTTCTTGGCGTTTTTTTAATTGTTCTAATTGCTGGCGACGTTCCTTTTTCCCACGATTCAAAAATCCATAAAAGAAAAATGGTTGTGGCGACAACCCAGATGCAATTAACGCTGAAATTGCTGCATTAGGCCCTGGCACTGGTACGACAGAAAAGTTTTGAGCAATTGCTTTTTCAACTATATCTGCACCTGGATCAGAAATACAAGGTAAACCTGCATCACTTACTAATGCAATTGTTTTTCCTTCTTGTAGTAATGTTAATAATTTTTCTCCACCCACGGCTAGATTATGTTCATGGTAGCTAATCAGTGGTGTTTCAATCTCAAAGTAGTTGCACAGCTTTTTGGTGTTTCTAGTATCTTCTGCAGCGATAATATCGGCTTCTTTTAAAATGCGAAGTGCACGCACACTCATATCCTCTAAGTTTCCAATAGGTGTTCCTACCAGATATAAACAACCTGTCTGATCGTGTATTGTACTTTTTTGTGATTTCACGATTCACCCCTCCTTATATAATTAATTTTCTGTGTTCTTGTTAATTGCTTAAAGGCATATTCAGCACGCATTGCTTCTTGTTTTGTCTCAAATTTTTCTTTATAAATACATTTCACTGGACCTCTAGCTCTTGTATATTTTGCTCCTTTACCAGCGTTATGTACAGCAACACGTTTTTCTATATTATTTGTATACCCTGCATAAAGAGTTTGATCAGCACACTCTAACACATAAAAGTAGTGATTATTACTCTTTTCCATAAAGAATTTCTCTCACTTCTGCCGTGTATTCATTATTGGCATCATAAACATACAACGGCGGCATAATTTTCAAATCAGGCTTTCCATCTTTTATTCCTTCTATTAATAATGTATTAGCCTCTTTCCCTTCTTTCGGATAAATGATCTGCATCCGTTTAGGCTCTAAGCGATTTGCTCGCATAGCTGTCACAATATCTAATAATCGCCCTGGTCGGTGGACAAATGCGGCCTTGCCCCCTTGCTTTAATAATTTACTTGCTGATTGAATCGCTTCTTCCAATGTTAAATACAATTCATGTCGTGCAATGGCATGATGCTCACTAAGATTTTTATCACTTGCTTCATGTGCTAAAAAATAGGGTGGATTACAGGTAACCACATCATACTTTTCAATGCCTAGTTGTTTCGGTATTTCTTTGACATCTCCAAGAATCATTTGTATTTGCTGTTCTAGCTGATTATAACGGATACTTCTCTCTGCCATATCAAATAAACGTGGCTGAATTTCTACTCCCGTTATTTGTCCCTTTGTACGTGCACTTAAAAAAAGTGGTATCACACCATTTCCTGAGCATAAATCAACAATTTTTCCCTTATGATAAGGAATACTGACAAACTTCGAAAGCAACACTGCATCTAATGAAAACGAAAAGACAGAGGGACTTTGAATAATACGTAAATTCTCAGCCAACAAATAATCTAACCGCTCATCACCTTTTAGCCATTTTTCCATGCTTACTCCTCCTACGCTACAAAACAAAAGACTGACACCACCGTAGCGGGAATCAGCCTTTTATTACACATTCTGTTTATTTAAAAATGATAGACAAAACAGACAATCCTCACCCTTACGTGAACTTCCAAAATGAACATGGCAAACATGGAAGCCCTCTTGGTAGAGGCGAGCTAAGTTATCATATCCCTCACCAATATCTAGCGGACTTTCTTTCTTTACTTCAGCAGCTTGTACGGAGTTTGTATTAGAAAGTAGTTCTTCTAGACGTGTACGTAGGTGATGATTTTCTGTTTCAAGCGCCTTATGCTCTTCCATCATTAACGCTACAAATTGTTTCAATGCACCAAATTGCTCCTGCATTGCTTCGAGCTGTTGTTCGAACTCCATAACGGTATCTAAGAAATTACGGTCCTTCACCCAAGCCACCTCGTTAAATTCTCTATCTTAAATAAGATTTTTTTCGCATGCTAGCAGTTCTTCTAGTGTATACTCAACTGTGCGTTCCTGCTCGTGTAAATATACTTGAATAAGTCTTTCCAGCACATTTATCCCTACTACTTTCCCACGGCCATCTGGTGTCATTGTTATCTCACCAACATCTGGCATGCCCTCTTTTGCTTCTTCATATTCATCATTTTCATACTTTAAGCAACACATTAAACGTCCACAAAGGCCAGATATTTTTGAGGGATTTAATGATAAGTTTTGATCTTTAGCCATTTTAATAGAAACGGGCTCAAAATCACCCAAAAATGTGGAGCAACAAAGCATTCTACCACATGGACCGATACCACCTAAAAGCTTCGCTTCATCACGCACACCGATTTGGCGAAGTTCAATACGTGTTCTAAAAACAGAGGCTAAATCTTTTACTAGATCCCTGAAATCAACTCGTCCTTCAGCTGTAAAGTAAAAAATAATTTTATTACGATCAAATGTATATTCAACATCTACAAGTTTCATTTCTAAATTATGCTCTATAATTTTAGTACTAGCGAGTTCAAATGCGCGTTTTGATTCTGCTGCATTTTCCTCTACTTGTATACGATCACGATCATCTGCTGGTCTAAGTACTTGTTTTAGTGGTAATACAACATCATTATCACCCACTACCTTTTGAGGGACAACTACCTTTCCATACTCTACACCGCGGGCTGTCTCTACAATAACATATTGATTATCTTCTAGTAGAAATGATGCCGGATCAAAATAATATATTTTACCCGCCTTTTTAAAGCGGACTCCTACTACATTATACAAATGTATATCCCTCCTGCAGATTTAGCATTAACTGCTCCATCAATAACGTCCTATTCATGTTACGCTGTAAAGATGCGCGTGCTTGTAAAATAGATTCCAGCTGATTTGACAATTTATCATAAGTGGAATATAACGCAACTTCTTTAAATAGTGGTAACATGTCTGGATAAGTACAAGCTGCCTCGGGATTAGCTTTTATTGACACTATATCACGGTAAGCAAATAGTAGTAAATCCAATGCTTGTTCCATCTCGCTTTTTTCTTTAAAGTGAGGCAACCACTCTTCATGAACAATAAGCATTGCTTCATGTACATTTTGCCGAATGGCCTCTACTAATTTTAACACTGTTTTTCGAGCGAGTGCAAACTGCTCATCATTTGCTAAAAATATAGCTGTTTCGAGCTCGTTTGTCATCATGCTTACTGTTGAAGCCATTGAATGTGAAATATTATTTTCCTGTAAATGCTTCAATAAAACATGACGTGGCATTTTTTGAAATTTGATATGTTGGCAACGAGAACGGATAGTTGGAAGTATTGACTGCATTTGCTCCGTTAGTAATATAGCAGTTACCTCTCCATCTGGCTCCTCTAAAAATTTAAGTATCATATTAGCAGAGGCTGTATTAAGACGGTCTGCATGATGAAGCACATAAATCTTACGTCCTTCTTCTACACCCATCATTTTCATTTCTCCAATGAGTTCTCGCATCTGATCAATTTTTATAAATTGACCATCTGGATAAATTTGATGAATATTTGGATGATTTCCCGAATCTACACGTTTGCAATTTCGACATGTTTCACATGGAACATTTCCATTTGGTTGCTCACATAACATCAATTTGACAAAAAAGTGCATAATATCTGCCTTGCCTGTCCCTTTTTCACCATCAAAAATATATGCATGTGCTAATCTGTTCTTGTCAAAAATCGTTTGAAGTTGCTTCATTACGACTGGTTGTAGTGTGAGTAGCTCTTCAAAATTCTTGGCCATACATTTAAATTCCTTCCTGTTTCTACAACAAAAGTGGTACTTACTTGCACTTTTGTTTTCTGTAAAGAAACATTGCCGTTGTTCTACTTTAATGGCGAGTTGCCACATCAACATTTGAAAAAAGCCCGCGCCTATATGAGAACGAGACACGGGTTTTACATATATAAATTAATTAATAAGCCTTTAATTTCACCGATTTTATCAAGAAGATCTATTGCTTCTTTTTCTTCGTCTAAGAGATCCTGTGCAAGATCGACAAGACGTGTATCAATGGTCTCAATGATTTTCAGACGTCTTCCTTCACCAAAACGATTCCAGGTATGTGATTGTTTTAACTCCATACCATGTTCTACTGTCTCTTGTAGAAATCGTTTTACAAGCATTTTAAACCTAGCAAGTTCTCGTAAATTACGTGATCTAGCTACTCGGTCCCCTGCAGTAGATATATCCCCTAACAAACGTGTGAGTTGTTCTGTTTGCAACTTATTACCTTGCTTGACGACCATATCTCCAAATCGGTTATTTTGATTATTATTTTGTAGTGGCTCTTTGCGATTTGTATTTAACCCGACACGTATATCTTGATTAATTTTCAAGCTGGTTTCGCCCCCACAATTTTCATCTATTTCTCCTACGCATAATCGATTTTAAATAAAATGTTTAATAGTAACAAATAATCAATGATTTAGCTTCGGAGGCTACTTTTTAAAAATGATGGAATTGTTCAATCGGTAAAACAAATACGGTAGCTCCTCCCACCTCTACCTCCACAGGGTAAGGTATATAGGAATCAGCATTTCCTCCTAACGGAGAAACGGGTGCAACCATTTGCTCTCTTGCCCGACAATTATCCCGAATAATATCTAAAAGTTTGGGTATGAGAGAGTCTTCAGTTCCTATAAGAAATGTCGTATTTCCTGAACGTAAAAATCCTCCTGTGCTCGCTAATTTAGTTGCGCGAAACTGATTTTTCGTTAAAGCATTTGATAAGCGGCTGCTATCCTGATCTTGCACTACAGCTACGACTAACTTCATTCGCACTCACCCCTTTTATAAAATTCACCTATATAGGTTTTAATACTATTCCTAAGCATTAGCTTATAAACTTTATCTTGATTCTGCAGATGTTTAAACATCCATTAAAATTGAGGAATATCACCAATGTTGCCCGCCTATACAATGCAGGTTAGTTAACCTAAATCTAGATCTGCTTGAAAGCGAAGCGTCAGCGGTAATTGCCCTCCGACATAATGGATACTCCCAATTGATGCTATCCTAGCGAAGTTAAATTAATGGATAGTATCATTATATCACATTGTTGTAGACAACTTCATGCATTTACTGTATTGCTTCCAATAATAATAACCATACATCTTCCACAACATTCTCAATATCTTGATCTGCGTTGACCACACGTATTCGCTCTGGATACTGCTCTACTAGTTGTAAATATCCTTCACGTACCTTCTGATGAAATGGCAAACTTTCAACATCTAAGCGGTTTACTTCCCGATTGCCTGTTGCATGAATACGCGCTAAGCCAACCTCTGGAGCAAGATCAAATAATATGGTCAGATCAGGTAATTTCTTCCCAATAGCAAACTCATTAATAGAAAGCACCTCATTGACACCGATTCCTCTTGCATATCCTTGGTAGGCTAAAGAGGAATCGATAAAACGGTCACATATAACCAACTTCCCTGCATCTAAGGCAGGGCGTACCTTTTCAAAATAATGCTGGCTTCTTGCTGCAGCATATAATAATGCTTCTGTTCGTTCATCCATCGCAGTATGTGCAGGATTCAAAATGATCGTTCTTATTTTTTCCGCAATCTCGATTCCACCTGGTTCTCTTGTTGCTAGAACTTCTATATTATTTTTTGCTAATCGCTCTGCTATCATTTGAATGACCGTTGTTTTCCCTGCTCCCTCTGGTCCTTCAAATGTAATAAATAAATTGCTATTCATGCTGTTATTGCCTCCAACTATTTAATAACCTGAATCATTTTTTCTGCTAATCGATGATTTCCCTGGAATGTTGCACCTGCTGCTAATAGCTCTTCCAATTGACTTAACTTAGCTACTGTTATTCTTTCACCTGGTACTAATAATGGTATACCAGGTGGATAAGGGATAATCATATTTGCTGATATTCGTCCCATTGTACGCATATATGGTAACCACTCTTTACTTAATGATGCAACCTCATTAAAGGAATATATAGGCTCAGTAATCGGTACAAAATGATAGGCTGTTTGAGAAGCAGTTATGCTATCTGTTTTAGCTGTGTTTAATAGCATTGTTATAGCCTCTTTTATACGAACCCTGATTTCAGCAAATGGGTAGGTATGTCCTTGCTTCAGCAAAGGTAACACAAATAAAACTTGATTGGCATCTGCCAGTTCCCCATAAACATGCTTTGCCTCTAATGCCTCCTGTAATTGAAAGCCGCTATAACCATTAACACGTAACAATACTTTAAGTGGATCATCTACTTCAATTACTTCCAATGAACCAATTGATCGTAATGCATCTACCCATTGTTTCTTTTTTTCTATTATATATGCCCCATCACTCTCCATATATGTCTGTACATAATAGCGAGCATCATCTAATGATGCTAATAATAAGTAAGATGGGCTACTAGATTGTAACATGCGTAAGTAATAATGTATTTTTTCAGCCTCTATCAATTCCGACTTAACATGCATAAAAGAAGCCATCGTCATAGCAGGTAGAGTCTTATGAGCTGATTGAACAACAACGTCTGCTCCAAATGTCAATGCGGATGGCTGAAATAGCGTACATGCATTAAAATGTGCGCCATGTGCTTCATCCACCAATACAGGTATCCCCTTTTCATGACAGTAAGCAATTTGTTGCTGTATTTCTTTTGAAGTCATCCCATAATAAGTAGGATATGTTAAAACAACCGCTTTCGCCTCTGAATAATTTTCTACTGCTTCCTTTAAATCTCTATACGTTACATGTGTCGCCGACATCGTTCGTTCATCCCATAGCGGAGACACAAATATTGGCTTAGCCCCAGCAAGTTCAATAGCATGGAAAATCGATTTATGCGCATTACGCTGAACAATAATGGTATCGCCTTTGTTACAAGTAGCATAAATCATTGCTAAATTTCCAACAGTAGACCCTCCTACTAAAAAGAAACTCTTCGTTGCCCCATATGTATCTGCCAATAAATTTTCTGCTTCTAATATCATTTCCTCAGGGTAATGTAGATCATCTAAACCCGATAATTCAGTTACATCATAACGCATTACATCTTTAAATGCTTGCGGAAGGTGAGACAGTTCGCCATGCTTATGACCTGGGACATGAAAAGAAATATTCTGCTGCTGTCTAAAGCGTTCTAACCTTTCTATAATTGGCTTTTTCTTTTGCAAAACAAACACCTATTTTCGTTAGATTCTCCCTTAATTATACGAAATTATAAGGAGAGAAAAAAGCTATCCCTTGTCAAGGTAATCCTTTTTATTTAGCAAACAAACCTTTTCAACAAAAATATCTTATTCGAAAAGGAGGATCTTCTATACCTATATCGCCCTTTTTGCACACGTAAAAGTTGCTAGATCAAAATAAAACCGATTATTACAGATAACAGCAATAATCGGTTCTCCAATTTTTCCATCATACAACTAGTCTTTTGCAGCTTGAAGTGCCATTGCTTCCACTAATTGTTCAACTAGTCGAGGTACAAAATTATCTAATACTGGATTCATCATTCCTGCTAAAAATCCACTAGCTTTCATTGTTAAATTACCAGTCAGCTGTGGTGATTCATTTTGATTTTGTTTTACTTCAAAAGAACCATCACCATTTATTGGATCAGATAAACCCTCTAAATCAAATTGTAATTGGTGAGCATCCGATTTTTTTACCTTAAGTTTCACTTTAACAGCTTTTTGAATAATGCCAAAATCTCCTTGGAAAACCCATATCATATCATCTTCATTTAGTAGTTCATGATGTAAGTAACCTGGTATTAAAACAGCCCATTGTTCCTTATGACGAATAAAATCCTCTAATTTATTTTTCTGTATATTGATTTCCTTACTATGTTGCCCTGTTGCCATTCTGTTGACCCCCTTTGAATATTTTGATAACCTTCTTAAACTTTAACATTTCTAGGTTTCAAAACATACAAAAAAACCACTGATTTCTCAGTGGTTTCTTTTTTGCCTAGCGACGTCCTACTCTCACAGGGGGAAGCCCCCAACTACCAT
>NZ_JPVR01000055.1 GCF_000772935.1 Lysinibacillus boronitolerans JCM 21713 = 10a = NBRC 103108
AGTTGGGGGCTTCCCCCTGTGAGAGTAGGACGTCGCTAGGCAAATGAAACAGTCAGCTGTGTGCTGACTGTTTTTTTATATTAATGAAAAGAGTAATTACAGTCATTGTAATTACTCTTTAAAATGTCTATAAAATAATAAGTTCTCTAGGAGAGTGGGTAATGACTTCAACGCCTTCTTTTGTAACGATAATATCATCCTCGATACGAACACCACCTACATTCGGTATATAAATACCCGGTTCTACTGTTAGTACCATATTCTCTTCTAAAATGTCTTTACATATGGTAGACATAAATATATTTTCATGGATATCTAAGCCTATGCCATGTCCTGTACCATGTCCGTAATTTTGTCCATATCCCTTTGCAGTAATGTAGTCTCGTGTATAACGATCTGCCTCTTGTCCAGTAATACCAGGTTTGATATTGGAAAGGGCATGTTGTAAGGCATAATGGACTATTTGATATACTTCTTTTAATTGCTCTAATGGTTCTCCAACAGCAATCGTTCTTGTCATATCAGAACGATAGCCTTGATAGTAAGCACCAAAATCCATTGTCAGCATATCACCTTGCTCCACTATTTTAGACGATGCTACGCCATGTGGGAGTGCTGAGCGATGGCCAGAAGCAATAATCATATCGAAGGCTGCACCCGTTGCACCATTTTTGCGCATATGAGACTCTAATTCATAGGCTATCTCAAGTTCTGAAATACCAGGTTTGATGAATGTCAGAATATGATTAAATGCCTCATCAGAAATCCATGCTGCTTTTTTAATTATTTCAATTTCTTCTGGCGTTTTAATCATCCGTAAATCTTCTACAATAGTAGGCATTGGTTTTAATATGGCTGTCAATTTGCTTTTCATTAATTGATAGCTGTAATAAGTAACATGATGTTGCTCAAAACCAACTGTTTGAATTGATTCCTGTTCAAAAATTTCCTGAATGGTTTCATATAAACGGTTGCGATCAATCTCTAGTACTTCAAAGGTGTCACATTGATTTGTTGCTTGCTGTGTATAGCGGAAGTCTACTAATAAAAGTGCGCGCGTCTTCGTTACGATAACTGTACCTGCACTACCTGTAAAACCGGTTAGATAGCGACGATTTTGAGCATTTGTAATAATAATTGCATCGGTTTCGTGTAGCTGTAAGGCTGCTTGTAATTGCTCTAATTTTGGCATGTTATGTTTCCCCCTTTAAAGTTAAATATACTGCAAAATATGCATTATGTTTAGAGCTTATATAAAATTAAGAAGTTGATTGTATAGAAAATTCATTACAAGATAAGGTCTATTTTCTAGTTAAGAGAGTATTGGAAAATATATTAAGGGAAAATATAAAAATAGATATTGCATATCTATGTTTTCTATGATATATTTATAAATGTCTTAAAGAGGTCCCGTGGTGTAGCGGTTAACATGCCTGCCTGTCACGCAGGAGATCGCCGGTTCGATCCCGGTCGGGACCGCCATTTAAATTGATATTACAGTCCTTATGATTTTACATCATAAGGACTTTTTATATTTTATCGGAGTATGGATCCAATTCATCATTCAGGAGCTTATTAGGAAACCTAAGTAGAAATTTTATGACAAATGAATAACTCCTAAAGGATCAACCTCGCCTAGTAGAAACAAAGGGGCTAAAAGTATAACAATCTGTGAAGTATTTGAGACCAACCTCCCTTTATTATTTCATAAACAACATCTATTTCCCCAAAAGCATCTCAATCGTGTCTAAAAAACGGCTTAATCTTCGTGAAATAATTGATATTATTTACATAAATATAATTATTTGTATTTATTTAACATTATCTAAAAATAGTAAAAATTACCGATAAATGATAGCGTTTCTATAAGGTAAAATTAGATGTGTTTCTAATATAAAGATTAGGGGTAAAAAGTAGAAGTAATCGGATTGGCTACGGAGGTGTTTATATGAGCAAAGATTATTCTTTTAAAAGTATTTATTTACCTTTGCTTATTGGTTCCATGATAATGATGGTAGGCTGTGGAGATCCTATTATAGAGATTGAAGAATCAAATGCGTATCACTGGCAAAAAAATATGAACGAAGTAGAATTTGAGAAATTAAAAAATGATATGTCATATATTGAGGTAGTAAAAGCAGCAGGCGGCGCAGGTAAAAAGATCAAAAATAATGAATATCGTTGGAATGATGAAATCTTGATGACACAGGCCTATATAGTGAAATTTAAGGATGATAAACTAGTTGACAAAGAAATCATAGCAGTGAAAGGTCATTCAAAAAGATAAATCGTTGTCACGTCTTCGTAAATGAAGACGTGTTTTTTCATTTAAATAAGCAACCTATGTATTGAATTAGGCTTTTTAACGACGACATTCTAAGTAGGATATAAATGATATTGGATGCTTTGAACATTTTCGCTAGTTTAGGTAAACTAGAGGTAATGTAGTGATGAGAGGAAAAATGAGAATGTATGAAATAATCATGAATTCAGTTGATGATACAGAACGTTTTGCTATGGCACTTGCCAATTTACTAGAAGCTCAAGATACGATTACATTAGAAGGAGATTTGGGCGCAGGCAAGACAACGTTTACGAAGGCCTTAGCAAAGGGGCTTGGTGTGAAGAGAACAGTCAACAGTCCAACATTTACGATTGTTAAACAGTATGAAGGACGTTTACCCTTCAATCATTTAGATGTATATCGTCTGGCTGAAAGTGACGAGGACCTTGGTTGGGATGAATTATTTTATGGAGATGCAGTATCAGTGGTAGAGTGGGCGCATTTAATTGAACAGGATTTGCCACAGAATCGATTAGCGATAGAGATTTACCGAATCGGAGATAATGAACGACGTTTTGTGTTAATACCTACTGGGGAACGCTATAAGGCGCTATGTGAGGAGCTAATGAAATGATTTGGTTAGGAATAGAAACAGCGAATACACCACTTTCCGTTGCTATTGTGAGGGATGGAAAAGTGGTAGCCGAGATGGTGCAAAATATAAAATTAACGCATTCTGCTGGCGCAATGCCCGCTATCGAAGAAATATTAGCAAGAGCAGGCTTAAAGGCAGGCGACTTGGATGTGATTGCGGTGTCTGAAGGTCCAGGTTCGTATACAGGTGTCCGCATAGGTGTGACATTAGCGAAAACCCTAGCTTGGACATTACAGATACCTTTAGTTGGCGTCTCTAGCTTAAAAGCATTAGCTGCAAATGCTACCCTTTATAATGGATTCATTTGTCCAATTTTTGATGCAAGAAGAGACAATGTTTATACAGCTGTTTATCAAGGAATGACACTAGAGGCTCTTGTGGAAGATCATCATGCACATATCGCTGATTTATTAGAACGTTTAAGGGCATTAGATGCACCTATTTTATTTGTAGGAACAGATGTGGGCATTTTTTGGGATAACATCGTAGAAGAGCTTGGTGATAACGCTTTGCGTGCACCTTTTAGTCTTGACTTGCCACGTGCAACGGAAGTTATTCGTGTAGGAACTAAAGTGGAGTTACCGAGTGTTGAAGCTACTCATCACTTTGTACCACAATATAAACGAATTGCAGAGGCTGAAGCAAATTGGCTGAAAGAACAGAAGGAGAAAGAACATGAGTAGTGATGTAACTTATCGTAAAATGGTTTCTGATGATGTACCAGCAGTTTATGAAATTGAAGTAGCTTCATTTCCTGTACCTTGGACGTTGGATTCCTTTTACTATGAAGTGCATGAAAATCAGTATGCTCATTATGTGCTGGCTGTGGATGCAAATGGAAGTATTATTGGTTTTTGTGGGATGTGGATGGTTATAGATGCAGCCCAAATTACGAATGTAGCTGTTATTGAGGGTGCTCGTGGTCGAGGTATAGGCGAGGGATTAATGCGTGAGGCGATGCAAATAGCTCGTTTACATGGAATGGAGGTTATGACATTGGAGGTACGTGTAACGAACACCGTTGCACAAAATCTTTATCGCAAGCTTCAATTCCAAGATGGTGGTATACGGAAAGGCTATTATACTGATAACGGGGAGGATGCCCTTGTCATGTGGGTGAATTTACAATGAATAATGGAATGATATTAGCAATAGAATCAAGCTGTGATGAAACAGCTGCAGCGATTATTCGAAATGGTCATGAAATCGTGTCGAATGTTGTTGCTTCTCAAATAGAGAGTCATAAGCGTTTTGGTGGAGTTGTCCCAGAAATTGCATCACGCCATCATGTTGAACAAATTACGATGGTAATTGAAGAAGCTTTAGCTCAAGCAAATCTAAAGCCGTCAGATTTGGATGCGGTTGCTGTTACAGAGGGTCCAGGTCTTGTAGGGGCATTGTTGATTGGCATTAATGCGGCGAAGGCTTTTGCCTTTGCGAACAGCTTACCCATTGTGGGTGTACATCATATTGCAGGTCATATTTATGCCAATGCGCTTGTTCAGCCAATGGAGTTCCCTTTATTAGCACTAGTAGTTTCAGGCGGTCATACAGAGCTTGTCTATATGAAGGAGCATGGTTCTTTTGAGGTCATTGGTGAAACACGAGATGATGCAGCTGGTGAAGCATATGATAAAGTGGCACGTGTTTTAAATTTACCTTATCCTGGTGGGCCACATATTGATCGTCTTGCTCATGAGGAAGGAGAGGCTGTGCCTTTTCCAAGAGTATGGTTGGAAGAGGATTCGTATGATTTTAGCTTTAGCGGTTTAAAATCAGCTGTCATCAATTATAAACATAATATGGATCAACGAGGTGAAGCCATTTCACCAGCAGCTGTTGCCAAGGGCTTTCAGGAAAGTGTTGTTGAAGTACTGACAGCTAAAACATTGCGTGCTGCTCGTGAGTATCAGGTGAAACAGGTTATTGCAGCTGGAGGTGTAGCCGCAAATAAAGGTTTGCGAACTTCTTTGGAGGCTGTATTTGAAGAGGAAGGTATCCCGTTTTTTGTACCACCGCTTAAATTATGTACTGATAATGCGGCAATGATTGGCGCAGCTGCTATGCCGATGTATGAGGCTGGTATTCGAGGAAACTTAATGATGAATGGACGTCCAGGAATGGAGTTAAAATCCTGGATATAGTATGGAAAAGAGGTATCTATATTTTTAGATATCTCTTTTTAATTGTCGAATAATTGTTGATAAAAAGGAACGGTGCTAAGGGAATAATAAGTAAAAACAACTAAATTGACAAATTTTTCAGAAAATTATCCACAGGTAAAAGAGCGAAATAAATAGCGAACACGCGTACTTATACACAAATTGTTGATAACTTGTGTATAACTTGTGATTATTCAATATATAGTAGCTTGTTTTATACGTTACAATGTGGATAAAATAATTTTTTATTGTGGACAGTGTGGAAAACTCTGTTGATATGTTGGTATTACTAGATTTATAGTGTGTATAAAACTGTGGGCATTTTTTGTCGAAAAATAGCACTTGACCAATATATATGAAAAATGAAGACAAGTAAAGAAAATGCCATGTGAAAGGTCACATGGCTTACATCTTTACATATTAATATTTTCGAGTTCTTCATTTAACTCAAGCCATTCTAATACTAATAGCTCATGCTGTTCTTTAGCAGTTGCTAATTCGTCTTGAAGCATTGAAATTTTTTCATGGTCAGTGAAAATGGCAGAGTCACATAGAGCCTCTTCTAGGCTTGCAACAATAGCAGATGTTTCTTGCATCTTGCTTTCTAAATCTTCGATCGTACGTCTAATTTGACGTTCACGTTTTTTTGCCTCTTTATCTATTTTTGATGTAGACGTTTTATCAGGCAGATCTTGCTGTACTTGGGGTTGAGAGGCAGCATTCATTTGTGCTAGTTCCAATAGTTCCTGCTTTTTCTCTATATAATAATCGTAGTCACCTAAATATTCAAAAGAACCCGTTCCAGACAACTCCACCACTTTCGTCGCAATACGATTAATGAAGTAACGGTCATGTGAGACAAATAGAAGCGTACCAGGGTAATCAATTAAAGCATTTTCTAAAACCTCTTTGCTATCTAAGTCTAAATGGTTGGTAGGCTCATCGAGAATTAAGAAATTAGCCTTTTGCATCATTAGCTTTGCGAGCGCAAGGCGTGCTTTCTCGCCACCCGATAAAGAGGATACTGCTTTATCCACATCTTCACCACTAAAAAGAAAACGGCCTAATACAGTACGAATATCTTTTTCGTTCATGAGTGGCCATTCATCCCATAATTCTTTCAGGACACTCTTATTACTCGAGAGCTTTGCTTGCTCTTGATCATAATAGCCAATTTGTACATTCGTCCCATAACGAATACTGCCTGCAAGAGGGGCTAAATCCTTTACAATTGTTTTTAATAATGTCGATTTACCAACTCCATTTGGACCAACAAGGGCAATCCGATCCTCGCGAAAAGTGCGAAGGTTTATCCCACTAGAAATGGTACGATCATTATAACCAATCGTTAATTCGTCAACAGATAAAACATCATTTCCACTTTGACGTTCAATCGAGAAACCGAAACTAGCGGATTTCTCATCACCGTCCGGGGATTCCATCCACTCTGTACGTTCAAGCATTTTACGTCGACTTTGTGCCATTTTTGTTGTAGAAGCACGTGCAATATTTTTTTGGATAAAATCCTCTAGCTTGGCCTTTTCATCTTGCTGACGTTCATAGAGTTTGACATCACGTTCATAATTTTTAGCTTTTTCATCTAAATAAGCACTATAATTACCAGGATATTTGGTAACACGATGACGGGATACTTCGTAGACAATAGAAACGACTTGGTCTAAGAAGTAGCGGTCATGGGAAACAATTAATATTGCGCCTTCATAGCCCTTTAAATAGGATTCCAACCAAGATAATGTTTCGATATCTAAATGGTTAGTAGGCTCATCGAGAATTAAAAGATCTGGTTTACTAAGTAAGAGCTTAGCAAGTGCTAAACGTGTGCGTTGTCCACCAGATAAGGAACTGATGGGTTTGTCATAGTCTTCGGAATAAAATTGCATACCATGAAGGACTGATCGTATGTCTGATTCATATTGATAACCACCTGCATCCTTGAACGTATGCTGTAATTGATCGTATTCCGACATAACTTTCGCATACATAGTAGGATTTTCATAAACAGTAGGATCAGCCATTTGTTGTTCAAGTGAGCGTAGGAGCTGTTCTTGTGCTAAAAGTGATTCGAAAATAGTCATCATTTCATTCCAAATCGTTAGCGTAGAGTTTAATCCTGCATGTTGCTCTAAATAGCCTATTTGAATACCCTTTGGGATAATGATATCGCCTGAATCATAGGACATTTGACCAGCAATTATTTTTAATAAAGTAGATTTACCTGCACCGTTTCGTCCTACTAAGGCAACACGGTCACGGTGTTGAACTTCTAATTTAACACCACTTAAAATTTCATCTGCAAGAAAGGATTTAGTTAGTTGATTGACCTGTAAAACAATCATTCTTGACACCTCAATTCTACCTTAGTGTAATGGATGAACGATTTGCATGCAATGTCCGTGCTTTACTTATTCCTAGCAGTCATGTAAGATTGAAACGATTTCTTTTTAGTTAGCTGCGTATAAGGCGCCATTAACTAAAGAGAAATACAGCAGGGGATTGCAAAAATGTTGTATATTGTTAAGGATGAATGTATTAAAATTAGTAGTTAAAGACAGTAAAATTGATGGAGGTACATCATAAGGAGGAAAAAGTTTGAAACAAGAATTAAAAATTCCACAAGCCACTACAAAAAGACTTCCTCTTTACTATCGATTTATTCAAAACTTTGCACAAGAAGGTATGGAACGTATTTCGTCGAAGGAATTGAGTGAAGCGATGAAAATAGATTCTGCAACTATTCGCCGTGATTTTTCTTATTTTGGTGCACTTGGGAAAAAGGGTTATGGCTACGATGTGCAGCATCTATTACAATTTTTTAGCCAGACGCTTGATCAACATGAAACGACAAAAGTAGCGTTAATTGGTGTGGGGAATTTAGGCAGTGCATTATTAAAATATAATTTTCAAAAAAATCATAATACACATATTGTGGTAGCATTCGATTCAAAAGCACCGAAGGATGGCAAAATGATCAGTAACATTCCTGTTTTTCATCCAGATTTATTGGAAGAAAAATATGCAGAATACGGTGCAGAGCTTGCTATTTTAACCGTTTCACCACGCTCCGCTCAAAAAATGGCGGATCGCTTAGCAGCCATGAATGCAAAGGGAATTTTAAACTTTACGCCAGAGCGATTAACAGTACCTGAAAGAATGCAGCTTTTAACCATCGATTTATCGGTAGAGTTGCAAGCGCTTATTTATTTAATTCGTAATCAGGAAGAGTGAAAACCATACATATTTTTAAGTGTAATTCACCGTTTCTGTCAAGATAGATAATTTAAATAAAATGGGGTCAAATCAGTGAGAGTGACGAAAAACTTTCACATATAATTAGTTAGCAAAATGGCGAAATATGCGTTAAAATGATGGATATAAAGAGGAGGTGGCTGTAATGGGTGGTATTGGTCCTATGAGCCTCATTATTATCGGAGTTGTCGCGTTACTAATTTTTGGTCCTAAAAAGTTACCAGAGCTTGGTAAGGCATTTGGTTCAACACTACGTGAATTCAAAAATGCTACTAAAGGTTTAGCCGACGAAGATGATGATGATAAGAAAAAGAAAGAACTAGATAAGTAAGTTAGGATGTTGAGGAATGAATCCAAAAGATCTAACTGTCATTGAGCATATAGAAGAATTAAGAAAACGGCTGTTCATTGTTGCCGTTTTCTTTGTTCTAGCTATGGCCGGCGCCTTTTTTGTCGCAAAGCCAATTGTTAAATATCTTCAAATTACTGGAGAATCCTATAATATAGAACTCCATGCATTTGATGTAGTAACACCGCTTTCAATTTATATTCAAGTTATATTTTTAATCTCTTTTATTGTTTCTTCGCCAATTTTAATGTATCAATTGTGGGCATTTATAAGTCCAGGACTAAGGGACATAGAACGAAAAGCAACCTTAAAGTATATTCCGTATTCGTTTTTATTATTTTTAGCAGGGCTGTCCTTTTCTTTCTTTTACTTATTTCCTTATGTCATAAAATTTATGATGGGTTTATCGAATGAATTAGACATACAGCCAACAATTGGCATAAAAGAGTATTTTTCATTTTTATTTAGACTTACAATTCCATTTGGTTTCCTTTTCCAATTGCCGATTGTAGTACTATTCTTTTCACGTATTGGAATGTTAACTCCTGAAATACTAGTGCGTTTTCGAAAGTATTCCTATTTTGGTCTGTTTGTGTGTGCAGCTATAATTGCACCCCCGGAGTTGGCTTCGCATTTAATGGTATCAATACCATTGTTTATGCTATATGAAATAAGCATTATGATTTCACGTATTGGCTATAAAAAATACTTGCAATCAGAAGAAATGAGATTAAAAGAAGAGCAGGAAGCTGAACAAAAGCGCCAGATTGAAGAGGCACTTGAGTTACAACGGAAACAAATTGAAGAATTAAAAAAACAATAATCAATTTTAAAATTGAAGTACACCCAAAAGTTAGCATGAAAATCTAACTTTTGGGTGTTTGCTATGTCAAAGTATAGCAGTAAATTATAAGTAAGGAGAAAATATATTCAAGAAGTTCTTTCTTATTGATAAATTAGCCAAGAAGTATATTATTCCTAGTAATTAGTTAGAAGTATACAAAATAAAGTTTATTATGTTACATGCAAGCTTGATGTAAAACACTTTATAATTCAAACAGGCTTTTTACAAGATAATGTGGTTAATTTTCAAAAACTAACTATTATAAGTTAAGTATTTTAGTACACCTAATTTGAATTATGATGTGTAATTTAGAAATGTTATATTGTTTATCGCATTTGACAGTAAATTTTCGATTATGTTCCCATCAATTATTAAGCAATTAGTTGTTTCTAGTTTTTCTTTTATTCTAAATTTATCCGTAAAAAACTACACCTCCAATTGAGGTGTAGTTCAAATACTAAATAGATTTTCTTTAAATTAGTACTTATTTTATAATACTAGAAAAGAGTAGAAATTCTCGATTAAAAATATGTGTACTTTTAAACTATCTTGGATATAGCCACCCCTCATAAACGCCCACCTTAATGCGTTTTCCTGTGAAAATATCGTATGAATCTTCAATAGCTACTAAATTAAGTACACCACTCCAATCGCCGTTTATATGAAATACTTGTTTTTCGACTGTTGAGAAAAGTGAGTAAGGTTTTCTAATTCCTGAAACCCATCTTTCGTGTACAGCATAAGGAGTTATTTCTCCAGAGTTTTGTGAAATTTCACTATTATTTTCAGTACTTACATTATTAGTTTCATTATTCTCTATTTCTTCTGCTGAAGAAATTAGTGCTCCTGATAGAGTTACGGATAATCCTAGTAACACACCACTAATTATTTTTTTTGCTTGCATATTTAATACCTCCTATAATTAATCATTTAAAGCGCTATTAAAAGTAAGCTACACTCGAGTTAAATCAAGTGTAACATTCGCATTATGGCTAATCAATCATAATTTACAGAAAATTTGTATTTATGTTAATATTTTCTTTTTTTATCTCTCTATAAACTATAGAGTATTATCGGACTTTTACAAATTTTGTTTCCGAAATAAAAAATAGCAACAGATAACGAATAGTTTTCTGTTGCTATTTTTAAATTGGGAAAGCTATTGTCTTTTTGTAATGGAGGCTATTTATACTGAAATCTAACATGATGTAATTAAATTACATTACATTAAATTGGTACCTATACAATTTTGTCTATATTTTGTATTACCTTTTGGGCTTTACAAAAATTTATTGCATTTTTTCTAGTTCTTGAAGAAACTTTTGCAATGGTTCCGCATAGAATTGTACAAGTGTCACAAATCCATTAAGCATGACGTGTGCAATAATAGACGTCCAAATGCGCTTTGTTTTGTGATATAAAAAGGCGAAGATTAAACCACAAATGGTATAAAGCAAGATATGTGAGAAGTCGAAGTGGATAATCGCAAAGAAAATGGCACTCACAATTGCTGCCACCCAGAAATTTGTTGTTTGGACAAGCGAGCCAAAGATCACTCTGCGAAAGACGAATTCTTCTAAAATGGGTCCAAATACAACAATTGCTAATATGGCAATGGGAGCCCCTTTAGCTATCGCAACTATATCAGCAGTATTTTGAGAGCCTCCTTCAATACCGAAAACAGCCATCTCAATAGCTGCACCAATCATTTGCCCAAAGAAGACTAGGAAGAAGCCGATGATTCCCCACACAATTGTAAGTGGTATTGTTTCTTTTTTTCCTTGATAAATGTTCCAGAAGGCCTTATCTCGAGATGTAAGGATTAAGCTTAAAATGAGCGCTACAGCAAAACTTAAGGCAATATACCAACCTTGAGTAATGGGAGCTGCTTGTTCAGAAGCTAAACCCGTTACCTTCATGATGAGCTTATGGAACGGTAAGAGCAACCATCTGCTAGAGATTTGCATCAAGATATAAATCAGCAAAACATACAGGGCTGTTTTTTTATGTTTCGTTACTTTTTGAGAATTAGTCACAGTCAAAATCCTTTCCATTCATATGCTTCTTTTCTATTGTAGAGGAATATGGAAAGAAAACAAAATTTTTCGAAGTTCTGACTTGCAAAAAAAAGAGTGATTGATTATCATAATAATTGTGTTAGCACTCATTGATATAGAGTGCTGATAAATATCAACAATTATTTAATTATTAGGAGGTTGTTTCACTTGTTAAGACCACTAGGAGATCGTATTGTAATTGAACTAATCGAGGTAGAAGAAAAATCTGCATTCGGTATTGTACTACCTGACTCTGCAAAAGAAAAACCACAAGAAGGTAAAGTAGTAGCAGTTGGGACAGGTCGTGTATTAGAGAACGGGCAACGTGTAGAGCTTGACGTTAAAGTTGACGACCGCATTATTTTCTCTAAATACGCTGGCACAGAAGTTAAATTTGAAGGTAATGAATACCTAATTTTACGCGAAAGCGATATACTTGCAATTATTGAATAAGAACATTAAACGCACCTTACGTAAGGTGGATGCTTATTGTCTGCAAAACAAATGTGACAATAAGGTGAAATTGATATAAATATATTGAAGAAGCTTAACGAATATTCCATTTCAGGAGGGTAAATTCTCATGGCAAAAGATATTAAATTCTCAGAAGACGCTCGTTCATTAATGTTACAAGGTGTAGATAAATTAGCGAATGCAGTAAAAGTAACATTAGGACCAAAAGGACGTAATGTTGTTTTAGAAAAAAAATTCGGTTCACCACTTATTACAAATGATGGTGTGACAATTGCAAAAGAAATCGAATTAGAAAACCCATACGAAAACATGGGAGCAAAATTAGTAGCAGAAGTTGCTTCTAAGACAAACGAAATTGCTGGTGATGGTACAACTACAGCAACAGTATTAGCTCAAGCAATTATTCGTGAAGGCTTGAAAAACGTTACAGCTGGCGCAAATCCTGTAGGTATCCGCAAAGGTATTGATAAAGCAGTGGCTGCAGCACTTACGGAATTACACGCTATTTCTCGCCCAGTAAGCAATAAGGAAGAAATTGCACAAGTTGCTGCTATTTCTGCTGCTGATGATGAAGTTGGACAACTAATCGCTGAAGCAATGGAGCGCGTTGGTAACGATGGTGTTATTACAATTGAAGAATCAAAAGGCTTCACAACAGAGCTAGATGTAGTAGAGGGTATGCAGTTTGATCGTGGCTATGCGTCTCATTACATGGTAACTGATACAGATAAAATGGAAGCGGTTCTTGATAACCCATACATTTTAATTACTGATAAAAAAATTACAAACATTCAAGAAGTATTACCATTATTAGAACAAGTGGTACAACAAGGTCGTCCACTTTTAATGATTGCTGAAGATGTAGAAGGTGAAGCACTAGCAACACTTGTTGTGAACAAGCTTCGTGGTACATTCAATGCTGTAGCAGTAAAAGCACCAGGCTTCGGTGATCGCCGCAAAGCAATGCTTGAAGATATTGCTATCCTGACAGGTGGACAAGTGATTACAGAAGAATTAGGCTTAGACCTAAAATCAGCTGACATTTCTGCACTTGGTCGTGCAGCAAAAGTAGTGGTAACAAAAGATAACACAACAATCGTTGAAGGTGTAGGCGGAGCAGACGCGATTGAATCACGCATTGGTCAAATCCGTGCACAACTTGCTGAAACTACTTCAGAATTTGATAAAGAAAAATTACAAGAACGTCTTGCTAAATTAGCAGGTGGTGTAGCAGTTATCAAAGTTGGTGCTGCAACAGAAACAGAGCTTAAAGAGCGTAAACTTCGTATTGAGGATGCTTTAAACTCAACTCGTGCGGCTGTTGAAGAAGGTATCGTATCAGGTGGTGGTACAGCTCTTCTTAACGTCTATGCAGCAGTGGAAAAAGCGGCTGAAGCAGTAGAAGGCGACGTAGCTACAGGTGTGAAAATCGTTCTACGTGCTTTAGAAGAACCAGTTCGCCAAATTGCTAATAACGCTGGTCTTGAAGGCTCAATTATCGTAGATCGCTTAAAACGTGAAGAAGTTGGCATTGGTTTCAATGCAGCAACTGGTGAATGGGTAAACATGATGGAAGCAGGCGTAGTAGACCCAGCAAAAGTAACTCGCTCAGCTTTACAAAACGCAGCATCAGTTGCAGCGCTATTCTTAACAACAGAAGCGGTTGTAGCAGATATCCCTGAAGCAGCACCAGCAATGCCAGATATGAGTGGCATGGGCGGTATGCCAGGAATGATGTAATTAATATCTCTAAAACATTGATATATCAACGGTTCAAGAGGTTAAAAACATCACTTAAAGCGAAAAACTAACGAAAAACAAACATTTTTTCTAAAAAAGATTAGAATTAATGTTATGGAGGATGTTTCCGAAAGTGCTTGTCATTTTCTCGGAGGCATCCTTTTTCATTTTGTTAGTAACATGTGTATAAATTTTTAATGTTGTCTGCATGTCATCATGTCCCACTCGCTCCATAATCGTATTCAAATCTACACCAGCTTCGGTTAGCATACTAATATGAGTGTGACGGAAAATATGTGGAGTTGCATCTTTTTTAATGTTAGTGTGTTCTAACAATCTAGCCATTCGATTAATAATCGTTTTTTGGATATATGGATACCCATTAATGCGACAAAAAACAAAGTTTCCATCGTGATATTCATTCAATTCTTCCTGACGATACCTAGATGTGACTTTCAATTGCCGTTTGCGATGTGATTTTAATAAATCCATTATGCTTTTCTCCACTTCAATAGTTCTTATTGATCCATCCGTTTTTGGTGGAGTTAACTCATACTTTCGCATATTATTATCTTCGTTATATAGAGTTTTTGTAATTCGAATTGTATTATTTCTAAAATCTATATCTGACCATTTCAAAGCACATAATTCCCCAGATCTCATACCAGTAAAAGCTAATAAATAAAAACGTTCTATGTCTAGGTCCAAACCGTGATTAGTGACAGCATTTAAAAAAGATTCCACTTCATCACTAGTTAAATAACCTTCTTCGATTGTTTCTGTCTCGATTTCTTCAACTGTCCTGCGTTTTTTCGGAACAATGGCACCAGTAGCTGGATTATCTTTAATCAATCTATCTTTGACAGCGTATTTAAAAATCATGCTGGCACAGACATGCACACCTGAAACCGTGTTACGTGCATATTCTTGAGATATTTTATTTAATAATTTTTGATATTTTGAGTGAGTAATATCTATGATTGGCATTTTAGCAATGTGCTTATTTAAAATTTTTATTTCCTTTTCTCTAATTCTAACAGTGCCTCTCTTAACACCAGTTAATTCATAAGTTTCAATCCATTCTTCGGCAAGTTTGTCGAAAGTCATACTTTGGCCAACACGTTGATCTATCCCATCTTTTTGTAATGAGTAGATAGCATCGTTAACTCGATTCATCGCCTCTTTTTTTGATTTGCCTCTACGAGATATTTGATTTCGCTTACCAGTTGCTGGGTCAGGTGGTCCATCAGCAACACAGACCCAACGTTTTTGACCAGATTTTAATTTTATTTCCTCGCAAAACATTTTCATTCCTCCCATATTCAGTATTGCAATAAGAATATATGTTCTATTTAAGGTTATAAAAAAAACCTCATTAAAAAGTGGTTAGGTAATAAGTATTAAATTGTTATTAACCGTATCTTCTATATTTTGTGTAGATAACCAACTCTTCCGCATCAGGCAGTTGTAATCTGAAATCAATCATTTCAATTGTAACATCAAAATATTCTGCAAGTACCCAATTGGTCCAATGTTTTTCTTGTAAAATTGCTATTCGCAAGTACTCTATAGGAATTAGAGTTTCAGTTGCCCACCTCATGGCTTTGTATTCTACTTTACCGACACTAAGTCGTTCATGATAATTCATTCGGGAATTAGCAATATTATTTCCTACAGTTGTAAAGTGATGACCTAGTTCTTCTGCTAAAATACATCTATACAAAGGAGAATCATATCTAATTCTATTTGCAATACCGATAGTAGGGGGGAGACCTGGTTCGAAGAAATAAACAGCATCTAATGGTTTGGGGAAATCCCAATGTTCAATTACTATACCCTCACCTAAAGCAATATCACATAATTTATATGTATCAACAATTGGCATTAAACATTCCCCACTTTACTCTTTGTTTCCATATTTCGATCTTATAAATTCTTTAAAAGTTTCAAGCTCTTTTACAGCTTCTTCTGGTAAATCTTCTAAAAAATTGTCAGACCTATGTGCTGCTAGTTCTCCTTGATTTTTAATGTTTGTTCTTCCTAAAAGATAATCTGAGGAAACCCCGAAAAAGTCAGCAATTATAATTACCGTATCAAGTGGTGGAATCTTTGTTCCATTTTCATAAGCTGTGTAAGTAGTTCTTGCAACTCCTATTTTGTTGGCAACAAAAGCTTGAGTGTAATTAGGATTCGTTTTTTTTAAATCTTCCCTGCATTTTTTTAACCGTTGAGCAAATACATCCATTAAAATATCTCCTTTCTATAAGATAATAAATACGTTTCCTCTAATAATATATGTTCCTGTGGGTAACTTCTATATATGTTCCTAATAGTGTAATTATTTTTAAAAAACTAGTTGACATGTTCCTTTAGGTAACTTATTATAAGTTTATAAGATGTTCCTTAAAGGAACGAAAGGAGGTTTCAAATGAGATATTGGCTAAAAGAAATACGTGTCTCTAAAAGGAAAACTCAATTTGAAATAGCTGATTCTTCTGGTATATCTCGAAGTTACTATACAAAAATTGAGTTAGGAATCAAGACTCCTACTGTCGATGTAGCAAAGAAGATAGCTGCTACTCTAGGGTTTGATTGGACAATTTTTTTTGAAGATAAATGTTCTTTAAAGGAACATAAAAAGGCTATTTAACTTTTAAATCTAGCAAATCAATTAATAGGCTTTTACTCTACCAAATCAAGGAGGTTCTATTATGAATCAATTAGTTTTCATTCAAGACAATCAAGTAATAACAGACAGCTTAACAATCGCTGGCATGTTCGGGAAAGGTCATGACAATGTTTTGAGAGACATTCGCAAACAAATCGAATTTGCAGGTGAAGAATTTTCACTCCTCAATTTTGAGGAATCAAATTACGAAAGTAGAGGCAAACAATATCCGAAGTTCAATTTAACAGAAGAAGCCTTTGCACTCGTAGTTTTCAGCTACAACACGAAAGAAGCTGTGCAAACAAAAATTAAATTCATCCAAGAATTTAAAAGGATGAAAGAATTTATTCAAAAACAAGAACAACAAGGACAAGATCCAGTAGAACTAGCACTACAAGCTTCACTCAAAAACTATCAAGAGATTAAAACAATCAAAGGCGAAGTCATTGAAGTGAAAGAGACTGTGCAAACACTGGTTGATACTATGCGAATCGATGGTAACCAAGAAGCTCAAATCAGAAAACGAGCAAATGAAGCTGTAATGGAAGCAGTAGGCGGGAAAGATGCTAATGCTTATAAACAACTAAGTAAACAAGTATTTTCAGCCTTTTGGCGTGACTTTAAAAACCATTTCCAAATACCTCGTTATGGTGATTTACCAAGATCGCGATTTGCAGAAGGTATTAAATTTATTTCAATGTGGCAGCCAAATACGTCATTACGAATGGATATCACAACATGTAACGGTCAAGGACAATTAAAACTAGTTCAATAAAGGAGGTTTTCCTATTGAGTATAAAAGAGCAAGTTCAAAACATTGAATCCGCTGAATTTGATTTATTTGAACAAAAGTTATCACTTGCTATTGAAAAAGCGTATTTGAGAGGCGTAGCTGATGGACAAACAAAATTCGCATTAAAGCCTCTATTAACAAGAAAACAATTTATGGAATTAGTAGATATCGGTGAAACAAAATGTGCCGAATTATTCAATCGTAGGGACTTCCCAGTTAATAGAGAATTTGGTCACCCAAGAGTACCTACAAAATTATTATTTGAATGGATTTATGCAAATACCGATTGGGTGCGGGCAAATGCACCCAAGGCAATGCAACTGGTTAAAGCAATTTAATAGGAGAGGCCAGGGCAAATGGCCTCAATCAAACTACCAATCTAGTAGAAATCATAAGAGGTTGGGGCAAACAACCTCTTATCACTATATTAAGTTAACTTGATAGAAATTGGTAATCCAATATGGACTATAGTCCATTATAGACTGATGGAAGGAATGAAATTATGAGCGCTTTGAGCTTTGATTTTAAGAAAATACTAAAGAAATTTCGTGAAAATGCCAAGATCACTCAAGAAGAGATGGCAGATGAACTTAATATAACGCAATCACATGTAAGCAAATATGAACGTGGTCGCAAGGTGATCGATTTAGAAACATTTATTAGGTGGGCTCAAGTAACGAATAGCGAGGTACAAGCTGCTGCTATCTTATTTGGAACAGATGTATGTGCTCAAGCAGCACAATTAATGACACTGGTGCCAGCTTTCACAGGAGGCTTATTCAATTGGATGCTTTAGAAAAACTGAATCAACAGATTAATAGAGAACTAACTTGTATCGAAGATCTAACAGATGTAATCAAACTACACGTAAAAGCAGGTCGTATCAACATAGCAAAACAACTAGAACGAGACCTACATAATTCGTTGAAACAACTAGAAAAACTACATGAGCGCAAACGGTTATGGGCAACTGTTGAACAGCTTAATAAGAATGGAGTACTAGCGAAGGTGGTGGATAAGGTTGTGGAAATGGCTTGATAACTATTTTTACTTACCAGAAGAAGATGTACCAGAATCACATAGAAAGTTTTGCATTAGTGCTGTTATTACGATGTTTATTATCGGAGTGCCAATCATCATCACATGTTGGCAATAAAAAAGCTGCTTAATCTTTGCGGGATTAAACAGCGAGACAACTTATACAAATCTATTATATCACAAATAAAACTAGATTGTTCAAATATATAAGTGCCAGAGGCACAAAGGGAGCCTAATTATGACATTAGAAAATGCAATCAAGAGTGTTTTGGAACAAAAATTAGCAGACGGTTCAGTGGAAAAAATAGTTGGAGAAAAGGTAGAGCAAGGGATTCAAGCTGCTTTAAACGATTTATTCGGATCGTACGGTGACATCACAAAAGTAATAGAAAAGAAATTAAAAGAGGTCATGGTGCCGCAAATTGAAAACCATGATTTTAGTAGATATTTAGTTAAATTGGATGCAGTTCTTACGGAGCTTTCCAATGTTACTGCTAAACAAAATAAAAAACTGCTAGATAACTTCACAATTTTAATGAATGAAACACCAGATAAAATCAAAGCTTCTGAGATTTTTGAAAGGTGGATGAAGTTTTCCGCTGATGATATTGAAATAGAAGGTTTAGAAGTGGATTACGATGACCGTCCTACCTATGAAAGTGTAGAAGTATCACTTTCTTTCGAACAAGTTGAGGGACGTTCGTGGTCGTCGTTTGAAAATGGACAACTGATTTTTGAATGTGAACATGATGAACAATTGAATTTCATTGTGCCATTACAACGTTGGAAAAAACTTGATGATTATTGGACAATCACCGACCTACAAAACGTTGATATAACATCCATTAAAAACATTAGTGAGTTTGAAGCATTTATTCGTTCATTAAAACAAAACTACACAAAAATCTATGTAGATACTGAATACGAAACGGATTATCTAGAACCTACAGCAGAACCAGAAGCTAGTTGGTCCTAACAATTCAGACGTTTGCGAGAGTTATCTCGCTCTCGTCAAGCAGCCAGCAATTTGCCGTCTCCCTACGGCTCGCTTTGTCAACATTGCTGGTTGCTTGATGGGACTAGCAATCTATTTATAAAACCTAGCACAGTACGCCATGACCATTTGCGAGCGACAGCTAATAAGCCCCAGTTGCGACGACAGTTTTGTAAGTAGATTGGTGGTTAGCCATCAAAAATATACGAAAGGATTGATCTATATGAAATTAGTTAATGCGGTATCTAAGATTGCTGAATTGCCACGGATTTTAGAACGACATGGTATAGAGCTAGAAAATGTTCTTAATGTTGAGTACAACGCTAATGCCATGGAACAGATCAACGTTCAAGTTTTATTACATGACAAGGAAGCCATTCAAAAACTAGGTGTCTGTGATAACGAAAGTATAATTGGTCATGATGATACTCACTGGACACAATTCAGAATTATTAAAGATGGAATTTCATTTGTCTGTTGGAAGCGTCAAGGCGAGGCGATAGCATGAGGTCTCTATTAGAAGTGGAAAATCCAATGGTGCTAGGGCGTATTGAGTATCCAACGCAACCTTATGAGCCTGTTGTAACCTTTGAAATGCACGATGATTTTGGTAGTTTCATAGCCTGCGGTGATGTGTACTTCGAGATTGGGGATGCATACATTCACATCGATAATATCAGTGATTATTTGGCTGTTGGATATAGGGATGATTCAACTTACAACATGAGTGATTCGGAGGTTATTGCTTATGTGGAGAAGCATTATGGGTTTGCTCATACAAAAAAATAAACCACTTGGCAGAGTGGCTTAAACAAATCAAATATTTAGCGCAATTATAGCGCATTACAGGAGGAATTACAATGAGTAACTTAGCAGAACAATTTATTAATCCTCAAATGGGACAACCTCAATTTCAAGGCGGAGCTCTAGCGCAAGCTAGTGCTTCTCGCGAAATGGAAGAAGTAAAAGGTCAAATTTTTATGGCGAAACAGTTTCCACGAAACGTGTTCCAAGCTGAGCAACGTGTATTGGATACATGTAAACGTCCAGCATTAGCTCAAACTGCAATGTACAGTTATCCGAAAGGTGGCACGAAGGTAACAGGACCCTCTATCCGTTTGGCAGAGGCAATCGCTCAGAACTGGGGTAACTTGTCATACGGCATTCAAGAGCTCGAGCAGCGCAATGGTGAATCAGTAGCTAAAGCTTTCTGCTGGGACCTCGAAACAAATGTACGCCAAGAAAAAGTATTTACAGTAAAGCATGCAATCGGCACTAAAAAAGGTTTGAAGCAATTAACAGATCCACGTGACATTTATGAAAAGGTAGCAAACGATGGAGCACGTCGATTACGTTCATGCATCCTTGGTGTTATCCCTGGAGATATCGTAGACAAAGCAGTTTTACAATGCACCGAAACACTTGCTGGTAATAGCAAAGGGCCACTAAAAGATCGAATTGCTTCTATGTTAAAAGGTTTCAAAGATCATTATCGAGTTACACAAGAAATGGTCGAAACAAAGTTCGGCTACAATGCTGATTCTTTCAGTGAGTACGACTATGTAGAGCTTCTAAACATTGCTAATAGCCTAAAAGATGGTATGTCAAAAGTTGAGGACTGGTTCCCAAAAGATGATGCGAAAAATCAATCTAGCGGATTAGGTGAAGCGTTTAAAGACGAGCGAAAAACAGAGGTGAAACCAGATGCACCAAACGACATTCCAGTTGAACAGCCAGAATTACCACTCGAATGAAGCCAATCAGCATTACATGTCGGTATCTCAGTTTAAAAGCGCTATGGAGTGTGAAGCTAGAACATTTGCGGAGGTAAGGGGCGAGTTTTCTCGTCCTCCCTCTACAGCGCTAATGGTTGGCTCTTATCTACATTCAGCCTTTGAAAGTGATTCGGCATTTACTGAATTTCTAGAACAGAACCACGACAGCATTTACGGCAGCCGCGGTGTGAAATACAAGGATTATGAAAAAGCAGATGACATGATTGAGACCATCAAAAATGACGAGTTTTGCATGTTCGCTTTACAAGGCGAAAAAGAAGTCATCTATACAGGTGAACTATTCGGAGTAGAGTGGAAAATTAAAGTTGATAACATCAATCATGATCGTGGATTTTTCAGCGATTTAAAAAGTACACAGGAGCTTCGAAAGCGTTACTGGAGCGAGAAATATAATACATGGGTTTCATTTGTACAAGCCTTTGATTATGTGCTGCAGATGTGGGTGTATAGAGAAATCATATTTCAAAATACAGGTCGTTATTATGATCCATATATTGTGGCTGTTACAAAAGAATCGCCACCAGATAAAGCAGTTTTACACTTCGATTCAGGGCGTTTCGATTTCGAAAAGGAATATGTTCAATCGATGCTACCAAGCATCATAGATGCAAAGCTAGGGCGTAAAAATGCACATCGTTGTGACAAGTGCGAATTTTGCCGAGGGACTAAGAAACTTAGTGGCACATTTGAAATTGAATATCTACTAGATTAGGAGGGACCTAATGGATATTAAGATGATGGATGAAGTAACAATTATTGATTCTGATGGTCAAGAAATTGCAAGAGGTACAGTTGCAAATATTAATAAATACCGAGAACCAGACACGAAATATGCCATATATGTTGATGGATATAGTGATCTTGTCTTTGTCGGAAAAGATCAATTACAAAAGAAAGAAACTGAGGGTGACGAATGAACAACGTACCCCACAAAGTCCTTCTGCCTGCTTGGATATTTGAGCAGGCGAAGGATAACGATGAAATCAGGCGCTTGGTGCTGGATTATATGAAACGTTACCCCAACTATAGGGTGCTCAAAGTGAGTGGTAGTTTTGCGGTTTGTGAGAGAGAACAACGACTTTTATAGAAGATTAATAACTGGGGGGTGACAAGTTGAAGCTTAATAAAATCTATCAGGGGCATTGTCTAGAAGTACTTAAAACACTACCCAGCGAAACTATAAATACAGTAGTCACAAGCCCTCCATATTGGGGCCTACGTGACTATGGTGTGGAGGGCCAAATAGGTCTTGAAAATTCAGTAGAAGAATATGTATCAGTTCTTGTAGATGTGTTTCGAGAAATAAAACGGATCCTGAAAGACGATGGTACGGTTTGGTTAAATCTTGGAGATGCATATGCAGGTAGTGGAAAAGGTGCATGGGCTGAAAAGGACAAGCAAAAACATGTCTATGTTCCAGATACTAAAAGCCATTTAACGAATATTAATAATGTTCCTACTGGACTAAAACCAAAAGATTTAATTGGTTTGCCTTGGCGAGTAGCTTTTGCGCTACAGGCTGATGGATGGTATCTGCGTCAAGACATCATCTGGGATAAGCCGAATTGTATGCCTGAATCTGTAAAAGACAGACCAACAAGGTGTCATGAATATGTCTTTCTGTTAGCAAAAAACAAAGATTATTACTATGATTACAAATCTATATTAGAGCCAATTGCAATCAGTACTTCCAATGATAAAAGAACCTTAGAATCCCGTTTTACAAACAAACGACCAGAAAGAAACTTTCCTGGACAAAGCTCTAAAGGTGGTGGCATGTTAGAGCCTTTAGAAATAGGGAAACGGAATAAACGATCAGTGTGGTCAGTTACAACCAAACCATTTAAGGAAGCGCATTTTGCAACGTTTCCAGAGGAATTGATTGAACCTTGTATACTAGCAGGGTGTCCATTGGACGGAGTTGTAATGGATCCGTTCTTTGAATCAGGAACAACAGGATTGGTTTCATTAAAACATGGCCGTAATTTCATCGGAATCGAATTGAATAAAGAGTATATAAAAATTGCTGAAAAACGATTAAGTAAAGTGCAGCTGGAACTAATCCATGAATTAGGTTGCTGAACAACATATGGATTGAGAATAAACTCGTGATTAAAAGTTTGAATATTGAAAATATGGAGGGCGAAACATGTTAGAAATTATTGAACAACAATACAAGTTAAATGAACCAGCACCATCACAATGTTCTTACTGTGGTGAAGAAAAGGAATTTTTGATGGTAAAGCCTGTAGCAATGGCGTTTAACGGTGAGGTACATGCAAATGTAAATATGACAAAAAGCACTAAATGGCTTTGCTTGGATTGTTTGTCTATGGAAATAGGTATTATGGGGCATAGCGTAGACATTCACGAATACGAGTAAGGAGAGGCGAGGGCAAATGGGCATCATCCGAGTAGCTAAGAACAGCAACTATGTAGTGATGAATCGAACGGCATTGAACGATAACCGGCTATCTTGGAAAGCTAAAGGCATAATGGCATACATGCTTTCAATGCCAGATGATTGGGTGTTTCACATGAAGGAGTTAGTAACACACTCAACTGATGGCGAGCGAGCTTTTAGGGCCGGATTTAAGGAGCTACAAGATCATGGATATGTTACACGTCAACCTGTACGCGAAGGGCAACGCATTGCAAGTTGGGAAACGATAGTTCATGAAGTTCCACAAGAGGATTCTCTACTTTGCGGTTTTGTACATGTAGAGAATGAAGAAGTACAAAACGTACATGTACAAAATGAAGATGTACAAAACAGCAGACTACTAAGTACTGATAATAACCAAGTATTGAATAAACCAAATACTGATAATAACCAAGTACTGACTACAGACACGCAACATGCTCAAAAGCTATATGAGTTCTTTGTCAGTCGTCTGCAAAAGTTTCCTAGTGATAAGTTACGAGAAGATATCGAGTACTATCTAGCAACCTATCATGATGCAGATCTTATTATCGAAGCATTTGAACGAGCACTAATAAATAGCCGAGTTACTAACAAAGAAAAATACGCAACTGGCACATTACGCAACTGGAAACATGAAGGCGTAACATCTATCCAACTATTAGCTAAAAAGGAGGCGCAACAACTTGCAGGCAATCAACACAGCACTACAAAAGGACAGCGTACTACACAAAGTGAACTCGGGGTTGATGTGGGCTTCTAACAAATGTGAGAAACACGATATTCAACTAATGATTGTAAATGGCAAAGAGTCTTGTCCTAGATGTTTTTGCGAGAAAGAAAATGCTGCATTCGAAGCTGAATTTAAGGCTGAACTCCAGCAACAGCAAGCAAAGGTTAAGTTTAATACACTCGCAAATAAAAGCTTGATACAGGACAAAACGTTACTAGATGCAACATTTGATAGCTATATTGCACAGACAGCCGAAGAACAGGCAAATAAACAAAAAGCAATGCAATTTTTAGAACGCTACCAACAAGGCCGCCGTTTCAATTTATGGTTTAACGGCAAGCCAGGTGTAGGAAAGAGCCACTTGTCTATGAGTATCTTAAAAGCTCTGAATAGCTTGCATGTATCGTGCTTGTATATCGACATCGATGATATGTTGAGAAAGATAAGAGCCAGTTTTAACGACAAAGAATCACCGTATACAGAACAGTATTTCATCGATTTACTAACGAACGTTGATTACTTGGTGCTGGACGATTTAGGAGCAGAAACTGGAAACATTGATACGAACAAACAAGCAACAGATTTCACCAGTAAAGTACTACGAGCTGTTGTTAACGGACGACAGGATAAGTCAACAATCGTTACAACGAATCTATCAAGTAAAGCGCTAATGAATATGTATGATCCAAAGTTAATTAGCCGCATGATGAAGAATCTAGAAACGATTATTTTTACAGAAACAACGGACAAGCGTATTAAAAATATTGGATTTTGAGGGGCAACAGCCCCTTGATGGAGGGTGAAGGGATGTTAGAGAAAGGAAACAAAGTAGCAATGCACACATGTATTGAGGCTAAACATTACGAAGGTATCGTTTGGACATGTAGTACTGGAGAACAAGATTTATGTGGGAGTCCGGTAGTTTGGTTAGAAGATTACAGTGGAGCCTTTGCTGTTAAATATTTACGTAAGGTGGATTCGGCGGAAGAAACAGTTGAATGTATTTTTTGCGAAAGTAAGGTGTTAGTTGAATCGAATGGATATGTACCTGATGAAACGTTAGGAACCTATTGGTGTAAACAATGTGCGGCTGAGGAAGCAAAACGCCAAAAGGTGCTTAAAGAAGTTGAACAAATGCAGATTACACATACAGTTTTTAAAAACAGTGACATTGAGAAAGCTTCCAAAGAGTTTAGCAGCCAAGTAAAAAAAGATTTAGAAGGAATTGCTGTAGTCGTTAATCATGTTAGAAAAGACGAAGGTCGTTCACAAAATCCACGATACATCGTAATCAATACAGACGAGAATCCAGACATGATTGATGAAATTATTAAAGTCATGAAAAGATTTAGGAAATGGGGTTGATGAGTGATGAATCAAGAACAGTTGAATGCCATTAAAGAACGTGTGGCGAAGGCTACGTTGGGACCGTGGAAAGTTGTAAAAAGTGAAGAAACAGGGGTGCAAATCGGTACAACATGGGAAAGTGGACAGTTAAAAAATTGTGTGCCAGTAGTCACAACTGCGCATGGGGTAGAATTTGTAACGATTTATATTAACGACAATAATTCTAATTTTATTGCTCATGCTCGCGAAGATGTGCCAGCGCTTGTTGCAGAGGTTGAGAGGTTACATCAAGCATTAGCAAAAATCATGGAAGTTGAAGCACCTATTGCTGAAGTTTGGGAAACACGTTCTTACAAAATTGCTCGTCAGGCACTAGGTGGTGAAGCTCATGACTGAACGTAATTTCAATGGCTTAATCGTTCGGCATAGAAAATCAGCAGTGTTTTTCGAAAGAGAAACAGATTTAAATATCGAAGGTTATGTATCGCCTCGTTGGAGTGATCAAACACCTGTAATTCAATTAAGTGAGTTGAGACGCAAATACCATTTTTCTAAAGATGATTTTAATGAATTTTTAGCTTACATGGAGCAAATAGCTAATGAAGCATGGAAAAACTTCACACCAAAAGAGGCTGATAGCATGGGCGCTGATTATGACAGCTACTACGACAAAGAGTTTGACAACGAAGGTTCTTTAAGTATCGGTAAATATTACATCGACTTAGATGGACCATTCTGTCAGCCAAAAACAAACAATCCAGTTATTCGATTATTTAAATTCAACAAGCGTAAATTTGAGTCATTTATTTATGATTTGCGCAAAGCATTGGAGGATAGAGCTCATGAATGAACAGTTTCTAATAGATCAAATCATCCTGTATTTAGGGCAACATCAACGCTTCGGAGGCAAGCATAACGAAACTATGGCATATAAACGTTTGGAGCAATTGAGAGTCTTGGTCGGGCTGAAAGATGCTGAGGAGGCAACGGATTATCTCATTATGAAAATGGAAGGGGCGATGGCTGCGTGAGTAGAGAGATTAAGTTTCGTAAAGGTGACATCATACACAATCGATATGCAGGTCATCCCTCAATCAAGTATTTCATCTACTTAGGTGTTTCGGGTAGATACGTAAACGGTCTTGAACTACGAGAAGGTAAAGGCCTTAAAAAGTGTCAGTATTACAAAAGCTCCATGAACGAAATGTTAGATGGCGAGCCGGCCTTTCAAGTTGTTGGACACACAAATGCTTTCGATGTGATGAAACAAGACCTATCTAAATTTATTCAGGAGGCAACAGCATGATCAACCGTACTGTCATAGTTGGAAGATTGGTTGCTGATCCAGAGTTACGGTACACACCGAATGGAATTGCCTCATGTAAGTTTCGGGTGGCAGTCAATCGACCATTTAAAAATGAGGGTGAGCAGCAGGCCGACTTTATCTCGTGCGTTGCCTGGAGAAAACAAGCTGAGAACCTAGCTAACTTCATGAAGAAAGGTAACTTAATAGGTTTGGAAGGGCGAATCCAAACAGGCAGCTATGAAGGGCAAGATGGGAAGAAAATTTATACGACTGACGTTGTAGCAGACAGTATCCAATTCTTAGAGCCGAGAAACAGCACAGGAAGCACACAGAACACGCCAAACTATCAATCTAGTACAAATACAGGTGGAATGTATCAAGGCAGTTCACAGGGGCAATATGGCGGTAATACTCAGCCGAATTATTCAAGGGTCGATGAAGATCCGTTTGCTAATAGTAAGGGGCCGATTGAGGTTAGTGAGGATGATCTCCCTTTTGATTAATAGAACAGGAAGGATGTGAGGAAAAGTGGAGTATTCGAAACAGGAATGTCCAAAGTGTGGGAAATTAGTGAAAACGTTATATAGACCTAGCATGGCACACGAAGGGCCTAACTTTTGCTACTGGTGCAATAAAAAACGAATGAAGGAGGAAAGTAAGAAATGAACTTAACTAAATTGTTTAAAACACAAGCAGCATTGGACGAGCACATCATGCAGGAGCATCCAGAACTACGAGGGCAGAACAATCTTGATTGGAAACTACTAGCGCTACAGGTTGAGCTAGGTGAGTGTGCTAACGAATGGCGAGGGTTTAAGAAATGGAGTAAGGACCAGAAGCCAAGAACTGTTAAGAGAATTGAGACAGAATGGGATGATGACGGAACGCCAACAGAATGGGATGTTTATCAGGACGTGAATCCTCTACTCGAAGAATACGTTGACTGCTTACATTTTATTTTGAGTATTGGGTTGGAAATAGACACTAAAACAACGGTTGATTGGGATGATATAGAGTTCTTTGAAACTGATATTACAGAACAATTCATCGAAATTACTTCTAGAATTTTAGAATTACGTAGCTGGGAAAGTAGCGATACATGGGCAGGATTATTTAGTGAATTCTATATTTTAGGTAAGATGCTTGGCTTCACATGGGATGAAGTAGAGACGGCTTACTTCACCAAGAATGCAGAGAATCATCGAAGACAAACAAACGGATATTAATTAAATACACGCTACTGGTAGAACTGAATTATGTTGTTTTATCAGCAGACTTCTAAGAGTGCTGACAGGGGGGCAAACATGAGCAAAGCAAAATACGGAAACAAGAAAGTTGTACATGACGGAATTACATTCGATTCAGCAATGGAAGCTAAATATTATGATCACTTGAAACTACTACAAGCGCAAGGCATTGTGACCTCCTTTGAATTACAGCCAAGGTTTGTATTGCTGCCGAAGTTCGAAAAGAACGGCAAGAAATATCGTGAGATTGGTTACACTGCTGATTTCACAGTTCATTATGCAGATGGACATTCAGAAGTGGTAGATATCAAAGGAATGGTTACACAGCAATTCGAATTGAGGAAGAAGTTATTCGACTACCGTTTTCCACACGAATTAAAGCTTCTGACGTATTCAAAGATTGATGGTGGTTGGATACTCATGATGAGCTTAAAAAGGCTAGGAAAGCACGTAAAGTGGCTAAAGTTGGGTGATGGAAATGAACACAGTACGTAAGGAAGTTAAACAGCGCAGAGCCAAGCTAGTCAATCAGCAGGACCACATAGCTTTTCTAAAGTGTAAAGGGTGCCCGAAAAAGAGAGCCTATGATCCTACTAAGAAATGTAGAGGGTGTAAGGTTTATAGGGAACTACGAAGCATTGGGAAAGAGCTAGAGCAGATTAGTAATTTGCGTAGGTGGAAGAAGTGAATATTTGAAACAAAATGTACAGGAGGGAGAATGAAAATGAATAACAGTTTTCCAAGAGTAAATGAGGATGTAGCAGCTATTTTAAAACAAACAAAAGCAGAACCAGCATTTGCAGGAACAATCAAAGAAGGTTGTGAATGCAAATATACAATCATCAACTTAAAGGATTTAGAAAAATACATTGGTATCGGAGCAAAACAAGATTTAGCCGTAATTCTTGACCATGTTCAAGGTAACATCGAGCATGGACGTGAAGAAGATGGCAAAAAGCCATTTAACAACTATATCGTTATCAATATCGACGAGCCTTACATCAACGACATTGTAGCAGTTTTAGAAACTAACGGACATTGGGACGGTCAAAAGCCAAATGTAAAAAACATTGTAGATGATGTTCGTGAGGCATCAGAGCTTCATTTACAAACGATTTTAGAACTACAACGCATTCAGAGTATGGTGCATCCAATAGATGATCCAGTAAATCGTTCAATTGGTGTAGCGCTGAATGAACTAGAAGTTAAATTTCAAAAAATTCATGACAAATGGAGCGAGTGAAATTGTTATGTTCAAGTTTTCTGATATAGCAGTTTGGCAATGGAAGTTAGGGCAAAGAAGAAATAAGCATCTGTATAACCATTTATACGATAATCATAACTTTTGGTTTAGATTAGTGAGTCGAAATCATATGTGAAACATATTGTGCAGGAGGATAAATGAATGGCTGAAATCACATTAGAAGAAATTAAAAGTCGCATATTCAAAGACCATGAAGGGGTTAGTAACTACATCCACGTAAGCATTGAAGAAATGGATTGGTTAGTTGAACAAGCCGAAAAAGTTCAACGCTTAGAAAAAGAGAAAGAAGAAGCATATCAAACAGGTTATAAACAAGGGAAATTTGATGAATTGATGGATAATTTTTAATTGAAAGCAAAGTAGGTGGCACATTGAAAAAAGATACATTTTACTATGGTTTTGCGGTAATGTTACTATCAATTATTCGAAAAGAAAAAGTGAATAAAACAGAATTAAAAAAAGAAATCAATCGAATTATAGATGCCATGTACAAAGAATTTACTTGAAAGTATTGTTCAGCAGGAGGTGATATTGTGGCAAAAACAGAGGAAACGATTAAATTAGAAAATGCTATATGGAAAGCAACAGCAAAACAGGGAGTTTTCGGTTGTTTTGAAGTTACTATTGGTTGGTTTGGTGATGAACGAGTAGACTATATGACTTATGACACAAAAGGAATTTGGCGGTGTTTTGAAATAAAAGTTTCAAAATCGGACTTTTACAGCAAAGCAAAGAAAACATTTATAGGTCATTTCAATTACTTTGTATTACCAAGTAAAGAACTATATGAAGATGTTAAAGATGACATTCCGAAACATATAGGAGTTTATATTTGTGGGGTTATAGTAAAAAGACCAAAAAAACAAGTGTTACAGGTAGATGAACAAGTTTTAAAGAACTCATTAATTCGTTCTCTATCACGTGAAACTACTAAATTATATAAATCTGAGAATCCTAGAGTCATGGAACAACATAACCGTAGAGTCAAGAGATTAGAAGACGATGCTCGAAGGTATAGAGAGGAGTTGCAAAAAATGCATTCACTTTTATATTTAAAATTTGGTCGTAATTGGCAAGATGTGATTGGTATGTAACTAAAGATTGAACAGGGAGCTTTTTAATATGAAAGAAACATTGGTTTAGACGCACAACGATTGTTGAATATTGTAGGGATGGAGATTGGTTTGAGCTAGACAAGAGTCAACCTATTCGACTGCTATGGCAGTATGAAATTAGAATTGTGAATCTTAGACCTAATAATCAACATAGCTGAAAGAAAATGTGCAGTACCAGGAGGTGGTATTTTGAAGCGAGTTTTGAACTATCCAGGGTCGAAATGGACCATGGCAAATTGGATTATAGACCACATGCCAGCTCATGAAGTTTATCTAGAGCCTTACTTTGGTAGTGGGGCAGTGTTCTTCAATAAATCAAAAAAAGTAGTCGAAACAATCAATGATATTGACTGCAGACTTATAAATTTATTTACTCAAATGCGCGATAATCCATCTGAATTAGCTCGCCTTACACACTACACCTTGTATTCGCGAAAAGAGTATGAATTATCACAAGAAAAGTCATCAGATCCTTTAGAAGATGCTCGCAGGATGTTAGTACGTTGTTGGATGGCTATTGGAGGTAAAACAAATTCTAATGTAGGATGGCGCAGAAATGTGAGTGAAAACGGCCCATATAACACTTATGAATGGCATGACATGCAAAATCGTATCTTCGATGCTGCAGTAAGATTGAAAGATGTTCAAATAGAGTGCAAAGATGCTGTACAGCTAATAAGTGAGTACAACCGACCAAACGTTTTAATTTATGCTGATCCACCATATGTACATTCTTCTAGAGTATCTAAGCATTATGAAAATGAATATTCAGATGCAAATCACATCCAATTGCTGCAGGTTCTAAGTGAACATAAAGGTCCAGTATTACTTTCTGGTTACGATAGCGAGCTTTATAAAGAACACCTACAGGGATGGAATCATAAAACTTTTGAAATTAAAACAGGATTTACAGGTAGTAAACGAAAGACTGCAGTTGAAGTATTGTGGATGAATGAGCAGGCTTATGAAGCCACAAACCAGTTGACGTTATTTGAGGTAAGTAACTGAACAATATGAGGAAAAGAAAAAGCCGCAGCGTCGTCACACGCTACAGCTCGAATTGGTTTATGCCCTTTGATGGTGTTCACAACTCTAGTATATCACACCGTAGGAGGGCAAACCTATGACAAACTATCAATCTACAGCAAGTAAGGCAACTGAACATAATGATATGTTCTACATCATCACTCAAATGATTAAGGACTTCAAATGGATGCGTAACGAGGTCCAAAGGCTTCAAAAGCTGCTATATGGACACAGCTTACCTATCCAAAATTGGGGAGTAGCGCAGTACGGAGTAGAGGCAGCAATGCCCAAGGGTTCCAAGGGCAAAAGTATAACGGAGCTCAAGCGTATTGAATCACTAGAAGAAAAGCGAAATAACCGATTAAGACGTTATGAGACAGAGGTATATTTGTTAGAAACATTAGGCGATACACTTCAAAATGAAACGCAAAAGGTTATTTACGATTGCTTACTGGAAGGTATGTCGTACAGAGAGATAGCTTTACACCTCATGATCTCCAAAGACAATGTGCAAAGACAGAAGAAAGATATCATTCAACAGCTTTTAGAAAATGAACAGATGGAGACGTTTTTGTTATATGGTGTTTTAGATTAATGCCAAGACAAACGAGACAAATGCGACAAATGAGACAAAATCATGCATATTTGTTTTCATTAAAATTTGCAGTGTAAAATGGAGGGGAGGTCGGACAGGTAAATCTTTCTTCACTTGGTATTTATAAAAACCTAAATATTAGGGAAAGACAGACCGACGACCGACCTGCGCTGAACAAACTAGTTCGGAGCAAGACATACATGGCCGGCCCATATTTTTTAAGAGATATAGGGAAAGGCAAATAAAACTGAAGGAGTGGTTACTATGTGAACTTCGTCCACTTTCCATAATTTCAGTCAAACTTACTACATTAACAAGTGCACGGAAATGCACTATAAATCTAAAACACAATTCGTTACAAAATAGCGTGGTGTCGCTCTACCACGAGTCGGAAAAGAGCTCTCGACAAATAGGATTCCACAATAGAAAAAAGCCTTCATCAATGCGATGGGGCTTTTTATTATGTATTTGAAAGGAGAAAATAAATGAAATTCGGTCAAGCAATTGAAGCGTTAAAAGAGGGCAAGAAAGCAGCTCGTAAAGGATGGAACGGTAAAGGTATTTTCCTTGAATTACAAGTACCTGATACACATTCTAAAATGACTCACCCATACATCTACATCGATACGACAGGGCTGCAAACAGACAACGAGAATGCACCAAAAAGTCGAGTTCCTTGGTTAGCTTCGCAAACAGACATGTTATCAGAGGATTGGGAGGTAGTTGAATAATGTTGAAACCAGGTGACTATATTAATCCACAAATTGAAAATAACTTTATGTACCACGCTCCTAAAGAGGGACAACCAGAAAAGTATGAGGCTATTCGTGAAAAAGCGAAAGAGCTAGCACACATGATTGACGAACTATGTCCTAATAGCCGTGAAAAATCAGTTGCTATGACTAACCTAGAAACTGCTGTAATGTGGGCTAACGCTTCAATTGCACGTAATTAAGAGCCCTTTACAGGGCTTTTTCTTTTGCTTTGAAAACTGCATCAAACAGCCAAAACACTTTGTGATTAGAGGGCGGAGTTTGGTGTGGTTTTGAGAGCAAAAAGTTATTACATATATTTCATCTTCTGGTTTATCATTGGGTAGAAAGGAGGTGGGGTTATGAATTTTGATACAAAATACTTAATAAGATGGGGTATTCCTGGCTGGGTTTTTATGATATTTGTTTGTCTTATGTATGTTGTGAGGGAATTTAAAGCATTGTCTGAAGCAGATCTTAACATAGGGAACGTAGTTAGCTTTGTAGTATTAATAGGTTTTGTTGGGGTTACAATCGGTTATTTAATGCATCAAGTTTACTTTTCTATCAATTGGAATGGTACAAACAATAAACAAAGAAGAGTAATTGATGATGCACTACTCCTTGTGAAGGATAAAGAAAGAATCCGAAAATATAAAAACCATACATGGGGAAAGAATTATCACGAAGACTACTATTTGTTTGAATTTCATTGGCATAGCTTCCTATTGAGTTTATGCATAGAAAAAAGAACGTATCTAGAAGACCGGTACAGACATCTTTTATCTACAATACATGCTCTAGGAGCATTAAGAGCTGCTTTATTGTCATCGTTAATAGTAAACTTTGTGATTGTATTACTGACTTTCAGCAAAACAGAACCAGCACTAAGTTTTGTGCTTCCAGGATTAATAATTTTATTAAATGTATATTTATTAATTGTATCAGATAAAGGATTTAAATATTACAGTTCAAATTTAAATCATTTCCAAGGGTACTTTTTGGATAATCATTTTAGTGAAGTTGAAGTATCTACTAATGCGGAGATGGAGCAACCAGAAATAGATCAACAGGAAAATGAAGAATCAATCGAAGTTTAAAGGTCACGATATGTTTTCGTGCCTTTTTTATTTTACTAAGCAACTAGCATAATGGGGTGATGCCATTGGGAAAGTAAAGAAATTGACACCAAAACAACAAGCTTTTGCTGACTACTACATCGAGTTAGGAAATGCTACTGAAGCTTATATTAAAGCAGGATATAACGAAAAGGGTTCTAGAGCCAATTCTGCAAGATTGATAGCAAATGATAGCGTTAAAGCTTATATAGATGAACGCATGGAAGAATTGAAGTCCAAGAAGGTAGCAGATCAGCAAGAAATATTAGAGCTTTTAACTGCTATTGCAAGGGGAGAAACAACTTCAGCAACTTTACGTGGCATCGGGGAAGGTGCCCAAACTATTGATGAAGATATGCCACCAACTACTGCCGAGCGTATCAAGGCTGCCGAATTACTAGGCAAACGTTACCGTATGTGGGTTGATAAGGTGGAAACGGACGGCAAAACTAAAGTGGTTATTGTGGATGATGTGTAATGGCAGAGCAACGTATTAGCTTAGCTAGTATCATTACAGAGCAATTCAAACCATTTTGGCGCGCCTCCAGAGCAAAGGAACATCTTCGATATGTGCTAAAAGGTGGCCGTGGTTCTGGGAAGTCATTTCATATTCCAATGCGTATCCTGTTAGACATCATGGAGTATCCAGTGTCGGCACTTGGTATTAGGAAAGTACAAAACACCATTTTAAAGTCCGTGTACGCAAACTTTAAAGCTGCCGCAAACATAATGGGAGTACGTGATCAATTCCGTTTTGTTGATTCCAAGCTTGAAATCACATACTTAGGCAGAGGAAATAAGATATACTTTGCTGGTGCTGATGATCCAGAGAAGATTAAATCTATCAAAGATGCTGATTTTCCGTTAGCTATCGTATGGTTCGAGGAATTAGCAGAATTTAAGTCTGAAGATGAAGTAACGACAATTGAAAACTCAATCCTACGTGAGGAGTTGGAAGGGAAAATATTTTCGCAAGCTGATAGACAGCAAGCGTACCCTTTTGACTACTCTTTTTATTATTCTTACAATCCTCCGAAACGTAAGCAATCGTGGGTGAATAAGAAGTATGAAAGTTCGATGATAGATGCCAATACTTACGTACATCATTCAACATATTTAGGTAATCCGCATTTATCGAAAAAGTTTATCGAAGAAGCAGAAAACGTTAAGAAAAATAAGCCTTTAAAATACCGTTGGGAATACCTTGGAGAAGCAATAGGCAGTGGTGTTGTACCGTTTGATAACTTGCAAATTGAAAAAGGCTCAATCACCGATGAAATGGTTGCCTCCTTTGACAATATTCGAAATGGTATCGACTACGGTTATGCTACTGATCCATTGGCATTTGTTCGTTGGCATTATGATAAAAAGAAAAATTGCATTTATGCCATTGATGAAATATACGGTGTCAAAATTAGTAACCGTAAATTGGCTAAAGGTTTAAAAGAAAGAGGTTATCAAAACGACCGAATAGCAGCAGAAAGTGCTGAGCCTAAATCGAATGCCGAATTAAGAGATGAGTTAGGTATACCACGTATTTATACAGTTAAGAAAGGTCCAGATAGCGTCGAATACGGTGAAGAATGGCTCGATGATTTAGATGCTATTTATATTGATCCATTACGTACACCAAATATTGCTAGAGAATTTGAAAACATTGATTACCAGACAGATAAGGACGGTAATCCTCTTGCTCGTTTAGAGGATAAAGATAACCACACTATCGATGCCACACGCTATGCGTTCGAAGAAGATATGCGTGGCAGCACATACAGTTTTGATTAGAAAGAGGTGAGAACATGAGTTTTTTTCCGTACCAGGGTGCTGTTACAGACACAGACGTCATCAATGAAAACATAACAGCTGGTGCAAACAATGTCATAACAGATATCAAATTTCTTGAAAACGAAATCAATAAGTTTAAAAAGTCGGAGAAACGTAAGTGGATACTGATAGGCGAGGCTTATTATGAAGGTGAACAAGACATATTAAAACGTGAACGATGGGTCATTGGTAAAGGTGGAAGGTTAGAGGTAAATAGAAACCTCCCAAATAACAAGATACTAGATAACCAGTATGCCAAGCTTGTAGATCAAAAGGTTAACTATCAACTAGGTAAACCAATAACAATTGAAACTAAAAGCGAAGAGTATCTAAAGAAATTACAAGACATTTTCAATAAACGTTTCCACCGCACATTAAAAAGTGTTGGACAAGATGCATTGAATGGCGGTCTTGGCTGGCTTTATCCGTATTATGACGAAAATGGTGAGTTTGCCATCAAACGTTTTCCTCCATATGAAATCATACCGTTCTGGAAGGATTCTGAACAAACAATTCTAGACTTCGCGATTCGCTTATATGCTGTAAAAGAGTACGAGGGCGATAGAGAGGTTGTAGTGGAGAAAGCAGAGGTTTATAGTGCGCACGGAGTGGAACATTATCAGTGGTTCGCAGGGCATCTTGTAAAGGATGTAACAAGATCCCAAACCTCTTATATAACTATACGTGATGGTGAAAATGAGTTAGGTATGAACTGGCAGCGAACGCCTTTAATTCCGTTTAAATTCAATAACAAGGAAATCCCTCTAATCAAGCGTGTGAAATCACTACAAGACGGCATTAACGTCATGTTAAGTGACTTTGAAAACAACATGCAGGAGGACGCCAGAAATACAATTCTCGTTCTCCATAACTATGATGGGCAGGACTTAGGTGAGTTTAGACGTAATTTATCTATATACGGCACCGTTAAAGTAAGATCAGCGGATGGGGCAAAAGGTGGCGTTGAAACACTAACAATTGAAGTCAACGCAGACAACTACAAATCTATCTTATCGCTATTTAAAAAGGCTCTTATTGAAAATGGGCGAGGTTATGACGCTAAAGACGAACGTATGGCAAATAACCCAAATCAATTAAATATTAGAGCCATGTACAGCGAGATTGATCTTGACGCAGATGGTATTGAAACAGAGTTCCAGGCTTCATTTGAGGAATTGCTATGGTTTATCAATGTTCATTTAGCCAATACAGGCCAAGGTGATTATGAAGGTGAAAGTGTAAATATCATTTTTAACCGTGACATTCTTATTAATGAGATGGAAGTTGTTGATGTATTAAATAAATCACCTTACTTATCTGAAGAAACAAAGATTGCACAACATCCATATGTGAAAGATGTTCAACAAGAGATGCAGCGAAATAAGAAGGAGCGTCAGGAACGTGTGAATGAGTACGATGGCTATGATGATCATTTTAAGGCGATAAATTCAAAGTCTGGTGATGATAATGGCCAAGAGTAGAGAATACTGGCGTAGACGGTTCGAGATGTTGGAGCAAGCGCAGCATGAGAAGAGCGAGAACTACTACAGGGACCTTGAAAGAGCCTATATCCGAACTATGCAAGAAATTGAGAAGGATATAGCTAAGTGGTATCAACGCTTTGCTGATAACAATGAAATCAGTCTTGATGAAGCTAAACAGTTACTTAAAAGTGATGAACTACGAGAGTTCAGGTGGACAGTAGAGGAATACATCGAATACGGCAAAAAGAATGCTGTCAATCAAAATTGGATGAAACAACTTGAAAATGCCTCTTCTCGTGTTCATATAAGCCGTTTAGAGAGTTTGCAGTTACAATTACAGCAACATGTAGAAAAACTGTATGGTGAGCAAATTGAGGGCTTTGAGCGATTGATGAAAGATGCATATCAGACGCAATACTATCACACAGCATTTGAGGTACAAAAAGCTTTTGAAATTGGTTTCACACTTCAAGCGCTAGACGAAACGAAGCTAACTAAAATAATCAGTAAACCATGGACTGCTGATGGTCAAACATTTAGTCAAAAGATATGGCGTGATCGTAACCTCTTGCTAGATACATTGCATACTGAACTAATACAATCAATGGCTCGCGGTGAAGCTCCTGACCGAATGATTAGTACGATAGCTAGAAAAATGAATACCTCACGTTCTAACGCTGCTCGGCTTGTTTTAACCGAATCAGCGTTTTTTAGTGCTTCTGCTCAAAAGGATGCATTCGGCGAACTAGATGTAGAGCGATATGAAATCATTGCAACATTGGATAGCAAGACAAGCGATATTTGTCAGTCGATGGATGGAAAAGTATTTAAGTTATCGGACTTCGAACCTGGTGTTACAGCCAACCCCTTTCATCCAAGGTGTAGAACCACGACAGCTCCTTATTTCGAGGATGATTACAGTCAGCGTATTGCACGTAAACAGAATGGCGAGGTGTATTACATTTCTAGCAATATTAAGTATCCGGAATGGGAAGAGAGGTTTGTTGTATGATTGATTTCAACGAAATTAAAGCTGAAAAAGAAGGTCGAACTACACCAAAATCTTTGCTTACAAATGCTTTGGGCAGAGCGAATGAATTTAAGAATGTTTTAATTGTAACGATTGACCAGGACGATGAAATCCAAGTTGGTACGTCGGAAAGTGATAGCATTTTAAAATTACTTGGTATGACCGAGGTAGCACGAAATGAATTACTTTCTAAGCTGTTTGAGGAGTATTAGATCTTTCTAAATTTTTTGCCATACGAACGCCTAATAGTAAAGGAGCAATTCTATGACTTTCGATGAGTATAAAGCAGATTTTCTGCAAATTGCTAGTTTAGAAGGTATTAAAGTTACTGAAGATGAGCTTATTAAATTATTTATTTCACAGTTGGTTATTAATTCCTTTGAGCATAAGCAATTAAAAAACACAGGTAAAAAGAAAGGATGATTTTATGAGTCCATTAATATTTTTCTTGTTTGTAGTTACAGTTGCAGCGGTCTGTTATGTGTTAGGCCATCAAATTGGCTATCTTAACGGAAAGCGGGAAGTTTCACATATTATGCGTGGTGAGCCTCCCTAAAGCGACTTTCGAAGATGATTTGGGCAGTGAATTGCAGCATGTTCTTGATTATGTCGAATCAGGAAAGGTTTAGGTGGTCCGAAATGAATAAGCCAGAAGAAGTAGTTATTAGCGGTGGTGTAAGTAGAGATGCACTTGTTATGTCGGCATCTGATTATGCAGATTGGGAACAATCCCGTTCAGGCATTACAAAACCACAGTTAAATCGTGCTCAAAGGCGAGCATTAGCAAAGGAGCGACGACATGCCAAATAAATGTTTTAATTATCCCCAATGTCTTAATGAATCTATGACAGAGTATTGTTCGGATTGTTTAGATAATGGTGGCATTAAACCAAAGGACTATATTAGTCCTGAATTAGAAAATCGCTATATGTACCATGCGCCGAAAGGGGATCAAACAGAACGTTATGAGACATTACGAAGTAAAGCGAAAGAGCTTGCACATATGGTTGATGAATTATGCCCAAATAGTCGTGAAAAATCTCTTGCTCATACAAATTTAGAGCAGGCGATTATGTGGGCAAACGCTTCAATTGCAAGGAATGAATAATAACTCGTCTTTTGCTAGTAGACGTTAAAGAACTAGTCTAAAACCTATCGAGTCGTTACTCGTAAAACACGTATTAGGAGGATGCAGTAATGAAAAAAGAAGATCTGATTGCAATGGGCTTTAGTGAGGAACAAGCTGACGCTCTAATTAATAAATACGGAGCGATGATTCCGAAGGAACGCTTTGACGAAGTGAACAATGCCAAAAAATCACTTGAAGAACAAGTAAAAACACATGAAACGCAATTAAAAGAATTACAGGGCAAAGCAAAAGGTAATGAGGAATTACAAGCGGAAATCACTAAGTTGCAGGAGTCGCAAAAGCAAGCAAAAGAACAGTATGAGCAGCAATTGAAAGACGAGCGACTAAATACTGCATTAAAATTGGCTATTGCCAACAAAGTACATGACGTTGATCTAGTTACGGGATTGGTCGACAAATCCAAAATTGAATTAGACGACAACGGTAATGTCAAAACAGGACTTGATGAGCAACTTAAAACGTTGCAGGAATCAAAGTCCTTTTTATTTGTGCCAGAAAAGCAACAACCGACATTTAAAGGATGGGTTCCTGCTGGAGGATTAGGCGAAGGAGAAGGAACGAGTGATATGGGTTCTAACTTCGCGAAAATGGCGAATGAAAAAGGTACAAGTGATACAAATAACAACCCTTGGGACTAAACAATAAGGAGGGCTATATATGCCATATGTAAAACCAATTGAAAGATTTCAACGTGTAAATTTCTTAGCATCATCAAAGGTACAGGCATTTACTTATGTAGTGAGTGATGTAGGTGTAACGGCTGATGCGAACGGAAAGAAAATCGTTAAGGCAGGTACTATTTTGCCTAAAAATGATGCTACTGCAGAAGGTATCTTATATACCGATGTCGATGTAACAAATGGACCACAACCTGGTTCATTGATTGTGGAAGCTTACATTTTTGAAGATCGTCTACCTACTGCACCAGATGCAGCAGCGAAAACAGCACTAAAAGAAATTAAATTCCGATAATTGGAGGGAAATCAATATGCCAGATGTTTTAGAGTTATTTAATCAAAAAACTGTATTAGATTATATGAAAGAGCGAAAGTACCAATCTTACGGTATTGGTGAAGCGCTTTTCCCAGAAACGAAGCATAACACGCTTGAATTTGAGTATCTTGTTGGGGCTAACGAATTGCCTGTCATCGCAAAGGTGCATTCATTTGATACAGAGGCAGAAATTGGCTCGTTAGATGCTGCTAAACAGGTGTTAGAGGCAGCTTATATCAAGAAAAAATATCAGATTACCGAAAAGGATCTAATTGCATTACAATTCCCACGAACAGCACAGGAGCAACAATACTTGATGCAACGAGTATTTAATTTAATCGACAAAGCAGCAAATGATGTTCGTGCTAGCGTTGAATTAATGCGTATGCAAGCACTTAGTACAGGTGAATTGAAATTAGCTTTGAATACAGCAGATGGTACACCTAAGACTCTTACGGTTGGATATGGAGTACCAGCAGATCATAAAGAGGCACTTGCTGGTGCTGACCAATGGGGAACAGGTACAGAGGATATTCTTGGAGATTTAGAACGATGGTCTGATGCGTTAGATATTACGCCAACACGTGCGTTAACGTCCAAAAAAATTGCAGCTCTTATTTTACGCAATCCGAAGATTATTGGTTACCTATACGGCGCTGGTTCTGCTCGTGTGGCGAATTTAACGGATTTAAACGCCTTCTTTGCACAACAGGGATTACCTACTATTGCTGTATATGAATCAACTTCAAATACTAAATATCGTGAGCAAAATGCTGATGGAACATATACAACGAAGAGTTACTTCCCAGACAATAAATTCGTTATGTTTGGTGATGGACCACTCGGTGAATCGTTATACGGACCAACACCAGAAGAGTCACGCCTTATTCGTAGTGGTTCTGATGTTGAAATGACTTCCATCGGCAAGGTAATTGGTATGGTATATGAAGAAGGAAAAGATCCTGTTTCAACATGGGCAAAAGCAGCAGCTACCGCAATTCCGTCATTCCCAGAAGCGCAAAATGTATTCCAAGCGCAACCGATTGCATAAGGAGGTTATTTGAAATGGCAAACATTAAAGTAAAAGTGAAAAACGGCGCTTTCCCTATACGTTATAAGGGAGAGCGTTATTTAGTTGGTGAAGAATTAACAATTGACGAAAAACATTTCAACGAATCAATGATGGAACGATTAGAGGAACAGAAGAAGGCTGCTCAATCAAGTAAAACGTCTGAAAGTGAGTGATGCGTATGTATTTAGATGTAGTAGTGCGTCTATCTGCTCTTGGAGTTGCGTTATCTAGCGCTCCAAGTAGTTCAGACGATATGCTATTGAAATTCGCTATCGATAAAGTAACTAATCACATTAATAACCAAACTAATTTAACGGCGATTCCAGCAGGCTTAAATGAAATTGCTATTGATATGGTAGTAGGAGAGTTCTTGCTTACTAAAAAAGCTATGGGCTTACTGGATATCGAAACACTTAATTTTGAAGCTGTTGCAAAGCAAATACAGGATGGTGACACGAATGTAGTATTTGCTGTAGAAGCAAACAGAACACCAGAGGCTCAATTTGAAGCATTTATTTCGTATCTGCAGCATAGTAATACAGACTTTTTAAAGTACAGGGTACTCACATGGTAAGTGCTCGTAGGAAAGCTGTAGAGTTGTTGTACAAAGGATTGTGTACAGTGAAAGTTTGGCAAGAGGTTGAAGATCCTATTACTCATGCTACAGGCCACAAAGAAGTAACATTGTTTACTGATCAAAAGTGCAAACTGTCATACGAAAAGCAAACATCAACTACTCCGACAGGTGGTCCAGTAGTGATTGCTCAGACTACTAAACTATTTATCGCTCCAGAATTGGATATACCAGCAGGTTCAAAAATCATTGTGACTCAGCATGGCAAAACTGTTGAATACACAAGAAGTGGTGAACCTGCTATTTATACTGATCATCAAGAGATAATGCTTGAAGCATTTGAGAGGTACGCATAAATGGGTAGGGGTGGCCGTGTTGATCTAAGACAGTTAAAGGCGTTTGAAAGAAAGCTAGCTAAGCTTGCAAGAGGTGACTTTGAGAAGTTCTGTGAGGCAGCAGCTAAGGAATTAGCTGCACGTATGTTACGTGAAGTTAAGAATAATACTAATGTGATAACAGGGTATTTACGTAACAATTGGACAATTGATGCAAATATACGAAAAGTTGGTGGGGTATTTGAAATTGATGTCTACAACCCAACTGGATACAGTAGCTATTATGAATACGGACATCGCACTCGAAATCATAAAGGATGGGTAAAAGGTCGATTCACAATGACAATAGCTGCTGACAAAATTGAAGGACAAGCACCAGCTATACTTGAGCGAAAATTATTCAACATGTTAAAGGAGACTTTCAATGGAGATTAATGATATTCAAGACGCTATATCTGTTAAGCTCCATGATGCTTTTGGAGTAGATTATAAAAAATATATTGACGAAGTACCGCAGGGGTTTGTGACTCCTGCTTTTTTCATTCAGTTTTTAAACCTAGAGCAGTTCAGACAAATCGGTAAACGATGGAAAGTAACAACATTATTTAATGTTCAATATTTCCCTAAAAACAGCTTATCAGAGGCTTCAAATATGACTCTGAAAATACAACAAGCAATTAAAGAAATAACGCTGTTAAACGGCTCGCTGATGCTTGGTACAGGTGCTAATAGCGAAGTTGTTGATGGCATTGGTCATAACTTCATTCGTTTTAATTTCTTCTTACAAGAGATTGAGGCAAAAGTGCTCATGGGTTCATTAGATCATTACACAAATCGAGAAAGGGTGAGTTCAGTTGGCGAAAGAGATTGAAGCAAAGGTCGAGCCAGTGGACGTTGAAAAGGTAGCAGAAGTCGTTACTTCAAAGCTACCGAAATTTACAAAATCACAGCTGGTCACAAGTCGTAAATATATTCATCGTCGGGATGCCCTTAATGCATTGCTAACAGATGATGAGCAATATACGTTCACTCAAGTGGACAAAATTTTAAAGCAATTCGATGAAGGGGTGAAGAAGTAATGGCATTAGGCGGAGGTTTTTGGTTAACGCAAAACAAAGTATTACCAGGTACGTATCATAATTTCATTTCAAAAGCTCGCGCATTCGTTAACCTTTCTGATCGTGGGTATGCTGCACTACCAATAGCGCTTGATTGGGGTGCTGATGATGCAGTCATGACTGTCACTAAGGAAGACATGCAGAAAGACTCTTTAAAAATCTTTGGTTACGATTACACTCATCCAAAGCTAAAAGGTATTAGAGATCTATTTAAAGGAGCCCTTACAGTATTTTTCTGCAAACTAAACCTTGGAGGAGCAAAGGCAACTAATGAATTTGCTACAGCGAAATACAAAGGTGAACGTGGAAACGATATTATAATCGTTATTCAAGCAAATGTTGACGAACCGTTAAAGTGGGACGTGAAAACTCTTATTGCTGGAACATTAATTGATGAACAAATTGCTGTTTCAACAGCTGCTGATTTAAAAAATAATGATTTCGTTGATTTTAAAAAGAACGCTACTTTAGCTGCAACAGCAGGGACAAAACTAACAGGCGGAAATAACGGAGCAACTGCTTTAACAGCAGGGACACCTCACCAAATGGCCCTAGATGAATTAGAGGCATACGGCTTTAACACCTTGGGTTGTCTATCAGAGGATACAATTATTAAATCGCTATATATGGAGTATACAAAGCGTATTCGAGATGAGGCAGGAGGCAAGTTCCAATTAATCGGCCATAAACTTGGAAAAGCAGATCATGAAGGTATTATAGATATTCAAAATGATGCAATTGGTGACGGTGAGGAAGTTTTTGGTGCTGTTTATTGGGTTACAGGTGTACAAGCTGGAGTGGCTGTTAATCAATCCAACACTAACCGCACATATGATGGTGAACATGTGCTTGATATGTCTGAAACCAAGACTCAACCACAATTAACACTATTACTTAACGAAGGAAAATACGTTTTCCATCGAGTGGGTGATGACTTTAATGTGTTAGAAGATGTAAATACATTTACATCATTCAGAACAGATAAAAATGAGGACTTCTCTTATAACCAAACGATTCGGGTTCTAGATCAGCTTGCAATCGATACAGCCCATCTATTTAATACACGCTATCTTGGTAAAGTTCCGAACGATCAAGATGGTCGTATTTCATTGTGGAATGATATTGGTAAACATCGCGGAGAAATGCAGCGTATTCGAGCTATCCAAAATTACGATAAAGAAAAGCTGTTAGTTGGACAAGGTGAATCTAAACGAGCTGTAGTTGTACAAGAGGAAGTAATAAACACACTAACGATGTCACAACTTTACGTGACAACGATGGTAGCATAAAGGAGGGAATGCAATTGAAAGTAAACAAGATTTCAGAACAGGGAATGGCCGCTGATTTATTACAAGACTTTTTACAAACAAAAAAGCAACCTAAAAGTATCTTACATTTAGATCTCCAATACTTCGCAGAAGCTACCATGCATGCACGTGATGCTATTCATGGTGCGCAAGGTGTGGCATGGGTCACAATTGATGGGAATCGTTATAAATTTGCACAGTTAATTAACTTAGAAGCACGATCCGAAAAAACAAAAACGAAAATACCAATTATGGGACAAGTAGCGAAGGGAAATAAAGCTACTGGACTAGAGTACAGTGGTAGTGCAACATTCCATTTTAATACGTCTATTTTCCGAAAAATGTTGTTGCACTACCAAGAGACTGGCGAGGATATTTATTTCGATATTCAAGTGACGAATGAAGATGGTTCTTCTCAAGTTGGACGACAAACAACAATTTTAGTTGATTGTAATATTGATGGCGGTATTGTTGCGTTATTAGATGCAGATGCAGAGTATTTAGAGGATTCATTTGATTTCACATTCGAAAAATTTGAAATGCCAGAAGAATTCACTGTTTTACCAGAAATGCAATAAAAAAGAGTTCACAATATGTGAGCTCTTTTAATTTTAATTAAAAAGGATAAGGTGATTATAAATGACAAACTTACAAGCATTTTTCGCACATAATAAAAAGCAAAACGGAAATATTAAGCGCGCTATTTCAAAAAGTTTCATCGATGAACAAGGGAAACCTATTGAATGGGAGTTTGCGCCAGTTTCGCCAGAGCGTGATGCTGAATTAAAGTCTGAATGTACAAAACGTTCTATGATTACACAAGGAAAACGTAAAGGACAATTTAACACGGACTTTGACCATTTTAAATACCAACGTTTATTAACAGTTGAATCTATTATATTTCCAAATCTAAACGACAAAGAGTTACAAGATTCTTATAAAGTAATGGGTGCAGATGCACTACTTGGTAAGATGCTGACAATTGGTGAAATTGCAGATGCATCAGTTGCGGCACAAGAAGCCAACGGTTATGAAGCCGATTTGGAGGAGATGGTCGAAGAAGTAAAAAACTAATTGAGGACGGTGATGGTGACGCTAATATCATGCATTGGTGGGTCCATAAAATGCGTCGCCTACCGTCTGAATATATGTCTCTATCTTTAGCAGATAAGGCTTGTATTATTGCTTCGCTACAGATCAAGATTGAAGAGGATAAAAAGCAAGAACGAGAGGCAAAAAGGAGTTCCAAAAAAGGAAAGAAGCGATAGGAACGAGCTATTTATGCTAATTAGCTATAGTGAAATCCCTTCATTTTATGTATATTTGTGTATGAGGAGGGATTCTATGAGAAAAATAAATATAATATTGACACTAGTTATCTTAGTTTTACTTAGTGCGTGTTCTTCAGGGAGTACAAATTCAAGTTCAAATAAGTCCTTTGAACCTATCATTGATGCTACCCAGTTTAGCAAAATCAATAGCACTCAATTGGTCGGAATTATGGGAGATCCTGAAAAGATTGAGGACTTTGAATGGATAGTGCCAAAAACTAATCAAAGTATTGTAGGTAAATTGTATATCTACGAGAAAAATAAGTTTGAATTTATATTATTCGATGATGTTGTTACACGACTTAATGTTTATTCGGGGCAATACTGGGGATATGATGACTCAATAATGAAATTTGAAGAGAAAGACGATATCTTCCCTTTATTCGGTATTGAATATAATAATCAAATAAAGAAAGTCGCGGATACAAATTTTGCTTTAAGATACAGTCCTGTCTCCGATAAGATTGAAGATGTGTGGATTCAAGAAATAGAGGATAAAACTTTCGGAATCGCTAAATTCACATATGATCCTTCTTACTTCTAATTGCATACTCTCCATATTATGTACATTTAAAATGAGGAGGAATATTGATGTTAATGCTCATCATTATCTTAATAGTAATAATTATGTTTATTCTGATTTTGCCAATTACATTTGTGCAAGTAATTAAAACAAGACCATCTGAATGTTTAAAATGCGAAAGAAAATTTAGGATGATTGGAAATACAATAAAATGTCCTTACTGTAAGACTAAATACTTCAAACACGCAGATGGAACATACAGAATAAAAAATCAGCACTCATGACGAGTGCTTTTTATTATGTCAAAAACGGGGTGAGAACATGGCAACAATTCGTACTGCGATACAAATTGAAGATCGCTTGAGCCAGCCTATCAGAGCTATGCATAATGCAGTATCTATGATGGTCAACCAAATGGAACAAATGAATGTAGCTTCTGGCAATATGTTCGATAGTTCCTCTATTGAGTTGATGCGAAGAAATTTAGCTACTGCAGCCAATTCGATGAATCAGATTGAACAAGAAATTCATGCTGCTGATAATGCCCAATTAGGATTAAACAACCGAATACGGGATGGCACGGATGAAATGGACGGTTTACTTGGGAAAGTAGGAGCTTTGATCGGTGCTTATTTATCTTTACAGGGTTTGGGTAAAGTAATTGAGATTTCTGACGAGTTAACAAATACCAAAGCACGTGTACAACTATTGGTAGAGGAAATGCCTGTTATTCCTGATCAGTTAGCTAAAGTTGATTTTGGACTAGGTGATATGAGCGATATAGAACTCGCACAACAGATGATTCATGACGCTGCTCAACGCTCTTATTCATCATTTAAAGATACTGCTGACATGGTTTCGAGAATCGGTACCAATGCTCGTGATTCATTCAGTAACTTGGGCGAGGTGGTAGCATTTACTGAACTTGTACAAAAACAATTCGGTATTGCAGGGGCAAGTGCTGTAGAAGCGAGTAATGCAACTATTCAGTTATCACAAGCTTTAGCCAGTGGTGTGCTACGTGGTGATGAATTGAACTCGATCTTTGAACAAGCGCCAAACTTAATATCTACAATCGCAGACTACATGGGTGAACCTTTAGGGGCTATTCGTGATTTGGCGGCTGACGGAATGATTACAGCTGACATCGTAAAAAATGCAATGTTTGCAGCTACAGATGAAATTAATAAAAAGTTTGATAGTATGCCAGTAACATGGTCACAAATGTGGACTTATTTTCAAAATGAAGCCTTGCGTGCATTTGGTCCAGTGCTAAAACAAATAAATGATGTTGCAAATAGTGAGAGATTTAAAGAATTTGTTTCTAGCGCAACGCAAGCTTTGTATTTAATAGCTGGAGTTATAGGCATTGTAATGAATGCAATTGCTTCAACAGGTTCCTTTATTTATGATAATTGGTCTTTAATTGGCCCAATTGTACTAGGAGTTGCAAGTGTTATTGGTATACTCATAACGTATCTAACCCTTGCAAGAACAGCTATATTATTAAAAACTGCTGCCATTTGGATGTGGACTGCTGCGCTTGCTGCTAATCCAGTTGTGTGGGTAGTGATGGCTATCGTAGCTTTGATTGCAGTGATATACTTAGCGGTTGCCGCAATAAATCATTTTGCAGGAACATCTATCAGTGCAACAGGCATTATCGCTGGAGCATTCATGGTATTAGGTTCAGCCATTTTTAATGTAATTGCCTATCTATGGAATATGTGGGCTTCCTATGTGGAGTTCTTTGTGAATGTATGGAAACATCCGATGTATTCTGTAAAGAAATTGTTTTACAATCTAGCATCAAATGTTCTAGATTCGATTATTTCGATGACAAACGGTTGGGACAGTTTTGCAACGAACTTTGTAAATGTAATGGTTGATGCTGTTAACGGTGCTATTCGAGCGTGGAACTGGCTTGTTGATTTATTACCATCCGATATTGCTGCAAAAATTGGAATTGGAAAAGGTAGCGAAATAGCTCATACAACGTCTATTACAAGTGATTTAAAAGGCCTCAAAGGCGCATTAGGAGATTGGGTTGGTGAAGCCCCTGATGATTATTGGGAAGCTCCTAAAATGGAGATGAAATCGTTAGGCGCCGCATGGGATACAGGTTACAACTGGGGTGCTGATTTATTCAACTTTGACAAAGGTAATACAGGTGGTAACACCGATGCACTTATGAAGTCGATTAACGATGCTTTAGGGTTAGGTGAAAAACTTGATAAAGGCAACGAGGCAGGCAAGAAAACAGCTGATAATACAAAGAAAGCTGCTGATGGCATTAAGATGATGAATGAAGATTTAAAATATCTTCGTGATATTGCCGAGCGTGAAGCCATTAACCGATACACAACAGCTGAGATTAAAGTGGATATGAAGAATGAAAACCATATCAATAGTGAATTAGACATCGATGGCGTTATCGATAAATTCGGAGAACGAGTAGAAGAAGTTGCCGAAATGCTAGCTGAAGGAGGTTCAACAGATGTATAACTTTTTTGTAGATGGTGTACAGTTTCCTGTTGCCCCTGCTGAATTGTCTACGAAGATTAATGGTAGAAACGAAACCACCGTATTGATGAACGAAGGCGAAGTTAACATAATAAAGAAAACTGGACTAACGGATATTGAGTTTGAGGTATTACTCCCAAACGTAAAATATCCGTTTTCTGTTTATCCGAATGGTTTTCAGCCAGCTACCTACTACCTCGAAAAACTAGAAAAGCTGAAAGTTGATGACAAGCCCTTTCAGTTTATTGTCAATCGCATGATGCCGAATAGAAACCTACTTTTTGACACCAATATGACCGTATCACTTGAAGAGTACGAAATATTAGAATCCGCTGAAAACGGCTTTGATGTCAATGTACGAATCAAATTAAAGCAGTATAAAGCTTATGGAAATAAAAAAATCAATTTGAAAGCTGCCACAAAAGCCAGTAATTCAACGAGTACTGCTAAGACAGCAACTAAAGCTGTAGTAGAGCAAAAACGGCCAACAACAGGTAAGACGACACCAAAAACTCATACCGTAAAAGATGGAGAAACACTATGGGCCATTGCTAAGAAATATTTAGGTGATGGCTCGAAGTATACCGAGTTAGCAAAAATCAATAACATCAGTAATCCAAGCGTTATTAAAGCAGGGCAGGTGATCAAACTTGGCTAAATCAAAACTATATATCATGAGTAGAGGGCAACTTTACGAATGTGCTGTAGAGGAAGGGATTGAGTGGGAAACACATCGAAAAGGCACACCAGGTAAATTGACATTCAAAGTGATCAAAGATGATGTACTTAATTTTCATGAGGGTGATGCAGTTCGTTTTGAATATGACGGTAAAAAGATATTTTACGGTTTTGTCTTTACCAAGAAGCGTACGAATAACAGGGTTATTACTGTCACTTGCTATGATCAGCTGCGCTACTTTAAAAATAAGGACACATATGTATATTCCAAAAAGACGGCTGCTCAAGTACTTCAAATGATTGCGAAGGACTTTAGATTAAAGACAGGCACTGTAGATAATACAAAGCATGTCATCCCTTCGATGGTCGAAGATAATCAAGAGTTGTTTACTATCATGGCTAATGCTCTAGCTGAAACAACTCTTCACACAAAAAGTTTATATGTACTCTATGATGACTTTGGGTCACTCAATTTACGAGAAGCCAAGACGTTAAAAACTGATTTGCTGATTGATGAGAGCACAGGGGAGTCATTTGAGTACACGACATCCATAGACGAAAATACGTACAATAAAATTAAGCTGATACGTGAAGATAAGAAGAAAGGTAAACGTGAAATTTACATCGCTCAAGACAGCAGCAAAATCAACGAGTGGGGCGTTTTGCAACTCACAGAGAAGTTAGGTGAAAAGGATAACGCTAAAGCAAAGGCAGATGGTATGTTACAACTTTATAACCGCAAATCACGTAAGCTCCACATTAATAAAGTGTTTGGTGATCCAATTGTCCGTGGAGGCAGTCAGGTAGCTGTTCAAATGTACGTTGGCGATCTTACGGTTGCCAATTTTATGATGGTTGAGACAGTGAAGCATATTTTCAAAGAATCTGATCATCGAATGGATTTGAAGTTAATAGGCGGTGATTTCATTGCGTAGCATGGAAGATATTTTAAAAGAAATTCAGAAGCTAGTCCTTGGTGTCATCAATGCTCAAAAGCTATCTACGGCTGTGTATGGCACTGTTTTAAGTGTAAGTCCGTTGGAGGTTCAAATTGACCAAAAACTTACACTAAAAGAAGAACAGTTAAAGCTCACTCGTGCTGTAATGGATTATGAAGTTGAAATAACAGTTGACCATGAAACGGAAGAAACGGACGGCCATATACACGAATATAAAGGCCGTAAGAAGATTAAAATCCATAATGGTCTTGTTGAAGGTGACAAGGTGACTATGATTCGTGCTCATGGCGGTCAACAGTACTTAATTATCGATAAAGAGGTGGTTTGATGATTCCACAAAATAAATTGGATGAAGAGTTAACAGCAGATTTCGAAGAAGTGGTCCAACCTTCTCGCACCTACAAATTAGATTTAGAACGAAAGCGCATTGTCGGATATTGTGATGGACGAGAAGCCATTGAACAGGCTATCTATAAAGCATTGAGTACAGAGCGCTATGATCATTTAATTTATACTTGGAACTATGGTGCTGAAATCGGAAAGCTATTTGGACAACCTATCCCTTTTGTATACAGTGAACTAAAAAGACTTATAACCGAAGCGTTAACACAGGATGATCGAATCGACAGTGTTGATGCTTTTTCTTTTAGTCACGTAAAGAATAAAGTACATGTGCAATTTACAGCTCATACAACAGCAGGAGAAATTGAAATAACAAAAGAGGTGGTGGTTTCTTAATGTTTGAACATATTACGCAGGAGCAATTACTAGATGATGCACTAGAAATGGTAAAATCAAACGTAGACAAGCGAGAAGGTTCAATTATCTGGGATGCACTTTCACCTCACACAATACAGTTATACGAGCTGTATCTTTCAATGGAAGGTATGCTACAAGAAATGTTTGGTGATACGGCTTCTAGAGAATTCTTAATTCGTTTATGTAAAGATAGAGGAATATCACCTTATTCTGCTGAAAAGGCAATCTTAAAAGGAATATTTAATTTAGATGTACCTATCGGAAGCCGTTTTTCTTTAGATATTCATAATTACACCGTTACTGAAAAAATCAGTTTCGGTGTTTTTAAATTGGAATGTGAAACACCAGGAATGATTGGCAACAATTACTTCGGTCCATTAATTCCAATTGAATATATAGACGGATTAACAAATGCTGAACTAATTGAATTATTAATACCAGGTGAAGATGAGGAAGATACAGAAAGCTTGCGTAAACGATATTTAGATAGTTTTGAAGCATTAGCTTATGGCGGAAACCGAAAAGATTATTTGGATAAAGTTCACGAACTTCAAGGCATTGGTGGTGTAAAGGCCTACCGCATTAGAGAAGGAATTTACAATGTGAAATTGGTTGTGTTAGATGCAACTTACAATGTACCTTCATCAACATTGCTGGAATCATTGCAGACAGCTATAGACCCAGTAACCAATCAAGGGGAGGGGTTAGGAATTGCCCCAATCGGACATACAGTATTAGTTAAAGGTGTCAGTAATACTGTAATTAATATTAACTTCCCTAACATCACTTTTGATGAGGGGTTTGAATGGGCAGATGTTGAAATAGATGTACAACAAATGGTAGATGATTATTTGCTTGAACTTAAAAAAACGTGGGAAAATTCTTCACCACTTGTTTTGCGAATAGTGCATTTAGAATCTCGAATGCTTGAAATCAACGGGATAATTGATGTGCAAAATACAACCATTAACGGAACTGCAAGTAATTTCACTTTAGACAACGATTCTATTCCAAAAAGAGGTGAGGTTACTAATGTATGAACCGTTAACAAATGAGATAGATATTTCAAAACTTTACCCAACGACTATTAGTGATTTTGAGGAATTTATTGAAATAGCCAAAGTTGAAAACACTAATTTTAATCGGGTTAAAGTTGAGTTATTGCAAATGTTTTCTATGCGATTTGTAAACGAAATTGATGAGATAGGTATTGCTCGTTGGGAGAAAATGATGAAGTTAAAACGTCGCCCATCAGATACGTTAGAAACCAGACGAATGAAAGTTCTTGCAAAAATTAATAACAAACTTCCATATACTTGGCGTTCGTTACAACAATTACTGAATTCTATTTTTGGTGAGGGTAATTATCAAATCAACTTAGACCCACAAGAGTACATTTTAGAATTGTTGTTACCGAGTGAACAGAATTATTATCGTGAAGTATCGGAAATTTTAGAGCCTATGATTCCTTTAAATATTTATATGATCATCGCAGAAGGAATTTTAAAAGAGGTAATTCAATTGGTTGGTGGCTCTTATTCATGGACGTTACCAACAAAAATATGTGGCCGATTTAAAACAGCTAAAACCCATGGTGCATTAGGGAATGAAATATTAAGCGTTTCAAACGATGCTTATGGTTTCGATATGAACAATCGTATTTGTGGCCGATTTAGAGCAGGAGGTGTGAGGAATTGAATGAAATACAACCGTTGATGATAGATTTAACGCAGCAATTTTTAAGTAATCTTGTAGCAGGAGCCAAGGTGACTATTGATGGAGTCGTACATGACAAAGAAATCTATCATACTAGCACAAAGTATGGACTAAGAAAGTATGTGAAATTATCTCTAGAACAAGGCCTAGTTACACGTGCTGCTTTAGTCGATAATTATGGGCGTGAATTGTACGTTAAAACAATGAATTATCAAAAGGGTTCACAGGGGTATGTTATCGCATTTCCTCTACAACTGGAAACGAAGGAAGTGAAAATAAGTGAATAATCTAATGAATGGCGAAATACCTTTAAACTTCAAAAAAAATCCTTATGAACGTACTCAATGGCATGATGATGTCACGGACCCTGCGACAGGAGAAATTATCAATGATGGCACACCATTCATGTCTGAATTCGCAAATAATTTTGAGTGGGGAATCTACAACGCTTATCGGGTTTTGATAGAACATGCTCGTCAAATTCAACGTATACAAGTTCAACAAGAGTTGGATGGTCGTGTTCCTGAAAATAGTGGTACTTTTTCAGACACGCTTGATGGCAGCTCTAACAAAATTAAATTAGATACAGCATTAACAGATATTCTCGAAGCTGTTACAGATGGCACAACTACTTTAAAAGTGGCTAGTGTTGATGGTTTTACACCATTTACGCAAGTCACTATTTTTGATGATACAAAAACTGAGGATGTATTAATTACAGCGATCGATGCAAGTGCTAAGACTATCACTGTACAGGCTCTTGCATTTTCGTACAAAAAGGGCGCTAAAGTGGCTCGTAGTAACGTTTCAA
>NZ_JPVR01000079.1 GCF_000772935.1 Lysinibacillus boronitolerans JCM 21713 = 10a = NBRC 103108
CTTAAAACTTTATTGATTACGTTTTGCTTGTTCAGTTTTCAAGGTTCATATGTCGTCTTTTCAGACAACTACTCAAGTGTATCATGCAACCAATCGGTTGTCAACACTTTTTTGGAGCGGGTGATGAGAATCGAACTCACGACATCAGCTTGGAAGGCTGAGGTTTTACCATTAAACTACACCCGCATATATTTTAAATTTGGCGCGCCCGGCAGGAGTCGAACCCACAACCTTCTGATCCGTAGTCAGACGCTCTATCCAATTGAGCTACGGGCGCATATGAAATTGATTGACTTGGTGCGGCCGAGAGGACTTGAACCTCCACGGGGTTGCCCCCACTAGGCCCTCAACCTAGCGCGTCTGCCGTTCCGCCACGACCGCATTCGATTAGTAACTTTCTCATTATACTACGATAATTCAAAAAGTCAACTCTTTTTCTTAAAGAGATGAGCCATGAAGGACTCGAACCTTCGACCCTCTGATTAAAAGTCAGATGCTCTACCAACTGAGCTAATGGCTCGAATTAAGAAATGAATGGCTGGGGTACTAGGATTCGAACCTAGGCATGACGGAATCAAAATCCGTTGCCTTACCGCTTGGCTATACCCCAATAAGTGGCGGTCCCGACCGGGATCGAACCGGCGATCTCCTGCGTGACAGGCAGGCATGTTAACCGCTACACCACGGGACCCAAATATTATTTACATTAAAATTATGAAAAATGACCCCTACGGGATTCGAACCCGTGTTACCGCCGTGAAAGGGCGGTGTCTTAACCACTTGACCAAGGGGCCATGGCTCCGAAGGCAGGACTCGAACCTGCGACAACCTGATTAACAGTCAGGTGCTACTACCAACTGAGCTACTTCGGAATAATGTATGTTCGTTGTTGTCGTTATCTTGTCGACTTTTACTATTATAGGGACAACACAACAAAACGTCAACTATTTTTAAAAGTTTTTTTATTCCACTAATTTTAATTTCCCTAAACACTTACTACAACAATACTTTTCAACATTCATTTTTATTTTCCGTACATATAACTGGTGGCAATTAACACAAGTATATGTATAGCGTCGTCGGTGTTTTTTAACTGTAGCTTTAGGGGAATGTAGAACTGAGCAAAATCGAGGGGCATCTACTTTCCTTAATAATTCTCTAAAATCTTTATCTCGATGCTGATACCCTTTCCCTTCAATATGTAGATGATAATGGCATAATTCGTGTAAAATAATACCTTGAACTTCTTCCAAACCGTATAACTCATAGGCTTTAGGATTAATCTCAATATTATGAGATTGTAAAAGATATCGTCCTCCCGTTGAACGTAATCTTGCATTAAAATAGGCTTGATGAAGAAAAGGTCTCTGAAAGCTTTTCAAAGATAAGCGACGAACAAGCTCTTGTAATTCTTGATTGTCCATAGTAATCACCTCTAACAACAAGAATACCACACTGTGTAGTATAGACAGTGTGGTGAAAATTTAGTACTCAAACTAATGCTTGATTTTTAGGTGGAAGCATCGTTAAAGAGATACGACCTTTCGTTACATCTATTTGTTCAACCCAGACAGTTACAATATCCCCAAGCGCTACAACTTCTAATGGATGCTTAATACGTTTGTTTTGGAGTTTAGAAATATGCACAAGTCCATCTTGCTTCACGCCAATGTCAACAAATGCGCCGAAATCTACTACATTTCTTACAGTACCCTGCAATTCCATACCTACTTTTAAATCTTCCATTTTCAATACATCAGTCTTAAGCAATGGTTGTGGGAATGCATCACGTGGGTCGCGACTAGGTTTCATTAAAGTATCGACGATGTCTTGAATTGTCACAACTCCTACTCCGAGCACATCACTTAACTTTTGGATATTTAGTGCTGCAATAGCTTCCTCTGCCTTCTGTGTCCCTAACTCTTTTTTATCTATTTGAGCCTCTGCTAATATTTGCTCAGCAAGATCATAGCTCTCAGGATGAATACCTGTAGCATCAAACGGATTTTTTGCTTCTGGGACACGTAGGAAACCAATAGCCTGTTCATACGTTTTGGCACCTAACCTTGGAATCTTCTTTAATTGCGCACGTGTAGTAAATTGACCATTTTCCTCTCGCGTCTTCACGATATTCTCTGCAACAGTTTTTGATAAACCAGAAACGTATTGTAAGAGTGATGATGAAGCCGTATTTACATCAACACCAACTTGGTTAACAGCTGTTTCTACTATAAAAGTTAGCGATTCATTTAATTTTTTTTGAGAAACATCATGCTGATATTGACCTACTCCCACCGCTTTTGGTTCAATTTTCACTAACTCTGATAAAGGATCCTGTAAGCGGCGTGCAATGGAGACAGCACTACGTTGTTCAACCTGTAAATCAGGAAATTCTGCACGTGCAATATCAGACGCTGAATAAACAGATGCTCCCGCTTCATTGACAATCACATAAGCTATGTCAGTAGTAAGCTCGTTTAATACATCTGCGATAAATTGTTCTGTTTCTCGAGATGCTGTACCATTCCCAATGGCAATTATACTTATTGGATACTTTGCCAAAATTCCTTTCACAGTAGCTTTCGATTTTGCCACATCTGGTTTAGGTGGATGTGGATAAATAGCTGTAACCTCAAGCATTTTCCCAGTTTCATCTACAACCGCTAGCTTACAACCTGTACGGTAAGCTGGGTCAACCCCTAAAACATACTTCCCTTTCATAGGTGGCTGTAGTAATAAGTTACGTAAATTTTCAGAGAAAATATGAATAGCCTGTGCCTCAGCTTTTTCTGTAAGCTCGTTTCGTAATTCCCTTTCAATTGAAGGCTGAATTAAGCGCTTGTACGAATCCTCGATTGCTAGTTTCACTTCTGCAATAGCAGGAGAGGAACCAGTTGCTGGAATCCATTCTTTCCACATAATCATTAAAACTCGGTCCACCGGTACATGAATAGAAACCTTTAATATCTCTTCTTTTTCCCCTCGATTTATCGCTAAAATACGGTGCGGCACAATGCGATTAACAGGCTCCTCATATTCGTAATACATTTCAAAAACATTTTTTGCATCGATTTCAGAATTTTTCACAGACGTAACAAGGATGCCATCCTTCCATGAATAAGCACGAATTTTTTCACGGATAGAGGCATCGTCCGCAAAACGTTCTGCTAATATATCTCGAGCTCCCATCAGGGCTTCTTCAAGATTAGCAACTTGTTCATTATCTACAAAATCAATTGCTAATTGCTCTAATGCATCATTACTAAATGCTAATAGGAGATCTGCAAGAGGCTCTAAACCTTTCTCTTTTGCAATCGTCGCCTTTGTACGTCGTTTTTGCTTATAAGGTCTATATAAATCCTCAACACGTTGTAAGATTGTTGCAGAAAGAATAGCCTGTTCTAATTCTGGTGTAAGCTTTTCTTGCTCTTGGATTAATCGTATAACTTCTTCTTTTCGTTGTTCAAGTTGCTGTATGTAGTGATAACGATCTTCTACAGCCTTAATTTGCACCTCATCAAGTGATCCTGTAACCTCTTTTCGATAACGCGCAATAAATGGTACCGTATTTCCCTCTTCTAATAATTTGATAACAGCTTCTACTTGCCCTGGTTTGACTGCTACATCTTTTGCAATGAGCTGTAACATTTGCTTTTGCTCCACATCATCACTACCTTTTTCTTTTCATTTTACCATTACACTTTACTAAAAATGCAAAAAAATAGTCTACTCAGACGAATATGAGTAGACTATTTTCATTCATTTTAAAGGTATTCTTCACTAAATACCTCCGAAAGATTAGAGCGAAACACCGCCACTTGCTAGAATAGCCTCTTGTAATTTCTTTATTGCTTTCCTTTGTATCCTAGATACATGCATTTGAGAAATCCCTAATCGTTCTCCAGCTTCTTTTTGACTAAGTTGCTCTAGATATGTAAGCTGAATAATTTGCTTTTCTCTCTCATTCAATACAACCAGTGCATCCGAAACAATCATTCGTTTATTGGTCATTTCATAGCCATCGTCTTCTCTGCCCAAAATATCGAATAACGTGACTGTGCTACCGTCAGAATCTGATTCTATCGAATGGTCCATAGAAAGAGCTTGATAACTACGGCTCATTTCCATAGCTTCTAGTACCTCTTCCTCTGCTACTTCTAATCGTTCAGCAATATCTTTAATGGATGGAGAACGCTGCAATTCAATTGTCAGCGCCTCCACGGTTGATTTAATCCTCGGCCCAAGTTCCTTTATTCGTCTAGGCACATGAACATCCCATGTTTTATCACGTAAAAAACGTTTGATTTCCCCAACAATTGTTGGCACGGCAAATGCTTCAAAACTACGACCAACATTCGGATCAAAACGTCTTATTGCACCTAACAATCCCAGCATCCCTACTTGAACAATATCATCATAATAAGATTTACCATTCGAATATTTACGAGCTATAGATTCAACTAGATATCGATAATGAATCACTAAATTGGTTTGTGCTTCATCATCCTCTGTTGACTGGTACAATTCAATCCACTTTAGTACATCTTCTTTGGATGAAGATTTATGTAGTGATTCTTTCGACATTTTTCTCCACCTGCTCCCTAGTGACATACTTTGTCATGAAGACAGTTACGCCACCATCGTTATTGATCATCACCTCATCCATCAAAGTTTCCATTAAATAAAGTCCCAAACCACCTTCTCTTAGCCCTGCAATGCTTTCTTCAGGATGATACGGCCCAATCTTAGACTTAATCTCTTCAAAATTAAAACTATTGCCGTAATCCGCAATCATCATTTCCATTTTATTGTCGTACAGCGCACAGCCGATGACAATTTCACCCTCTTCTTCTTCTTTATAAGCATGGTGAACAACATTTGTCACAGCCTCACTCGCTGCAATTTTTAAATCTTCAATATCATCATAATTAAAGCCAATCCTACTTGCTAAGCCCGAGACAGTTAATCGAATGACACTGACAAATTGCGGTTTAGCAGGAACTCTAATTTCAATATAGTCAAATTCCTTCATTATCTTAATTCCACCTTTTTATCAGTTTCGATATCCATCAAATCACTAAGACCAGTAATTTCAAATAATCTTTGTAACCTATTCGATAAACCAACGAGCTTTACTTTTCCATTTTCACGTAATGCTCTTTTATAGAAGGCAACAAAAATCCCAAGCCCTGTACTATCCATGTAATTTACCTTTGATAAATCAAGTTCAATTTCTAAACCCTCTGTAATCTTTACAGCTTCTAATTCGTCTCGTAATCCTGAAGCAGTAAATGTATCAATTTCACCCTCAACAAAGCCAAATAATTTATGATCAATTTCTTTAAAATGTATCGTTACGTCCATATAGCACACCTCCACCATATTTGTTAGACTATTTTCTCTTCCCTGTTCAATTAAAACTTAAACCTATTTTTTTAAAATAACTACAGTAAAATCATCAAATAGTTTAAAATTTTGCACTCTCTCTATTTCCTTATAAAGGAGCTGACACAATTGCTGGGCAGATAAATGTCTATTTTCTTTAATTAAAGTTGTGATTATCTCTCGCGCATTTAAGTCTTCTTTCACTCTAAATTCTGTCACACCGTCGGTCATCATAATAATTAAATCATTCTCTTCTAAAACAATTTCATGAAACGTATATTTTGTTTCAGACAATACACCCAGTAGTAGACCTTTAGCCTCTAAAGTAAAGAACTGATCGTCCTTTGCACTATAATGTAAAGCTGGTTCATGGCCCGCCGAAGCATACGAAAAGATGTTTTGCTCTACATCTAAGCAGCCATAAAACATCGAAACAAACATACTGTCATCCACACCTTTTTCTATTACCCTATTTATAACTTCTAAAACATATGACGGATCTTTATATGCATATACCAATGTTTCAAGTCCATATTTCACCATCGACATACATAAAGCAGCAGGAACTCCTTTTCCGACCACATCTGTCACAGCCACACTCAAATATTCTTCACCATCGTGGAAAAAATGTACATAATCGCCGTTCATTTTTCGAATAGGTACTGAAATCATACCTATATCAATATTTTGCATATTCGGCACATAAGTTTTCAATAATGTTTTTTGAATGTTTGTCGCTATTTTCATTTCCATTTCATATTCAGCTTGCTTTTGAAGTAAACTTTGATGCTCTCTATGGGCCATCCCATAATGCACCATTACTTCAATAAGAAAATCATAAGCAGGCTGTGATTCATTCATTTGATTCGGAAATATTTGTTCTACAGCATTTTTATGGATGCTAATAACATCCTCAGGTGAGATATTTTTTTGAATTAACTGACGTGTGAAGTTCTGAGCGATATATAAATTTCTTTCTGTTTGGTTGACCATATAATCTGCTAATATTTTTTTATACTGAGCTTCTAATTGTTTCAGTTTTCTTCACGTCCTAACGCAACCATTTTTCCGCTCTTATTGTTGTTCCTACTCCAATGACAGATTGAATATCTAAACTGTCCATCAATCGTTTAACACCTGGCAAACCTGCACCTAGCCCCCCAGAGGTGGAATAACCATCCTCCATTACTTTACGAACATCTTTAATACCAGGCCCTCGATCTGTTGCAATAACAACTATTTTCTTTTCAGTATCCGCCTCAACCCTTTCAATTTCTATGACACCTATACTTGCATATAAATATATATTACGTGCTAATTCACTAATTGCCGTGGTGATGCGGGCTTGATCAACAGTGCCAAATCCCAGTACTTTTGCTTCATTGCGCCCCAGTTGTCTAGCTGCAACAATATCCCACTCTGTAATAATTTCAACCGAAGACCTATATGTCACTGCTGTCCCTCCATTTCCTGTGGAGCTATACTCTTACACTTTTGTTCGACCTGCTTGCCATAATTAAAAAAAATTTAATCGCCTCTATAATTGGAATATTCTATGTAAATTTTCATATATCTTTTAAGAATTTTTTCAAAAATCTATTTTTATTAAAAATCTTGAATATATCTTAAAGCTTTTTGTAACATTTATCAATTATACGTTGGCTTAATCGCCAGCACTTCTCCTTTCGTAGCAAAATCATTTGCTGCACAAAATCTATAATAGTAAATTCAAATTATGGTAAAGACGTTTCAAGGAAATAAGACAAAAAAAGCATCGAGATATCATAATCTCGATGCTTCTATACACATATGTATATCAAAATTTAACTAGACCTAAACTAATCATCAACGCTCCATCAACTTTTTCCATCACAGCATGATCAAGTTGCGTAATACGATCCGTCAATCTTGACTTGTCAATTGTCCGCACTTGTTCTAGCAAAATAACCGAATCACGTTCAAAACCATACTTTTCAGCATTGATTTCAACGTGTGTCGGTAACTTTGCCTTTTGAATCTGTGCAGTGATAGCTGCGATGATGACAGTCGGGCTAAATCGATTGCCAATATCATTTTGAATAATCAGCACCGGCCTAGTGCCTCCTTGTTCAGAACCTATTACCGGTGATAAGTCTGCAAAAAAAACGTCACCACGTTTTACATTCAAAGTGTCATCCCCCGCTAACGAGACGCTCCACCATATGTTGTGCTTCATACTCTGCATGCAAGCATTCGCTCGCAATCATTAAATTAATATGAGACATTTCAACATATCCTTTAATCATAGCTTCCCGTATTTGATTTGGTTGCTCCTGCATTAAATTTTTGCGCGCCAAAATACGCACAAAAGATTCACCTTCAATTACTTCCTTTGTTTGTAGAAATAGTCTGTCTTGAACAGCAATTGTAGCTTCTCTTAACTTTTTCTCGTACACAGCAAGCACCTCCAACGGAACCATACACTTTTCATTACTTCCCATTCTATCATTGAAAGATATTGTTGAAAAGACATGAAATGACAAAATATCTGACAATTTGAAGTACAAATTGTAAAAATATGTTGGTTGTCGAAGGTATATGCTGAATAATTATTATTGCAATGTGTTTCCAAATATGAGCCATTACTATGTTTTGGAAAAGAAATAAGTTCTCCAGTGCTAATTTATTTACCAATTCTAACTTGGAACATTGCTCATGGCATTACATTGAAATTTGACTAATTCTAATGAAAGACAACTAAAAGTATATTCTAGGAACTCTTGTTGTTATAATGCATGGTATTTCATAATTAATTGTTTCAAGCTTTGTTGCCCATTCATCGATCGTTATTCCATTATTTCCTTGTTGACCAATGAGTGTTACCTTCTCACCTATATCATATGCTTTTGGTAGGGCAACCATACATTGGTCCATACAAATTCGTCCGACAATCGGCATTCTTTGTCCATCAATTAAAACTTCTTGTCCACCTAACTTGCGAATCATGCCATCTGCATAGCCAATTGGAATCGTTCCAACCCACATATCTGATGGAGCAACATACGTGGCTCCATAGCCAACTGAATCACCTGCTTTTATTTGCTTCACATGCACAAGTTCACTTTCAAGTGAGAAGGCTGGTAATAAAGGAAAAGGTAAGATACTTTTCACGTATGGAGAAGGTGATAATCCATACATAGAAATTCCATATCTAACAGCATCATATTGTAAATGTGGATCTTTTACTAATGAGGCTGCTGTATTAGATGCATGAACAAGTCGCGGCTTATTAGGTATTACAGCTAAACATTTCTCAAAAAATTGTACCTGTTGATCAAAATGTAGTGTATCCTCTTCATCAGCTGTCGCGAAATGTGTAAATATTCCATCCAGCTCAACGTTTTCTGTAGACTGTATTGTTTGGTACAGCTCTAATAATTCCTGCACTGAGCGAATACCTATTCTACCCATTCCGCTATCTATTTTTATATGAAGTCGTAAAGGACGTGCTTCATCCACTAAAAGAGAAGCAGCTTGCTGAACCCAATCATCGGCAAACGCCGTAAGTATAATACGTTGCTGCGCTGCATAGGGAGCAAATGAAACTGGAGATGCACCTAATATTAATATGTCTGGTTCTTCAAAATGTGCTCGAATATGTAATGCCTCATCGGGCGTTGCCACTGCCAGTACTGTGGCACCAGCTTCAAGAGCTGCCCGTGCAACGGCTACATCTCCATGACCATACGCATTTGCTTTTACTACAGCGATAATTTGAACATTAGGTCGTAAAAATTCTTTTAAATTTTTTACATTTTGTTGAATTGCTTGTAAGTCTATTATTGCTTTGGTTGGACGAAAAAACTGCTGTGTTTTCATAAGGATACCCTCTTTATTTTTAATTAAAACATTATGTAGGACATACATGTATGCTTAGTATGTCGATTTAGCTTGTACACACAAAGTTTTAGCTTTCATATGAGCCTATACTTTATCGGTTCATTTCAATTATCAATAAGCTACAGCCTCCGTATTCCAGAAGGCTGTAGCCAGAAAAGTTACTTCATACTACTTATCGTCATAGATGTAGCAACTTCAATCATTTCTTCTCGCGTTAATTTACTTGATGCTACAAAGAATTCAACACCATCTTTTTCCCAACTAATTGATGTATCTGTAATAGCACCAATCGTAAAGCCTAAATCAACTGGATCACCAGGTGAAGATACCGGTAACATTGAATTTTCTTTCATTACTGGTTGCTGCATAACAGTAAATGCCTTTTCACCTTCGAATGTTAAGATAACTCGTTCCATTCCACTTTCCTGCACAACTTTTTCATTCGCTAATTGTGCCCAATTTACGACAGGATAATGTGTTTGGAATTCTTGATATTCTACCTCTGCACCAACTGCTTCCTTATCCTCATTATCTTCTTGCCCATCTTTGTCGGCAGGTGTAGCTTGTTCACCTTTCGTGTTATCTTTATCAGTGAATTGCTCAACAGCATACTCTTTTGCAGCATGTTGTACACCTAGTTTAATTTTCTTAAATGTGATTTTGATTTGCTCTTCTTTCACATCATTCATAATAACTACTGAAGTTGGCAATAAAGTTTTCTTATCTACTGTTATAACCTGATGTGGCATACTGTTCTTATAGCTATTTCTAGTAGCCGCTTCAAATATATATGCTTTTTCTTCTTCTTTCATGACAAGATTTTTATCTTCCGCTAAATCTTCTGCTAGCGCTCCAATTAAGTAGGCTTGACTATTTTTCTTTGGCCAATCACTTTGGAATTTATACATTTTGTTTAATGTCGGTGTTACAACAAAAACACCATCAGCATTACGTACAATCATTTGAGAAACATCTTTCCCACTTTCAACTACTTCTACTCGATAGAAATCAGGTTTTGTGTGCCATACTGTTACATCATAATTTCTTGGTTCCCCACCCGATTTTATTTCCATCGATGCATTTAATTCATAACCATTCGTCTCTGCCCATTTACCATTCACTTTCTTCAACACTTTTTCCTGTGAGGCTGCACCACATGCCGACAGAAGTAATATCGTACAAAGTAAGACGAGCCATTTAACTATACGGTTGCCCACGCTTTCACCCTTTCTTCTTTCAAATCCACTACGACAATATATGAACCGTATTTGTCAGTTATGTCATTTGAAGAAAGGGCAATATATTTAAATTTACGTGCAACCCTTTTAGACAAGTTAAGTACTATTCTAATAAGATTACTTGTGCAGCTGCATAGTGCTTAGAATGCGTAATACTAACAAATCCATTGACAAGTTCATCCTTAAAATATAAAACAGGCTTGCCGGCCTCTCCTTTTAATACTTCCATATCATGAAGCTTACATTGTTCTCCAAGCCCTGTTCCCAAAGCTTTCGAAAATGCTTCTTTAGCAGCAAATCGCCCAGCTAAAAATTCTATCTTACGAGTTTCAGAATAACCATCAAATATTTTTTTTTCATTTATCGTTAAAATGCGGTCTTTAAATTTATCTGTTCGTTTCAGAGCCTTTGCAATACGATCAATCTCTACAATATCGAGGCCAATTCCCTTAATCATGTGAACCTTCTCCTTTACCTATTTCCAACAAGGCATGTATAATAATTGTAAATTGAGGTGGAGCCATGTTTAGTAGAACGGAAAATTTTAAGCAATATACAAAGTATTACCCTATTGTTTCAACTTTAATAGCAATAAATCTTACTCTTTATGTATTATCTCTCATACCCGGCATAGGAACACTTTTGTGGAATTACGGAATCCAAGCAAATTTCCTGATTCAAAGTGGTGAATGGTGGCGTGTTTTCTCTGCTATGTTTTTACATGCAGGGTTTATGCATGTGTTTTTTAATATGTTTTCCTTGTATCTCTTTGGACCAGAGCTAGAAAAAATCGCAGGGAAAGCACGTTTCATTACAATTTATTTAGTATCAGGTATTGTAGGCAACATGGCAACCTATATATTCTATGATAGTAGTTATGCGAGTCTTGGTGCAAGTGGGGCTATTTTTGGAATTTTTGGTGCATTTGGGGCATTAGTTTACTATACTCGTCGTACAATGCCAATGCTTCGTAAGCTCATTTTACCAATCATCGTCATCAGTGTCATTATGACCTTTCTCCAACCAAACGTGAATGTCTTTGCTCATTTAGGCGGTTTGGTAACCGGATTTATCCTTGGACTTGTTTATTTACATCCAAAAAGAATTTTAAGTTGGCGCAAACAAAAGATGGCTGGTAGACCATAAAATTAAAAGAGGAGCTGCTCACCTATAGAGCAGCTCCTTTTTCCTTACAATGACATCCGTTATAAAACTACTGTAGCTTCATTTGACATCTTTATTTTTTTCCATTCAGCTGCTGTTAAACCATATACAACCTGATCTACGTGGTGATCATATAGCCACTCAGCATCCCTTAAACGCCCTTCTTCATGGAAGCCCAATACTTTTGGAATTGTACGACTACGAATATTACCTACTGCTACACGCACTTCGATGCGATTCAACTTTAAATAATTAAAGGCATAATCAATCAATGCTTTCATTGAATTCGTGACGAGCCCCTTGCCTACAAATTCATTCCCTAGCCAGTAGCCAATACTTGTCCATTTATGCTGCCAGTTGATTTGATGATAACCAATAACACCAGCAAGCTTTCCATCATAGTAAATCCCTGCTTGTATGCCATTGTGATCAGCATATTGTTGCATAGCATTTTTTATGAATTGCTCCGTATCCTTTACTGTTTTAACTTCATCTACAAAGGGCAACCATTCACGTAATGTATCCCTTGAACGGTCAGTTAAAGCGAATAACTCATCTACATCACTTAAATCCAAAAGCTTTAAATAAGCGCTTTCATTAATGTCATATTTAAACAATGTCTCCACCCCTTTTGTTCTTTTTACTTTATTATAAACAGCATCCCTATTTATTTATAGTTAAAAAAGCTAATCCTTCCATAAAATTGAAAGGATTAGCTTTTAGTGCATTAATGTTCATACCATGTTAAGATCTTCTCGGCATCCTTTTGCTCTAGGCTAGATACACTTCCCGTTGTACCAGTTGCTCCTGACATGACGGTTGCTTTTACAGACATAACATTCTTTCTTTTTTGAAAGTACGATTGTGTACTTTCAATAGATTGAATTCGCTTTTTCTCCATAATCAATGTAATTCGACTAAATACTCGATACTGCATAGCCAGTTGCTTGCCATCTATTTGATAACCTGCTGTTTTATGCTGCCAGATACCAAGCAAAATTGTTAATGGGATTAACAGCAACGACAATAGCCCGTATGGATAAAAGAAATAACAAGAGGCACCGATAATCGGAACTAGCCAGAAAAAATCAATGCGATAAAAAAATGGCCTTGCCCTTTTTGGTGAACGAATTAATGTAGGATGCCAATTCATATCTGGGAAAAGCTGTTCTAATGTTTGCATACAATCCAGCTTCTTAATAAGTGGAAATAGCGTAATTTTTTTATCATTTCCATTTTCACCATTACCTCCAGCACTTTCAACAACCACTGTAGCAAAGCCCGTTAACTGACGTAAGGGATTTTCCACAATACGAATTGCCTGAATTCGATTCAACGGCAAAGTAATACGCTTCTTTTCTAACAGTCCCTTTGTGATAATCAATTTTTCTTCTTCAATCCGGACCGTATAATCATAATAATTAATTAGCGTGATGACCACCGATACAATCCAAGCTACAATTAAAACCACCATCACCGTTAGTGCCACTAAAAATGCGCCGATTTTCACAAAATCAGCTAACTCATGAAATACTGTTTCATAAGGAATAATATCGGAAAATTGTGAGGCAACAGCTGCAAGACCTGATAGCACGACACCAATCCCACCAGATGTAGTTGCTAATACCAGCAAATCTCGCATAGACATATGATAAATCATCGGAGTTGCTACAGCTTCCTCTTCTACCTGCGCTTGTACTTGTTGTTGAACCGCTTCGTTTTTAGCATGACGCATTTCTAATTCAATAACATCTGCTGCTGCTTTGCGAATGGCTGTCAGCTCAACCTCAGGTTTTCCTCCCTTACTACCAGCAGTCTCCACCTGAACTTTCACTAAACCAAAAATACGATGAAAAACACCTTCATTGTAATTTAAACTTTGAATACGTTCAAAAGGAATATAACGCTTCTTTTTAACAAATAATCCATATGTTACACGCAATTCCCCATCTTCAAACCAGTAAACAAATGTCCGCCATTTTATGATTCCTCCCACGAGTGCAAGTAGTGAGGCAACTCCCCATACACCAAAAAGTAAAATGGTTTCAAAAAAATGCTCACTACGAAAATTCAAAGAAAAATTAAAGCCGTTACTTATGATAATAATGACAATTGGTAATATCATACTTTTCAATGCTTTTACACTTGTTATAATTGCAGACACTGGGTGTAAACGATTAATTTCCTTAGACATCATCTTCAGCCACCCTTGCTAAATCAGAAATACGCGCACGCAGTACGTCTGCTTCGTCCATAACAAGTGCAGGAATCGTATGTACAGTTGCAGCTGTTGAAATAGAAATATTACCTAAGTCATATTTTTTTAATATCGGCCCTTGTGTCGTATCAACATGTTGCACACGTACCATTGGAATTAATGTGCGTTTCACCACAAATAAACCATGTTGTACTTCGATTTCATGCTCACGCACCTCATAACGCCATCTTTCCCATCTTATCTTCGGGAAGATAAAAACAGATAATATCGCACTTAAAAATACAATTGCACCCGCTATGAAGTAAATAAATGTCGGCCATTCAAAATAATAAGTACCGTAACTTACCAGTCCTGCTACAACTAACAGCACCAAAGTTTGTATAACTCCATATAAACGCCACACAGTTAACCCTTTTCGGGAAATTTGATGAATAGGTTGTGCTCTCATTGTCGTTCCCCCCCTCTTTCTTCATTACATGTATACGGATTCATTCACCTTTTTGTTTCAACTATAACCGAAAAAAAACCTTACAGCCACCATGGCTGTAAGGTTTACAATAAAAATTAAGTGTATTTCGGTTAAAATTACCCTTCGTGTCGTCTTGGAGAGCGTGAACGACCTTGTCCACCTTCACGACGTCCGCCTTCACGGCGTCCACCCTCGCGACGGCTACTGCTACTGCGGCGTTCTCCACTGCGAGCATTGTCACGGCGTCCGCCGCCAAAGCTACGGTTACCACGGCCACGATCACCGCCACCACGGTTATTGCTTGAACGTTCACGACGCATTGGTAATGGACGTTCTTCCGTGATTGTTACTGGTGTATCGTCTGGCTCTCTCGTTAATGAACGTAGAGCAGCTGCTACAACATCGACTGCGTCATGATTCTCTAGTAATTCTGCTGCAAGTGTGCGGTAATCACCTAAATTATTATTAGCAATGAGACCCTCAAGTGTTTCTACAGCTAAACGTTGTTGACCTTCTAATGCTTCATCCGTTGTTGGTGGACGAAGAGGTGTCATACGTTTTTTCGTAGTTTCTTCTACAATTCGTAAGTAACCCATTTCACGTGGTGTTACAAATGTTACGGCAAGACCTGATTTACCCGCACGACCTGTACGTCCAATACGGTGAACATAAGATTCAGGATCTTGAGGAATATCAAAGTTATAAACGTGTGTCACACCAGAAATATCAAGTCCACGAGCGGCTACATCTGTCGCAACAAGGATATCGATTTTATTTTCTTTAAACTGACGTAACACTGAGATACGCTTCGCTTGGCTTAAATCACCATGAATACCTTCAGCTAAATAGCCACGAATAGATAGGGCCTGTGCAAGCTCATCTACACGACGTTTTGTACGACCAAAAATAATAGCTAGCTCTGGTTGGTGAACGTTTAATAAACGAGATAAAACATCGAATTTTTCACGTTCAGCAGACTTAACAAAATATTGATCAATATTATCAACTGTTAGCTCTTTTGCTTTAATTTTCACGATTTCTGGATCACGCATAAATGTTTCAGCAATTTTACGGATTGCTGGTGGCATTGTTGCTGAGAACAGTAATGTTTGGCGCTCAGAAGGTACGTTTTCTAAGATTGAATTAATATCATCGATAAAGCCCATGTTTAACATTTCATCTGCTTCATCCAATACTAATGTTTGAACATCTTCTAATTTTAACGTACGACGATTAATATGATCAATAATACGACCTGGCGTACCAACGATAATTTGAGGTCTATTTTTCAGTGCACGAATTTGACGGCCAATTTCTTGACCACCGTATACTGATAATAATTTTACGCGTTTGTCATAGCCAATTTTATATAGCTCTTCTGAAACTTGAATTGCTAACTCACGAGTTGGAGCAATGACTAATGCTTGAATATTAGGGTTTTTTGGATCGATTTTTTCAATTAGTGGAATCCCGAAAGCGGCAGTTTTACCAGTACCTGTTTGTGCTTGACCTAAAACATCGCGGCCTTCAATCGCAAAACGAATAGTACCTTCTTGGATTGGTGTTGCTTCTTCAAATCCCATACGCTTTACTGAACGTAGTGTAGATTCGCTAATATTTAATTCTGAAAAATTTGTCAAACTTCTCAATCTCCTTTTTTTCCTTTTAAGTTGACAAATGGTTACATTTTCAGATGAAGTTGTCGGCAAATTCGAGCCTGTGTAGTGGAACGTTTCCGTTACTTAAAAATTTTCTCTACATGATAGTCCATATAGAGCTCTCTTATATGAAAAGGAAAGCCCGGTCTTTACCGAGCGGTTCGATTCTGTCGTAATTTTTCACTTTAGAATAAAACCGTTGTGTTCAAAAAAAAGTACTCTTCAACCAAATATGAAGAGTCTTCGCACAAAATGTATCCATTGCTTACACTAGTCTAACATGGCTTTAAATCCTATGCAACGATAACGCATGAGTCGTAATAATCTGACTACTTTATTTGTCCTTCAAAAACATTAAAACTTGTGGAAACCATTCAGAGCAATCTTCCTCAAAACATATATGATGCTTGCCGTTATCAGAAAAATACAAATTTTTATCTTCAGAGGCTAACTCATCAAAAAGAAATTGAGCCGTATGATAAGGCACTATCCCATCTAACTTACCCTGCACAATAAATACAGGAATTTGAATATGTCGATAATATGGCGCCACCATTCTTACCAGCTTCATAAATTCTACTGTTGAGGCTAGTGGCACATTGTTAAACTTATGATGGTATCGTAGAAAGAGTTCATTATTAGTCAAATTATGGTGATAGGCTTCAGTAGCTAACATTTTAAAATCTTTGACTAGTTGCTTAGGGCTCACATATTTTGCAGCAGCACTTAGTAATACAAGCTTTTTCACTTTATAACGTTTAGCTAAATAGAGCGCTATAATTCCTCCCATTGAAAAGCCAACAACGATTACCTCGTCAACTTTTTTGGCCAATGTTCGGAAGGCTAATTCGGCATCCATCAACCAGTGCTTCGCCTTAAAACCACTCATATGTAATTCTTCCCCATGCCCAGATAATGTTGGCTCTTCAATTATCCAATTTGTATGTGAACGTAAGTAAGTTGTGAATGGCTCCACCTCGTATGGTCCACCTGAAAATCCATGAATACATAGTACACCTACTGACAACGTTCTCACCTCATTTAACAAAGATAAACTTACATGAATAAATCGGTGAGCGTTTATCCCACCGATTCAATGCCACTATGACGTAAATGCCTTTAATATCGTCTCTAATTTCATACCACGTGAGCCTTTAAGTAAAACAATAGATGATTCATTCGCTTGTTTTAGCTTTTCAATAATAGCCATATAATCATCTTCTACATACAATAAACGTTCCGCCTCAAAACGCTCTTTTAATACTTTGTAAAGATATAACATTCGAGGGCCAAACAAACAGACATAATCAATTTCATCCTCATTAATATGCTCAGCTAGACCCTCATGGAAACTTTGCTCATTTGGGCCAAGCTCCAGCATGTCTCCTAACACTAGCCATTTTTCAGGTCGAATAGTTGATGTAGCCATGAATTGAATGGCAGCTTTTACGGAGGTTGGTGCTGCATTATAGGCATCATTGATAAATAGAGCGCCATTCGTTCCTAGCACCTGTTGCATTCTCATATCTGTTAATACTACATGCTCTAAGGATGTACGTATTTGTTCATTGCTTAAACCTAGCTTATGAGAAATTAACATTGCCACAAGTGTATTTTTTACTTGATGCTTGCCAAGCACTGAAATAAAGAAATCTCCCTCTATCATACCGTGTGTAGTGAAGTGGCTGCCATCAGCGTTAGCATGAATATTGTCTGCGTATAAAAGATTGTCGGATTCTAATCCAAACGGCACTGACTGTAAGTGCTGTTCTTTTGCCACTAATTCCTGGAGCAAGGGTTCATCACCGTCATAGAATAATAGACCATCTGCTTGCATTCCTTGAATAATTTCAAACTTCGCTTTTGCAATACCAGCACGCGACCCCAAATCCTGCATATGGGCCTCACCAATATTGGTGATAACCGTCATATGAGGACGAGCAAGCTTAGTTAGAAACTCAATTTCACCGAATCCACTCATGCCCATCTCAAGGACGGCTACATCTGTATCTTCATCAAGCTGTAAGATAGTAATTGGCAAACCTAATTGATTATTAAAATTCCCGATTGTTTTTTGTACTTTAAAGAATGGAGCAAGTGTCCCCGCTAAAATATCCTTTGTTGATGTCTTACCATTTGAACCTGTAATGCCAATAAATTTTGCCTTATGTTCATTACGATATGCTCTAGCCATTTCTTGCAAAGCTAATTCTGGATCATCAACAAACAACAAAGGATAACCTTCTGGTGGATTCGGCTCATCCTTTTGCCAAAGAGAAGCTCCGGCACCTTTCTCAAATGCCTGCATTACAAACTTGTGCCCATTTGCATGCTCACCACGAAATGGAACAAATAAGTCTCCTTGTTGAATTGTTCTTGTATCAATAGAAATTCCTGACACAACCGTGTCATTAAATGCCGCCATATCCTCATTTAACCATGCAGCCAATTGTTTTAAAGTTTTTTTCACGATAATCCCACTCAGTCTTTTTTATAGTGAAGCTGTTGTTTTTCTTCATAGCGCTCTATTGCTAGGGTAATTAAACGGTCGATCAGCTCTGGATAACTCACATCTGTATGCTGCCATAATAATGGATACATACTTACAGGCGTGAAGCCTGGCATTGTGTTTACTTCATTAATGTACACGTTATTTTCAGCTGTTACAAAAAAGTCCGCACGAACTAATCCGCTACCATCAATAGCCTTAAATGCACGCTTTGCCAGTTCTTTTAAGCTTGCCACTGTTTCTACTGGAAGCTCAGCTGGAATAATAAGTGCTGTAGAACCGTCCTTATATTTAGAATCATAATCATAGAAATCAGTAACTGGTTTAATTTCTCCTGGTACTGAAACTTCTGGATAGTCATTACCTAACACTGCTAATTCAACTTCACGAGCTACAATTCCTTGCTCAACAACGATTTTACGATCATATTGCAAAGCAACCTCAATAGCTTTTTCTAATTCCTCGCGATTTGTTGCCTTGCTAATTCCAACACTTGATCCTAAGTTTGCAGGCTTTACAAACATTGGCCAATTTAAGTTATTTTCACAGCGCTCAATGATTGCCTGTTGCTCATTCTTCCACTCACTACGAATAAAATACGTATAGGGCACTTGAGGTAATCCTGCAATTTCAAATAATTGCTTCATTACCACTTTATCCATTCCAGCAGAGGATGCTAATACACCATTTCCTACATACGGTAAATTCAGAACCTCAAGTAAACCTTGCACAGTTCCATCCTCACCATTCGTCCCATGCAACAATGGGAAAATAACATCAAACTTTACCTCCGCGCCATTTTTATCAATTAAAAAATCAGTAATATTATTTTCTAAAATTGTAGTATTATCACCAAATTGTAGCTCTTCTATTGCACTTACAGGTTTTTCTAAACGCTCTCCACGGCGCCATTCCCCGTCAGATGTAATGAAAATCGGATATACTTCATACTCCTCGAAATTCAAAGCTCCAGTGACTGCACGTGCTGTCGATAATGACACTTCGTGCTCCGCTGACTTTCCGCCGTATAATAAACCGATTCTTTTTTTCATTTTTGTGCCCTCCACATACTTCTTGAGTACTATTAGTTTATCATGAAACGTCTTGACAAATGACATAAAAATCTCACCGTATTTTTAACGGTGAGATTTTGCGTGTATATTTCATCGACTATGCCCTGGCGACATTTCTTCCTGCTATTGAATTATACAGAACAATGCAATAGGAATAATATCTACCAACAGCCTAACTTCATTTTATAAAGGTGATTGTTCTTTAATTGCGCCACCATGAAGATTAAATAATATAGATCAATTCATCGTGCTCCGTTTTTAAAATCGTATTTAAGTCATCCCAAACTTCGTCAGGAAAAGAATATTCAGACAGATTGCGAACTTCTATTCCATACGCTACTTTTGGTTTTTCAATCCGATACAAGGAAAGTAATGCCCCATCTTTCGCAAAGGATCGGTAAGAACGTAAAAAATCTGGTGATACAGCGGGAATACTTGCTTTTACTTTTCGACGCCAAAAACCAGTGCTACGTTCCTTTTCACGAATTAAACTATTAAAAACATTGGCAACCAATAAATCCGAATCACTTAAATGACGAAAATAAATTTTTGTCATTTTCTCTAAATCTGAAGAATAATAGACGAATCTATTTTGTAATTTATTAAAAAATGCTGACGTAATCGGTTCTTTCTTATGACTTATGTAAAGCAATTCTCCTTGTTCCATCGGTGTTAAATGATCTAGCCTCTTCTCGTCCATAAAATCAACCCAACATAATTCTTTTGATTCAGCAGATTTTTTCACAAAACGAGGAACATCTTCTTCCAATACATATTCAAATTGTGTATGCATATTAAAAGAACCGTCTTCATAGGAATGTTTTAATAACAGTAAGTGATGCAGTGGTTCAAGTGCAGCCACAAATTGCGAGAATTTTAACCCGCTAAATATGACAAATTTATCGACATCATTCATATGAACATAAATATGATACATAAAATCATCAGCTGACTTTAATTTTTTAGCCACAACCATCACCCCATTCTTCACTACATTATAAGACTAAACATGATTTTTTTGAAACATTTTATGTTAATTGTCGTCACTACTATATACGCAGGCATAAAAGTATTTTTTGCGTTATAATTAGGAATGTTAAACATGCATTTGCATATATAGTTTAGATTACTCAATAAGTTCAAGTATTTGCTTAAAATTCCATTGACAATATTCAAAGCAAATTGCAAGCTTATCAATAGATATGAGCTATTCTTACAGCACTGCTGGCTATTATTTTGCTTTCTTCTTTGACCAATTATAAACGAAATAGGGAGAATCGCATCACATTTACTCATATTGAGATACTATTTTAATTTAGGTGGCTTTTATGGAAAATAAACGAAATTTCGCAAATCGTTTTGACTGGACACTTGCTTTTATTCTCTTCACTTTTCTAGTCATTAGTTTGTTAGCTATTGCATCTGCCCAAACATCAGGTCAATATGGCATTAACTATGTACCAAAACAAATGCAATGGTATGTCATTGGTGCAGTAATTATTGGTATAGTCATGTTTTTTGAGCCAGATCAATATAAAAAAATGTCATGGTATATGTATGGAGCAGGGATTGCCTTACTGGTACTGCTTATTTTTATGCCTGAAGGAGAAGGTCAAATCGGTGCACCCGTTAATGGTGCTAAAAGCTGGTATCATACGCCGATAGGAAATATTCAGCCTTCTGAGTTTATGAAAACTTTTTACATTTTAGCACTAGCTCGATTAATTAGTAAGCACCATGAAATTTATTCATTACGATCAATTAAAACAGACTTTTTGCTATTAGGTAAAATCGCTATTACCTTAATCGTACCATTGGCAATTATTTTAAAGCAGCCTGACCTAGGCTCAGCGCTTGTATTCTTTGCCATTACTGCAGCTCTCATCATTGTAGCAGGTATTTCTTGGAAAATCATTCTACCAACATTTTTAGGTGGCATGGTAGCAGGCGGTACACTACTGTGGATGGCACTCTATATGCAGGACTTTCTAGAAAAAACATTTGGATTTAAGGCATATCAATTTGCTCGTATTTATTCTTGGCTAGACCCCTATTCCTATTCATCCAGTGATGGCTATCACTTGATTACCTCTTTAAATGCTATTGGATCAGGTGAAATTTTTGGTAAGGGATTTAGAAATCGAGAGGTATATGTAGCTGAAAACCATACCGATTTCATTTTTACAGTTATCGGTGAAGAATGGGGCTTTATTGGCGCTAGTATTGTTATTTGTATTTTCTTCTTATTAATTTATCATTTAACAAAGACAACCCTTTTATTGAAAGATCCCTTCTCGACATATGTATGTGCTGGGATTATTGCTATGATTACTTTCCACGTTTTCGAAAATATTGGTATGACTATTCAATTACTACCTATCACAGGTATTCCGCTTCCGTTCATAAGCTACGGAGGAAGTTCGCTTATGGGGAATGCTTTAGCGATTGGGCTAGTATTTAGTATGCGATTCCATTATCGAACATATATGTTTACCACACATGATGAAGATGAATAAATATAGAAAAAGGGAAGTCTCGGGTATTGAGACCTCCCTTTTTCTATTGGAAACGAGTTAAGCTTGAACTTGCGGAGTTTGCGTTGGTGGTGTTAGCACTTTTAAAAGTTCTAGTCGAGACTTTGTTACAGTGGCTGTTACACCCAACTTAGATAAATTCGAAACAATCTTTTTCAAATCTACTTCTTTTGTCATACATTCCACCTCAATCTTTCCTCGATTTTATATAACGTTTTATTTACGAAAAAGTTTCATTTTTTTACGAGTATGATGTCTGACAAATTTATCATACCATTTAACTTAGCTATAAAATTTTTCAATTTTGTTACATTGTAAATTTTTCACACTCATCAAACTTTTCCATGAAACATATTTAAATTACCCAAAACCGCTACATTCTATTCAAAAATCAGAACATAGATTTAAAAAATCTTAAAGAGCTTCATTTCTTCCTTTACTGAATAGTTCCACTTCATCCAAGCTTCCCCTCCCCTATTGTTGTAATCGCAAGAACAAGAGGGGTAGAATATACATATTGAAATATCGTATGAAAGCAGGGAACTGTATGAAAAAGGCTATTTTATTATTGATGTCTGTTCAATTCCTCGTTTACCTAGGGTTCGGCATTATTATTCCCGTCTTACCAGAGGTAATTGTGCAGCAAAATTGGCATGAACTCCACGTAGGTGGTTTATTGACTGTCTATTCACTTGCAAGTTTTTTCACAGCACCATTTTGGGGTATGCTATCAGATAAGGTAGGGCGAAAACAACTGATCCTTACAGGTCTAATTGGCTTTAGCCTTAGTTTTGTTATTTTTTCACTATTTATAGATAACCTAGTTATATTGTATGCTTCACGTATTATTGGTGGTTTATTTTCAGGTGCATTATATACAGCAGTAACAGGATTTATCGCCGATATGTCCAGTGAAGAGGATCGCAATAAATATATGGGATTTATGGGCATGTCCATTGGTCTTGGGTTTATTTTTGGTCCAGCAATCGGGGGAATGCTAGGTCATTATAGCTTACAGTTGCCGTTTACTGCATCAGCATTATTAATTGCACTATTATTTATTTATGCAAGTTTCGTCCTAAAAGAACCTAAAAAACGAAAAGATTCAAATAAACGTGCTATAGTGCCAAAAGGTGCTGCAACAATGCTACAATACCGTGTGCGCTATCTATTTATGTTTTCATTTTTAGTAACTTTTATGCTAGCGGGCGTTGAGGCAACATTCCAGCTATTTCAAATCGAAAAAATTCACATTACTCCATTACAAATTGGTTACTTGTTCATGTTTAGTGGCTTTGTCGATGCAGCTATTCAAGGCGGGGTCGTTCGACGTATAAAAAACGGCAGTGAAACGACATGGTTAATCGGTGCACAAATTGTAACAGCTATCGGCATGCTTTTATTTACATTGACAGCTAATCTTTTTATTGCTGGGCTTGCCCTTTGTGTCTTTACAGCAGGTAATGCACTTGCAAGAACTTGTGTTGTATCACTCTCCTCTAAAGAATCTGGAGGACAATACGGAACTGCTGCTGGGCTTTCCTATTCAATGGATAATTTAGGACGTATTCTTGGTCCATTATTTTTCACATGGTTATTTACCGTACAAGCAAGTCTTGGTTATTATATTTCGGCAGCAATAGCCATACTTTCTATAAGCCTGATTTATATATATAAGGCATCCAGTAAATCATTGCGTCATCCATAACATATAGTAAAGTGCCCATTATGGATGCCAAAAGTCAGGTTAAGTCAGAAATCAAAGAAACGCCCCCGTTATTAGAAAGTAAAATTCCTAGTGAACGCGATCTCCTCTTATCAGATGTCTTTACTAGCTCAATTTTTCAAGGAATTTTTCCTTAACCTAAAAAACTTTCTATTAGAGAATTACTAAATAAACCATGCGGATTATCTCTGATATGTCTAAGGGATAATCCTTCTCCATGCTATCTAGCCATTTCATATCTTCTTTCCGCATTTGAAGTAGGCTATACTAAGTATGTTATTAACAAAAGTAAAGGCAGGTGTAGGAATGAGCATTTTTACAGATATAGAATATTTAGTTCCTTTAACTTTGTTTTTTAATATTTTATTAGCCATGACCATCATTTTCTTAGAACGTAAAGATGCCACCTCTACATGGGCATGGATTCTCGTATTATTTTTCCTGCCATTAGCTGGATTTATATTGTACTTATTATTAGGAAGACAATTACGAAGAAAGCATCTATTCCGTTGGGAAGGACGCAAGGATATTGGGATTGATAATTTGATTAGCTATCAGATGGAAGCGATTCGTGATGAAACGTTTGAGTTTCGTATTGCTAATGCAGAAAATTATCAAGAGATGATTTATATGCACCTCAGAACAAACAATGCGGTATTAACACAGGACAACCATCTGGATATTTTTGACGATGGCGCCGATAAGTTTGAACAGCTTCTTAAAGACATTGAAGCAGCTAAAGATCACATCCATATCCAGTATTATATTTTTAGACTTGATGACTTAGGTACTCGTATCGTCAATGCACTGATAAAAAAAGCAAAGCAAGGCGTTAAGGTACGTCTTCTCTATGATGAAATGGGATCACGTAATGTTAAAAGACGCCATTTTAAAGAATTGCTGCATGCTGGTGGTGAAGTAGAAGTTTTCTTCCCATCCATTTTGCCACTTCTTAATCCTCGTTTAAATTTTAGAAATCACCGAAAGATCGTTGTCATTGATGGTCGAATTGGCTATATTGGCGGTTTTAACGTCGGTGATGAATATTTAGGCTTACAAAAAAAGTTCGGTTATTGGCGAGATACACACTTACGTATTGAAGGTAGTGCCGTACATCCCTTACAAACACGATTTTTACTCGACTGGAACCAAGCTAGTGCTCAACAAAAAATGGGGTACTCTGATCGCTATTTCCCTGCTATCCCCAAAAAGGGTGATGTGGGTTTACAGATTGTTTCAAGTGGACCAGACTCAGACTGGGAGCAAATAAAGATTGGTTACTTAAAGCTTATTAATATGGCTCAAAAATATATTTACATTCAAACACCCTATTTCATCCCAGATGTTAGTTTCTTAGACGCCATTAAAATTGCAACCTTGTCAGGCATTGATGTACGTATAATGATTCCTAATAAGCCTGATCACATGTTTGTTTATTGGGCTACTTATTCTTATGTGGGTCAATTATTACGTGCCGGAGCCAAAGTCTACATTTATGAAAAGGGCTTTATCCATGCTAAGGCTATTATTATTGATGATGAGGCATCCTCTGTCGGAACAGCAAATATTGATGTACGAAGTTTTAGTCTGAATTTTGAAGTCAATGCCTTCATATATGATGCCAATATATCGCACCAATTAGCCGAGCTGTTTGAGAAGGATATTTTTGATTGTACGGAATTAACATGGGAAATGTATAAAAATCGTTCAACACTAATTAAATTTAAAGAATCTATTTCCCGTTTATTAACACCCATTTTATAAACTAAAAAGGAAGAGAGCCTGTTCAACAGAACCGCTTCTCTTCCTTTTATTATTTCACGCCTAAATATTCTTCCAACGTAATATTTTTCTTTGTTATCTCTTTTGCAACCTCTTTGCCCACATAACGATAATGCCAAGACTCATACATATAACCTGTTATCTCTTCTTTGTTTTGAGGGAAACGCAAAATAAAGCCATACTCTTGTGCATGTGCAAATAGCCATTGCCCTGCTGGAGTTTCCCCAAATTCTTCTGTCAGCCACACATCTTCTTTTCCTCGCTCACCTATATCAAACGCTAAGCCTGTTTGATGTTCTGAGTAGCCTGGACGAGCACTATATCGATCTGCTGCCGCCTGTCCATCACGTTTAACATAATTATCATAAAGTGTTGTTTGATATTCAAAAGAACGGTAGCCACTAAAAGCAACTAAATCAAATCCTTGCTGCTTAGCAGCAGCTAACATTTGATTTAACGCTTCTCGTGCTTCTGGATTTTCTTCAGGTGCAAAGGTAGACGGAAGCGGATAAATTTTATTGGCTAGCAGAATACCATTGATATAAGTTGGTTCGGTAGGTAATGTTTGATTTGGAAGATAGCCATTTTCGTCTGGTTGTTGCTCAGGCTTTGCGGGTGTTTCAGTATTGTCTGGCTTCTCTGTTGCAGTAGAATCTTGTTCAGTTGTTTTGTTTGTTTCTGTTGTTTTTGGCTGCTCATCAGTTGCACTATTTACTTGATTATTTTTATAGTTATAGACTACAAAAATTGCTACGATTAACGCGATAGATATGAAAGCACCAACGATAAGCGGAAGACGATTGTTTTTCACTCTTTATACCCCTCTTAAAATATCAGGTATCTATAAGGATGATGTTTTTATAGCTTTTCACCTTGAAAATACCTATTTTATTGTATTACTAGTTATATTCTTATTTTAGCACTGTTCACATTTTCGGGTGTAAATTTCCTACGTAAATATTCAATTAATCTGTTAGGACAATGACAAATACTACTATAGATGCAATTGCGAAAAAAATTGCCATATACTGCATCCACTTCGCTTCTTTTACATAACCTTGCTCTTTAAAGCTTTTCGCTCTAAACCCATTTGATAAGGCGAACATAATCGTCATTGCAAGTACGGCAAAATTAAATTTCCCTATAATAATAAATACAAGTGCTGCAATACTAAAAATTGCAACGAGAATAGATGATAGCCATTTTTTGTTCATCCTGCTGTCCTCCTAAAAAAATCGAGGCAACAGAGGCGCCTCGACATCAATCAATTTATTTTTTTGCTTTCTCGGGATGTTCCGAATAATATTTACGTCCAATATATGTTTGAATAATCAACAATGCACCACTGACAGACCAATACAAAGGTAGTGCTGCCATAGAAGACATGGAGATAAAGACAATCATAATTGGTGAAATATAAATAAACATTTTCATCTGAGCTTTTTGTTGCTCAGGTACAGTCCATAAAGATACACGAGCCTGGATTAGGTAAACAATCCCTGCAACAATGGTCATCACGATATCTGGTGAACCCAAGCTAAACCATAAAAACTCATGGGATTTCACATCGGCAGAATACAAGATTGAGAAATACAGACCCATAATAATTGGCATTTGAATTAACATCGGTAAACAACCCATATTAAGTGGATTAATGCCATGCTTTTGATATAGAGCCATCATTTCTTGTTGATATTGCGTTTGCTCTTCTTTTGTCTTAGCTTCCTTCATTTTTTTCTGAACGGCTTCCATTTCAGGTTTAAAAGCATCCATCTTCGTTTTCATTAATTGTTGCTGACGATAGTTTTTTAACATAATCGGCATTAAGATTAAACGAATTAGAACCGTAATCGCGATGATTGCTAAACCATAGCTCCCTGAAAAGATATCATTCCCGAAAAACTCCAATAAAAATTCCATAGGTTTTACAAAGATACTATAGAAAAAACCTTCTTTGTTTTGCACAGCTTGACAGCCACTAAGAACAAAAACGGCAAGACCAAGCATTGAAAATAGCTTCAAATTTTTCATTTTTCCACCTACTATTATTTATCAACTACAGTGAAGTATACCTTATAGGGTCTCTCTTTATCAAATAGCAAGTGCTACTCATTCCTTAAGCTGGTTCTCCAGATGATTCATTAAAAAAGATGCGAGCTTTAGCAACGCTAATATGTTCGCACCTTCTCATTCTCTATGCTCAAAATCTAGACATTTTGTAATTCAGTCTCTGCCATTTCAAAACGATAAAATTCATGATGAAGCTCGTCTCTAAAATGTTTTGGCGTAACTCCCGTATATTTTTTGAAAATACGAGTAAAATAACTTTGATTACAGAAATGGAATTGATCTGAGATAGAAGTAATACTTTTGTTTGTATGTCGTAAGTAGTATTGTGATTCTTCTACACGTCTAACATTTAAATACTCAACCAATGTAATGCCCACATGTTCTCTAAAAATACGTGATAAGTGACTAGTACTTATATGAAAGTTATTAGCAATACTTTCGACAGTTAAATCATTTTCAAGCTCGTCATTTATATACATTATCACTTTGTTAACTGTTTGATGTCGGAAAGTCGGTTGTTTGCGATCTGCAATAAAGTAAACAAAGAAATCAATTAAATCATCAGCAAATTGTAAAAACTCTGCGTCTTTCATCTGATTTTCTATCATATCGTTACACGCAATATTGAAAGCAAATGCTTTTTTCGAAGGTACTTGATTGTCCAGCAATTTACGAGCAACAATTGATGACAAAACAGAAAAATAGCTTCGAACGATTTTAATGACCTGTTTGCCAAAACGAATTGAGAGAATATCAATTAACTCATGCAAAGATTTTTTCGCTTTTGCAGATTCTAAATGGTAAATTTCAAAAATTAGTTTCGACTCAATATTAAAAAATTCTTCGACACCGATATATTGATTAATATTATCGATTTCTTGGAAGTATCTTTTGGATATCGTTTCTGACATAGAATGTTGATGTAGTTGCATAATCTTCCCCATCTTTCCTCAGAGTGCACGAATTGCATGACAATATTTGACACCAATCCCGACGAATTAAAAATAAGAAAATAGTATTTACTTATTCAATATAAGAACTGAGTCCTATTTCACAAATTTTATTAACAAATAAATCAAAAATAACCCTACTAATACACCAGATATAAAAAAAATAGACTATACAGTGAATTTTACCATATTCTGCGATTTCCTTTCAACCACATTTTAATTGCTACTCTAGTTCTAATTTATCACATACGCATAGTAGAAACCTCGTAAACTTAATCTTAACAATTAAATTTTACCATATACATATCAAAATAAATTAGTCATTTTATAAATTTATTTACAAATTATACAAAACTACTTACATTATTCTAATGGAACATTCGACATTTTTCTATTTTATTCCTAAATCTTCTCTATATAATTTATATGAATATGTAGTAAAATAGATGATAATACTATTTTTAAAAGTTTAGACGAGGTGTTTAAAGTGGATCCAAAACAAATAGAAGAGATCATGGAGATAATTAAGGAGTTCTTCCCTGAAAATACGTCCATCGCTATCTCAGATACAAATGAATATTTGTATTACCAACCAAGCAAGAAAGTTGATTTAAAAATTAAACCAGGTGACCCTATCAAAGAAGGTTCAGCCGCACACAAAGCATTAAGCTATGGTCAAAAAATCAGCTCCTATATTGAACCTGATGTCTTCGGTGTCGCATATTATGGCATGAGTATTCCTTTAATGGAGGAAGGCGAAACAAAAGGAGCTATTACTGCTATCTTCCCGCAAAAACCATCAGCATTCTTAACAAACTACATTACAATCAAAATTGATGATTGCTGGTACCCAATCAAACATGATCAAGTGATTTATTTAGAAACACAACTCCGTAAAACATTTGTTAAAACAATGACTCGTGAAGGTTATCACCGTTTAAACTTAAGTGATCTAGAGCTATTTTTAGCACCTGACTCATTTATTCGTTGTCACCGCTCTTATATCGTTAACATTGACTACATCGATGAAATTCAACCAGATTCACACTCAACGTTTTTATTAATTATGAAAGATGGTACGCGCATTCCTGTTAGCCAACGTTATGCAAGTTATTTCCGTCGTTCTTTAGGTTTCTAATTATGTAAGAACAGCAAGCAATTAATAATTGCTCGCTGTTCTTTTTTGTGCTCAAATCAGCCTCATTTTCTTCCCTATTTAACTATTTTTGCACTATTTTTAATGTAGAAAACAACTAAATTTATACAGCTCTACAATAAAACGTTTTCTCTGTCGAAAAAGCATCTTAATGCTCGATTTTCCTTTTTTTACTCAATTTAATGCTAATTCTAAAGTTTTTGTGACAATTTGGTGATAGTATTATTCAAATGGTTGGAGTCATACTACAACTGAATAAACAGAAAATTCTTAAATGTTTTTTCTAGTTTTGTAATCGGTTTCCATCAAAATTATTTAGGGGAGGATTTTTTTATGGATGCAAATGTTCAAAAACGCCTTGGTTTAAAAGAACTTGAGAGTAAAATTGTAACTGCTGAAGAAGCAGCAGCACTTATTTCTAATGGTGATGTAGTTGGGATGAGTGGTTTTACTCGTGCTGGGGATGCAAAAGTTGTTCCAATGGCATTAGTTGAGCGCGCAAAAAATGAAGAATTCAAAATTGATGTATATACAGGTGCATCATTAGGACCAGAAGTAGATAAGTACTTAGCAGAAGCTGGTGCAATTCGTAAACGCGGACCATTCCAAGGTGATGCGGGTATTCGTAATTTAATTAATTCTGGGGATATCTTATATGTAGATGCTCATCTTTCTCATAATGCTGAGCTAGTGCGCCAAGGAATTATCGGACCAATCAAGTATTTAATTCTTGAAGCGGTTGCTATTACTGAAGATGGCTTAATCATTCCAACAAACTCTGTAGGTAACTCACCTATCTTTGCAGAATATGCAGAAAATATTATTATCGAGTTAAATATTTCTCATCCAGAAGCTTTAATTGGTATTCATGATATTTATGTACCTGGAGAGCAAGGTAAACGTGAAGCTATTCCAATGACAGATGCTATGCAACGCCTTGGTGATATTGGTATCAAAGTGGATCCAGCTAAAATTAAAGCAATTGTTATTTCTGAAGAGCCAGATGCTCCTTCATTAATCGTACCTCCAGATGAAGAAACACAAACAATGGCAAACATTTTATTAGACTTCTTCCGTGATGAAATTAAAGCGGGTCGTTTAACAAAACAATTAATGCCATTGCAATCTGGTGTAGGTTCTGTAGCAAACGCTGTACTTGATGGCTTTGCAGATTCAGAATTTGAAGATTTAATTGTTGCATCTGAAGTACTTCAAGATGCTGTATTTAACTTAATCGATGCTGGGAAAGTTAAATTCGCAGCTGCAACTTCAATCACACTTACTGAAGAATTACAGCAAAAGGTTTATGGTAATTTAGAAAAGTATGCTGATAAAATTTGCTTACGTCCACAAGAAATTTCTAACCACCCTGAGCTTATCCGTCGTTTGGGTCTAATCTCAATCAACACAGCTCTTGAGTTAGATATCTATGGTAACGTAAACTCAACGCATGTTTCTGGTACTCGTATGATGAACGGTATCGGTGGTTCAGGTGATTTCGCACGTAACGCACGCCTTGGTATTTTCGTTACAAAATCATACGCAAAGGGTGGAGCAATTTCTTCTATCGTGCCAATGGTATCTCACGTTGACCATACTGAGCATGACGTTGATGTTATCGTAACGGAACAAGGTATTGCTGACTTACGTGGTCTTGCGCCAAAAGAACGTGTACCTTTAATTATTGAAAACTGTGCACACCCAGATTACAAAGAGCAATTATGGGATTACTACAACCGTGCAGTGGAAGCAACTGGCAACCACCAAACGCCTCATCTTTTAGAGGAAGCACTTTCTTGGCATGTAAATCTTGCTAAAAACAAAACAATGAAAAAAGAAGTTGCAAAAGCTTAATTACTAAATGCTCGAACGTCTAATAAGTTGATACTTATTAGACGTTTTTTCTGCGTGAAAGCAAAAAATAAGTGAGAAGTATTATCGATTGGAAAATGCTATAATAGGACTATATCAATCTTATTGACTATAATTGTTCTATTTCATCGGAGGAACTATGAAGAAATTTATCTATGCTATTATTTTCTTTTCGTTTTTCGACCTTTTTACCCAGCTCCCTGTTATGAGTACATATGCTGAGTCTTTAGGTGCATCGGCATTCCTCACTGGTCTTGCAGTAGGAATGTATTCGCTTTCCAATACATTCGGTAATATCATTTCAGGCTTTTTAACGGATCGCAAGGGACCTTTTATCATACTCATAATAGGTCTTCTAACAACGGGTCTAGCATTAACGCTGTATAATTTAGTAGAAGAGCCCATTGCTCTATTAATTGTACGTTTTATCCATGGCCTTGTTGCAGGCTTCATTGTTCCTGCTGCCTTTACATTTCTAGCAAACGCTACTGAGCAGGAAAAAAGAGGAAAGGGCAGTGCTATTTCTGGTGCCTTTGTTGGTATAGCAGCCATTATAGGCCCTGCATTTAGTGGCATTTTAGCTAGCCGAACAAGTGTCCCCTTCGTTTTTAATATCACAGCAAGCTTTATGCTTCTTTTAGGTATTCTTGCGTTCTTTATATTGAAAGCAAATCAAGTAAAAAAAGAGAAGGCTCAACCTAGTAATTATATTCCGATCAGTGTTTTTTTTAATAACACAGGAACATTAAAAGCCTTTTTAGGAGCCTTTTTCTTAATGTTTTCTCAAGGTGTTATTGCCTATCTACTTCCACTTAAAGTGCATGCCTTAGGCTTCGACTCTCGTTTAAGCGGCACTTTAATGAGTACATTTGGTATTATTGCAGTCCTAGTTTTCCTATTACCTACTAATCGTATTTTTGATAAGGTCAATCCACTCAAAACATTGTCTTTTGGAATAGGTTTAATGGGAATAAGTCAGCTATTAATTAGCCAAGCAAATTCTAGCTCTTTACTCTATATAGCAATGGCTTGCTATGGAATTGGATTCGGTTTCCTATTCCCTTCAGTAAATTCGCTGCTAATTGACTCCACAACTGCTGAAGTACGAGGAAAAGCATATGGCTATTTCTATGCGTTTTTCTCTCTAGGTGTAGTAATAGGCTCATCTTTACTAGGTTGGCTATCACTTGGTACTGTCAGTGGCTTTGTATTTACTGGCTTCGTTTTATTACTCTTTGCAGGCGCTATCCTTATCCCACACAAAAGACCTTCTCATGCTTAAATGAGAAGGTTTTTTGTTTACTTTTCCTTTTCTTGAATTTCTTCATTATAGAAATGGACACCAGTATGTCCTCCACCTTCAGCTACCATTTCATTCGAGGCAATTTTAGTTGGTGAAGTACCCGCCTCTGTTGCTACCTCTGTAGCTACACGTTCTGCAATATTGTCGTGCATATCAGGACCTGTTGTAAGATACGACTCTAATTTTGCTTTCATACTATTAAACATTGTTAGTGCTTTATCACGATTCTCTTTTTTACTGAAATAAGATGCTGCTAGTCCTGCTAATCCTGCAACAACAACACCTGTACCTTTACGTTTTGCCATAGTTTATTACCTCCTAAAAATATAGAAACTAGCTCTGTAGTATAGTTTTTCCCTATTCTTAAAAGAATAAACATTATTTTTTTATACCTTCTAGCATATATATTAATGTAAGGCTAAAACTTGCTCTTTTATCTAGTAATAATTCTGCCAATTCAATGCAGTTCGTCTCGTTTTAATGCAGACAAAATCTCCTATTAACATCCAGCTATCACACCTTTATTTTTAGCATTCGTCAAAATTTTGTAACTATTTATGATTATAAAGGGCAAGTAAAGGGAATTAATGAAATAACACTAAAATAGGAGAGTGGTTAGGATGAAAGATTTTGATTTAGCATATGATTGGATAGATATGGCTTCATTAATTGGTGGGGCTGGCTTCTTAACAGTACTAATTTATAGTGTCATTCTATTATAAGGAGCTACTTACATGATTTGCTCTAGCAATTAAAAGGCAATCCGCTTAATTAAAAGCAGATTGCCTTATTTTTATTGTTTTACATCATTGTATGCATCTGACTTTTCAAATGCTGCCACAACATAGGAACAAACGGCCTCCATTTTATAGCCATTTTCGCGTGCATACGTTGCTGCTTGATCGAGTAATTGTTTGGCCACACCTTGACCACGGAGCTTATCTGATACATATGTGTGATCCATTACCATTACTGAGCCATTTTGCTGCCAAGTGATTTCCGCCAGTTTTTCTCCTGCTTGCTCATTTAAAAATGCAAACTTATTTTCTGCTAATTGTTGTAATTGGAATTCCATTTCTCACCACTCCTTTTATTCATAGTACCATAGCTTTTTGTATTTTCACAAAATTTGTGTACCTTCCTTTTATCTAATTAGCGTAGCTATGTCCAGATAATCGGTTAGCCTTCTGTGTTGGAAGCAGCTCACTTCAATTATTTACTTGCTGAATCAAAAAAAGAATCTGTACACCTTCTCTAGCAAAGTGAGAGGGTATAACAGATTCCTTTCTATCAACTTTAAATTTAGTTAAACCATGAAGAAATAGTATCTTTTAAATTAGCAAAAAAGCTTTTCACACTTTCCCAGAAACCTTTATCTTCCATAAGTGAGCCAAATTTTTCTTGGATCGTGTTACTAATATCATTTAATTGATCTGACCATTTACTAAAATCAATGTCCAGCTTGCTTATTTTATCCATTAAATCTACTAGCAATTGACGGTCCTTTTCACTTAAATTAATTTCAAGCTTAGTTAATTGCTCTTGTACAATTTTTTCCACATCTTCACGTGTTGCTGGCTTTAATTCTGCAATTTGCTTTTTAATTTCAGTCAGTAATTCTGCTACTTTTGCATCGTCTACTCCTGCAGATTCTGCAATGGATGTTGCTACTGATAATTCTTCATTTGCTACATCAGTACGATCAATATCCAGTGTTTCACCTGTAGTGACCTCATATGCCTTGTAAATACCTACTAACGCTGAATGCCCTGTAACGGCTTTCGGAGCAGCTACCTGTACTGATGCATCCTGAATTCCTGCTGTTAACATCGCATTTGCGTACATCTCTGAAGTTACCTGCGTTATATTCGATGGTGTGACAATTTGTATTACCAGACCCTCTCCTGCATCTCTGCGTGTAATCTTTGCAGAAGAATACATACGTGAGCTTGAATTACTATCTTTAATGTATTTTACTAGATCCTCACCAGACACAGTAATTTCTTCGATTTCAGGTTCTTCACTTACTTTTAATGATTTTTTTACAGACTCTTTTTCAGCCTCAGATAAATTTGCTCCATACACGACGATCGGTACGCCAAGTTTTTCATCTATTGCTTTTGGAGGCGTATTGTCAGATGCAAATCCTGTAGCTGGTGCCATCACTCCAAATACCAACATTGTAGCAGTTAGTATTTTTATCCATGTTTTTTTCAAATCGTGTGACCCCTTTCGCTAAAACTTCATAATTAGCAAGTATAATGTATGCCATTATACAATAATTAGTACGAAAAAAAGACGAGAAGGTTTCAAGGATGTCTCTCGTCATTTTTCCTGTTGTAAATGTCTTGCTGGCAATTCAAACTATATCCTTAAACTTCTTCAGTCCAACCATCCTGTTGTTTTACTTTACCAGCTTTCATTAATGTTCCTAAGGCACGTTTAAATGCCCCTTTACTCATATTAAACATTTCTTGAATCTCCTCAGGAGACGATTTATCACCAAATGGCATTTTACCGCCCACATCCTGTATATAATTCAATATTTGTTGCGCATCATTTGAAAGACGCTCATGTTTTCTCGGTAAAAGAGAGCCATTCATGGAACCATCGTCTTTCACATCGATAATACGTACAACTACATCTTGTCCTAATCGAGGCTCTGTACTTCGCTCAGATTCATGCACGAAAATACGGTAAGGAACTTCTACACCTAGTAAGAATGTCCCGATCGGTAACAAACGATATGGGCGTGCTTGGATATTTTTATTGTGCATATCTTCAAATGCACCTTCATATAGCTCTGAGATTTTTTCCTCTGTGGCTAAACGACCAAATAAATCACCATTACGATCTGTGCGTAGTGTCATAAATAAATGATCGCCTGGTTCTGGCCATACCTCTTTTAATGCAGGTAAATCCTCTGCTTTTACTAATACTTCGCGAGATGTACCAATATCCACAAAAGCACCTTCATGTTCCACTACTTTCAAGACGCGTGCCCAGCCGTACTCACCTTGTGTAAAAGCTGGAATTGCAGTTGTAGCAGCCAAATCTCCACGACGGTCTGCAAATAAAAATACTTCAAGGCGATCACCTACTGTTAGTGGCTCTGTTACCTCTGAAGCATTTAAAGGTAGTTCTTCAACTCCATTTGTTAAAATCCATTTCGATGCTTGTTGCTCTAATACCGTTAATGTAACGACTTCACCTGATTTTAATGCGTTCATATTGTCTCCCTTTCCTTCACACCATCATTTTAAAGATTGTGCTGTGTCTTAGATGCCTCTAATTTTTTCACGATGTCTGGATTTTCTTCCATTACTTGCACAAGATCTGCAATACGATCGATTGAATTCCAACTTAAATGATGTTCAATTCCCTCCACATCATCATAAATACGTTCTTCATCCACACCAATCATTCGTAAAAACTGCTCGAGCAATTCATGACGCTGCACAAGACGCTTTCCGAGCTTATCCCCTTTAGGCGTCAATGTCAGTCCACGGTACTTTTCATAAACTAAATAACCATCTTTATCTAATTTTTGAACCATTTTTGTAACAGAAGAAGGAAGAACAGATAATGCTTCAGCAATGTCAGACACTCGCGCATATCCCTTGTTGGCAATTAATAAATATATTTGTTCGATATGGTCCTCCATACTAGGTGTTGGCATATCCTTTTCCCTCTCTTTCCTTTTCTTACTCTCTAGTTTACTACAAGCTTGGCTTAAAAGTTAACTGAAAATACATAGCCTAGAGAAACACTTCCTTTACAACTTAAATAGAGCCTCTTCTATTAAGAAGTAGGCTCTACTTTGTGTCGAGGATACTTATTTACCACATGTAACGCATGAATAATCTCTTTATTAATGCGCTCAATGTTTCCAGGAGTATTCATTTCTTTAAATGCCTCATCTCTAGCTTCCATAGATGTAACATACTTACTTGGCAATGCATTTAGTGTAAGTGCCACCGTGTCGAATTCACAGATTTCGCATTTACAAAATGTTTGATATTCTGGTCCTCGTAGTAAAAAGCTTACTAAACCACGCACAATTTCTTCTGTAACATTTACTAAAATAGGATCTGACATATTCAAACTTTCGCCTCATTTATATTTAATTGTTACATTACTCCTGAAACTATAATAGCCTTAAAAAAAGTCTTTTTCAAGAATCGCAAGTAGCATCTATCCGCATAAAATCCCTCATGTCAAAGCAAGATTAATTTCCTACCTTTTCAGATCGTTCTACACCTTACTTACTACTTTTTTGCTCTAATTAGTCTTAATGAATTAAACACAACTAATAGTGTTGCACCCATATCCGCAAAAATTGCTATCCATAATGTTAACCACCCTGGTATGACAAGCAGCAATGCAATTAATTTTAAAACTAGGGCAAATATAATATTCTCTTTAATGATACGTAATGTTTTTCTGCTCAAGCCAATAGTGTAAGGAAGCTTTGTTAGATCATCACCCATTAATGCAATATCTGCTGTCTCAAGAGCTGCATCCGTTCCTGCTCCACCCATGGCGATTCCTACGTTTGCAGTGGCCAATGCTGGTGCATCGTTTACACCATCTCCAACCATTGCTACAGCACCAAATTGTGTACGTAAATCCTTAATCGCCATTAATTTTTCTTCTGGTAATAACCCAGCACGCACATCTGTCATCTTTAATGAAGTAGCGATGGCTTGCGCAGTAGGCTCTGCATCGCCTGTTAACATCACCATATGCTTTACTTTTAAGGCATTTAATTTGTTCAATACGTCCTTGCTTTCACGACGTAATTGGTCAGCAATTGCAATCAGTCCAATAAGTTGATTATTCGAAACAGCTGCTACTACTGTTTTACCCTGTTCTTGCAGATTCTTAACCTGACTTTCTATATTTTGATCTACAGAAGTTAATGAAGTAGCCCATTTCATGCTACCTACATAAATAATCTGATTATCAACGGTAGCATAGGCACCTTTTCCTGTTACTGATTGGAAATCTGTTGGGATGAGCTCAGATAATTTTTGATCGTGTAGTCTATTTAAAATTGCTTTAGCTAAAGGGTGCTGTGACTGTTTTTCTACCGCTGCTACTAGTTGTAGCACATAGTCTTCTGACCAATTTTCAGTCGTTACAATATCTGTTACTGCAGGCTGCCCTTTCGTTAATGTACCTGTTTTATCAAAGGCAACAGCTTCAATATGTCCTAGTTGCTCTAAATGAACACCACCTTTAATCAGTACACCTTGCCTTGCTGCATTACCAATGGCTGTAACAATGGCAACGGGAGTAGAGACGACCAGCGCACAAGGACATCCTACCACTAAAACAGCTAGACCTTGGTAAATCCAATGCTGCCAATCACCTACTAATAAAGGTGGAATCACAGCTACTAAAAAAGCAATAATCATAATCGCTGGTGTATAATACTTTGCAAAGCGATCTACAAATTGCTGAGAAGGTGCCTTTTCTGCTTGTGCTTCTTCCACAAGATGAATTATTTTAGCGATAGTAGTATCTTCTACTCGCTTAGTCACACGTACTTCAAGGGCACCCTCTTCATTTAACGTCCCAGCAAATACTTCATCATTTATTGTTTTATTTACGGGAATCGATTCACCTGTAATAGCCGCCTGGTTGACTGCAGACAATCCACTAATGACAATGCCATCCATCGCAATCTTTTGGCCAGGCTTTACAATCAATATATCTCCTATTTCTATGTCTTCAGTAGGTAACTCAAGCTCATGGAAGTGTTCACCGTGGGCTCTTTTAATAATCGCTGTGGGCGGAGCAATATCCATTAATTGACGAATAGATTGACGTGCTTTATCCATTGAATACGCTTCAAGTGCCTCACTTACAGCAAATAAGAATACGACAACTGCTGCTTCTTCCCACTCACCGATAATAGCAGCTCCGATGATGGCGATTGTCATAAGCGTCTTCATATCAAATTCAAAGCGAATTAAATTGCGGAAGCCTATTTTAAAAATACCCACTCCACCCACAAGGATAGCTATAATGAACATGGCAATTGGGAGTGGGTTTGATTCCCCATTTATACCCACAAACAGATAACCTAGAATGACAAAAAGCAATGATATTCCTGCTAAAACGTTTTCCTTTTTACGATAAAAGGGTGTAGTATTTTCAAGTGCTTTTGCTGCCGATTGTGTAACTTTAATGCCATCAAAAGCACCAGCTTCTTCAATTTGGTCTACACTAATAGCGCCGATTACTGTAATTTTAGAAGCACCAAAATTTACTTGTGCATCCTGTACTTCTGGAATAGCCTTTACGTTTTTTTCAAACTTTGCGGCACAACTAGCGCAGGATAAATTTTGTAGCCTGTATTCTTGTTTAATTGGCGTTGCTGCCATTCGCAATCCCCTCTTTCGCATGTTCGTAGGCAATTGTTACAATTTGGTATACATGCTCATCCGCTAAAGAGTAATACATTTGCTTACCTTTACGGTGTGATCTCGCTAAATTATTATCTTTCAAATATCGTAAATGATGTGATGCTGTGGCAACTGAAGAACCAATAATAGTTGCTACATCACAAACACATAGTTCATCTTCCACCGTTAAAGCATAGGCAATTTTAAGTCTAGTTTCATCAGATAACGCTTTTAAAAATTTGGCTACACCTGATAAATCGGGCATTTGTTGTTGCACCTTTGTGACCGCTTCTTCATGTACATGCGTCACCTCACATATTTCCTTTGGCATTTTCTCACCTCATTCAAATATTCATTTGATTGTATTCAATGTAGCATATTATTCCATCTTATTCAAATGAATATTTGAATGTTAGGATGTATATCCTTAAATAAAAAAGTTAGCGTACTTTATTATGTACGCTAACTTTTTTATTACTTCGCTTTTAATTGTAATGTTTTCCCTTTTATCTCTTCCTGTTTGATAAATGTTTGATGGTATTTACCATTAGCCCAATCAAGTACCTGATCTTGATACCAATCAGATTTTACATGCCCACTTTGACCAGGACCAACAATATGATAGGCTGAGCTTAAATCACCTACATCCACCACAAAACGCCAAGATGCGCCGTGATCTACATTACCAGCTAGATCATTATCTGCTGCTTGTACGGTAACTTTCGAGCCACCAATAGGAACCCTTTTAGCGTTAAAATAGGCTGCAAGAATAGGTGATGCACTTCCTAATGTATGATCAAAAGTAAGTTGATGGTAATCACCCCATTGCCATTTAGAAGCATTCTTGCCGAATTGATCTTCTAATTGTGCAATTGTTAGTTTAAATGCCTTGTATACTGTTTCATCAATACCACCCTGCTCCTCAATCCAAATACTTTTCTCTCCTGCATAGGCTGTACGTAAGAGCTGGTCTGTAATATTAAACTTACCATACATAATGCCATACATATCTTCAGGCATTTGATCTTTAAACAAAACTTCCTGTAACTTAATCATTAAAGTATGAAATACAAGTGGTGCACCTGATTCCTTTGCGTCCACCATATCCCAATTCTCTAGCATGGCAATAATCTCATCGTACTTCCCATCCTGATCTTTCTCTTTTAGCGATGTTAATAAATCAGGCAAAAATTCTCTTGCATAGAGATTATGCTGATCCATTTGCAAAGCCATCATATCTTCTACTGTAATAGCATCATTCGCCTCTAACACTTCTTTAATTCTCTCGAAACGATAAGGCTGCGCCCAGAAATCAGTTATATGATAAGGATAGTCCTCCCCTATTACTTGGTTATTTGCTGTTGCAATAAAACCTTCTTTCGGATTTACTAGAGTCGGTAATTCATCCCAGGGGATAAAGCCTTCCCAGCCATAATCACTCGAATCGCCTGGAACTGGTAATTGACCTTCACCTTGCTTACGAATAGGTATTTGACCATTAGCTTTATAGGCAATCGTACCGTCCTGTGATGCAAAAACAAAATTTTGAGCTGGCGCTTTAAAATCTTCTAATGCTTTTTCGAAATCATCCCAAGTTTTCGCCTTATTAAAACCAAGCACTGCCCTCAGTTCAGCTGTCGGTTGTAGTGCCGTCCACTGCATCGAAAATTGTGCAGTTGGCTCTGTATCTTTGAAAGCTAAATCCGTCATTATAGGGCCATGACGTGTAACAATGACCTCAAAATCTACAGTTTCTCCATCTTTTACCTTAATCGACTCATCGCGTACCTCTGCTTGCTCCCACTTTCCATCGTAGCGAAATTGTGTTGGATTATCTGGATTTGGTATTTCAATATATAAATCCTGTACATCTGGACCTACATTAGTCACACCCCAAGCAATTTCGTCATTATGACCTAAAATAATACCTGGAATCCCTGCAAAGATAACGCCACTAACGTTTTGTTGTGGGGATTGTAGATGCATTTGATACCATATGGAAGGGGTGCTTAACCCTAAGTGTGGGTCATCTGCTAAAATAGGCATTCCTGATTTCGTTTTATCCCCAGAAACTACCCAGTTATTACTTCCATTAAATTCGTTTGGTAGCATTTCCGCACTGAATTGCCCAGCCACTGCTACAGGATTTTGGATATTGGCCTCGATAATAGACGAAGCGTTTTCTGGATATTTAATAAATAATTCTTTAGCCTTTTCTTCATCAAAATTCTGTAATGCCCAATGACGAAAAGCTAATGTATTCCAATTCCCTCCCAAATCATAGGCCATGTATTTACCAATTGTTAAGGAATCAACAACTGTCCACTCCTCTGGCTCATAGCCTAACAAAGCGAATTCATAGCTTAGTGTATTGCTTTCCTTTGCCTGTGCAATAAAAGCATTTACTCCTTCAGCATACCATTCAAGTACTTGTTTGCTTTCGTCATCATAGGCAGCTAATGATTTCTCTGCAGCATCTCGCAAGCTAAATGTGCGGAAATGTTTGTCGGTATTAATCGTCGCTTCTCCAATAATTTCAGATAATCGACCACTTGCCTGCCTCCGTGCTAAGTCCATTTGAAATAGTCTATCCTGTGCTTGAACATAACCTTGCGCACGATACAAATCAGCATCTGTTTTGGCAAAAATATGCGGAACCCCTTTTTCATCTCTCGTTACGGTCACATCCTGATCCAGAATAGTAACAGCTAACTCACCATCAATCACTGGCTTAGATTTATTCATAAACCATGTAAATCCAATAAAGGCCACTAGAGCCAAAGCAGCTATTGTCCCAGCTATGACAATGAGCCACTTTTTCCAATTAAACTTTCTCTTCCCCACTGAATAACCCCCTTTTTGCACTATATTCCCGTACTCCCTTCCCAAACCCGCTTTGAAACGCAAATTTTTTAGCGAAATTTACTATTTTATGTATATAAAATTGTCTCTAAATACAAAATTTTATATTTATTCGCTATTAGAATAGTATAAACAATAGGAATTATGAAGGCTACTGAGTAATGTTAAAAATTTGTATGTTCATAGAGTGATTGGAGCGACTCTTCCTCATTTTGGAGCGGTTTCCCTCCTTTGTTGAGCGCCTTTCTCTTTCTTTGGAGCAGCTGCCCACTCTCGCTTTACTTTCTAGCAATTTTTCACGTAAAATGAGCTCTTAGACATCTATTCAATAGGGATTCCTCTCACATGGAGCTACCTATCCTGGCGTTGCAAAAACTCTTATTTTCAATAGTGCCGCTCTTATTAAAATACAAAAAATCGTATTTCCATATAGAAAATACGATTTCAGTATTAGCATTGTAATTGCAATTCAATTGGACAATGATCACTGCCCATAATGTGTGGGTGAATTGTAGCGCATTCAATTTGATCTTTCAATTGATTTGATACGACAAAATAATCAATACGCCAACCAATATTACGTTCACGCACTTTATTCATATAGGACCACCATGTGTAGTGGTCGGTTTCCTCGGGATGCTTGTATCTAAAAGAATCTACAAAACCGCTTTCCAATAACGCTGTGAATTTTGCCCTCTCTTCATATGTAAAACCCGAATTTCCAATATTAGATTTTGCATTTTTCAAGTCAATTTCCGTGTGTGCAACATTTAGATCACCACAATAAACCACAGGCTTCTGGCTATTTAGTTCTTGTAAATAGCTAGCTAAGCGATCCTCCCATTGTAAACGTAGTGGTAATCTCGCTAAATCGCGCTGTGCATTTGGTGTATAAACATTTACTAAATAGAAATTCTCATATTCTAAGGTTATGATTCTGCCTTCATCCTGAGAATCATCCTCGCCCACTCCATACTTAACAGATAATGGTGTGTGCTTCGTGAAGATTGCTGTTCCAGAATACCCTTTTTTCTGGGCGTAATTCCAATACTGCTCATAACCTTCGATAGAGAGCTCTACTTGTCCAGCTTGACATTTTGTTTCTTGGATACAAAAGAAATCAGCATCTATTTGATGAAAGAATTCTAAAAAACCTTTACCTAGACATGCTCGTATTCCATTGACATTCCATGATATAAATTTCATTTTATCCACACTCCTAAAAAAATGCCCTTCGGCTTATACGAAGGGCATCCTATTATAGATCGTCACCAACAATTTTGACTTCCGTCTCTAGTTCAACGCCAAATTTTTCTTTCACTACACGTTGAACCATTTGGATTGTTTCAATATAGTCTGAAGCAGTAGCATTTCCTTTGTTGACAATAAACCCTGCATGCTTGGTAGAGACTTCCGCATCACCAACACCTTTACCTTGTAGGCCACTATCTTGAATAAGTTTTCCAGCAAAATGACCAGGTGGGCGTTTAAATACACTTCCAGCAGATGGATATTCTAATGGCTGTTTTGATTCACGTTGGAAGGTTAAATCAGCAATCTTCGCATTAATTTCCTCCTGTATGCCTACTCTTAATAGAAATTCAGAGGACAATACATAATAACCTTTTTTGGCAATAATGCTTTGACGGTATCCTAGCTCAAGCTCTTCTTTACCTAATATTAAAATGTCGCCTTCTTTTGTTAACACCTTTGAAGAAACAATAATATCTTTAATCTCACCGCCATAAGCACCTGCGTTCATAGCCATTGCTCCGCCAATTGATCCAGGAATACCACATGCAAATTCAAAACCTGTTAAGGAGGCTTGTGCTGATAACTTTGATACCTCTTTGATCAGTGCACCGCTTTGTGCATAAACATGCTCACCATTAATACGAATCTCATCTAAGCGTGAAAATGTTACAACGATTCCTCTATGACCGCCATCTCGAACAACCATATTAGAGCCGTTACCTAACATCAATAAAGGAATATTATTTATATATGCATAGCGAATAACGGATGCTGCCTCTTCTTCTGTTTCAGGAAGAACAAAAACATCTGCTTTGCCACCTAATTTTGTCATTGTGTATTGCTGTAATGATTCATCTAACTTAATATTGGCAGGATTAATACTTTTTGCTAAATCCGTCGCCCATTGTTCTTTTGTCATGAGAGCTAATTCCTTTCTAACGTCCTTCTTACTCTACACCAGTATGGATTTAGAACCCCAATTTGACAAGTAAAATGAAGGGTATTTTTATCTCATATTTTAAGACAGGTCAGACCTGTGCAGAGATGATGAATATTATAAAGAAAATTGACAGTCATTCCAAGTGTTGTTTTTAGCACATTATTTCATTTATTATCTACTGAAATAATCTATTCAGCTCAGAGCCAACTACTTGCCCATGTTTCAATATTGCGGATAGCACCTTCAAGCGCCTGACCCTTATCTGTTAATGAATACTCAACACGTACTGGTACTTCTGAATATACTTTACGTTCAACAAGCCCCTCTTTTTCAAGCTCCTTTAAACGTTCTGATAATAAACGTCCACTAACAGGTAGTGCAGATTCGATTTCATTAAAGCGCTGTGGTCCATCTAGTAATTGATATAATATTAACCCCGTCCATCGTTTTCCGATTAAATCCATTGCTTTAGCTAAACGAGGACACAAAGTTGTCTCATTCATAATTTTTCACCTCTATGTAACTATTGTAACGATTATTGCAGTAAATGTAAATTTGAAGTAACTTATTTACGTAAAATAATCTATTAACTTTTATATATTTAATTACAAATAGTAACTTTAAATTTCAATGATCATAATGTCTGAGACTAAACGCTATCCTAATAAAATGCACGTATTTCCAATAATATGCCTATTCGATTTTAAATATGTTTTGTTTCCTGTTCACAGATTACACTTTTATAGAGGGAAATACTTCCACATTTATTAAAAACTCATTGAATATGCGATTTATTTACTTTATCATTCGTTGTAGAATGCTGTTTTAGGAGGTTTTCAAATGAAAAAATATGCTATTGATTTCAGTCATTCAACGATCGGCTTTTCTGTAAAACATATGATGATTTCTCGTATTCATGGTACGTTTGAATCGTACAGCGGTGAAATAGTTTCATCCAATATCGAGCAAATGCAGGATGCAAACATTTCTATTACCATTACAGTGGCTAGTGTATCAACTAAGAATCATGATCGTGATGTCCACCTTGTGTCTCCTGACTTTTTTGATGCAGACGTCTATCCAAAAATCGTATTTACCTCTACATATATTGATAACCTTGATGATAAAACTTTTGCTATTCACGGTGATTTAACCATCAAAAACATAACAAGACCTATCGTATTTACAACAGTATATACAGGAAAAGGTGTAAATCCATGGGCACAAGAAGTTTTTGGCTTCCAAGCTAAAGCCCAAATTGATCGCCGTGATTTTAATTTAGTCTATAATACGTTTTTGGAAACAGGTGGTGTATTGATTAGCGATGAAATTGACGTGATAGTAGATCTTGAATTAAATCCTCTTTAAGTATTATTTCTACTTCAAAGAAAGGGAGGAATCTATTTGTTTTGGTTTGATGATCAATTTTTATTTGGCTCTGCTTTTATTACCATCATCTTCTTTATTGTTTTTGGGAGCATAGCCTTTATGATTGTAAACGGTATTATCACTTGGTCTAAAAACAACCGTTCACCAATATTAACGGTACCCGCTAAGGTTGTGACAAAGCGTACGAATATACGTGGGGGATCTAACAATACTGGGGCATCTACGTCCTACTACGTTACGTTTGAAGAGCAAAACGGAGAACGGCATGAACTAAAGATGAATGGCTACGATTATGGTCTGCTTGTAGAAGGTGATCTTGGCATTTTAACCTATCAAGGTACACGGTATCATTCATTCAACAGACATAAAAAAGGAGAGTAGCGATTATCGTTACTCTCCTTTTCCTATTCTTTTATTTAATTAAATATTTAGCAAATCCAGCTTCTGTATCTTCTAAATATTCAATACCACTACCTGCTGGAATGAACTTTTGTGCATCTTTTGCAGATAGGTAGATAACCTTTGTATTGGCTGGGAACGGTACAAATGACCAGTTATTATCCGCAGCTGGGTTAATTGTTTTATTTGCCATAATATAATCTACAACAGCTTGGCGATTTTCATATGCATAGTTTGTTATGTTAGAGCCGTCAGCATTTTTAAATGTCGCCCCATATGATCCACCAACACGGTAATTGTTTGTGATGATGATGAATTCTTGTTTTAAATCGATTGGTTTACCATTATATTGTACATTCTTAATACGATTTGCCTTTTCATCAGTAAGATTACCGCGGCGGTCATATTTTGCTGGCGATGTGACATCAATTTGATATGTTAAGCCATCTAACACATCAAAGTTATAAGAACGTGCTTCTGCATCGATAATATTTTGCTCTTCTGATTTAGTTGGATCAATTGTTGCAAAAATACCAGCAGCCATCTCTAACCACTCGATTGCTTGTGCGCCTGTCACTTTAATCGTAGCAACAGTATTGTCATAATGATAAATGTCGGCCATATTTTTAATAGCAAGTGGCCCTACAGGAATATTTGTATAATCTAATGGATTATTACGAGAGCCTGCTTTGAAAGGTGCTCCAGCTGAAAGAATTGGTGTCTTTTCATCAGCCGTACCCTTTAGCTCTTGTTCGATAAACCATTTTTGAGCTTGCGTGACGATTTGAATGGATGGATCATCTTGCACCATTGAAAAATAACTATGGATTGGTGCAGTTGTTTCTCCAACAGGCTGACGGATATATGATAATGTGCCATCATGTGCCTCTTTAATAGCCTCTAAAACCGTTGTGGATGGTTGTAAACCTTCTTGCTTGATCGATTGCAATGAACCTTTACCATCTACCACTACCCACTCTGATCCTTGTTGTTCTAGTTTTAAATCAATTACACCAAGATGACTACCATAGCTACCTGCCATAACAGTAGGAACACCGTGAATTGTACCCTTCTCTTGGTCAACATCTTTCAAATCCTTATAGTCACCAGGGAATGTTAAATGAGAGTGCCCTGTAATTAAAGCATCAATACCATCAATTTCTGCTAATTGGTAACCAACATTTTCAGCACCCTTCACATAAGTATCTTCACCAATGCCTGAATGTGACAGAACGACAATCACGTCTGCTCCAGCCTTTTGCATTTCTGGTACTACCTCTTGCACAGCTTCTACTGGCTCTTGCATTTCCACTTTACCTGCTAAATGAATGGCATCCCATTCAACAATTTTCGTTGGAACAATCCCTGTTACACCAACTTTAAGTGTATGCTTTTTGCCTGAACTATCTACCACTTCTTTATCAAGAATGACATAAGGTGTAAACATACGCTCTTTTGTTTTTGCATCATAAGTATTAGCATTTACGACTGGATACTTTGCATCGTTTAATACTTCATCTAAAAAGTCTAGACCATAGTTAAATTCATGATTCCCTAAAGTTCCACCATCGTATTTTAATGCATTAAGTGCAGCAATAGCTGGATGAACTTCACCTGGCTTTAATACGCTTTCTAATGCTTTATATGAGCCAAGTGGTGTCCCTTGAATTAAATCACCATTATCAAAAAGTAATGTGTTTGGATTTTTAGCTCTTGCTTGCTCAATTAATGTCGCTGTATTAGCCAAACCAAGCTCTGATGATGGAGCATCTAAATAGTAATTGTAGTTAGCTAAATTGGTATGAATATCTGTTGTGCCTAAAATTTGAAGATTTACTGATACGCCAGTTGAAGGTGCTTTGTATTCTGCTACAAAGCGTTCTACAATACTCTCCATCTGTTCCTTTGTCACATAGTCACGAGGGCGAATAGTGTTATCCTCAAATGCTTGTAAAATGTTTGCTGCAACAGCATTCGCTAAATCTTGTTTATATGCCGCTGCAATTTGATCTGCATCCTTAAATTGCTCTAAAACTGTTAGGGAAGCGTTTTCACTAACTAGTCCGCGAGCAGAAATAACAAATGCTTGTTGACGTGTTAATTTGTCATCTGGACCAAATGTCGTTGCTGTTTTACCTTTAATTAGTTTTAATTGAACAGCTTTTTCTACATAAGGTGCTAAATCCTTGGAAACATCTTTAAAGGCTAGAGAAGATCCATCACCTATCTCTACATCTAAGCTTTCTACCAATTCCTTTACATAATCTGCACGTGTTACATCATTGGAAGCAGCATCAGCAGAAACTCCAAATGGTATAAACGCGAAAAGGACTAGTAACATCACTAAGAAATTAGTTATTAATTTCTTATTCATACAACAACCTCCCTGATAATCTATTATTTTCCTACAAATCCTATTATATTAAAACCATATTAATTTTTACTGAATAAATAGTCCTAATTATATGTATTTTTAAAAGAATGGATAATTACTTTCCCTCAAAATCACAGATTGCTATCATTTTTCATTTTTCTATCTAATAGGATGTTAGTAAATGTAAATTCTAAATAATAAGTTAATGTCAATATGTCCGACCTCCATACCACACCATACATCTGTTCATAAAATAAAAAAGTCCTCCCAAAAATGAGAGAACTTTTATTAAAAAATATTTTTTATGCATTCACAGTTTGTAGTGATTGAGCAACTTTTTTCACTTCTTCTAGGCCATTTGCAATAATTTCTTGCGCTTTATCAGGTGAAGCATTATGACCTTCAATAATTACTTCTTCAATAATTTCCATACCGAATACGCCGCCTACTACGTTTTTAATGTAGTTTACTGACATTTCCATTGGTTGAGCTTCTGGTGCTGAATAGTAGCCACCACGAGCATTTAAAATAATTGCTTTTTTGTCAGTCATTAAGCTAATTAATTGACCGTTTTCTCCATATTTGAACGTGAAGCCTGCTTGATATACATAGTCAATAAATGTTTGTAAAGGTGCTGGAATTGTTAGGTTCCATAACGGGAATGCAAATACAACTAAATCAGCTGCAGTTAATGCATCCATTGCTTTTTGTTTTGCAGCTAATAGACGTGATTCGATGTCCGTTAACTCTCCACCATTTTGTACTTTACCGAAAGCATTGAAAAGGTCTTGTCCAAAATAAGGCATATCTTCTGCAAATACGTCAAAAGTTGTCACATTGGCACCTTGTACATTTTCCATGAAAGTATCATACATTTTTGTTGAAATACCGTCTGGACGGTTGTTAGCTTTTACTACTAAAACGTTCATTATATAAAATCTCCCTTAAATAACAGAATCTAATATCTCGAATTCAAGATATATATTTATCTTAAAAAATTTCATTTAAATTGTCAATGTTACTTGCCTCAGACTTTTGACTGAAATATTATATCTTCCAGCTATCCTAACAAGAGGAGTTTAAAGCTTTACTCCTCTCTCTAGTAAACTAAAATTTACAGTTATCGTCTGTGCATATACCCCCATCACCTGTGCCAGCCATCTTTAGCGTTGGTTGTAAGCCCTCTTCCTCAGCAACTTTACGCAATGTATCCTCAAATACCTCCTGCGGTTGTGCACCTGAAATACCATACTTACGGTTTAGCACAAAGAACGGTACCCCACGAACTCCAAGCTGTAGACCTTCTTGAATATCTGCTTCTACTTCATTTTTATAAACATCATCGGCAAGAACCTTTGCCACTTCTTCACGCTGTAGCCCTACTTTCTCGGCTATCTCTAATAAAACATCGTCTTGGCCGATACGCTTGCCTTCAATAAAATGACTGTGTAAAAGTGACTCCACAAGTGCTGTAACATCTCCCTGTTGTTCAGCCCATTTTACGAGCCGATGTGCTTTTAGCGTATTCTCTTCCATCAAATTGCTAAAATCATAGTTTAAGCCGACTTCTTTCGCACGCTCCGTTACGCCGACAGTCATTTCTTTTGCCTTCTCTAATGACATTCCATATTTCTTTGCCAATGATTCATAGACAGTGCTATGCGAATCTACTGGAGTAGTTGGATCTAGTTGGTAGCTTTTATAGACAAGCTCCACCTGCCCAGCATAGCCAGTATCCTCAATCGCTTTCTCTAATTGTTTTTTACCAATATAACAAAATGGGCATACATAGTCAGACCAAATTTCAATTTTCATTTCTTGTTCACTCCTTTTGCTACATTGTAGCGATAGTTGAAATCACAAGGCAATTTTAATGCCTCACTGCATAAATTTTCAATTTCTTCTACATACTGAATACAAAAACGATGTGAGGTTTCTATATGACACAATCTCTTTGGCTTGCTACAACTGAGTCAGTCTCGTTATCTTCCCTTTCTTCCTCAACAACATGTGATGTATGTATAATCGGTGGTGGCTTAACTGGTTTATATACCGCCTATACTTTAGCAAAAGCAGGTGTGGATGTAGTTCTTCTTGAAGGAAATACCCATTTTGGTCACGGTACGACAGGGCATTCAACAGGAAAACTAACAGCCCAGCATAGCATTGTCTATGCAAATCTTTTAGAAAAACTATCTTTAGAAGAGGCACAGCTTTATTATCAACTTAATCAACAAGCGATTGACAAAGCTAGACAAATGCTCCCACCAGACAGCGTTCGTTCGGTTGATTCACTGTTATACTGTCAAACCAAAGAAGGCTATGCACAATTATTAAAAGAATGGAATGCCTATAAGGTTTTAAATATTAAGTCAAACCTTACCTCTGACACGGAGCTACCATTCCCTATTACAAAAGCGCTAAGCATGTCACAACAAGCACAAATAAATCCTGTTGAAGTAAGTAATTTTCTTGTTAAAGAGGCACAGAAGATGGGAGCAAAACTTTATGCGAATACCCGTGTTCAGCAATTAAACATACCACAAAATAACTTACATACCGAAAAAAATATGTCGGTTCAATATAATAAGCTTATTTTGTGTTCACACTATCCCATTGAAGCTTTTAAAGGACTCAAACTTTTTAAATTATCCAATAGTCGTTCCTATATGGTTGCAAGTAAAACCTCTGAGACCATGCAAGGTCAATATTTATCAGTTGATTTTCCTTCTCGTTCGATACGGACTGCCACGATTAATCAGGAAAATTATTTAGTATTAGGAGGGGCGAATCACATTGCTGGTGAGACCGTTCATACCGAGCCTTATTATGAGGCCATTTCCAATGAAATGAAGGAGCATTTTGAACAACAGCCACTTTATCGCTGGTCAGCCCAGGATATAGAAACACCAGATATTGTCCCTTATGTTGGAAGAATTACAAACTCCTTACCTAACGTACTAATTGCCACTGGCTATCGTAAATGGGGAATCTCCAATTCCTTTGTCGCAGGTGATATCCTATCCTCTCTTTTAACAGGCGCAAAGATCGAGGATGGTGCTATCGCTCTTTATTCACCATCACGTACAAAATTCGGTGCCCAATTCATGCAAATGCTAAAAGTAGGAGGCTTTGTTGCCAAGGAATATATAGCTGGTTATATGAAGAATGCCACTGCTCCAACCTGTACTCATTTAGGCTGCAAAACGAAATGGAATGAAGCTGATGAAACATGGGATTGTCCTTGTCATGGTTCCCGTTTTAACGCTAAGGGTGAGGTGCTTGAAGGCCCTGCTGTCCAGCCATTAAAACTTGATTAAAAAAGAGGCTGTCTTAATAGACAACCTCTTTCTTATTTTTATTTTAGAGCTTCTGTTAATACTGGTACAATTTGTTTCTTACGAGAAACAATACCTGGTAATACAACACGGTTATTGATAAGGTCAGCACCGAATCCTTTTGCTGCCGCTTCTGCTACTTGCCCAATTGCAACAGCTGTTGAATCATTATTTAAAATGTCAGTCACAACGAAGAAGAATAGATCTAGGCCATTTTCTGCAACATTTTTATTGAGTAGAATTTCTAACTCTTCTTGACGATTAAGCACATCATTAATATCAACTGCATTCACTTGAGCTACAACAGATTTATACTCACCAAATTGGAACTCTTTTGCATCTAACGATAATAAATCTTCTAATGATTTATCAGATAAATCAGCACCTGCTTTTAGCATTGCTAAGCCATACTCTGCAGTATCCACACCAGCAATTTTTGCTAGCTCCTCGCCAGCTTTTACATCTTGCTCTGTGCAAGTTGGCGATTTGAAAAGTAGTGTATCAGAAACTATTGCTGATAACATTAAGCCAGCAATATTGGCTGGTATCGCTACTCCGTTTTCCTTGAAGATTTTGTTTAGAATTGTAGCTGTACAACCCACTGGCTCAGCACGATAGTATAATGGATCAGCTGTTTGGAAGTTTGCAATACGGTGATGGTCGATTACCTCAGTAATTTGTACTTCCTTAATACCGTCAGCTGATTGCTGGAATTCATTGTGGTCAACAAGGATAACCTTGTCCGCTTCTCCTACAACAGAAGAAATTAAACGAGGCGCTTCAAAGCCAAATTTATCTAATGCAAACTGAGTTTCATTATTAACATCTCCAAGACGTACTGCCTCAGCTTCTTCACCAATTTGCTGTTTTAAATAGGCATATACAATCGCAGACGTGATTGTGTCTGTATCTGGGTTTTTATGTCCAAAAACTAATACTTTACTCATTGAATTAATTCCTCCTAAAATGGCACTTACATTTATATTTTATTTTATCATACCTTAAAGCCTGACAAGTGATAAAGTGAAACTTTGGAATAATTTCGCCACCGTATAAATGCCACTGACCTCACTTCGATATATCATACAGTGCTCAATCACGATCAAAATGTATTACCTAAAATTCAATATACAAATATAATGGCAGTGCTCCCAATACATACTTTTCAAATAAGATATCTACATTATAACTAGCTTGCATTACTCTGTATACTTTTAATAGGACTAATTACTTCTGCAAAATTCTCTATTTTTACCAACCTATTTTTAACATTCAATAGTAAAAATGCCTCTTTTTTATAAAATAATTAGTTTATATAGATATTTAGTTGGGTTTTCATATTTAAGTCATCATAATTTTATGCTATCATCAGATAGTCTATATTTTTGGATATTCAGGAAATGGGGATTACGATGACGAAGAAGATAGAAAAAAAGTACATTCCTTTAGCTAACTATTTTGATGTAGCTTTACAACAAGAAATTACTTTATCCTTTAGTGAATTAGAAAACATTATGGGACAAGCATTACCGAACGCTGCCTACTTAAATAAAAGCTGGTGGAAAAAAACTAAGCCCCCTCTCTCACATTATTTATCTTGGACAAATGCCGGTTATTATGTCATTGATGTTAAACTAGGTACTAGTGTATCTTTCTCACGTACACAAATGAAGTCGAGCGAAACCAACACTTCAAACACTGAGGAAAATTCATCTGCATACATAATACGAGGAATTGAAGCATCTGATGCTAGATCGTTCATTCATTTACAAGAGGAGATATTTCAAGAAACTGACTTCATGTATAATGTTCAAAATGAGCTAGATCTCACTGTCCAACAACTTCGTAAAAATTTAACCTATTGGAAGCAACTAAAAAACCGTACAATCCTACTTTGTGTACTCAACGGGATTTTTGCAGGTTATGCAGTTATTCATGGATATAAACAATCGAAGGCTAGACATGTTGCCTCTATTCGTTTAGCTGTGAAAGCAGAGCATCAACAAAAAGGTATTGGCTCCGCACTGATGAAAGCTGTTGAAAGTTGGTCTAAACAACATGATATTTCCCGTTTAGAGTTATCTGTTATGGAGCATAACAATGTAGCTTTACATCTCTTTACAAAGCTAGGATTTCATCAGGAGGGCATTCGAAAAAATGCCATTAAATTAAATAATACTTATATTAATGAATATAGCTTGAGTAAAATTCTATAATTCACTTTTCCTAGATGTCTAAATACTATTTGGACATCTTTTTTATATAGAAAATTCCAAAAAAATACGCATAGATAGTGTGTTTCAACAAACTATCCATGCGTATTTACATTAAAAAACCTGCTTTTCTCTAATTGCATCTAAGAATAACACATTACTTTCTACTTGCTCATACGATTGCTGATATTTTTCATAGTGGTCTTTATCCTGGCTTATCATTTCCTCTATCAAGGCATGCAAAAATGAAATCAAGACTGGGGCGATGTCTAGAGAAGAATGATTTTTGGTGCCGAGGGTAAATAACGCACTGGTATATTCTCGAATAGGCGAAAATGCAGAACCTGTAATGGCAATAATTTTCACTTTCTTTACCTTTGCAATTTCAACGATCGTTTTAATATCCATAATCTGTTTATCAAAAGATAGTACAATTAAAGTTGTATGTTCGCCCATACTGTTTATTTGATTCACTAGATCATCCGAGTCTAAACGAAGCTGCTTAATATTAGCACGAAATGTTTTCAATGTATTAGATAGCCAATTTGCAACAGATGCATTATGACGAGTACCTAGAATATAGATATTGTCTGCTTCATGCATCCATTTTGAGCATTTTTGGATCTGCTGATCGTTAATCAATTGAATTGTTTCTTGAATATTTTGGCTATCTCGTTGCATCACCTTACCAAAGCTAGAATTAGTCAGCTTCTTAGCAGTATATGTAGGCTGTAGATTTGCACCTACATCTTGAGACAAAATATAGCCTCTAATTTCCTCTTGCAGTTCTACATACCCTGACAAATCCATAGCATAACAAAATCGAATCACTGTTGATTCACTTACATTAGCCAATCTGCCAACCTCTGCTGCTCCATTAGCAATTACTGTTGTGGGATTATCCATTACAAATTGTGCTACTTTACGCTGGCCCTTTGACAGCCTTACAAACCTTTTCTTTATATCCTCATGAATACTCATTCCTAACAACCTTTCTTTCAATGACCTTATCACGAACGGGAGATTGTTTCCTATTGACTCAAAATTCGATTAAAAATACAGTATCACGATTACAATTTGAATACAATGACTTTTCTGAAAAATCTTCATCGCATTAACCTGCTAATAAAACAATTTGATTTACTCTATAACCAATTTATATTGATTTGTCATTTTAACAAATAAATTAGTAAAATCGAATAAAAATTAATAAATGCTCATTTTTATGTATTATTTAAGCGAAATGAGACAAAAATGTCCTGGATCAATTCCTCTGATCCAGGACATTCTATTTCATATTATTCTAATTCAAGCTGCTTCGTTTCTTTCCCAAGGAAGATGACACCTACAACACCGATAATAATTGCTCCACAGAAAATGGCGAAAATAAAACCTATATCATAGCCTGCCGTTAATAAAAACCCAACGAGCAACGGGCCGAAAATTCCACCAATTCGTCCAACTGCTGCTGCCATGCCAGCACCTGTTCCACGAATAATCGAAGGATATTGTTCAGGTGTATAAGCATATAATGCTCCCCAAGCCCCTAAGTTAAAGAAAGATAAAAACATTCCTGAAGTTAGCAATACAGCTAAAGTATCTGCATTTCCAAAAATATATGCACTCGCTGCAGTCCCAATTAGATAGGAAACAAGGACAAATTTACGTCCAAACTTTTCTATAAACCATGCGGCTGTAAAGTAACCTGGTAATTGAGCTAAAGTCATAATCAAAACATATTTAAAGCTCGTGATCATGTCAAAGCCCTTCCCTACCATTACACTTGGCAACCATAAAAACATGCCATAATACGAAAATACAACCGTAAACCATAATAACCACAGCATAAACGTAGAACGAGCATACTTTTTCGACCAAACCTCTTTCATATTTTGGCCAATGCTCCGTTTTTTTGCTTCTTCCTTCACAGTAAATTGAGGTGAATCAGGCAAATGCCAACGAAGATAGATAGCATAAAACGCTGGAAGTGCCGTTAGAATAAGTGCTACTCGCCATCCCCATGTAGGAATCACAAAATACGAAATAAGTGCTGCAATTAACCAGCCTGCTGCCCAAAAGCTTTCAAGTAATACAACCACGCGCCCTCTTTCTTTGGCAGCTACACTTTCAGATACAAGTGTTGAAGCTACAGGTAATTCTCCTCCTAGCCCCATCCCTACTAAAAAACGTAAAATTAAAAATGCAGTCAATGTTGTTGTAAAAGCGGACAAACCACTTGCAATAGAAAAAAGGACAAGTGTCCACATAAAAATTTGCTTGCGCCCTACTTTATCAGCAAATACACCGAAAAAGAGAGCTCCTACAGCCATCCCGATAGAATTTATACTACCAATCCAACCTGACTGACTTGGTGAAAGTCCCCACTCAGCAGCCAATGCTGCAATAACAAAGGACAATATACCAACGTCCATTGCATCGAAGAGCCACCCTACCCCCGCTACACCCAATAGCTTATTTCTGGAAATGGATTGCTGAGGTTTATTTGTTACTGCTGTATTTATTGTCATCTCAACCACCTGTCTTTACACATGACTTTACATTACAAGATTACTATACAGTTGTTTCAAGAAAGTGACAAGTACTATTCAAATTACCGAATTGTTTCGACAATTAATGAAATGCTATTGAAATAATAGTGCTATTTGCGTTAAAATGTCTTTTATACAAAAACAACTGTTCTTTCTATAAGAACAAAAGGAGATCGTTACGTTATGTGGAAAGGCCTTATTGAAGAATATAAACAATTTTTACCCGTAACTGAAAATACACCTGCTTTAACTTTAAACGAAGGCAATACGCCTCTTATACATTTAGTGAATTTATCTAAGAAACTAGGCATTGAGCTTTACGGAAAAATTGAAGGTGCAAACCCTACTGGCTCATTTAAAGACCGAGGAATGGTATTTGCTGTTGCAAAGGCTATCGAGGATGGAAGCCAATGCGTTATTTGTGCCTCTACAGGAAACACTTCTGCTGCTGCAGCTGCTTATGCAACTCGTGCAGGTATTCAATCAATCGTTGTTATTCCAAAAGGTAAAGTGGCTCTTGGAAAGCTAGCACAAGCAACAATGTACGGGGCAAAAATCATCGAAATTGACGGAAACTTTGATGATGCTCTTAATATCGTTCGCCAAGTAAGTGAAACAACACCAGTTGCGCTTGTTAACTCTGTGAATCCGTACCGTATCGAAGGTCAAAAAACGGCATCGTTTGAAATTGTAGATGCGTTAGGTTCAGCACCGGATTATCTGTGTATACCTGTTGGTAATGCAGGTAACATTACTGCATATTGGAAAGGGTTTAAAGAATATCACGCTGCTAAAAATTGTGGTCTACCAAAAATGTATGGCTTTGAAGCTGAAGGTGCTGCAGCAATCGTTAAAGGAGAGCCAATTGCGAATCCTGAGACAGTAGCAACTGCCATTCGAATTGGCAATCCTGCGAGCTGGAAATTGGCAGAAGCGGCTCGCGATGAATCTGGTGGTATCATTGATTCCGTGACTGATGAAGAAATTGTAGCAGCCTACAAATTAATCGCAAGTACAGAAGGCATTTTTGTTGAACCAGGCTCTGCTGCTTCTTTAGCAGGTGTTATAAAATCTGTTGAAAACGGAAAAATCCCTCAGGGCGCTAAAGTTGTAACAATCTTTACAGGGAATGGACTAAAAGATCCTGATACAGCCATGAATGTATCCACTGTAGAGGTCGTATCTCTTAAAAACGATGACGAAGAAATTCGTGCATATATTGAGGGTGTACTATGAGTAAAATTTGGCAAATCTCAGTTCCTGGAAGCACAGCCAATTTAGGTCCAGGCTTTGATTCAATAGGACTTGGCTTGTCTCTTTACTTAAAGCTTTCTGTTACCCTACAAGAACAATGGGAAATTATTCATCTTGATGATAATGGTCCTAAAGAGTTTGAGCTTGAAGAACACTTACTATACGTTATTGCTAAAAAAACTGCAGATCTATATGGTCAACAGCTTCCTGCTTGTCGTGTAGAGATGGCTAGTGAACTTCCGTTGGCACGTGGACTTGGCAGCAGTGCAGCAGTTATTGTTGCAGGTATCGAACTTGCAAATCAAGTATGCGAGCTTGGATTAACAATTCAAGATAAACTCAATCTCTCTTCACAAATTGAAGGACATCCAGATAACGCAACTGCTTCAGTTTTAGGAGGATTAACGATTTCTTCAATGGATGACAAAGGCATAGTTGATACATTCCACATCAATGATATCGATGCCTCCTTTGTTGTATATGTACCAGATGTTGAATTAAAAACGAGCGAATCCCGTTCTGTTTTACCAGAGCAATTTAATCGCTCCTATGCTGTTCATGCTTCAGCAAATGCGAATATGTTAGCTGCTTCTTTAATGGCACGAGATTTTGAACGTGCTGGACGTTATATGGAGGCAGATTTATTCCATGAACCGTTTCGTGCAAAGCTAATTCCTGCTTATGAGGAAATTCGTATGGCAGCAAAATCGAACGGTGCATATGGTACTGCTCTAAGTGGCGCTGGACCAACATTGATTTCTATTATTCCTTCTGCTATTGCGCCTGACTTCGTTCAATTAATGACAAAGCAATTCCCTGAGCATCAAATTATTTTAACAAAAGCGGATGAACATGGTATACAAGTCAATGAATGTATGAAACGTCTACTATAATAGTAGGCGTTTTTTCTTGAAAGTAAGTACGTATAAAACTAATAATATAGAAGGATAGAATTAAACTTTTTAAATGTGCTTTTCTAAGGAGGGATTGCCTTGAAACCCATTATATTCTGCGATTTCGATGGCACGATAACAGAAACAGATAACATCTTTTCACTTATGACTGAATTTGTACCAGAAGAATCTGAGAAAATTGCCCAAGCGATGATGGAACAAACCATTTCATTTAAAGATGGGCTATCAGCAATGTTTCATCTACTTTCTACTCATCAAAAAGATGAAATCATTCAATATCTAATGGATTCAGCAGTCATACGTGAGGGATTTGGAGATTTTGCACGCTATGCTCAAAACAACAATATTCCATTTTATATTGTAAGTGGCGGAGTTGATTTTTTCATCGAGCCTTTAGTTGAAAAATTTGGTCCTTTTTCAGGCATCTACTGTAATAGAGCTGATTTTTCTGGTGAACAAATAGAATTGATCTACCCCAATAGCTGTGATGAGGAATGCGCGAAATATAGCACACAAGGTTGCGGCTGCTGTAAGCCAAGCGTGATGCGGAAGCTTGCTAAGGAAGATCATTATAAAATTGTAATTGGTGATTCTCTATCAGATTTTGAAGCAGCTAAACTAGCAGATATTGTTTTAGCTAGAGATCATCTTATCCAACGCTGTGAAGAGCTTCATGTTCCATATAGACCTTTTACCACATTTCATGATTGTCTCAAAATAATACAAGAGCTAGTGGAGTCAAAAAAAGCTGTTCTTACACGTTAATAGAAAAAAGAAAAAGGAGCCACTTTTACAAAGATGTCTCCCTTTTCCTACTTACTTATGCTAATAATACTAGGCTAATGGCCATGACCGCCATTCCCCCTACTAAACCATACATCGATAAATGTGTTTCATCATATCTTTGTGCAGCCGGTAGCAATTCATCTAGTGAAATAAAGACCATTATCCCTGCGACCCCAGCAAAAACGATACCAAACATGACATCCGTTAAAAAGGGCATAAGGAGCAAAAAGGCTACTAATGCACCAACAGGCTCTGCCAATCCTGATAAAAAGGATAATTTAAAGGCTTTCCTTCGATTACCTGTTGCAAAGAAAATAGGAACAGATACAGCAATGCCTTCTGGAATATTGTGAATAGCAACTGCAATGGCAATAGCAATCCCTACATTCGGGTCATTAATAGCTGACATAAATGTAGCGATCCCCTCTGGAAAATTATGAATGCCAATCGCCAGAGCCGTAAAAACGCCCATCTTCATCAAATGTTCTTCATTAACCTGTGGTTTGATAGCATTAACATCCTCTACTAGCTTTACTTCATGAGGATTAGTAGCCTTCGGAATGAATTTATCAATCAAGGCAATAAATAACATCCCACCGAAAAATCCAAGGATTGTCATCCAATAGCCATTTGTTGTACCTAATGCATTGGTTAAAGCATCTTTAGCTTTCACAAATATTTCTACAAGAGATACATAGATCATTACCCCTGCTGAAAAACCCAATGCTAAGGATAAAAATTTTGTATTTGTTCTTGATGTAAAAAATGCTATTAAACTACCTACACCTGTTGCAAGTCCGGCAAAAAGAGTTAATCCTAATGCCAGTAAAACATTTCCGTCCATACCCTTCTTCCTTTGCTCTTTTTCTTATTGTACTCATCTTAGCGTAGAAGTTTCCTTTACGCAATTCTTTTTTATAAGGCAAATATCATTCTTTACAATGTCTCAATTAAACGTAAAAAAAGCAGTATCTATCCTGTGAAATAGATACTGCCTGTCTTTTTATTTATGATTTGATTGAAATAAGCGTTTACGGCGTTCGTACCAGATGACACAGATGATAAACCAAGTATAGCCGATGCTCCAACCAGCAAGTACATCAGTAGCAAAATGTCGAGCTCCTGCAATACGTGATAAACCAATAAGCACCATCAAAATCGTTGCTCCAAGCCATAGAAGGATTTTACGTCCTTTACTACTATTCTCCGCTAAAATATAAGCAAGTGTAAATAAATAAAGAATACCTGTCATCGAATGTCCCGATGGAAAACTAAAGGAAGTTAGCTGTTCCTCAATTTCAGGTCGCGGACGTTGCACCCATTTCTTTAGTAATTGGTTTAGAACATTGCCTACTGCAAAAGTTAGTACAACAAATAGCATGCCTCGATAATTTTTTACCTTCCAAGCTAAATACGCCATTAAAACTACTGCAACAGCAACAACAAATTTGGGCTCACCAATATAATGAAAGATCTCAATAAAACGATTACCAAAAAGAAGCTCTGCCATCTTTGCATCAAATGTTTTCAAAAACTCACTTTGATAAGTGACTCTTAATACAATAAAGACAATTAACGTTAAAACTGCTAAAGGATATGCCCATTTTTTCATTTTTTCACCTCAAAAAACATTCATGCTATATTCTTCACATCATAACACAAATCGCTCTTTTTTGAATGAAAAATAGGCATTCATTTTAAGAAAGGTTTACGCCATTGACCTCTTGATAAATGGTGATAGATTCTTCTTCGGGTTTGTTAAAATAATTGGAAACGGCCAATGCAACAATGAATAATATGGCTACTATAGGTAGTATTCTTCTAAACACCTTAAACACTCCCTTATTCTTTACTATTCCAAATTTGTCCTACTTGATTAGCACTGGATCAAATAGCCAATCTTTTGGACCAAAGTTTGCATCCTTTTCTCCTCTAACTTCACGCGAAATACCATATTTTATAATAGTTTCTCTAAATCGTTTGCTAAACAATGTTTTTCTATATAGATATCTTCCATCATGACTACACTCGGCTGAGTAAAAAACATCGCCTTTTAGATTTTTCAAATCTTCATGGTGATAAATATCAGGTCCATTAATGACTCCGTTTAAGCCACAACTGCATGGAGGTTGCTCAGTTGCAAAGTATAATTTAACTCTGTCCTTACTACACTCAGGTAGCATTTGTACAGGAATAATTTGATAAGCTGGCTGTTTGCCTTCTGCAGGTCCTTGATGGATTACCTCTAAAAGCTCATAGCCTTCTAGCTTTTCTCTTTGCATTAATGATACTAATTCCTCAGAAGCTACCCAATAACCATTTACATGCACTAAATGACGGTCTTTCATCTGCGTAGTATCAATGACTATTGGTGATAACTGCTCTTTATCCATGAGCCCACAACACTTACAATGTGTACTTAAAGAAAATAGTGTCCCCTTATCTTCTAAGAACATTTCTGGTGAATTACCTGTTGAATTTAAAGTAAATAATGGTGCACGTTCATACTCTATATCCGAGAATTCAAAATAAAAACGTTCTCCAATCGAAACGATTCCAAATTCACGCTCTAAAGACTCATATAAAGCTGTTACCTGCTCGTATGTTACATCTTCATTTAATGTAAAGATAGGATTAAATTTTGTTTTTAAGTTTCTTTTTCTCAATTCAGGCGCACCAATAGCAATACCATGACGATTATAAACGTTAATAACTTGATCTTGACTAGTTTCATCTATGGAAAACAAATTTTCAAGTTCTACTTTCACAATACACGCCTACCTTTATAAAGTTTTATGGTGAAGTATATTGACTAGCTAGTAACATTCTACAATCTACTAACGCTACTTTATTCATAGATAGTCAGGCTGCTTATTTTAATAAAATGATTTATATATTACTTACTAAAGCAAATCTACTTAACCACTGTTAATTTAAGCGTACCAGTAGTTATACCGTTATTTCAACTTCGGGTTTACGCCAATTTTCTGGCGTGATTCAGACAAATTTTTGGCGTGATTTGGCGGTTATAAAAAAACACCGCCACTTTTTTGGCGGTGTCTTTTATATTTCATAGGCTATTTAACACAGAAATTTGGATTTATTTAACTGAGGGAAAATATAGGCTATTCAATTCCCATAATGCTCCCTATTAATTGAAAAATATACCAACAGTATAGCATAGAAGTTGTTTAGAGTAAATTCATTCTCTCAGCAAGATTTACAGCTTCTGTTCGTGAGTCTACATTTAACAAAGAAAAGAGTTGAGTTAAATATCTCTCCGTTGTTCGTTGAGGAATATTTAATTCAATAGCGATTGCTTTATTTGTATGGCCCTCTGCAATGAGTCTTAAAATTTTCTTTTCCTTTTCATTTATAAGAAATTTTTAGGTAAAACAATTTCGCCGTTTGCAATTGCCCTTACTGTTCTTAATATTTGCTCTTTCGAAGCTGTTTTAGCTAAAATGCCTTCTATTTTTCTTTCTAAAATGAGTGGATAATAATCCGTAATATCATCGCCTGTGTAAAGAATAACAGAAGCATTTGACTGAATAGCTTTGATATTACGGGCTAGGTTAATTCCATTTTCTAATGGCATATTGATATCTATTAGATAGATATCGTACGGTTTATTCTTTATCCTTTGAATGACACAAGTTGCATCACTTTCCGTATCGATGATAATATCTTCATTCTCTTGAAATAAATTTTTAGTTCCCTCTAACACTATAGGGTGATCATCCACTATGAGCATCGTAATCAAGTGTTTCACTCCCTTCTTTCACCATGATTCTAATAAACATCCCTTCATTGATATTCGAGTCAATAGCAAATTGCCCATTAAACGCTTTTACACGCTCCTGCATGCCTTGAATGCCCATCGATTCTGCTACTATAATGTCCTCTACATTACAGCCTACACCATCATCTTTATAAATGATTTCGAAACCATCGTTCATTTCTTTTAAATGAATTTCAACAGAAGCTGCATAGGAATGCTTTAACGCATTATTAAGTAGCTCTTGGAATAAACGATAAATCATTAAATTCATGCGCTCATCCTCTAAATAAAGTCGATCAATTGTGTAAATAAGCGCGAAGTTAGCTCTTCCTTGGACTTTCCGAATCAACTTTTCTAATGCAGCATTTAAACCTAATGTATCTAGTAACGGGGGTTTGAGGTTTTCACAATAAGTACGTAATTCATGTAAGGAGGCAACCATTTGTTTATGAATTTTTGCAAGCTTTTCTTGAATATCCGTTGTATTTTTTGCATTTACTAGGACATCCACCTCGCGAGCAATATGAAGTTGCTCCTGTAAATTGGTGTCATGTAACTCTTGAGCTAATTGGTATTTTTCTTCTTCAAACCTTAGCCATAATAGCTTATTTAGCCATGGTAACTGACCATCATCAGCTTGCTTCATATGCTTCAGTTCCTCTAGCAGTTCTTCCACCATCTTAGTATTTTCAATAAAATTATTTACATATAATAAGAGCAATTCAAGCCATAAAAGCTCCTCATCTTTTAATTGAATCGTATTATTATGCCCGAGCACTAAAGCTCTTTTAAAATGTGCATCCTGATGGAGAAATGCTATATAAACTTTGTCAATCTTTCTTATTTCACCTAATCTGATTTCTTCCATTATGTCAGGATCAATCGTAATACTTTCTCCAGCATTTGTTATGAATTCATTTTTGTCATAGTTATATGTTAAGACAAAAACATCCTCTAACTCCAGATGCATGGAAACCTCGTAAGCAAACTTCTCTAAAAGTTCGTTAATTTTAATTGTTTTTCCAATTTTATCTACGGCTGTATATAGCTGATGAATATAGTCGCCCTTTGTGGAGAATAAAATTTTCCGCTTGCGATAATCAACCTTCTCTTTTACGTAAAAAAGTATAACTAATGAAGCAAATGTAAAGAAAGCTACTCCTGACATGACAGTCATTGTTAAATAATGCCCTGCAATAAGGTATAGTCCAACTGTGAACCATACAGTAAAGATTAAAGAGAATATTACATAATAACGTAATCTTGTAATATGGTATTCAATATCAAATAATCTCTCTGCTAATTGCGTAAAAATAAAGCTAAAAGGTATAAGCAATAAAAATAACGAGCTTATCTCAGATGAAAGTATATACGTATGAAAAAGTATTTTTGGGAGTGCATATAAAAAAAGAAATGGAAGAAACGGTATTAGTATACTATTTAATAAAATTTTCAACTGAGGTGAGCTGTACTTAAAATAGCTTATTAATAAAATACTAAGGATGATCACAAGGAGAATAAAGAAAATAGCCAATATAACATTGGAAAGAATATCATTTGAAGCAGGATAAATAGTGCCCACACAGCCTAATATAAAAGCTATGAAAGGAAGTATATAAAAGAGCTTGATATTATTTGTAAACACCCAATTAGTTTTCACAAATGAGTAATAATTTCTCAAAAAATGTAACAGTATAACTAAACATAACAGCATACTACTTCGATTTACGATAATACCAATCGTATCCATTCTACCAGAGACACCACTGCTTACATAAGCCAAAGAAACCGTTAACATAAAGAGAATTAGTAAATCAGCTAACTTTGTATTTCTTTGTTTAAAATGTAAATAAAATGCAACGAATAATGTTAATAAATAATAACAAGCTGGAATGATTAAAACATAGATAAATTGTTGAGGGATATCCAAATGCTTAATATGTATATTGATTAGATCTCCATCGGGCTTCAGTATTGTTATTTCATTAGCAGATAAAATTTTTGATTTATACCTCAGTTGTTTTAATTCGTTGATGGGTTCAGTATCTACAGTTAAAATTGCATCACCAACAGAAATATTTTGACCCTCTGCCCAGTCTTTATAATATAGTTGAGAAATGACCCATCTGCCATTCTCTTCTTCTAATCCAATCTGTATATAAGGCTCGCTATAATTCACATAATTTAAATAAAAACCAATAATTAAATAGAGAATTATAGCGGGCCAAAACAACTTACTTCGCAACTTTCTTAGTTCCAAATATCACTTTCTGTATTCATTTCACCGTTAAACGCTTCTAAAATTGCTTTTTGTTCTACAGATGAAACTCCAACTAATGAGGCTTTTTGTTCTCTTAATAGTGCAACTAGGCTTGGATTTTGCTCTAAATATTGGATTACATTAATCATTCTTATCTCTCCTCATTTCAATAGTTTTTGTAGGTATTCTCTACCTATCTCATTTATAGCTACATTTTCAAGATAATTCAATGCTTTAAACTTGTAGACGTTTTTTATCGTAATGGCATAACGTATTGCCCCACCATTTGTCAACGCATCTTCTGTTGCATTATTATCCAAATCTGTAACTATATCATCATTATAATAGCTAGAAACAGATTTTGAAACATCATTTTTCTGTGATAAAAGATAAATAATAGGCAGAGAATACCTTTTATTTAGCAAATCATTTTTAGGACCCCACGCCTTTAAGCTTTGAATATCATTTTTAATTTGTTGGATGATGCCTATGTATTTCCCATATTCCTCTACTTCTTGAGATATTTCTCCTTTTGCAAGTACTTCACCAATCAAGCAACCCATTGCTGTTAATGAGCCAGATTTCAAGGTAATCATTTGTACATAGGAATCTTCATCACGACAACTATTTAGCAAGTCTAATTGCTGTCCATTTATACTTTTTAAAGCGTATTCCTCAAGTAGCTTTATAGCCGCTCTTTTATGGACAAAAGAGGTTTCATCTATTGTTTTAGATGCCATGACCAGCATAGCTAAAGCAACGTTTAATGATAATTCAGGTGTTTTGTTCCAAATATAGTCTGAATCCTTATCCTGCAGATCATCAATAATATCAAAAGATAGTATAAGAAGTTCAATTGCAGCAGCTACCTTGTAGATATCTTGATTTATACTACTTGAAAATGCTTCATAATGCCAAAAACACAATTTACCAAAGGAAAAACCTACTGATGTTTTTTCTTCTTTAAAGCTTTTTAGCATTAACTTGAGCTCAGGGCCAAGTAATAATTCATTTTCTATAAGGATGTCTAATGATTCATCGATATGTGCATCTAAATCCTTCAATAGTCCTCTCTCCCATCTAGTATATTACTAGATATTATATAGATTAGTGGGAATTAATACTAGTCGTACAATTCTATAATACATTAAATACCATTATTTCCTCTATGAAGTGAAAGACCGCCAAAAAATGGCGTTATTCAATCAAACCACGCCAGAATTTTGTTAATAATTACTAAAAAAATGGCGGTAGAGAACCAAGTACCGCCATTAAAGTGGCGTAAACTTACCATTGAAATGGCGTTCTAACAGATGTTACGCTTAGATTAGCCATAAAATCTTATTTTTAAAGTCAGGATAGATTGATGCACATGAAATCTTTTTGTACTGGGAGTGACTTAAAATGAATGAAACAGTTTTCATACTTACGGCTACTTTTTCATGTAATATCTCTGTCTCAACTGAAGAAATTACAATTAAACAGCCAAGCAATGATCAACGACAAATTGAAAAAATCATTATACAATCGGAATTAAAAGCCTATCAAGAAACATTGGCTGCGTATAAAAACATTTCACCCTACTCAAAATATATTAGTGATATTCCTGGATTTGAGGATACATTTCAACAAAAACGAGATTATTATATTGAGCAATATGGAATTATTAGAATATCAAACGAAAGTATTTCTAGTATGTCATTAGTCAATCCTTTCACTTTTGGATTAAATATAGATTCCCCTATAGTGTATGTAACGCCACACGACACAATTATTAATGCTAGAGGGCTAGCAATGGCGGCCAACGCATCTAATAATAACAATCACCCAGATAGTTTGGATGAACTTTGTAATACAAGTATTTCAGGCTTGTCCATTAATGAGAACACGATATCCTTTAATATGGATTCGACATTTAGTAAATGGAGAAAGCCATCTATTAAACATTAAACCTATCCACTTAGCTAAGCAGGTCAACAATCATTGTGACCTGCTTTTTGTGTCATATAAAAAGGTATTTCAATCTCTTGAGACACCACTATATAGTGTGATAAATAAAGCGATTAATAGAATATTTGTGAAAGGAGAAAGTCGTTTCTATTGCAGGCTACTTGCTATACTGTGGGAAGTGCCGAACCGCTTCCTCCGCTACCGCTCCGTTTAGAGGCTTTTCTGTCTCGCTATCCCACGGGAGTCGAGTAGCCTTCCATTCATTGTTTCCTTTTTAGCAAAGGTTTTCAAATAAAGTGAGGTAGGTTCACTACTCTTTATGCTTTGAAAATAGAAGCCTATCCTTTCTCCATCATACAAGGAATGGGTTATTTTATTTACTACAGCTAGTATGAAAGATAAGGAAAAGACACTTTTGCACATGGTTGATTGGAGAGGAACTAGCGTCACAGATGAGATTCTGTAGCGATCGAAAGTGAGTAAAAAAGCTCATCGGAAGCTCCTGGAAAGGACGCTAGGGAACGGAAATTAACCCCTCGCCTTGCTAAAAGGCTTTTTCTGCTAGTGACATGATCTTTTTTCAACAAAAAAGGGTGTCTCAATCTCTTGAGACACCCTTAGATGATTAACCTTTTACATAATAAACTTCTTGTCCGCTTTCAATGATATGATCAGGCTTCGGTTTACCTGCGCTTGCCTTATGGCCTGCAATATGCTCAGGACTCTTCTCCCAATTTTTCCATGCTTCTTCTGATTCCCAACGAACCATCACAAGCACTTCTTCATCACCACGGCGAACTTTCTTAACAAGTACCTGTTTATCAATGAAACCAGGTTGTTGTTCAAGTAATGATGGTCCGTTTGGATTAGCACCAAAACGTTCCACCACTTTATCCGAATTCCCTTCCTTCACAACAATACGTTTAATTTGTACAAACATATTAGTTAAACGCCTTTAATACATCTTCAACTTTTAGTGTTTCAGATTGTAAACCGCCACCTGAAAGGTACCAAACTTCTGGATCTAGGTAGAACACTTTACCGTTCTTCACAGCATTAGTTGCACTTACGATTTCGTTTTCAATTGCAGCTTTAGTACCTGACTCGCCGTTTTCATTTACTACTGCATCACGGTCAACTACAAAGAGAATATCAGGGTTCGTATCACGAACATATTCAAAACTTACATTATCACCATGTGTTCCAACTTTAACTTTCTCATCTGCAGCTTTCACACCAAATACATCATGGATAACACCGAAACGTGAACCAGAACCATATGCTGATAACGCGCCTTCACTACCTAATACGATTAAAGCTTTCTCTTCTGATGCAGTTGCTTTGCCTTTTACTTCTTCAACTTTTGCTTCATATGCAGCGATCGCATCTGCTGCTTCTTTTTCTTTACCAAAAATTTTACCAGCTAATTCTGTATTAGCTTTGAATGATTCTAGGAAGTTTTTGTTATCTACACCAATGTAAACTGTTGGTGCAATTTTAGATAATTCAGCATATGCTGCTGACGCACGACCAGAGATAAAAATAATATCTGGGTTAATTTCAGATAATTTTTCATAATCAGGCTCGAATAATGTACCTGCGTTTACATAAGCACTATCTTTATATTTACTTAAGTAAGATGGTAATGAATCTTGTACTACTGCAGTAGGATTAACACCTAATGCATCTAGAGTATCTAGGAAACCATTATCAAAAACAACAACTTTTTCTGGTATTTTATCAAGTGTTACTTCTTCAAACGTAGTATTACCATCGCGTCCTTCAATTGTGCTACCTGGAATAGTCAGTGGATAGGCTGAAGATGCCTCATTTTGTTCTTCTGCCGGTTTGTCAGTTGACGTACCTTTATCATCTTCTTTTGCTTCGTCTTTCGAACCACAAGCTGCTAATACTAGTAGCATCATTGCCATTAAAACTGTAAGTAATTTCCATTTTTTCATTATGAAATTTCTCCTTTAATTAAGTTATTTGATAGTTAGATGGCCATCCACCTGGAACTATTTTTACGAATTAAAATAAACACAAATTCGACAACCATCTTGCTCTTGAACAGGTATATCCATATCATAAATTTCCTTCAATGCATGTGAGTTAATAATGTCATTTGTAGGACCATTTTTAACAACACGACCATCTTTTAATGCAACAATATAATCAGAGTAAACAGAGGCAAAATTAATATCATGTAAAACGATAACCACTGTTTTGCCTAGCTCATCAACCAGCTTACGTAAAATCTTCATAATCTGGACCGAATGCTTCATATCTAGGTTGTTTAATGGTTCATCCAGTAAGATATATTCCGTATCCTGAGCAATAACCATTGCAATAAAAGCACGCTGACGTTGACCACCTGAAAGTTCATCTAAATAATTGTGTTGCATATCTTCTAAATTCATATAGCGGATAGCTTCGTCAACTTTTTCTTCGTCTTCTGGCTTTAAGTGCCCTTTTGAGTAAGGGAAACGGCCAAAGGATACAAGCTCGCGGATCGTTAGACGAACATTCATAAAGTTAGATTGCTTTAAAATCGATACGCGTTTAGCAAAATCATCCGATTTCCAGCTACGTACATCTGCCTTATCGAGTAGTACTTCGCCAGTATCTGCATTCAGTAAACGGCTCACCATAGAAAGTAGCGTGGACTTCCCTGCACCATTCGGTCCAATAAACGATGTGATTTTTCCTGAAACAATATCAACACTTACATCTTGAACGACAGGTTTTTTACCAAAAAACTTCGTAATTTCTTTGACTTGTATCATCCTGCTGACCTACTTTCTCTTAATAATAAGTAGATGAAGTAGACCCCACCCACAAAATTAATAATGACACTAAGTGTAGTAGTGAAACTAAATAAACGTTCAACCATCCACTGCCCACCGACTAAAGCCACAATACTCATTACACAGGAGCCAGTAATTAAGATGGAATGCTTGTATGTTCTAAAATACTGATACGATAAATTTGCAACGATTAAACCAAAGAATGTGATTGGACCAACGAGCGCCGTCGAAACCGCAATCAAGATTGAAGCTAAAATTAACATACGTTGCACCAGCTTATCGTAAGGTACACCTAAATTAATTGCTGTGTCTCGTCCAAGGGACATGACGTCTAATTGATTCATATGACGAGCACCGTAGACAAATGTTATTAATATGATAACGCCTGCTAGCCAAACTAAATCTGAATTAACATTATTGAAACTTGCAAACATTTTACTTTGTAAGCCTAAAAATTCATTCGGATCTATTAATACCTGGAAGAACGTAGTAATACTTCCTAAAAACGTACCAACAATCATTCCAACAAGCAGTAAAAAATAAATCGGGCGCTTTCCTTCTTTAAACAATACTCGGTAAAAAATTAAAGCGAATAGAATCATCGCCCCAATTGCAAGCGTAAAATTATAGTAAATATTAATAACTAATATGGATGTAGAGCCAAAGAAAAAGTAGATGCATGTTTGAATTAACATATACAAAGCATCTAAACCCATGACACTTGGCGTTAAAATACGATTATGTGTGATTGTTTGGAAAACTACTGTTGAATAGGCAATCGCTATACCTGTTAATGCCATTGCCACTACCTTTATGACACGGCGCGGAAAAGCATAGTGATAATTACCATTTAGTTCCCAAAATAAATATAGGACAACTGCTATAACAGCGAGACCTAATAAAATGAACATTTTTGTACGATTACGCATATGCTCTCCCCCTAAACAACATGAATAGGAAGATGGCACTTCCAATTACACCAACAGTCATACTTATTGGTATTTCATAAGGGAAAATCAGTACTCGTCCTAAAATATCACAGAATAATAAGAATGACATACCAAGTAATGCTGTATGCGGCAAGGTTTTCGCCAAATTATCACCTTTAAACAGGGAAATAATGTTCGGAATAATCAAACCAAGGAACGGAATGATACCGACTGTTAACACCACTGTCGTGGAGATAAGGGCTACCAACACTAAGCCTAAATTGACTACAAATTTATAGGATAGACCAAGATTTTTTGCAAAATCCTCTCCCATCCCAGCCACTGTAAAACGATTTGCGTAAATGTAAGCCAAAATGAGTATTGGTACACTTACGTATAACAGTTCGTAACGGCCTTTCATGATTAATGAGAAATCTCCTTGTAACCATGCGGAAATGTTCTGGATAATATTCGCCTTATACGCAAAGAATGTTGTAACAGAGGACAATATATTCCCAAACATTAAGCCAATAAGCGGTATAAAAATCGCATCTTTAAACTTAATTCGGTTTAATATTTGCATAAATAGTAATGTGCCGGCTAAAGCAAATATGAAAGCGAAGGAAATTTTTTGGAAATACGTAACATTCGTAAAGAACATCATTGAAATCAATACACCCAACCGTGTGGCATCTAATGTACCAGCTGTTGTTGGTGATACGAATTTATTCCTACTTAAGCTTTGCATAATTAAACCAGCAATACTCATACCTGCACCTGCTAGCAAGATGGCAACAAGTCTAGGTACACGACTAATTAAAAATAGTCTAGTTTCTTCTGATTGGAAGTCTAATAGGTCGCTAGGCTTAATATCAACTACTCCGATAAATAGCGACACAATAGACAGCAAAACAGTTGCTGTTAAAAGATATCTTATTTTCATAGTAATCCCCGGTAGATTTCATTTTTGTGCGTAACTCACTTATTAGTGAAAATGATTATCATTACTCACGATTTCCATTATAAGCATGATTTTATTCTCAGTCAACCAACAAATGAGAATTATTCTCGTTTTATTTATGATTAACTAAAAAATATGCCAAATTAACGAAATATCAGCATTATCGCAAATCAATTGAACCGAAATAATTCACTATTTCTACAATGTTTTTATCCAAATAAAAAGGTAATTGAGAATAAAGTCTATCACTCAATTACCATTTTTATATTAAATAATTTTCTTAGTGCCTCTTAACCATGCAGAAATAATGAATATGATTAATACTAGCCCTACATAGCCCATCACTGCATATAGTTTAGCTACTAGCGTTGTAAATCCTACAAGGCTTGCTAAAAAACCGAGACCACCTATAAATATGACTGCAACCCTAAAGCTTGCTCTACTAGGCTCGAAAAATCTTACCATAAAGGAATATAGCATCCCTACTGCCGTATTATAAATCATTCCCAAAAGAGAAATGGTCATTAATACTCCAACAATCGGATGAATTTCATTAGCTAACGCTAGCATCGGAATGTCTAGTCCAACAATGATATTCATCTTTGCTAAAAGGGAGAAATTTACAAGTAAAATTAAAGCACCTAACAAAATCCCACCAATTATACCACCCATGCCAGCTACCTTATGATTGCGTATGGAACCACACATAACAGTCAATAAAGAGAAGCTAACCCCTACATTGAACGACATGTATAATAAAGCCGTTACCCACCAACTTTTCGCACTTATTTGAGCCTGTTGAGCAATAACAGCTTGCTCTGCAAAGGTAAAATCCATCGTTGCAATAGCATAGATAGCGATGATGGACACAACGGTTAGTAGATACGGTGTAGCAAGTGCAATGATATTAATGATGCTTTTCACATCCATCATGACTGTGGCTACTGTAAGCAAGATCATACAAATACTCCCAAGCCAGATAGGCAGTCCAAACATTTGCTGGAATGTTGCACCAGCCCCAGCAAACATGATGACAGCTACACCAAATAAAAAGAGTGATAAAACTAAATCCAATATAAAGCCCATAGCATTCCCTGAAATTTGATAAATCAAATCCTTATGGGATGCTGTGCGAAGCCTAGAGCTCACTTGAGCAACACACATTCCAACAATTGAGAAACCAACCATAGCTAACAATGCTCCATATATGCCTTTAAAGCCATAGCTTGTAAAATAAAGGACAATCTCCTGCCCTGATGCAAATCCTGCTCCAACGATAATCCCCACATAGGCACCACCGATTTGCAAGCTTTTTTTCAATCAGTTCTCTCCTCATTTTCCTATATACTAAATTATTGACTAAGTACTGCCTTATTGATAGATTTCTTTGCTAATCGTTAATTTATCAATAACAGCCATATTAGGCCTAAAACCAATACCTACCGACTGGGGTACCTCAATATAGCCATCTTTGACGTTTACTTCTGGATCAATGATATCCTCATACCAATAATGACTAGAGCCTGCTGTATCGCCAGGTAATAAAAAATGACTAAGAGATGTTAAGGCAATATTATGTGCTCGTCCAATCCCTGCCTCTAACATTCCTCCACACCAAACTGGAATATGGTTCGCTTTACACAGATCATGAACTCGTTTCGCTTCCGTTAAACCACCTACTCGTCCAATCTTGATATTTATAACACCACAGCTTCCAAGTTCTATTGCTCGTCTGGCATCCTCATATGATGTGATGCTTTCATCTAAGCAAATAGGCGTTTTTAACTTTTTCTGCAATGTTGCATGATCGACAATATCATCAGCAGCTAATGGTTGTTCAATCATTAATAAATTAAAGTCATCAAGCTGCTGTAGTATTTCTATATCATCTAACGTATAAGCAGAGTTTGCATCTACCATCAAGGGTAAATTTGGCAGTTCCGCACGAATTGCCCGTACTACCTCGACATCCTCTCCAGGCTTTATCTTAATCTTCACTCTTTTGTAGCCTTTTTCAATATGATCTTTTATTAATGCTATCAACTGCGCGACAGATGGTTGAATACCCACGCTGACTCCCACTTCAATACGTTTTTTTTGACCACCTAACGCCTGTGCAAGTGATTGCTTTGTTTGCTGAGCATAGATATCCCATACAGCACCCTCAATTGAAGCTTTCGCCATGCAATTTCGACGAATAGGTGCAAATAATGAGGTCACCTCATCTGGATGCCCGATCTCTTTATGTAACAAGATGGGTATCAAAAAATCTTGTAGCATGTGCCAGGTTGTTTTTAATGTCTCTTCTGTATACCATGGTGCTACAAAGGCAACCGTTTCTCCCCATCCTGTGATCCCTGATTTATCTTTTGCCTCAATTAATAGCAGTTCCTTTTCATCAACAGTGCCAAAACTCGTTGTAAATGGTGCTTTCATAGGCATTTTTAAATGCCTTAATGTAATCTTTTCTAATCTCACAATGTTCACTCCCTATCATGATTATAAAGCTAATAAGGAGCGTCTGACTAACAGATAGCTATGAACATATTCTGGATGTTTCTTCATGCGTACAATGGCATAATCTTGGTTAAATAAGGTTGTTAGGATTGTGCGAACTTTATAACGCCAGTCCTCTGCAAGTTTTGGACTTTCCACTTTCATTTTCTGTAGTGATTGAGGGATTGGTAAGAGATAGGCGTCCTTATAAAAGGATTGTTCCAACTGAAATGTATTTTCTACATCTAGAACCGGTAATCCGTCGACTGTTAATGTCCAAGGTACAATTTCCTGCGCTACTTCTTCTAATTCATCAAGGCTATCTGCCATTTGATCGTGCTCAATCCACCATTCAACGACTAATCTATCTGAAGGTAGTCCTTCATTAAAGTCATCTCGAAGCGGACCATAATAATCATTTTCATATTGATAACTAGTGGCATTCAATTTTAGAAATGCTAGATTCGCCAAACGTGCTTCTAACGGTTCAATTAACCAGCGGACAAGTTGAAAACCATGCTCTTTGGCATATTCTTGTTGGGCATGCTTCAATAATTCACCCACACCTTGTTCACGATATGCTTTTTCTACACCAATCATGTGCGAATGTAAGTACATTTCTCTATTCTGATAGCCAACGAAGCAATAGTTAAAGCCAATTAGCTTTTCATCTAAATACGCTCCTAATACGATTCCCCCATTTTGTACAGCAGCTAGTAATTGATGGGAGGGAATTGCTTGGCTGCCCCATATTTCAGCATTTAATTTTTGGATCTCTGCAATTTCTTTCGGTGTCATTACTTTGTGAATACGTACTTGCTCTAACATTATGCTGACGCCTCCTTTTTATGCCCTGTCTCCAAAGCTAATAAAACTGCTCTTGTAAGTATCTCCACTCCTGTGACAAGTCTTGCTTGTTTAAATTTCATTTTCGGATGATGCAACCCTGGTGTTAATCCACAACCCAAGCCTAGCATGGTTGTTTTTAAATGTGGCCGTTGTACAGCATAATGGTGAAAATCCTCTCCACCAGGTGTATGAACGGGCTTTCTTAAATTTGATAATCCAGCAGCCTGTATAATTGCCTGCTCCATCAAATATTGAGCACTTGTATCAACTTCAGCAGCTACGATATTGGCAACCGTACGTAATTCAATTTGTACCTTATGCAATAATTTAGAAGAATCTATCACACGCTTTACACCTTGTGCTAAATCGTCCATCACCTTGTTTTGTTGTGCACGAATATCAATCGTAAATGAGGCATTACCTGGAATAATATTGCCCGAATCTCCCCCTGCATGGAATTTCGTCATCTTTACAGATACAGGAACCATAGGATCTGTATGAATGGTTCGCAAATCTTCGATAATTGTTGCACCTACTTCAATTGCATTAATACCAAGGTGTGGCCTTGCAGCATGGGCATCCTCTCCGATAATCTCGCCTTCAAGTAAACGAGAGGCACCATGATATAAGGCCGCACAATAAGTGCCGTCCTCTAGCTCATGAACAGGTCTTACATGGACACCAAATAAATAATCTAAGTCATCAATAACGCCTTCTTCTATTACGGATAATGCTCCAGTCCCTTTTTCTTCAGCAGGTTGGAAAATAACACGAATTGTACCATTAATAGATAGCTGTAGTTCTTTTAAAAGTAATAGTGTACCAATGGCCATCGTCATATGCCCATCATGTCCACATGAATGATTCGCACGGAAATGGCCATCTACTTCTTGCCATAAAGCATCTATATCTGTTCTTAATCCTACTTTGGGGTCACCGTTGCCTACATCAACATATAATCCTGTGGAATTTTTAAATCGTCTAGGAGAAAAACCTTCTTGCGTTAATAGCTCCACTATATAATTGGTGGTTTCTACTTCATGCCAGCTGATTTCTGGATTCGCATGTAAATACGTAAAAATCTCCATTAATCTTGGCCTCAAATAATCTAACTCTTCCTTCATGGATTCCAACCCCTTAAATTTTCATATTATTAAAATTATTATAACGAAAATGTTAATTTTCTACATAGAAACTTTACCCACATTCAATAAAATAACTACTTACGATAATATATTTCGCTCTCAGTTTCTTAGGTAGACTTTTATTTAGATAGCAAAAAAAGATGCAAGTACAGCTATTAAGAAAACTGTACTTGCATCTTTCATTTAATTAATACCCTTCATCGCTTTTGAAATAATCGGTGAAAGAATTAATATAATAATTCCGACTACAATAGATAAGGTACCTAAGAAACCAAAGTATGTGAATTCGCTTACAACTTCATAGACCTTAACTAATTGTGCATTAATTGCTTGTGCTGCTGCACTTGTTAAAAACCATAAAGACATCGTTTGTGCTGCGAAGGCCTGTGGTGCCAATTTCGTTGTAGCAGATAGACCAACTGGTGATAATAATAACTCACCAACAACTACTAAGAAGAATGACAATACTAACCATAAAGGACTCACTAATGTATTTCCACCAGATAGGTGTGCTGGAATCATCATCACTAAAAATGAGAGACCTGCAAAGAACAATGCATATGAGAACTTACGTGGTGTTGTTGGCTGCTTGTCTCCCCATTTAAGCCATAGCATCGCAAATAATGGTGCCATTGTAATAACAAATAATGGGTTTAATGACTGGAACCAAGAAGATTGAAGCTGAATACCACCAATACTTAGCTGTGTGCGCTCATCTGCATAAGTCGCTAAAATTGTTGCGCCCTGTTCTTGAATAGCCCAGAACATTACCGCTGATAAAAATAAAGGAATATAAGCAAGTAAACGAGACTTTTCATCTTTTGTTGTTTTTTTACTGCGATACATATAAATAAAGAATGCAGTTGGAATTAATACACCAAGAGCTGTGATGATAAAACTAAATACATTCATTGTTAATGTACCAGTTTTAATACCAATAGCACCTAAGATGATAATCAGTAAAGCTGCAACTCCGAATTGTGTAAAGACTTTTTTACGTTCTTCAGGCTTTAGTGGGTTATTTACTTGTAAGCCCGCTAAGCCTAAATATTTTTTCTCTGTTAATTTATAAACAATTAAACCAATAAACATACCCAGGCCAGCTAAACCAAAGCCAAGGTGGAAGCTATATTTTTGTCCAATTGTTCCGACAATAAATGGTGCAATGAATGCTCCCATATTAATACCCATATAGAAAATAGAAAAACCTGCATCACGGCGGCTATCTGTTTCAGCATAAATGTCCCCAACAATACTTGAAACGTTTGGCTTTAATAAACCAGTACCCATAACGATAAATGCCATCGAAGCAAATAACATGCTCACACCACCAGGCAATGCTAGCAGTAAGTGACCAATCATTATTAACACGCCACCATAAAAAATGGTTTTTCGTGTTCCTAAAACTCGGTCGGCAATCCATCCACCTATAATACCAGACATATAAACAAGTGAGCCGTAGATGGCCATAATAGAGTTCGCAGTTCCGCGGTCTAGACCTAAGCCACCCTCATGTAATTCGTAATACATAAAGAAGATGAGAATTGCTCGCATACCATAGTACGAGAAACGTTCCCAAAATTCTGTGAAAAACAAAGTAAAGAGCCCTTTAGGGTGTCCAACAAAGCCATTTTGAGGGACAGATTTTACAACTTCATCTTTACTAGACATACAATACCCTCTCCCAATATAAAATTATTCTCCAAAAACATCATTACCCTAAAATAAGGATAAAAAAACTTTGTTTCATCATACTAAAGCGTTTTATAAACTTTATCAAGAGTTTTAAAAAATGTTGAAAATTTGTCATTTTTCTATAAATTCTGATTGATTACTATCTAAATTATTAAATCCTTTGATATATCTAAGTTTTCTCACACTTTATATCCAAAAAATTATTACACATACAATGAATTATTCTAAAATATATAAAATTCAGATTTATTACTTTACTTACAAATTTATACTCTTTTTCTATAACCTTTTAGATACACCCTTCACATTGCTCTAGATTCTACTATTCCCTCTAATGACAAAAAGCATGCCAAAAATCTTTTGGCATGCTTTGGGAAGTCCTTAATTTTTAATTAACAACATAGTGCTGATACTTTGCGTAATCTGCTGCTTTTACTTCAAGAGACAATAATGTCCCACCCTCTTCATAGGATGTATTAAAAACAGAGGCATTTTCATTTAAATAAGAGACAACGTTCCCTTGATCATAAGGTATTAACATGTCAACCGTTACATAATGCGAGAAGATGTGTTGACGAATTAATTGTATTAATTCTTCTAAACCAATCCCCTGCTTTGCTGAAATCCAAATATTATCTCCACTCACTACAGGGTATGGAACAGTTGCTATATCTGCTTTATTGTATACATAGATTGTGGGAATGTCCTCAACACCAACTGCTTTTAGTGTTTCGTTCGTCACATCCATCATAAATCCGTGCTCAGCATTTGAAACATCTACCACATGGAGTAAAAGGTCCGCATCTCGCGCCTCTTCCAAAGTGGAGCGAAATGCCTTCACTAAATGGTGAGGTAATTTACTCACAAAGCCTACAGTGTCTGTCAGTAAAAATGTCTTTTTATCAGGTAGTTCAATCTGACGTACAGAAGTTTCAAGAGTTGCAAAAAGCATATCCTTCTCAAAGACTTGTTTATGCTCTTCTTGTCCTATTTGTGTAAGCAGTTGATTCATAATCGTTGATTTTCCAGCATTTGTATAGCCAACAATCGATACAACTGGAAGAGCGTTTTTACGACGCTGTTTACGCTGCGTTTCTCGCTGCTCCTTCACGTGCTCAAGATCCTTTTTAATTTTAGCAATTTGATCTTCAATTTTTCGTCGATCCAGTTCCAGCTTTGTTTCACCAGCACCACGGTTTTTAAAGCCTCCTCCAGTACCTCCACCCTGACGGCTTAAAGAGGCATGCAAACCCACTAAGCGAGGTAGCATATATTGAAGCTGTGCTAACTCCACCTGCATTTGGGCTTCACGTGTTTTTGCACGTCTTCCAAAAATATCTAAAATCAGCATTGTTCGATCAATGACCTTCGTTGCTAAATCACGCTCTAAATTACGGATTTGCGAAGGAGACAGTTCATCGTTAAATATAACAAGGTTTGCTTGTGCTTCTTCATAAAAATTTTTGATTTCTTCTATTTTACCTGTACCCACATAATGGGAAGGTGTTACACGTTCCAAATTTTGCGTGACCGTCCCAACCACTTCTACCCGCAAAGCCTCAGCTAAATTTTGTAACTCTTCCATAGAATAGTCAAAATGCTCGTCATTTCGTAAATTCACGCCAACTAGGATGGCCTTTTCAATTAATACATCAACTTCCTTAATTCTATCCATTAGAAACCTCCCACCAAAGCCCGATATCGCTACGATAAATTTTCTTCATCTTACCATAAAATACTCTATTTCGTATTTGAAGATCATTGTTAACCTTTCTAAAAAATGCGCCTCACGGAAAGGCGCATCTCAACTATTTTCTTTCTTCTTTTAGCAATGCTTCTGAGCGTGTGAACTCTTCTTCAATTTCTTTATTTGGTCTATATGTCAGCATACTGACAACAACCGCAACAATTAAACAAACAAGGAAGCCCGGAACAATTTCGTACAACGCACTTGATAAAGCATCTACTTTACCCCAAATAAACGCAGTTACAGCTCCTGTTACCATCCCACTAAGTGCTCCATAGTTCGTTAACTTTCTCCAATATAAAGAAAGTAAAATAACAGGTCCGAATGCGGCACCGAAACCTGCCCAAGCAAAGCCAACTAAGCTTAAGATGGAACTGTCTGGATTCCATGCTAGGATTGCTGCAATAATCGCAACAACTAATACAGCCATACGTCCCACAAAAACATAATGCTTATCGTCTGCTGTTTTATTAAATAATGCTTTATAAATATCTTCTACAAGTGCCGAAGAAGTTACAATTAATTGGGATGAAATTGTACTCATAACAGCTGCTAAAATAGCCGCCAGCATAATCCCTGCTATAAATGGATGGAATAAAATCTGTCCAAGTACAATAAATACTGTTTCAGCATCTTTTAGCTCTCCAGCATTTTGCTGATAATAAGCTACACCCACCAAGGCAGTTCCAATAGCTCCAAATAAGCTTAACATCATCCAGCCAATACCTATGCGTCGTGCTTGCTTCGTTTCTTTAACGGAACTAATCGCCATAAAGCGGACAATAATATGAGGCTGTCCAAAATAGCCTAATCCCCAAGCAACCGACGAAATGATCCCTGCTGCTGTCGCAGTGGCCGGTAATAAATTTAGAAGATCTGGATCAACAGATTTAATAGATGAAATGGTTTCACCTATACCACCTGTTACAAATAAACCAAATAGCGGTACAGTAATAAGTGCTAAAAACATGATAAGTCCCTGTAAAAAGTCTGTATAACTTACAGCTAAAAATCCACCAAATAATGTATAGGCAACTGTTACACCTGAAACGATTAATAGCCCTGTGTGATAATCATAGCCAAATGAGCTCTCAAAAAACTTGCCCCCTGCTACCATCCCTGACGATACATAAAATGTAAAGAATATGAGGATGATGATACCTGAAGCAATCCTAATAAGCTTTGTATGATCACGTAATCGATTATCCAAATAACTTGGAATAGTAATGGAATCATTTGTAACCTGTGTATATACCCGTAAACGCGGTGCCACAAGTAGCCAGTTTAGGTAAGCTCCTATTGTTAATCCAATTGCAATCCAAGCTTCCACAAGACCTGATAAAAATATCGCACCTGGTAAGCCCATTAGGAGCCAGCCAGACATATCCGCAGCACCCGCACTTAGCGCAGTAACCGCTGGACCTAAGGAACGACCGCCAAGCATATAATCTGTTAAATTCGAGGTTTTAACAAATGCATACCAGCCAATCGCTAGCATGGCGACCATATAAATAACAATCGCTAATAATTGATACATGTTATCCGACATATTTTCTCCTCCTTATTAATCCTTAGTATCACTAATTCAAAAAGAATTACTATATTTAAGATACCATGAATATACAATTCTACCTATAAATACTCGGAATTTTTATTAAATTAATTCCGAATACCAAAGTATCCATTGTCTATTATAAAATGTGTTAAACTAGTGCCATCTATTACACAATAAAGTAGGCGAAAATGTATGACATTTGAAGAAATGAAAGCTCTGCTCACTGAGCAAATTTTGCAACAACAGCTTGTGACAGCTACAATCAGTCAACCACGTATGAAATCAAACGAAATAAAACGAATAAAATTAAAACCATTAATGTTAAAGAATCAGTACCATATACAAATTGAATACCAATATGAACGGATTTTAAAACATGAAAATATTCTATTGGCTCATTTTCCTTCCAAGCTCGACGCGTTTTTTGAGGAGTATCGTCAAGCCCATATTGATTTCGTAGATGAGACGGTACAAGTGCAATTGTCAAAAAAGAACAAAGTCCTTTGGAAATCAGATAAAACGGCTTCACCTAAACAAGTCCATTTAAGCCATAATCGTAAAAAAAATTATTTACTATCTGATGATCAACCCTATCCATTTTTAATACGACTGGGGGTACAAACAGAAGAAGGAAAGGTTAAAAAACAAAAGTATGATAAATTTAAACAGATTAACCGCTTTATTGAGTTTATTGATGATGCCTTAACATACTTACCTCAGGATCGACAGGTACGGATATTAGATTTTGGCTCAGGTAAATCCTACTTAACCTTTGCTTTGTATCATTATTTAAAAATTGAAAAAGGCTTAGACATTCGTGTTACAGGTTTAGATTTAAAAAAAGAGGTTATTGAAGAATGCTCAAGAATAGCACAGGATCTAGGCTATGATCAGCTAGAATTTCTGGTAGGAGATATCAATGATTATAATGATGAAAGTGCTGTAGACATGGTAGTGACACTCCATGCATGCGATGTAGCAACAGATATGGCCTTGGCTCGTGCTGTGAAATGGGGAGCAAGTGTCATTCTAAGTGTGCCTTGCTGTCAGCATGAGTTAAATCGTCAATTAAATACACCTGCTCTCGATATTATGTTGCAACATGGACTTGTTCGAGAGCGATTTGCGGCACTTGCTACAGATGCTATTCGAGCTGAAATTTTATCGCTTGTTGGCTATGAAGCACAGCTTTTAGAGTTTATCGATATGGAGAATACACCTAAAAACATATTAATTCGAGCATATCAAACAGGTAAAAAACCAACTAAAGAACAACGTGCCAGCTATGAAGCCTTCTTAAATTTATTGAATGCAACGCCATTTTTAGCGAATGAGTTAAAAGAGTATTTATAACATACAGATGTACTTCTTTCCAAATAAAAGGCGATCCAACGTTGATTGGATCGCCTTTTTCATTATAACTCTTGTCGTAAAGCTTGAATAACATCGATTTTAGTTGCTTTGCGTGCTGGGCGATAACCTGAAATCATCGCTACACCAACACTAATGGCCGCTGCAATAATGACTAGTTGCCATGGGATAAGAGAAAATGTTATATCATTTGTTGCAAACGCTTCCTCCCCTGTTGCCGCCTTAAGAATTAATGGTAATGCTGCATTAGCCGCAAAGCTAATAGCATACGAGATGACAACAGCAATTAGCGTACCAAAAATACCGATAAATGTGCTTTCCATTAAAAATAACCGTTGAATAAGCTTTGGACTTGCCCCAATCGCCTTTAACACACCAATTTCGCGTGTCCGCTCTGTGACAGCCATTGTCATTGTATTAAAAATACCGATAGAAGCAATCAACACAGCAATTGTGCCTACAAAGATTAAGCCAATTTTTAATACAAGGAAAAATACATTCATTTGTTCTAATTGCTCCGTTACTGAAAATACACTATAGCCCTTATCTTTTAACTTCTCTAAAATCGGCTTAACGTTTTCTAAAGTATCCGCATAAATATTAAATTCGGAGTAAAACAGCTCATCCTCTGCCATGTTACTATCTGTAGATAAATTTTCAGCTAATACTGCCTTTTGCTCTTTATCCATATGAATAGCGTTATCAACCATCCAATCATAAGAAGGTTTCTCCATTACGCCAACAATTGTATAACTCATTTTTTGCGTTTCATCATTTGTACCCGTGTGGGGAACTAAGGACAGGTCTATGTTTTTTCCAAGCAAAGACTCTTTATAGCCCTCTTCACTGCCATCATAATACGTGCCCTCAGCTTCAGCCTTTTTACTTTTTTCCGCAATGACGTCACGTTCTGTATCATTCAATAATGTTTGAGCAAAATGATAGCCTACAACAATTTCATTAGATTTTGTTGGATAGCGGCCTTTTGCAAGCTTTCCATTTACCTGTTCAAAGTCCTGCATATCTGACAATATTAAATTAGAAGTTGTATCACGATCCTCAAAAAATGATTGAGCGGAGGCATTGACACTAATTGTTTCAAGCACTGTTTCTACATGTTCCATTTTTTTAATTTCTTGTACTTGTTCTTCAGTTAATTGCTTATCACCATATACTTGAATTTTTGTAACGGTTTCGTTTGAAAGAATTTCATTGCGTAAAGATTCCTGTAATCCAAAACCAACAGATGCTAGCACGATTAGAAAGGCACAGCCCATCGTTGCAGCCAGTATCGTCATAAACACACGCAGCTTATTTTTCTTGATATGTTGTGTTACAAAATCTAATTGATCCTTAAATAACATGTTAAGCTTCCTCCTTTACCAGTTCTCCATCGTACATGCGGAAGCGTCTATGTGCGATAGTAGCCACTTCTTCATCGTGTGTGATAATGACAAAAGTAAGCCCTAATTCACGATTTAAACTTTGAATAAGCAATAAGATATCCTGCTCGGTTTCTGAATCGAGACTCCCTGTTGGCTCATCTGCAAGTAATATGGGAGGATTCGTAATAAGGGCTCGTGCAATGCTGACACGCTGTTGCTGTCCACCTGACAATTCATTGGGATAATGGTCTGCTACTTCTGTCAAACCAACCTTATCCATTAATTTCTTTACTTTTTCTTTGCGCATAGCCTTACGCAAACCCTGTAGCTTTAAAGGTAATTCAATATTTTCGAAAGCCGTTAAACCAGGCATCAATTGAAAGTTTTGAAAAATAAAACCGAATTGACGTAAACGAAAGGCAGCACTTTCTGTTTCAGTTAGATGGGCTGTTTCCTTTCCATTTACTTTAATAGAGCCCTGTTCAGCCTTCATAAAACCAGCTAGAACTTGTAATAAGGTCGATTTTCCTGAGCCACTTTTGCCTACAATAGCAACAATTTCCCCTTTATTGACCTCGAAGTTCACGCCTTTCAATACAGGCACTTGCTTTTCCTTCCCTCGTTTTCCAATTAAAAATGTATGTTGTAAGTTTTCAACCTGAATCATTAGTTAATAAACGCTCCTTTCTTCTTCATTTTCCATTGTAGAAAACAATTCTTAATAAAGAGGGAGGATAAAAATGAAGATATTCTTAAGAATAAGAAGGTACTCTTCTGGTTATCAAACGAATTTACAATACCTTTACAATTCGGATGCGCTATTCATATTATCTTCTATCATTTTTCGTGTCTTAATCTGTACTAATAAGTCATCACGATAGAAGAATTTCCCGTTATCACAAGGTTTTATCTGTACTCATAAAAATAAATACAGCAGGATCATCTCACATTTTGTGAACGAATTGTATATTACAGCAATGTAAATTTTCGTGTCGAATAGTAAATTTTTATGTAGATAAATTAAAGATTTTGTTATGATAGTAAAGTTTAGAGGTCGATTAATTTATTTATATCCAGGAGGATTCGATTCACATGCTTAACTCAAAAAAACAAGACCCTTTCTTTATTGCATTGCATAAAATTGCTGAAAATATGAGAGAGGCTGTACATTACGCAAATGATTTTCGTATTAACAGTGTGGCTGACCTAAAAGAGATTAGCATTACAATGAAAAATTACGAAACTGCTGGTGATAAGCTTATTCATGAATTGATTGTCATGTTAAATAAATCATTCATGACACCAATTGAACGTGAGGATATTTTAGAGCTTGCCATTCGTATGGATGATGTTTTAGATGGAACAGAACACTGTATTGCACACTTTGAAATGTTTTCGCTCACTGAGATTGATGAATCTATGCGCATTTTCTTAGGGTTTATTTCGAAAAGTGCTGATGAAATAGTCAAAGCGACAGAAGAGTTAAAGAAAAAGAATCTAATTGGCATGCGTCCACACGCAATTCTTATTAAAGACTATGAACGTGAATGTGATGAGGTACAACGTACTTCTATTAAGAAGTTATTTTTAAATGAAAAGGATCCAATCCGCCTCATTAAATTTAAGGATATTTATGAACAACTTGAAGATATCGCTGATCATTGTCAAAACGTAGCAAATACTATGGAAACAATTATCATGCGTAACGCATAATTAGGAGATGGGCACTTTACAATGAACACAATCATTATATTAACCGTACTGGTCGTCATCTTTGCCCTAACATTTGACTTTATCAATGGCTTCCATGATACAGCAAATGCTATTGCAACTTCGGTTTCTACTAGAGCATTGCCGCCACGCACGGCAATCATTATGGCCGCAACGATGAACTTTATCGGTGCTATCACCTTTGTAGGAGTGGCAAAAGCTCTAACAAAAGATATTGTAGATCCTTTTGCTTTAAATGCTTTTGAAGGAGACACAACAGGCTCAGTCGTTATTTTAGCAGCATTAATTTCAGCTATAATTTGGAATTTGTTGACATGGTATTTCGGTATTCCCTCAAGCTCTTCACACACATTGATTGGGTCTATCGCTGGTGCTGCTATCGCATCCGCTGGTTTCAATGTGTTAAACTATAGCGGCTTTACTAAAATCATCATGGCGTTAGTGCTTTCACCCTTACTTGCTATTTGTGCAGGCTTTATCATGATGACACTTTTTAAATTATGGTTTAAAAATTTAAATTTATATCGAACGAATAAAGGTTTCCGTACAATGCAAATTTTTACTGCTGCCATCCAATCATTCACCCATGGTACAAATGATGCCCAAAAAGCAATGGGGATTATGACAATGGCGTTAATCGCTGGTGGCTTGCATACTGGAGATGAAATTCCTTTCTGGGTACGTGCTGCTGCAGCTACAGCAATGGGGCTAGGTACCTCAATTGGTGGTTATAAAATCATTAAAACGGTTGGCGGTAAGATCATGAAAATCCGCCCTGTGAATGGTGTTGCTGCAGATTTAGCTTCTGCTACTGTTATTTTTGGTGCTACGCTAATCCACTTACCGGTATCAACAACACATGTCATTTCTTCATCCATTATGGGTGTTGGTTCAGCACAGCGTGTACGTGGGGTGAACTGGGGCATGGCTCGAAAGATTGTTACTACTTGGGTGATTACGATGCCAATTTCAGCTGTTATGGCATCTGTTATATATTTTGTATTATCATTATTCTTTTAATAATAAGACTCCTGTCCAAAAAGTGGATGGGAGTCTTTACTTTGTCACACGACAAAATGTGACACATCCTTTACACTAATTGAAAAGGGGGATGTATAAACAACTATGAAAACTTTTTCAGCTTATATTACAGCACATGCGAAAGCAATCGTAGTCATATGGCTAATTATTTTTCTAGCAATGGCGTACTTTGCTTTACAGCTTCCAGGTAAACTTCAAGGTGATGGTTTTTTTGTCGAAGCAGATCATACCTATGTTACCAACGAGCTAGCAGAAAAATTTGATTTACCATCTAATACGATATTGGTTGTCTTTGATCCAGCTGATGATCAGAAAATTGAAGACACTTTAAAAAAATTAGATAGCAAAAAAGAGATTCATTCTATTCAATCACCTTTAGAAGACTCCTCTTTACGGAAAGATGGTATTGCCTATGCTATGGTTCACATAAAGAACGATGTAGAAAACCTTCCGGACATTGTTGAGGAATTCCGCTCATTAATTGAAAAAGACGGTGTTAGTATTACTGGAGGTCCTGTTATTTCTGCTGACATAAATACTGCTAGTCAAAAGGATTTAGCATCAGCTGAAGCCATTGGATTGCCAATTGCCATCGTGGTTCTCTTATTAGCGTTCGGTACAGTTGTTGCCTCTATTCTACCAATCATCATTGGTATTGTGACAGTGGTTACGGCCTTTGGTATGATGACGTTACTTAGTGCTAATGTAAATCTATCTATTTTCGTCTTAAATATTGTCCCGATGCTTGGGCTGGCTTTAAGTATTGATTTTGCGTTGCTGTTTATTAATCGTTACCGAGAAGAACGCGCACATACTTCTATTGCACAAGCTATTCAAACTGCTATTCAGACAGCAGGCCGTTCTATCATTTTCTCCGCAGTCTGTGTCATGATTGGCTTAGGTGCGATGATTGTCATTGATGTAGAAATTTTTCACAATATTGCGCTAGGAGGCACTATAGTCGTCCTGTTAGCCGTTCTTTCTGGCTTAACATTCCTTCCTGCCACCATGATGCTATTAGGAGATAAACTTAATAAATGGCGCTTAATACGCGTTAAACCAGGTGGAGCAAATCGTTGGCGCGGCTTTGCAGGTTTTGTCATGAAACATCCAATAGCTATAGTAATTTCAGCATTATTGTTACTAGGCATTGGCATGATCCCTTTAAAGGATATCCGATTAACCATACCACAGGTGGACTCCCTACCAACAAAATATGATGCACGTGTAGCATACGATAAATTAGATGAAACCTTTGGATTAGGTGAATCCTCTACATTATATTTGTTAGCTGAACGAAAAAATGGCTGGGAGGACACTGAGGGTAGAGAGCTAATTTATACGATTCAAGAAAAGCTATTACAGGACCCATTAGTGACTAATGTTTCAACTATATATACAGCTGCTAACATTCAAACACCAGAGGAGCTCTCTGCTTCTTTAGCTATTCCGCAGGTTGCAGAACAATTAAAGCCTGTTATAAGTACTTTTTCAAAGGATACACAGCTATTTGTCCCAATCACAATTGATGCAGCGGGTTCTTCCTCTACAGCTCAAAAATTTGCCCGAACATGGATGGACAAAGACTTAGGCGTAGATTTTAGACTTGGAGGACCAGCTAAATTCAACCAAGAAATTTTTGATGAAATTGCTAATAAAATTGTTTTGGCTATAGCGATTATTATCGTTTCCACATTCTTTATTTTAATGTTGGCATTCCGTTCTATCTTAATTCCGTTAAAGGCAATAATCATGAACATTATTGGGCTTTCATCCGCATTCGGTATACTCGTTTATATTTTCCAATATGGACATTTTGGTATTGAAGCAGGCTCCATTGTACTGATCATTCCAGTTATTGTTTTTTGTCTTGTATTTGGCTTAAGTATGGATTACGAAGTCTTTTTAATTTCTCGTATCCAAGAGGAATATTTAAAGGGCTCCGACAATACGCGTGCAACAATTGATGGCTTAACCTCTACTAGCCGAATAATTACATCGGCAGCGCTTATTATGATTGTTATTACAGGTGCGTTTGCTTTTACTGATGTGATGCCTGTGAAGCAAATTGGCGTTGGTATCGCCATTGCTGTTGCAATTGATGCAACGATTATTCGTCTTATGCTTGTGCCTAGTCTCATGAAGCTATTTGGCGACTGGAACTGGTGGCTTCCTTTCTCAAAGAAAAGTAAATAACATAATGAAAATCCACCTCCTTTTATAAGTGAGGTGGATTTTTCAATTAAGCATAGATGCTGTTATACCATTCTTTTGCTGCTTGAACTTCAGGCATTGTTAGTTGATGACCAAAATTAAACCATTTCGTCGTTACCGTTGCACCTGCAGTACTTAAAAGGGTTTCTAAATCCTCAGATTCCTGTGCTGTACACATCGGATCATTCGTACCCGCACCGATAAACACAGGTGTTGGAGAGAGCTGCGGTAATTCAATACCACGTCTTGGTACCATTGGATGATGTAAAATAGCTCCTGCTAACGCATCATCGTAGTGGAATAATAAGCTTGCTGCAATATTAGCACCATTCGAATACCCTATTGCTACAATTCGTTGGCGATCAAAGCCATATTGCTGTGCTGACGTCTGTAAAAATTCATAAAGTTCCTTTGTACGAAAGATTAAATCTTCCATATCAAAGACACCCTCCGCTAATCGGCGGAAAAATCGTGGCATTCCATGCTCAAGTACATTCCCGCGAACACTTAAAATATTAGCTGTTTCATCTATTTCTTTTGCCAGCCCAATAAGACTTTCCTCATTACCACCTGTACCATGTAGTAATAATAATGTCGGCTTCGTTTCGTCTGTACCTTTATAATAAATATGTTGCACTGACAGTCACCTCTCAATTATCTTGAATTCGAGATAATTGTAGCCTGTGGCAAAATTAAATTCAAGCTCTTTGACTTATTAATTTCACGATTTTCACGATTTGGCTGTTCTTCGTGATTTTTATAAAAATTAGTAATGGTATAAACTGAAAATAAACATGCCGCAATCACAACAACAATAACAATTCCCACTAATTTCTTTCCGTTCATCTATCATGATCCCCCGTATTTCTTATTTCTTTGTACGAAAGCCTTCTTCTAGTAAATATTCCTTTGCTGCCTCATACGTACCAAATGCCTCTTCAAGATTGTCTCCATGATACACGTTCCAAGAACGCTGCTCAAAAGCTAGCTGCAACTGACTACCATCTCGGCTATTCCAAATCTCTACAATTGGCTCCTGCTCTTCTACTTCTTCAGATAAATATTGGATAGCGTCTTCAATAATTTCACGAAGCTGTAGTTCATCATAATCGCGGATATTAACTAATCCTTTATCGTTAGCCTCATTCTCATAGCGCAATAAATCTCCCACAAAGACAAAGCCATTGCCATTTGGATGTAATTTCTCCACTACAATCGTCTTTTCGTAAAGACTGTCCATGTAATGATAATTTAGGCGCTTTAAAGAAATTTCTTTTTTTGTTAGCTCAGAAAACGATTCAATAATCGCTTGTTTTTGTTCAAATGTTAGCATATAAAAAATGCTCCTTTTCTTTACAATCTATCTAACAGTATAACTCATTTTTTCCTATTATATCGTGTCGTTTCTAAATCATTTTTGCACAAGAAAATAGGACAAGCTAATTTTATAGCTTATCCTATTTAAACTTATGAGGTTTGATTAAATATTTTTTCACGTGTGAATTTTATCACCTGTGCAACATACAATTCCCGATAAGGAACAAATTGTGCAGTACCAACTGGTCTGACAATTCTCACACGTTGACCATCTGGGAAATATTCATACCCTTCAATATTAAGCGTCGTCGTTTCCCCCAAGAAGAAAGCCTCCGCCTCATTTAGCCTCGCTCTTACTACACCTGATACTTCCTCATACTGCAAAGCAAAGGAATCCCAATCATGCTTGAAAGGATATATGTAGACATGGCAAAATTCATTGTCGATCATATTTTCAGAAACGATACTACAAGAGGTCATGCCCATTTTGACTACCTCATGGACATCAATATTGAGTCCCAATTCTTCTTTTACTTCTCGAATACCTGACTCTACAGTCTCAATCGCTAAAAGATGCCCTGCTGCTGTAATATCGAGCAACCCTGGATAATCCTTTTTCTGTGAACTACGTACTTGAAAATAAATATAGTCTTCATTGACAAGCCAGCAATGAAAAGTCTCATGCCAAAGCCCTTTTTCATGTACTTCCGCTCTCGTAGCTGTCCCAATTTGCTCATGCTGTTCATTAAATACCTTTACAATTTCTTGTTCCATTGTTTCGACTCCTATACTGACTTCGTCGCTTTTTTCTTAATCGCATTACGTTGATCATAAATATTGGATACGATAACCTTTAAGACTGCATAAAATGGTACAGCGATAATAATGCCAATAAAACCTGCTATATTACCTGCCGCTAAAATAATTGTAATAACGGTAAGGGGATGGATATCAAGTGATTTCCCCATGACATTCGGTGTAATAAAGTTGCTGTCTATTTGCTGAGCGACCAGCGTCACAACCGAAACCCACACCACTAAAATTGGATCTTGAATAACTGCCACAATCAGGGCTGGCGCAAAGGCAATCCAAGGCCCAATAAATGGAATCATATTCATAAAGAATGCAAAAATCACTAGTAATAGCGAATAGTCTAATCCGATAATTAAATAGCCTACATACATTATTAGTGCTAATAAAAAGCTAATTTGCAGTTGGCCCTGAATGTAGGTACGTAATACATCATCAATTTCACTTAACGTTTTCTTTACCCATTGCTGACGTTCACCACTGAAGTATTTATAGATGGATGGAGCAAACTTCTCATGATCCTTCAGCATAAAAATAAAGAAGAATGGAATTAAGATGGCTAATAACGACACAGATACAATGGATTGTAAAAAGGACACAAAACCTCTACTCGCCACTACTGCAATATCTTGTACTGAATTCGCCATTTTTTCGATAACATCATTTAATTGCTGAGGGAAGTTATCCTTATTTTGCGTTACATAGTCTGTTAGTTGCTGAATGCTCGTACTAATACTCGTACTAATCATAGGGGCATTCTTCACTAATTTATTGACCTGCTCGGCAATTGGGTTACCAATTATCCAGCCAAAAATACCTACCATTGCTATTAGTCCGAACACAATCGTCAATATACTTCCCCATCGAGGAAATCTACGTTTTTCTAAAAACCTCTGAATTGGCTCAGTTACATAATAGAGAACACCACCAAGTAGTAAAGGCACAAAAATGGCTTTTAAGATGATGACAAGTGGTGAAAAAATCCAATGAATTTCTATAAAATATTTAATGATTAGTAGTGTAAGTAGTACCCCTACTCCTACTTGAAACCAAACTTTCCTCGTCACTTTCATTCACTTCCTTTAAATGCAGTTACTGAAAATACTACTGATATATTAACCATTTCGCAAGTATCCTAGTATTTTTTTACAGAACCCCTCTGACAAACTAAAAAATTCGCTCACTTCCACACTAGTTATCGTGGAAGTGAAACGAATTTAAGTCATCAATTATAGAGAAGAATCATCTATTGAATTTAAGAATGTCTCAATTTCTCCTATAACCGATTCAACACAGCCATCCTCAAATGGTGAGATTAAACCTGCCTCTTTTACAAGCTTTGTAAAGGACATCGAGCCACCTAAACTACAAAGATGAATATAGTCTTTCCAAGCCGCTTCAAATTCTTCACGTGAACGTTTCCAGAATTGGAAGGCACAAATTTGCGCTAACGTATAATCAATGTAATAGAACGGACTTGCATAGATGTGGGCCTGACGTTGCCAAATGCCCCCAGCCTCTAGGTAGCTGTTATGATCATAGTCGCGATGTGGTAAATATGTTTCCTCAATTTTTTTCCATGCAGCTTTACGTTCAGCAGGTGTCATTGTAGGATTTTCATAAATAACATGCTGAAACTCATCTACTGCCACACCATATGGTAAGAATAAAAGACCACTACTTAAATGTGTAAATTTATATTTCTCTGTATCACCTTCAAAGAACAGCTCCATCCAAGGCCATGTGAAGAATTCCATACTCATCGAGTGAATTTCACAAGATTCGTAGGTTGGCCATAAATACTCAGGAATGCCTATGTTACGGCTTGAATAAACTTGGAAAGCATGTCCAGCTTCATGTGTTAATACATCGATGTCACCTGAAGTACCATTAAAGTTTGAGAAAATGAAAGGAGAATGATAGTTTTCAATAAACGTACAATAACCGCCACTTTCTTTCCCTTTCTTCGCTACAAGATCCATTAAGTCATGATCAATCATGAAATTGAAGAATTCTCCTGTTTCAGGTGAAAGCTCCTCATACATTTTTTTACCGTTTGCTACAATCCACTCAGGATTCCCTTTTGGCGTAGCATTACCTGATAAGAAGTTAAGTGCTTCATCATAAAATTTAAAATCTTCAATGCCAATTCGCTTTGCCTGACGCTCATATAGCTTCGTTGCAACAGGCACAATTAAATCACGAACCTGATCACGGAATTTTTTAACCATATCAGCATTGTAATCAATACGATTCATACGAATATAGCCTAGTTCAACATAGTTGTTATAGCCCAGTTTAATCGCAATTTCATGGCGTACCTTGACAAGTTCGTCATATAAACGATCGAATTCATCTTCATGCTTTGCAAAGAAGCCAAAACGAGCATCCGTTGCGGCCTTACGTGTTTCTCGATCCGTTGACTCTGCAAACGGACCAAGTTGAGCAAGCGTTAATGTTTCCCCGTTAAAGTCGATTTGTGCAGAAGCAACAAGCTTATTGTACTCAGAAACAAGTCTGTTTTCTTTTTGCATCAAATCAATAACTTCTGGTGAGAAGCCTTTAATTTGATAAGTTGCTAAATCAAATAATTGTTGACCCCATTTTTCTTCTAATTGCTCACGAAATGGTGAATCAATTAAAGCTTTATAATATTCCGTCGTTACTTCTTCTAGCTCAGGACCTACTTCATCGAAATAATCACGTTCTGCTTGATAAAATTCATCGTTCGTATCGATTGAAGCACGAATATACACTAAATTAGCCATTGTCGCAAAGTCATTACTAATTGCATTGTGCTTTTCTATGATATTACTTTGCTCGTCCATCGATTGTGCTTGTTTAAATTGCTCAATAAGTGCTAATTGCTGCTCTTTCATCGATGCCACATTTGGGCGGCTGTATTGATAATCTTTAAACGTTGTCATTAAAGTCCCCTCTTTCTGTCCTATACCCCGTAATATTTCTATTATATGCCAAATGGAATCTATTAAGAAACAATTATCTCTTTTCTGTTGTGATGATTTTTTGTGAGAAAGAAATGTAAAGGCGTTATTGTTTTAATAGCCCACAATATATGTTTTTAATAAGGCAGCTCTTTCTCTTATTCTTAATTTTGCTTCTACTGATTTTGGTGTTTTTGCTGATAGGACATCTACTTCAAAATCTAACGTTTCAGCAAGATATTTTGCACGTTTCAAATGAAAGTCATTTGAAACGATGGTAATTTTCTTTGTCTCTTCTGGTAATAATTCTTTAGAGAATACTAAATTTTCATAAGTAGACGTAGATTGATCTTCTATGATAATTCTCGTGGCATCGATGCCATGCTGTTCCAAATAGTCTTGCATTACAGATGCCTCTGTACGGTCTTCATCTGGCCCTTGTCCACCTGACACAATGACCTTAACATGTGGGTATTTTGTTAAGTATGGAACAGCCACCTCTAATCTACTTTTTAATGAAAGCGATGGTACACCACCTGGCCTTACTTTTGCTCCCAATATAATCATATAATCAGCTGAACCATTGGCATTTGGTTCTATACCCTGATCAAGTTCTCTTCCCAGCCAAATATAAAGAACGATTCCAATACCGATTAAAATAACACCAACTGTCACCAACCATCTTCTCACAAATCATTCCTCCTTTACCTTTTATTAACGATGGTAAAAAGAAAAGGATGCTTGTTAATCAAGCATCCTGAAAGATATTATCTCAATATAAATCGTTTAATAGACTCCTGTAAAGCAGATATTTCATCGGTTAAATCATTGGATGATTCGCTAACGAGTTGTATTGCGCGTTGTTGCTCATCTACAGATGCTGTTACCTCTTCAGACGCAGCAGCATTCTTTTCACTAATCATCGCAATACTTTCAATCGATTGCATAATATTATTCTTAGAGCTATTTAAATATTCTACACTATCCGTCGTATCGCCTATAATGGCTATGATTTTTTCAACAGCTAATTTAATTTCTTTAAAGGATGATTCTGTAACCATGACAGAATCATTTTGTTGACTTACAATGATATGGGTTTTCTGCATTTCATCATTGACTAAGTTTGTTTCACTTTCAATGCCTTTTAGCGTCGTGCGTACTAGCTCAGTTGCTACAGAGGTTTGATCAGCAAGTTTACGTACCTCTTCCGCGACAACTGCGAATCCTTTACCATGTTCACCCGCTCTTGCTGCTTCAATAGAGGCGTTAAGTGCAAGTAAATTTGTTTGATCTGAAATCTCCGTAATCGTCCCCACGATGCCTTCAATTTCACGTACCTTAACAATTAAGCTACCAAATACAGACTGAATATTCTGAACGAGATTTGAAGACTCCTGCGACTTATCCTTTAAGCTTTCTAGATTAACTAGGCCTTCTTCATTTGATTTTTTCATATGCTGTGAGGCATCTAACATTAATTCATTTTTATCATGCAATCCTTCAATTTGCTGCGCAAACTCGATAGCCGTTCTGTTTGTATCCTCTGCATCAGATGCTTGCTTGACTGCACCCTTGGATACTTCATTGATTGCTTTGACGATTTCATCACCATAGGCATTTGTCTCCTCAGCTACTGCAGTTAAGTTCGCTGAAGTTGATTGTATTTCTACAATCGCTTCCTCCACATCTGAAATAAGTGTTTTAAGTTGATGTACCATTTCATTAAAGCCATCATTTAACTGTCCTATTTCATCCGAGCGCTGTAAATGCTCAATTTCAACCGTTAAATTCCCTTTTGCTACTTCACGCACACGTTTAGATAATTTTTGAACTGGTAATGCAAGATGTCTTGATACAAGAATGACAACGATTGTCCCAATAATGATGGCACCTACTAATGTCAAACCAATTACTAGCAATAAAGAATTTGCCTCTGCATTAAAATCCTGCATATATGTACCTGATGCAATAATCCATCCCCAATGTGGATCTTTCTCAGAATAAATAATTTTATCCGCTAAGACATTCTGACCTGGTAGTTCAAATTCATATTGTGTAAAGCCACCACCATCAAGTGCCTTTTCAGTTACTTCTCGAATAAAGTAATTGCCACTGCTATCTTGGTCATTCCAAAGATTATCTCCTTCTCGTGTTGGATGTGTTGTTAATGTTCCCTTATCATCCAGCACATAAATATAGCCATATTCCCCTAAATCACCAGGATAATTAATCGGCCGTTTACCTTCGCTATCTTTCGGACCAAGAAATGCTTCTCGTACTCGTTCCTGTGCAACCTCTAATGGAATGTTACCTTTCTCAACACTTTCGTTTGCGAGCTCGATTAATTGCAAAGCAGATTCAACACTATTGTAAAGTACCTGCTCTCCTATATCCTCCATCCCATTCTTAGCCTTACCATAACTAACTATACCTATTATTAAACTTGGGATAATTAGTAGTGCCAATGATATAATAATCAATTTCCCCTGTATTGAACGTAAAAACTTCATACTTTAGCCCCCCTATTTTCTTCGTTCAACAATATATTACTTTATATTATGTTATGGTTTGGAAGTTTTCACAATGGGTAAAGCACAAATTATTTTCTAATTTCCCTTAATATGGTTCGTTTTAATACTTTCATGCTAACCTCTTGATATATTTTAATGGCCAAAAATTTATAAAAACTATTTCTCCACAAGACGTACACTTATAGAGAAATAGTTTTGTGCTTATCATAATTTAAATGTATTAATCGTTTCTATAACCTCTTTCGTTGTTTGATCTAATATGGTTACAACTTCATTTAATTCAGAAACCATCGTTACTTGTAAATCCGAGGCAGTTGCTACTTCCTTTGTTCCTCGCACACTATGCTTCGCAATAGCATTCATCTGCTCGGTAGTAGCTAATACTTCCTCAGAGCCTGCTGACATTTCTTCAATTACAGCAGAGTCATCTTGAATTTTATTATTCACCTCAAGGACAGAATGCAATATTTTCTCTAGACTTACGCCTATGTGTTGCACTGATTTATTGCCTGCCTGTACATCTATTGTACTGCTAGCCATCTCCTGTAATGCTCGATCAGTAATTTTCTTAAAGCTTTCTAAATGCATGTGTATTTCGTCAGCAGATGCTTTAGACATCTCTGCAAGTTTACGAACTTCATCTGCCACGACTGCAAAACCTTTACCAGCCTCTCCTGCTCTTGCTGCTTCAATTGCAGCATTTAAAGCCAGTAAGTTGGTTTGATCCGCTATACTTGTAATGATTTTCACCATCTCTTCAATTGATTGGAACTTATCACCCATTTCCTCGACATGATTAGCCGTACGTAAAACAGAAGATTCTACGTTTTGAATTTGGGATACAACTTCTTGAGAATGATTAACACTTGTTTCCACAAGTCCTGTCATGGCTGATGATGACTCTGCAATCTCTGAAGTTGTATCAGCCAGTCGTTGAATACCAATTGACATCTCATTCATAGTTAATACAACTTCTTGATTATTTTGCTGTTGTTGCTCACTACCAGCAGCAATTTCGATAATTCGATCTGCAATTTGAGCGTTTGATTCTTCCACATGTTGAGAAGTCTCATCAATTTTTTGAACAACATTTTGTAAAGCAAATGTGCGTTGTTGAATCGTATGGAAAGTTTCTTTTAATTTTTGTAGTGATTCTCTGAAGGATTGTGCAAATATTGTAATTTCATTTGCTCCTTTTAACTGAATTTTCTCCACTTCTATCGTTGCCTTAGCAATATCTCCTAGAGCAAAACTTTGTGCTGCAACACCGAGATGCGCTAAAGGTTTTAATGCTCCATTAATATAACGATATAAGATAAACATCACAATACCTGTTAAAGCTAATATGACAACAATTAATGCAGGTAAAATAGCCGTTAATACTGCATTCGTAACATTGCTTACCTCTGTTGCTTCTATATCGACCCCTACAAAGGCAACGATATTACCTGCCTCATCCTTTAATGGAACAGTACCTGACAAATAATCTCCAAAATCACTATGTAAAATATCAGAGTAGTAACTTCCAGTATTCTTTACCTTCTCAATATCCTTGTAGTATGTGGAAGAGGACTCATCCCCTATAGCTCCAGCATTTTCTTGATCATCTGCTGGCATACCGTCCACTAAAAAACGTACCTTTTTATCTTCCTGTGGTACTGCGAAGGTATAGGCATAAAGAACACCATTTATTTCACGTAACTCGTTGAGCTCTTCCCGAAGTCGCCAATATAACTCAGATTCTTTTGGTTCCCTTGAGAGCTGCTCATATTCATCTGCATTTAAATGTTTTGCAATATTCTCAGCAACTGCAACTGCCTGTGTTCCCATGGTTTTATTAACAGATGATTTTGCTGTGTAAATTGTTGTTATAACGAAAAAGGATAACAAAGCCACTAACATTACCAATGACATTAACACTATTTTATTGCTTAATTTGCCTGTCGCTCGCATACTTTCCTCCTTTAATATACTGATATACTAATAGTTCATATTGTACTATTTTTTCAACTATTTCGACAATAAATCTATGATATTAACCATATCCAAATAATTAATGCAATTAAAGTGGCGAACAGTGTCGGAATAGTAAGAATAACACCGATTTTAAAATATTGTCCCCAGCTAATTTTAATGCCTTTCTGGGCTAATATATGAAGCCATAGCAATGTTGCCAGTGAGCCAATTGGTGTCATTTTTGGACCTAAATTCGTACCAATTATATTTGCGTAAATCAGTCCCTCCTTCATCATGCCCGATGCGCTTGTTTCTGAAATTGCCAAAGCATCAATCATAACAGTAGGTAAGTTGTTCATGACAGCAGACAAAATGGCAGCCACAAATCCCATCGTCATCGTTGCTACTACGAAGCCCTGCTGTATAGCTAGCTCGAATAAATTTGCTAACAGTCCTGTCATCCCTACATTTTTTAACCCATAGACAACCACATACATACCAATTGAGAAGAACACAATGTTCCATGGAGCTCCTTTTACAACCCTCTTTGTATCTACAATAGAGCTACGCTGTGCAAGCCATAAGAATAAAGCAGCGACCCCACATAAAATAAAGGATACAGGGATGTGTAAAACCTCACCAGCTACGAATCCCACTAATAGGATTGCAATCACATACCAAGCGATCGTAAATAATTTGGGATCCCTGATTGCGTGCTTTGGTTGCTCAACTGCCTCAAGAGAATAATGCTGTGGAATGGAACGGCGAAAAACAATGTAAAGTACTGCTATACTTGCCACTAACGAAAAGAAGTTCGGTACGATCATATGAACTGCATAATCTATAAACCCTATGTCAAAAAAGTCAGCTGAGACAATATTCGTTAAATTGTTAATAACAAAAGGTAAGGAGGTTGTGTCTGCTATAAAACCACTTGCAATAATAAATGGAAAGATCATTTTTTCAGTCAAGTTCAGTTTTCTCACCATCGCTAAAACGATCGGCGTTAATATTAAAGCACCCCCATCATTAGCAAACAAAGCTGAGACAACAGCTCCAAGGCAACTAATATAAACAAATAAGCGAATTCCACTTCCCTTTGCGAGTCGTGCCATATGGAGAGCTGCCCATTCAAAAAAGCCAATTTCATCTAAGATGAGTGAAATTAAAATAATGCCAATAAATGATAGTGTTGCATTCCAAACAATCCCCGTTACCTCTAATACATCATGCCAGGTTACTACACCTATTAATAGTGCAATAGCTGCTCCTATACAGGCCGACCAGCCTATTGATAGTTTTCGTGGTTGCACTATGACAAAAAATAATGTAACTAAAAATAAAATAATGCCAAAAGCAGTCTGCATCATTTTCCTCCCTAATTAAAAACCAGTAGCGTACATGCTACTGGTTTACTCATTTTGCTAATTGGTTTATTCGCCTAAATCTGCATTGTGGAAGACATTTTGTACATCTTCTAAATCTTCTAATGCATCAATTAGTTTTTCAAACTTCGCTACATCGTCGCCAGTTAAAGTCACTTCTGTTTGAGGAAGCATAGAAAGCTCTGCTACTGTAAATTCTTCTACACCTGCAGCCTTCAATGCTTCTTGTGTCGCAAAGAATTGATCTGGCTCTGCATAAATAATTACGGCTTCTTCCTCTTCTAGAATATCGCGAGCATCAATATCAGCTTCCATTAAAATCTCTAGTACTTCATCAGCCGTTTTGCCTTCTAAGCCAATAACTGCTGTTGAATCGAACATATAAGCTACAGATCCACTGACACCCATATTCCCGTTATTTTTACCAAATGCTGCACGTACATCAGATGCTGTACGATTTACATTGTTTGTTAAAGCATCCACGATAATCATTGTGCCGGCTGGTCCAAAACCTTCATAACGTAATTCATCAAAGTTTTCATCACCGCCACCTTTTGCTTTGTCGATGGCTTTTTCTATAATATGTTTTGGAACACTGTATGTTTTTGCGCGTTCAAGTACTACTTTAAGTGCACGGTTTGACTCTGGATCTGGTTCGCCCGATTTAGCTGCCACATAAATTTCTCGTCCAAATTTTGCATTAATACGGCTTGTGCTTTGATCTTTAGACGCTTTCTTTTCTTTAATATTGTTCCACTTACGACCCATTGTTTCCACTCTCTTTCAAAAGATAAATTTATAAAAATAATAGATACGCAGTTGCATATCTGTAAATGGTAATTAAATACTTATCGTATCTTTACTCTGCAAATAATAACACAATGATGCTTACAAAGCTAGATATACCAATGTTTAAGGTAGCATTTTTCTGAAGAAATCACTGTTAAAATTTACGTTTTTAGCGCCCTCTTACAACAGCTCTTGTTTAATTTTTTCTAGTAATGCCTGACAACCTTCCTGCACCAAATCATAAGTTTCCTGAAAATCGCCCGTATAATAAGGATCTGGGACATCCTTACGATGCGGTGTTAAATCTAAAAAACGAAAAATCTTTGGCGAGTTTGGATTGCCTAGTATTGTGCGGATATTACGAATATTGCTTTCATCCATTCCGATAATATAAGCAAACTTTTCAAAATCTGACTTTTGTAATTGTCGACCTTGCATACCTATTGTGGAAATACCATATTCCCTAAGCTTATCCTGTGTACCCCGATGTGGAGGTTCACCGATATGCCACGAACTAGTAGCAGCAGAATCCACTTCAATTTTATCTTCTAAATGCTCTTTCTTCACCAAGTCGCGCATAATCGCCTCTGCCATGGGGGAGCGACAGATATTACCTAAACACACGAAAAGTACTCGAATCATTTTATTTTCCTCCTACAACAAAGCACTCAAAATCAATTTGATTCTGAGTGCCATTTTCTTTTATTTTACGGGAATACGTTTCTGTAATTCTTCTGTTAGAGCGACTAGCTCATGCTCAAGGTGTTGAGTAAACTGCTCACGGCCTTCTTTTCCCTTACCTGTTACATAAAATGGCTCACCATAAATTAAATAGCCTTTGCCACGCTTCATGACATCTCCAGCATTACGCGCACCAACATAAGCAGCTGGAACAATTTGCGCCTTTGCCAACTGTGCAATGGTAATAGCACCTTGTTTTAAATCTGTTCCGTCTGCACTGCGTGTACCAGAGGGAAAAATCCCTACAATTTTCCCTTCCTTCAATAACTGTGAAGGGATTTTAATCACGCTTGGTCCAGGATTATCACGGTCTACCGGGAAAGCGTTTAAATGCTTAACAAGCCAGCCAAGCCCTTTCATTTCAAATAATTGCTTCTTCGCCATAAAGTGAATTTCACGGGGGTACATGGCTACACCAAGGTTTAAAATATCAACATAGCCTGTATGTGTACAAGCTATAATAAATCCACCCTCTTTTGGCAAGTTTTCTTCTCCATACACACGAGCCTTTGAACCCATTAATTTTAATATTACTTTGACAACATTTGCTGCTAGTTTATACACTGTTACATTCCTACCTTATTCAATAGTTATTCCCATTGTAATCGAAAAGACCAGTATACTGCAATTGCAGGTGACCAACTTAAACCTTCCCTACTAATAGATCCACATCAATCGTAATTTCATTTAATACAATGGCTGTTTCCTCTTTTTTATGCCAGCCCATTGGTGTCATTTCTAATAGCGCAGGTACTAGTTCATCTGCAAGCGGTAAAGTATAAGTTATGCGTTCTACGTTTACCTCACGAAAACTATCTTGAAAACGAGCCACAATTTGTTCATTAGAGTAAGTTTCCTTGCTTGAATCTGCATATAATTGAGCACGCAGTTCTTGCAAATATCCACTTTGTGGAACAACCTTTACAAGACAGCCATTCGGTTTAAGAAGTCGTTTAAACTCCTCATAATTTGCTGGCGATAATATATTTAAAATTGCATCGAAACTTGTCTGAGCAAATGGACTTTTAGCTAAATCCCCTACACACCAAATTTGTTGAGGATAATGACGTGCTGCAGCCAAAATGCCCTCCTTTGCTATGTCAATTCCAACACCAATACCATGATTTCTATCATTCATAATGCGAGCTAAATGTGAGCCCTCTCCACAACCAGTATCAAGCACCGTTTTTGCTGAGCTTATAAGCTCACCGATTCGGGCTTCTACAGCATCATAAATCCCACTATCAATAACAGCCTTGCGGGATTCAAAAAGGCTCTTACTATATTTAGAAGCAGCGCTATGTGTCAACATGTTGACATAGCCTTGTTTCGCAATATCAAAGGAATGGTTAGAAGCACAAACCAATCTCCCTTGCTCATAGACATGCATTGATTGCTGACAGATCGGACAAGCAAAAAGGGTGATATGTTGATCCATTAATGCTGCCCCGATAGCACGTTTCGATAATGCGCCCATTTCTATGCCTCCTTCTTGTCGTTCGGTGATACAAGAGCATAACGCTCCCATTTACGACTTTTCCATCTAAAGTATACAATAATCGCCCGCACCCATTCATCTGCTGAAATGGCTAGCCATACTCCGACCAAGCCCCAATCCAACACAAATACAAATAAATAGCCAAGCGGCAGACTCATGCAAACCATCGATAGGAAACCAATTTTCACTGGGAATCTAGCATCCCCAGAAGCGCGTAAAGAGTTAATGACAACGATATTCATCGTGCGACCAGTCTCTAGTAATATACTTAGAGCTAACACGGATGCTCCAATTTTAATGACCTCTGGATTATCAGTAAAAACCTGCATGAGGGGCTTACGGAAAATCGTAACGACTGCGACCATAATTATCGTAAAAACAAATGCTGCTCGAACACTTTTCCATAGCTGATGATACGCCTCATCTTGCTCGCCTGCACCCACATGACGACCAATAATAATGGCTGTTCCTGTACCAATGGCTATCGCAAATAAATACGTAAACATCGAAATATTCATAGCATACTGTCGTGCTGCTAGCGTTTCTGCTCCTAAGTAAGTCGCATAATATAAAAAGATGATTTGGCAAAATTGATAAAGCACCTGCTCAAACGCAGATGGTAAACCAATGTTTAGTATTTTTCTTACATATTCCTTTGAATACTCAAAATAATATTGTAACTTTACGCGTACTTCCATTACCTGATATAGCAACCAGAAAAATACTAGTACGGCTAGTCCGCGACTAATGACTGAGGAAATAGCCGCTCCTTTCACACCAAGCTCTGGTAAACCTAAATTCCCAAAAATAAGACCGTAGTTTAGCACAACATGTAAGACGTTCATGCCAAGTGAAACGTACATAGTTTGTTTTGTCCAACCATGTACACGAATAATTGCAGCAAGTGCATTAATAATAGCCTGCAGGAAAATAAAACTCCCAATGATGACTAAGTAACTTTGTGCATAGTGGAGTACTTCTCCCTGCAGGTTCATCATTGTCATTAAATGTCTCGCAAAGAAGAAAAATAAAATACTCATTAAAAGCCCAACGACCAAATTCATCGTGACCGCTAACGCCGAGATTTTCGCCGCCTCAAAAAAGCGTCTGGAACCTAAATACTGTGAAACAACAATAGATGCACCATTGCCCACTACTTCCAGTATTAAGATGGCAATATGGATATATTGATTGGCTGCACCTACTCCTGATACAGCATTATCTGATAAAGCACTGAGCATAAAAGTATCGGCTAGTCCCATCAACATAAATAGAAAAACTTCTAAGAAGATCGGCCATGTTAAATGGAATAGACTTAACTTATTTGTCTCTTTAATTGTGTCTGCCAATACTTTCACTTCTCCTATATTTTCTTAAAAATCTATTGTATCTTATCACAAATATTTTGACTGTAAAGAGATTTATAGGAAGACAGCGCTTCCACATAAAAAAACCCCTCTCACATAGGAGTGAAGGGGCACATTTTTAAATTAAGCAATAGGATTGCAATTGCTTTCGTTTTTCAATTGTTAGGCCAAATTCCTGCTCTAAAAACCCAGCCTTTGAACCATAGCGACCATCCATAGCATCCAGTGCTGCTTGTAAATAGTCTTCACGGGCGGACATTAATGCATAAAATTGCTGTAGTTCTTGCTCATTATACTGATGCTGAATAGCCTGAGCCATTCTTTCCACCATTGGACGTAAATACATATTGGTATCTAAATAGTCCTCCATGATAGTCTCCTCAGGTACATCTAAAGCTAGTAAAATAAGAGCTCCCCCAATACCAGTTCGGTCCTTACCAACTGCGCAATGGTGAACAAGACCTAGATTATCAGGATTTTGAATCGTTTGCATTAACTCTTTAAATGAAGGATTGTTAAAAGGCATTTGTGCATAAAAATCCCGGAACATATCAGGGCTTACCGCTTTATAAAAATCTCTACCCTCAGCATTCGTAGGCATTTCAAAAGCATGCTTACCCTTCGCTGGGATTTGAATATATTGAGCATTCGAGAACACTGGGTTAGGATTATGATATGCCTCATTGTTATCGCGATAATCAAAAATAGTTTTAATCCCTAGCGTTTCAAATAGTTCTTTATCCGCCAGTGTCATTTTCCCAAGGGCCGCTGATCGGTAAAATAAACCGTTCTTTACCCTACGGCCATCCCTTGTCTTATATCCACCCATGTCTCGGAAATTATAGACTGCCTCAAATGGAATCACCTTTGTCTCTAATTGTTCCAATCACTACACCTCCTAAAATTATCGAGCATACTTACTTTTATTCTAAAGAACAAACTACATTAATTCCAATTTTCACGCTAGGTAATAATTAAAACACAAAAAATACTAGCTGAAAGGCTAACAGCTAGTATGGAATAATATTTTATTTAAATAACTCTGGATATACAGCTTTCGCTACTAATTCTACAGCTTCACCAATACGTGGACCAGGTCGATTAGAGATATCTGTATCAAGAGACAACACCGCTTTGTTTTGAATAGCTGTCACTGTATTCCAACCATCTCGTCCAAGAATTTCCCCTATAGGATCTTCTGTATAGTTTACTGTCGTTAAAATAACATCTGGATTTTTTGCAATAACATCTTCCTCATTCACTTTTGCCCAGCTAGTCAGGTCAGAAAAAACATTATTAACATTAGCTGCATCCAATATTTCTTGTTGGAAAGTACTAGAGCCTGCTGTATAAATGTCTGGCTTAGGGCTAACCTCTAAATAAACATTTTTTGGCGTCTTTACGTCCTTCACCTTCGTTTGGACTTCAGCAATTTTCGCTTTAATCTCTTCGTTTAATTTATTTCCTTTATCCGCAACATCCATCACTGCAGCAATTTGCTCGATATCTCCATAAACATCTTCGAAAGTAGTCGCAGATTGAATAACAAACACTTTAATTCCTGCATCCTCAAGCGGCTTTAGTGCATCCTTATTACCGATTGTATAAGCAATGACAACATCTGGCTTTAACGCTATAATTCTTTCACTGTTAAAATTCATAGTATCAGAGACACGTTCAATTTTTTGTGCTTCCTCTGGGTAAGTATCGTACTCAGTTGCCCCCACAATTTTATCGCCAACACCTAAAGCAAACAAAATTTCAGTATTACTCGGTTGTAATGATACGACTGTTTTCGGTACTTCATTAAACTCTATTTCCACTCCACGATCATCTGTCACTTTATAGCTTGTTTTCTCTTCTTGTTGTATATCCTGTGAAGCTTCTTTATTTGTTGTATCTTCAGCCGTGCCACAGCCTGCTAATACCAGTGCAAGTAAGAGCACTGATAGCCATTGGAAATTAAATACTTTCTTCATTGTTATTCTCCTTTTTCTTTTTCATTGGGTAAGATTTACTAATAAATGGTATTTCAGCTATTCCTGCTTGCTGATTCATAAACACAGCCATAACAAAACATACATTAGCTAATAAGCCAAGGTAATCGAAAAGAATAGCAGGAACCTCTCGTTCTTCTGATACTTTGTGTAAGATACGATATGATTTTTTCGCTTCACTGCGGCAAAGATGTAGAGCAGCAGCGGCCTCTGTTCCTTGTGGTAAAACAAAACTTTGAATCTCTTCCTTCACATGGCGAACGTAAAAATCATACCGCTCACTTAACCAAGATAAATCCTCTTCAGTTACTGCTAATTTCCCACGAACTGAGCCATTTACATGATAAGCCATAGGTAAAATAAGCAATAAATCCTCAGCAACAACTTGAACATCCTCTTTTTTTACTGCAGCTAATGCAACTCCTAAATGTGTTGTAAGGCTATCTGTTCGAATTTCAAAATCTACCGTTGAAGCTTTCTCACGCATAAATGGATAACAAGAATAACGGGCATCTTTTTTCACTTGCTTCCCCCCTACTTTCTATAATGAAAAATTCTTACTTGAAAGGCATAAAAAAATCGCTCCTTTTGCAAAGGAACGACAAAAATAACATAATAAGTACCATCAAACTGGACATAGCCTATGTATTTGCCGTATATCCTCCTAGCTTCCGAGAAGTTTTTATACGTTCAAATAAAGGTCGGTCTCCTGGCTTGTACAGTTCATCACATGAAACAAATGAGTTATAAAGGACCTTCCCATCTTCTTTGAGACAGTGGTAAATCTTTATATTGGCTGTACTTACAGTTGCGGAAACAGCTCCGGTTTTTCACCGGATTCCCGATTATGCTAACTAGCACCTTTATTCTGCAAGAATATTTCATTTGTAAAGCAGTTTATCATATATGATTCAGAAAAAATAGCTATACTTAGAATGGATAACTTTAAAATTACAGCAATATTGCTACTTTAAGAGAAAAATTAAAACTGTTTAATAAGTTTACTACAATAGTGTTTCAATTGCTTGTTCAATATCAAGCTGTGAATCTGTTGGTTCAAAGCGAGCAACGGTTTTACCATTAGCATCTACTAGAAATTTTGTAAAGTTCCAGCGAATATTACGACCATCTAAAAAGCTTGGAGCAAGTTGAACTATTGCTTCTGCCAGCATTTTCTCCTGCATACTTGCCTTCCCAAATTCGCGGTAATCCGCTTCATGCTTTAAATAATTAAAGAGTGGATGTGTTGCCTCTCCATTTACCTGTACAAGCTCAAAAATCGGGAATGTGACTCCATAGTTTACCTTGCATAGATGCTTAGTTTCCTCTCCATCTTCAGGATTTTGATGACCAAATTGATCACAAGGGAATCCAAGAACTACAAAATTCTCTTTTCCATATTTATCATACATTTTCTGTAAGTCTTCAAATTGATATGTAAATCGGCATTGGTTTGCCGTGTTAACAATTAACATTGTTTTTCCACGATATGTTTCCATCGATAAAATTTCACCATTAGGCTTTCGTACTAGATAATTATAAATGCTCATGCCATAACCTCTTTTTTTCATTCATTATAGTTGACTATTCTACAGTTCATCAAAGAATTTGCACAAAAAAACACCATCTCGCTACTTTGAACGGATGGCTGACTTATACTTCTTTTTATATTTAGCATCTTGTTCCTCATTAATTAAACGATGGGCAATGTCTAATAATTTCGAGTCATTCGTTTGATCATATAGCTTTTTAAATGACATAATAATATCCTGGCGAATAAGAGATGGCTGTTTTTCATCTATACATGTTTGAAATCTTTTAGCTAGATACGACACAACCAAATCTCTTTGTACCTGACCCGCTTGTCCAATTTTCCAAATTGCTTGTAATGCATGCCTCGCTGTAGCATATTGATCATCGTAAGTCACAGCCCAAATCTTTAAAAAATCCTCCAAGACCCTTTCTTCTGGATCACTTTTTGCAGCTAAAGCACATAAAATTTGTGCAGCACGTGCACGAGAATAACCATTATTGTATGTAAGTGCTTTTATTAGCTGTTCCCAAACTGCATATGTCCAATCTACAGGTTCCTGCATAATTTTCATTAATTCCTCGTAAGATTCATATTGAATATCGCGATCATGCTCTGTTAGATTACTAAAAAGTTGCAAAATCTCTTTTTCCATAATTTATCCCTACCTTTATTGTTTCAGAACGTAATAAAATTTGATTTATGGTACACTTAACTTAATTTTTTTCGCAAAGAAGGTGAGTTTATGAATAAATTTCATGCTAGGAAATTGATTTTTCGGTTGATTGTGATTTTATCACTACTTATAGCTGCCTATTTTGTTATCCCCGTATCCATGCCTTTAATACTTGCTGGGATTAGTGCATTTTTCTTAGAACCAATTGTCATGTTCTTTAAACGGAAATGGAAAATGTCACGGAAAATAGCAGTTGCTTTTATTTACATAGTGAGTGTTTTTGTTATTTCTATTATTTGCTATCTTTCCATTACACAAATTATGACGCAAATAATTTTACTGTCTAAGCAAGCTCCTTATTATATTTCCAAGCTATCAGATATGTGGCTTCATATGCAAGAAAATATTTCTAAATACACAGAAGACTTTCCACCTGAAGTAAGTGCTTCGCTTCAAAAAACCACAATGGATTTCATAAAGAAAGTTGAAGAATCCTTTTTAAGCTTCTTTAATTATAGCAAAGTTTCTGCCTTCTTTTCAGAGATACCCAGCCTATTTATCAGTCTTCTCGTTTATATGATTGCGCTATTTCTATTTATGCTTGATTTGCCTAAGTTAAAGCAAATCACTTATAAATATTTAAAGCCCAATACAGCAAAGAAAATAAAAATTATTTTAAATCGCCTAAAAGATGCTACATTTGGCTATATGAAGGCTCACTTATTTGTAAGCTTTATTATTGGAGGCGTCACACTCATTGGACTGCTGTTAATCCAACCGAAATACGCAGTAACAATGACGATTATTATCTGGTTAATAGATATTGTACCATTCCTAGGCTCTATCATTATTCTAGCGCCCTGGGGACTCTACCACCTGTTAATGGGAAACACCTCTATAGCTGTAAAATTATTCATCTTAGCTGCTATTTTACTTATTATTCGTCGAGTAGTCGAGCCTAAATTAATGGGAGACCATATCGGTTTATCTACTTTGCCAACATTAATTTCCATGTTCATAGGTCTACAGTTATTTGGTATTATCGGTTTACTTGTCGGCCCATTCGTTATTATTTTCTTTATTGCCTTGAAAGAGACAGGTGTCATCAAAGTAAATTTTAAAATTTGATATTAATCTAGCTTACTAGAAAAATCTCTCTTCCAGGATAGAAGTAGCAGTCTTGTTTCTTTTGAAAGAAAAGCAAAATAAAAAGGTCATCTTTGTATATTTTTCTCTACAAAGATGACCTTTTTCTTATGTCAACCGTCTATATAATAGTGAGGCCTATTGAATACGTCCGAAGCCTACTAAGTATTGATTCCACCAATCAAGTGATTCAATTACGACACCATTGTTTTGAGCATCGATCATTGTGTTGTTACCTAAATAAATACCTACGTGTGCTACCCCTGAACCATAGCTGAAGAATACTAAATCCCCAACACGTGCTTCACCTGCTGAAATGCGTTGTGTTGCTAGATATTGCTGTGATGCTGTACGAGGTAAAGAAACACCCGCTTGCTTATATGACCATTGTACAAGACCTGAACAGTCAAAACCTGTTGATGGGTTGCTACCACCCCAAACATAAGGACGTCCTAGGAATTGTTTAGCCGTTGAAATGGCATCTCCTGAAGAAACAGTACCAGCTCCTGACCCAACAATAATTTTTTGTGGTTCGCCTCCACCATTATTTTGAGTTGCTTGTATAACTGGTGTAGCTGCTTGAAGTGCACGTAAACGAGCTGCCTCTTCTTCAGCTGCTTTACGCTCTGCCTCTAAACGTTCTTCTTCTTGTTTCGTTGCAATTTCAGCTTTTAGTGCAAGTGATTTCGCTTCGTTCTCAGCTTTCTTCACTTCCATTTCGCTTTCTTTTTGCTGAAGCTCTTGGAATTGTTTTTGAAGTTCCTTTTGCTTTTCATCTAATGTAGCTTTTTGTTGCTCTAAGCTTGCTTTATCTGCTTCCTGTTGATCCACTAATTCTTGGTCTGCATCCATTAATGTTTTTACCGCTACGACACGATCCATTAAATCTGCAAAGCTTTTTGCCTCAAGAACTACGTTTAAATAAACACCTACAGTGTTGTCTTGCGCTTGATATGCAGCCATACGTTCACTTAAAATTTTTGAACGTTGCTCGATGCGTTTTTGTGTTTCAGCAATACTAGCATCCACTTCTTTAATATCAGCTTGTACTTGTTTAAATACCTTTACTTTTTCGTCGATCTCTTGTTGTAGTTTCGTTAGTTCTTCTTGTAATTTTTTAATTTGTGCATCTATTTCAGCCTTTTTCTCAATCATTTGTTGAGAAGTTTCTTCGGCATGTACTTCTGTTGGTTGAATTGTATTAAATAATAAGCCGCCAGCTAGTGCTAATGCTAGCACCATCGACTTACGCCATTTGTTACGCTTAGCCACGTTACCTTCATTTCCCTTCGTCTATCAATTTCGCTCTCGATATTCTATGTAATCACTTGAACGATTTCTATTTTAATTAAATGTTCTTATATTTATTTTAGCCTTTTAAAGTTTAGCATTTTCTACATAACTTTTATACTATTTCATGTCTATTTAATACATTAGTAAAACTCGAAATATTTCTGTAACATTCGCACTTAAACTACATTATTCTACAAAACACGGTTTTCTTCTACACAGCGAAACTATTAGCTAAATCGACATTAGACCCAGGGGATGTTTTGTAATGGTTTTGTAATATTTCATGGTATCAAAGAAAAAAGGTAGGGAAAAAATTCCCTACCTATTGCTTCATCGACCTTAGTGCTTGTATAGATAATCTCACTAACAAAATAGCACATAAAAATAAACCTAAATATGCCGCTGTGTTCAAATAAACCGCATAAGAATCATGGATAAATTGTGAAATTGCTAAAAGAGCGACAGATATAATACCAAAAGTTATACCCACCAGCAGCAATACAAATTGAGAAAACAAATGTGTAATAAAACGTGCATTATGTTCATCCGAAAAGACATCATGATGTAAAATGATTTTTCCACTTTCAACTCGCTGAATGAGCTGATCGACTCTTCTAGGCATTTTACGTAAAGTCGGTATAAGCATAGATAATTCTTCTTGCAGCCTCTCCTTTGTGGCCATTGGTTCTTTAAATGGCTTAAGGAAAGAGGCACGCATATATGTAGCAGAAAAATCCTTTGCCTCTGTAAAAATATCAAAACGCGGATCTATTACCCGTAGTGTGCCATCTAACGTCACTAAGGAACGGAGAGCCAATCCCACCGCTGGATAAAATGCAAGTCCAAAATCTCTTACCACTGTAAAGAGCGCGTGAATTAGTTCTTCAGTAGGTATACGGTCAACATAGGAAATTTTCAGTAATATTTGATCGATTGCCTGTTCCATTCTCGCACGTTCTGCATGATCAGCATTTTCCACTAATAGTGTTAAACCATCGTATAAAACGCTTGAATCATTTAGTTGAATACCCATCAAAAATAACTTCAAGCCTTCTTGCTGTGTTGCACCTAAACGTCCTACCGCACCAAAGTCAAGCAACACTGGTGTGCCATCTGTTTCATCGATGTGGATATTTCCTGGATGGGGGTCTGCATGAAAAATACCAGAGAATAGCATCTGCTCAAAAAATGAATACAGTACGGTTCTTGCAAACTGCCTACGATCAATAGACAAACGATTAAATTCAGATGCCCCATCTGCCACACTTTGTCCACGAATATACTCCATCACAATAACATTTTCATTACTATAAGGCGTAAATATTTTAGGAATTCGAACCTTGTAATCACTTTTCGCCAGTGCATTCTTCACCTGTAGCGTATTACGTACTTCAATATCTAAATGAATCTCCTCACGTAGTCCATCTGCAAATCCCCCGGCCAACTCTCGAAAGCCCAATGATTCTGCCCAGGTCGATTTTGTGGATAGCCAGTTAGCAAATTCCTCTAAAATTTCAAGGTCATCGCGCATAATTCCCTTTACTTCTGGACGCAATAGCTTGACTACCACTTCTTCATAATCTTTAAGCCTTGCTTTATGCACCTGGCCAATAGAGGCTGCTGCAATGGGTTCCATTTGAAATTGGCTAAATATTTCGCCCATGGATTGCGGAAGAGACCTCTCTAAAATTTGTTTCACTTGCTCCTCTGATAAAGGTTTTACTCGGTGTTGGAGTCTTTCTAATTCATCAATAAAAATAGGTGAAAAAAGCTCTTTTCGTGTGGAGAGTACCTGGCCAAACTTGATGAAAATCCCACCGCATTGTTCTAGTGTTGCTCGCAAAGCAATCGCAAGCTCTTTTTCATTTTCCCGTTGCCTCGCATATTTAATCGTTTGTACAACACCGTTTGTAACAGCAATTTTCAATACCTGACGCAGGCGTTTCTGCTGTCGCCAGTAGCTACGCAATCGCAATAATAAAGATTTTTGGCCGTTACGGCGATCTCCATTTGTAATGCCACTTGGGTCAAAAAGCTCAAATACCAAATAAAGCAACATCGAAATTAGTAGCATACTACCGATCCAAATCAGTGTGCTTACCTCAGTTACTGTTTGCATCATCGTTTCTGATAAAAAATCTGTATGGCGCAGATAAGAATACCAGTAAACAAAAGAGGTTAATGTCACACTAATAACGACTGACAGCACTCTTCTCACGAAATTAATATTTGAGCCAATTAATCGTCCACTCACAATATAAATCAAACCCGAAACTACCAGTATTTGGATTAAAAATTTCAATATGATCAACAGTGTCACCCCCTGTGCCATTTCCATTTCCTACTACCGCTAGTATAGCAAATTTATGCACCAACTTTCTTGAACGAGGAACACCACAGAAAATTTATTTATCTCGCACCTTGATAATATACCCTTTAGGGTATATTATTTATTTGTAGTATTAAAACTACATAATTCACCTATTTTTAGAAACAAAACCTTTATTTAAAAGCTTTTAAATACCCCGATATGTATTTAACGAGAAAAGGAGTGTTTATAATTGAGTAAAAAATTTTTAGTAGTCGGTGGCGTTGCAGGTGGTGCATCCACAGCGGCACGTCTTCGTCGTCTCGATGAAAAGGCAGAAATTATTATGTTTGAAAAAGGGCCGAATGTTTCATTCTCTAATTGTTCTCTCCCCTTCCATTTAAGCGGGATTGTTGAAGATAGCGACAAATTAATCTTAATGACACCTCAAGGCTTTCAAACAAAATACAATATAGAGGCTCGTGTTCTGCAAGAAGTTGTACGTATTAACAGAGAGCAAAAAACCATCACCATTAAGGATTTAAAAACGAATAGAGATTATGAGGAAAGTTACGATACGTTAATTCTATCCCCAGGAGCAAGTCCTATCGTACCTGACTTAGAGGGCATCCATTCTAAGCACGTCTTTACCATTAGAAACGTGGCTGATATTGACCGTTTGAATCGACATCTACAAACAGATAATGTACAGGATATTGCAGTGGTCGGCGGAGGCTTTATTGGCGTAGAGGTAGCGGAAAATTTGAATCTAGCAGGCTATAATGTATCTCTAGTTGAATTCGGCCAACAAATTATGGCCCCTTTTGATTATGATATGGCTCAAATTTTACACAAGGAAATGTTCGATAAAGGGGTTCAAGTCATTGTCAATGACGGTCTGGCAAAAGTTACACTAGATAATGTGACGTTAAATTCTGGCAAACAATTGAAAGCACAGGCAGTAGTATTAGCGATTGGCGTTCGCCCCGAAATCCGCTTAGCTAAAGAGGCCGGGCTAACAATCGGTGAACTCGGAGGTATTCAAGTTGATGCAAATTACGTGACGTCCGATCCTTCCATATACGCCGTGGGAGATGCAATTGAAGTATTCCATCAGCTTACCCATAAACAGACAAGCCTTGCTTTAGCCGGACCCGCTCAACGACAAGCACGTGCTGTAGCTAATCATATGTATAACATCCCTCATCACAACAAGGGAGTCATTGGATCTTCAAGTGTACAAATTTTCGACCTCGCATGTGCGACAACAGGCTTAAACGAAAAAACAGCCCTGGCAAATGGTTTTCAAGCGAAAAGTGTTTATTTGATAGCTCCCGACAAAGTAGGACTAATGCCAAATAGTAATCCACTTCACTTTAAGCTCGTTTATGAAACACCCACGGGTAAAATACTAGGGGCTCAAGCAATAGGTAAAGGTAATGCAGATAAGAGGATTGATGTTATAGCTACCCTCATCACAATGGGCGGTACTTTAGAAGATTTAAAGGAGCTAGAGTTATCTTATTCTCCAATGTTTAGCACTGCCCGTGATATTGTCAATTTGGCAGCTCTTGTAGCTCAAAATCTATTACACGGACACTTTAAGCAGGTAAAAGTTGATGAAGTGAGGAAACTCATTGAAAATCAAGCCTATTTCTTAGACGTTCGTGAAAAAAATGAATTTGAATCTGGTCATCTCATCAATGCACACAATATTCCTCTTAGTGAACTTCGGGAAAGAATGAATGAAATCCCAAAGGATCAAGCAGTATATGTACATTGCCGATCCGGTCAACGTAGCTATAATGCTGTTATGGCCCTTCAAAATAGCGGTTTTTCTAACATCTTTAATGTAAGCGGGTCATTCCTTGGGATTAGCTTATATGAATATTTTACAGACATTACAACAAACAGAGATAAAATCGTAACTGCGTATAATTTTAAATAACTTAAAAGGGATGCCAATTATGAGCATCCCTTTTCTTCGTTAGTTTGTAGACAAAACTTTCTCCCAGTCAATCGTTCCATTTTTAACTTGTTCACGTTTTTCCTTAGTCATGATGTCATTTGGACGCCCGCCTTTTGGCCAGTCTTTTTCATGGTTTGCCCACTCTGGACGATCCTGCGATAAAATAAAGGCAGCTAAATCTGCAGCTTCTTGATCTGTTAATGTTCCTGCTGCACCTATTGGCATATTATTTTGAATATAGCCAGCCATTTTTGACATACGTGCCATGCCTGCGCCATCATTAAATGAATTATCTCCCCATAAAGCCGGGCCAGTATTAGCACCAGTTCCTGCGCCATCTGTTGCATGACAGGCTATACAGGACTGCGCATAAAGCTCCTCACCATCTGCAACATTTGGGATCGGCACATTCTTCATATCACTAGTGCCCGCCCATTCACGTTTTGCTCCAATCGGAACACCTTCAGAAATATAAGCAAAATACGCCACCATAGCCTCTAGTTCATCACTATTCATTTCGAATTTTTTACCATTCATACTACGAACCATACAGCCATTAATACGCTCCTCTATTGTAACCACACCACCCGAGCGTCCAATATACTGTGGATAATTTGCCATTACACCTACTAATGAGGAGGCTTGCTCATCATAGCCAGCACCAGCATGACAGCTTGTGCAAGATAATTGGTTGCCCACATATTCATCTGCCGCAACATGCGTGTTATTTACAAGTTCATAGCCATATAATATTGCTTCTTTCATTGGACCTTCTGGTACTTCCTCAATACTCGGCGGAGCATAGACCACTGACTGAGCAGCTGCTGTTGTTGGTAATTGTGTTTGCACTGTCGCTTCTTTCTCACTCACATTCGAATCAACTGTAATTTTGTCACTGACAAACGTCCCAACAAAAATGGCGCCTGCTAACAGTACTGTTCCTGCTACTCCTGCTACTATAGGTTTCATCTATAATACCCCCCTTTGTATTCTCACTTATATTTTAGCAACATAACAATTTATTGGATGTGATTTTTCTCACACTACCATAAAACAGAACCATTCAGATGATAAAAAAGGATAAATTATACATTTTATTTTGTTCTATAACACAGAAAACAAGACTTAATACCTCTTGCAGTATTCATCTACTTCGAAACAAAAAAGCGTCGAGTACAAATTCGTACTCGACACCTCTTACGTCTTAAGTTTACACTGTCCATCAGCACATGCCGATTCTCCATTACCATTTATCTTTACTGTTGGCTGAATACCAGCTATTTCCGCAGCTTGATGCAAAGTCCGCACAAACACTTCATTCGGCTCAGCCCCTTTAATACCATAACGGTTTTCAAATACAAAGAACGGTACACTTCGCACGCCAAGTTGCTGTGCTTCATAGCGATCCTTGTCTAGCTCTTCACTAAAATCAGTTGAAGCTAATATTCCCTCCGCAGCTTCTCTATCCAAATCTAATTGCGCAATAACTTTTAATAAGAATTCATCTTTATTTAAATCTTCACCATCTTTAAAATAACCAGCCATTAGTAATTCAGTATATGCTGTCGCTTTACCAAATTGCTGCGTCCATTTAGCTAAACGATGCGCCGTTTCTGTATGTGCCGTTTTCATCTTAGCAAAATTATAATGTAAACCAACTTCCGCTGCTCTCATAGCTATACCCTCAACCATTTCTTCCGCTTCTTCAAGCGTAACATCATATTTTTTAGCCAACGCCTCATAAAAAGATGGTGCATTCACTTTCGGGGTATCTGGGCTTATTTGAAATGCTTTATATTCTATTTCCACTAATCCTGTATAGCCTGCGATGTCAATCGCCCGTTCAAGTTCTTGCTTACCAATATAACAAAATGGACATGTAAAATCAGAGAAGACTTCAATTTTCATTACCATATCCCCTTTATAATATATCCATCCAAATTTTAATAGCTGTTGCTAATATAAGAACCGCTAAAATAATTTGTAGGAATTTTGTATTTAACTTGCCCCCTATTCTCGCACCTAGAGGAGCAGCTATTAGACTAGATACAATCAAGATGAGCGCTGGATAATATTCTACTTGCCCAGTCATTAATTTACCAATGGTACCTCCTATTGAGGAGATAAACGTAATAGCAAGGCTTGACGCAATAGTCATACGAGTAGGAATTCCTAAGACCACAAGCATGATTGGTACTAATAAAAATCCACCAGCTGCCCCCACAATCCCGGAACCGATACCAACAACGAAAGCTAATAGGACCGCCAATGGTTTATTAAATGTAACAGCCTGCATTGGTTTATCATCAATTTGCTTTTTCGGAATGAACATCATCACAGCTGCAATTAATGCAAGAATTCCATAGACAATGTTAATACCCGACTCTGATAAAAATTTCGAACCGAAGCTACCTACAAAGCTTCCCGTTAATATGGCGCTCCCCATATAGATAATGAGTGATTTATTTAAATACCCACCTTTGCGATAGACCCAAACACCTGAAAGAGCAGCAAAAAGCACCTGAATCGCACTTATCCCTGACACCTCATGTGCCGAAAAGGCCGCAAACCCTAGTAATGGCGGTATATACAGTAGCATTGGGAAATTAATGATGGCACCGCCAATACCTAACATCCCCGATACAAATGAACCGAGAAAACCAATAAGTAAAATGGTTAAGATCCATGCAATATCCATTTATTTTTCCTTCTTTCTAGCTGTATTCAATAAAAGGAAAGAAGGGTTGTTCTACTGTAATAGACAACCCTCAATCAGCCCTATGCTTTCTGAATGAAAAATGTAATGACGCCAGCCTCTTCAGATTGATCTAAAATGATATGACCTCCAGCTTTTGCCCAAGCAGGAATATCCGCTAAAGCTCCTTTATCTGTCACCTGAACTTCTAAAACTTCCCCAGGCTTTAGGGTATCTATTGCTTTTTTTGTCTTCACAATAGGCATTGGACAAGAAAGGCCTTTTGCATCTAGTTGTAAACTTGATTTCATCATAATCTCCTTCTACTCGGCAAAGGTTGTAAGCGATTTTGCCGGTTCATCTTGTTTTATATCTTCATGCGCCTTCAATTCCCGAAATTTACAGGCATACTCATTGCACTTTAGCATGTTTTATCGTACTGCACAGCGATTTGGTCCAATTTCCATTTCTGTTTGCTCATCTAACCCAGGTGTTATTTTCCCCATATTCACCTGACGAATTTCCTGATAAGCATTGGGCTGTGGAGGTAATTCATCTGTTACCACACGTCTAAATTCTTCTTCATCTTGAATATTTAATCCATGGTTTTGTACAAATAAATCCCCTAGTCGTTTCGCAACCGTTCCATCTTCATTCAGCTCATCAATAATCATAAAATGTGCCGGTAAGACAATAAGTTCATCAGACAATTCTCGATAACGCTTGTAAAGCGTATCCCGTAAATCTCCAACCCAATCATCAGCAAGGCCAGCTAAATCAGGACGTCCGATTGAATCGATAAATAAAATATCTCCCGTTAATAAATATTTGCCGTCAACAACAAATGAAGTAGAGCCTATCGTATGACCAGGAGAATAGATCGCCCCTACATCTATTTTTGATGCACCGATTTGAACAGTCGTGCCATCAACTAATGGTGTATAGTGGAACACAACTTCCTCAGCGTCCTTAGGTGGCAAATAATAGGTTGCGCCTGTCATCTCTGCGATATGGCGCCCACCTGAAATGTGATCAGCATGTAAGTGTGTATCAAAAACATGTTTAATTTGGACATTTTTATGTTCTGCAAAGGTTATAAACATATCTGTAAAACGTACAGCATCAATAATAGCTGCTTCACCTTCAGAAAGGACCATATAAGACAGACAACCCTTTCCTAAACGAACAAACTGGTAAAGCTCACCACCGCCTGTTAAATCTCCTATTTTGACTGGCTCTAAATATTCGCTCCAGGATTTCATACCTCCTGCTAAATAGGCAACCTCAATACCTGCCTCAGCTAACATTTCAGCGACCATTAAAGACGATCCTTCTTTTGCACAAACGACTAAAACTTCTTTATCAGTTGGGATATTTGGTAAAATATTATCAATACCATCTAACAGTTCAAAATAAGGTATATTTAAATACTCAAAGCGATGTCCGTCGATTTTCCAATCTTCGAATGCATCCGCATTACGAACATCTAAAATAAATAATTCCTCATTATGAATAACCTTTTTAGCTACTTGTGACGCACTCCATTTTTGAATTGACATCTCTTTTACCCCCATTGGTATTATATTTATGTTTTTTATAGCGGAGAGGGGTATCCTCTCCGCTTTTAGGACACTAGAATGTAAGTGACGGTGCTGCGTCTTTCGCGAATTCTAGGAACGTTACGGCTCCTCCCACTTCAATACCCTCAATGAAATCTTCAGTAGTTAAACTCATTACATCCATTGTCATCTGGCAAGCAATAAATTTCACACCTAATTCTTGTGCCATCTCTACTAGTTGAGGGATAGCTGGCACATTTGCTTTTGTAAAACCTTCAGCATAATGTTCTGCTCCAGCTGGCATTGGTAATGCATGCATACCTTGCTTATGAATTAAATTCAAACCTTCAAATGTAAAGAAGATCGCTACCTCTTTCTCAGAAGCTGCTGCTGCAGTTGCGATATTAAACACCTTATACGCATCAAATAAACCACCGTTACTTGCAATAATTGCTACTTTGTTCGACATAATAAAATTCCTCCAATTTAAATGTTTTTTGTTAAATCGCCTGACCAGGATGTCATACCTGGTAGTACGTTAAATACTTTCGTAAAACCATGTGAAGCCAGCTTTTGCGCAGCCATGTCACTGCGTTTTCCAGTACGACAAATAACATATATCTCCTGCTCTTTATCAAGCTCAGAAAGTCGCGTCTCCAGTTCGCCCATTGGTATCGATTTTGCTCCCGCAATATGCCCAAAAGCGAATTCTGTTTCCTCACGTACATCAAGAATTAATCCTTTACGACTTGTGATTTGCTCTAAATCAATTGTTTGATCAAACATCATTTCTTCTATTTGGTCGTTTGTACATTTACGAATATAATGTTTCAGTACACAATCATCTTCTAAAGTACCAATATACTGATGACCTACAGTTTCAGCCCATGCTGCAATATCAGCTTTTGACCCTTTATCTGTCGCAGCTACTTCTAAAATTTGACCATCTACTAAATCAGCCATCGCTTTTTTTGTTTTCACAATCGGCATTGGGCAAGAAAGACCCTTGGCATCTAGCTGAAAATCCGCCTTCATAATTTTCTCAACCTCCATATACCTACAAGGGTATTATTTTACTCAAAAAAATATAGCAATAATCTATAACTGTACTTTACCCTCCCAAGCTAACATACCACCAGTCATGTTAGTTACATTAAAACCATTACTTTCTAATATTTGAGTAGCTCGAGCACTTCGTCCACCTGATCGACAAACCATAATATACGACTCTCTCTTATTTAATTCATGTAATCGAAACTCTAATAAACCTAGCGGGATATGAATAACGCCTGGGATGTGACCAGCCTCCACTTCATCCACCTCTCGCACATCAATAAGATTCAGCTTCTCTCCTTGCTCCATCGTTTGCTGAACTTCTTTGGCTGTAATTTCTTTCATTTTTTCTCCTCCTAGTATGCACTCATTCCACCACGAACATTGGAAACACGCTCAAAGCCTTGCTTTTTCAGTTGCTTACAAGCCTGACTACTTCGCATGCCACTCTGACAAATAACTATGATCTCTTTATCCTTCGGTAGGTTTTCAAAGCTCGATCCAAGCGGAACATTTTTAAATTGCGAGATATGCCGACCTTTATACTCAGCAGGCGTGCGTACATCGATAAATATCTTATCCTTATCATTCAGCATATCTTTTAATTGGGCTGTAGAAATTGATCGAACGCCCTTCGCTGGCTTCATTCGCCAAAAGAAAAAGGCTGCGACAAGCACAATAATAATCCATATTTCCATAGGATCAGTCCTCCCTTTTATACGATTATGGGTATATCTTAGTTATCGACTTTTCACGACCAAATCCATTGCTTCCTGGATAGCAGCATTCATTTTTTCAGCATTACCTTTAGCAGTCGATACACAATCTAATAAATTTTCACTTACAATGACACCAATCGTCCGATCAACAGCAGAACGCACGGCAGATAGCTGTGTAATCACATCTTTACAGCTTTGACCTTCTTCCATCATGCGTAAAATACCGCGCATTTGACCTTCCATACGTTTCACACGATTTGCAGTGTTTGGACCATATGCCATTCTGTTACGCCCCCTTTCAAAACGGTTGAGTGAACTTCCTTACGAGATACATATTATACCCCTATAGGTATATTGTCAATATGAAAGCTTCAAACTTTTTTATAGGGCTAAAATTCAGGGGCACAATGTTCTCCTCATTTCTTTAACCCCATCCATCTGCTTCCTTATTATTTCAATAAAAAAACCCTGCTACGAGTTATTACTCATAGCAGGGAAATCATTTTTATTTAGCTAATTGCATGGCTGGTCCAAAGAATTCATAGTGAATCTTCTCATCTTTCACGCCAATTTCCTGTAAATTTTTAATAACCGCTTCCATAAAGCCTACAGGGCCACATACATAAACATCTGCATTATCAGCTACTTTTTCAGCTAATAATTCTTTTGTAATAAGCTTGTCTTCATCAGAGTATAAAGCTGTATAGGATGCATTTGGTAATACATTTACTTTCTCTTGAATGTCATCACTAAACGCTACAACTTTCTCATTACGAGCACATTGGATAAAGTTCACTTCATTCACTGCGTTATCATTTAAAGATTGCAGCATACTGTTTAAAGGTGTTACACCGATACCACCACTCACAAATGTAATTGGCGCATCCGTTTCTTCTAGCACAAATAATCCAGCTGGGGCACTTACATCCACTAAATCTCCAACCTGTAAGTGATCGTGAATATAATTCGACACTTTACCATTTGGCGTATGATCGCTTTCTCGTTTCACCGAAATACGATAGCCATCTTCTGCACTTGCTTGAGAAAGTGTGTATTGGCGGTTCATTAAATACTCTTCTCCTGGCACTTTCACTCGGATAGAGATGTATTGACCTGGTTCATAAGTTGGTAGCGGTGATCCATCTTCGTTTACAAAATAAATAGAAGTTACTAAGTCACTTTCCACAACTTTTTTCGCCACTTTTAATGGTTTAAATAGACGCCATCCACCATTGTTCTCAGTTTTTTGGTATAACTCTTCTTCTACTTGAATGAAAATATCTGCGATAACGCCATATGCCTCAGCCCATGCACCAATAATATCATCTGTTGCTGCATCACCAAGTACTTCTTTAATCGCTTTTAATAAGTTTTCACCCACGATTGGGTAATGTTCAGGTAAAATTCCTAAACTACGGTGTTTATGTGCAATAAGCATTACTGCTGGTAAAATTGCTTCTAAGTTTTCAATATGAACTGCTGCAGCGTAAACAGTATTAGCTAATGCTGTTTGCTGACGACCTTGTTCTTGGTTCGTGTGATTAAAAATATTTAGTAATTCTGGATGAGCTTGAAACATATTTTTGTAAAACGTCTTTGTGATTTCAACACCGTGAACTTCTAATACAGGTACTGTTGCTTTAATAATTTGAATTGTTTCTTGTTTTAACATATCGCTTACCATCCTTTCGTGATTACAATATAACGCTTTCATTCTCTTAAAGCAATATATAAAATACATCTTTAACAAAATAGACATATTTGATGTATTCTAAATACATCTTTAAAAATAGGTTGAAGATATTATACTTCAATGTAAAAATGCTATAATTATTATGAATTATAGAAAGTAGGGTGTTCGGATGCGCTTAACTTTATACACGGACTACTCTCTGCGCACACTTATTTATTTAGGCGCAAAGGAAGATGGTCAATTATCAACTATTCAAGAGATCTCAGATGCTTATAATATATCGAAAAACCATTTAATGAAGGTGACACACCAGCTTGGCTTATTAGGCTATATTGAAACTATTCGTGGACGGGGTGGTGGTATTCGCCTAGCCATCGATCCAAAAACCATTACTATTGGTGAAATTGTGCGTCATACAGAAGAAGATTTTCATCTTGTAGAATGTTTCGATAAAGAAAATAACCTATGTAAAATAGCTCCTGAATGTCAGCTAAAAGGTGTGCTGTATGAAGCTTTGCAAGCCTATTTGAACGTGTTAGATCAATACACCTTGGACGATTTCCTTCATTCCAAGGAAAAATTAATGGCTCTACTGCTTGGTAAATAAAAATACCCGCTCAACCTTTGTTGAACGGGTATTTTTTTATGAAGTTTGCTTATAATTGCTTTGTAAAGAAAATCATATCCAATGCACGAATACCATTTTCATAAATTGGTTCTGGGTAATGACGGAAGAAATCCTTTTCAATAGCCTCCATGCGAAAGCCTACTTTTTGATAAAAAGCGATATTATCAATACTAGAGTTCGCCGTTCCAACCAATACTACCTGATAGCCTTCCTTACGGCACTTTTCAGTAAGTTGTCGTAATATCTCTTTGCCTATTCCCTTCCCTTGATACTTGGTTTCAATAGCAAGATTCTTCAATTCAATTGTAGTGTCAGATTGAGGAATGACTAATGCCACTCCCACTAGCAGTTCTCCACAATTAATTTTATATAATGTACCCTTATCTAAATATTTCCGAACCGCTACCTCACTTTCATCCGCTAATAAAAGCTGGGGTAAAAAAGCTTCTCGGTTTCCTTCTACCTTTTCTAGGGATGTTCGATAACGGACATAGTCTTCTCGTTCAAAAACATTTAACACACATGGTTGCTTTTCCTTCACTTCTAACCACGAATGCTCCTCAGGATAATCTTTTTCCACCCCTAATCGAACAAAAGGTAGTTTTTCTTGGGCTTTTTGTGAACGGATATTAACCTTCCGTGCTCCTGCAAATACACGTAATAATCCTAGTTCAAAAAAAGCAATATCTAAGATAGCCTTTTTTGCTTCAAGATTATAGCCCTTTCCCCAAAATTGATAGCCAAGCCAAGAGCCGATATGACAGCTCTTTTTATGACGATCAATAAACATTAATGATGTCACACCAATGACTTGCCCCTCCTCATCTAAAATCACACGAGGAACGGTCTTACCTTCTTCTTCATCTATACGTTCACGCTTAATAAAATGAATCGTGTCTTCTACCTTGCCAGCAGGTAAGCCAAGGGCATCTCGAACCTGTGGCATAGAAGACAACGCATGCATAGCCTCGGCATATTTGATATCGTGTCTCACTAAAGTTACCGTCATCTTCTATTCTCCTTTATTTCTGTTAACAATACATTTTCTTTATTGTAAAGCTTACGAAAAACTTTTTCATCGATTGAAACATACATAAAATGTAATCATCTTTGTAGCCTTACAAACTACTTTAAATAAAGGCAACAAAAACTACAACAAAACGTGTTATAAAAAAGTTTACTTTATTGATGCTTTCATTATTCTCTCTATTAAAAAGTTAACTTTATTTTATGTATTACTCACTTTGCTACATTTTGCTATAAAACATTTATTGGAAATTAAATCAAAAGAGGAAGTGAATCGAATAAATATTTTGGAAGTTAGCTTCTGTAGCCTTAGCTACAACTATTGTCGGTGGTGAATTCAATAGCAATGCTAGTGCTTCTGAATTAGAAACAATTGCAGTAGGAAATACATACGAGGTTCCTGCATCAGCTTTAGAAGAATCAATCAACTCAACTGATGAGTTTAAAGTTACAGTTACTTTTGTGCCTGCGGATGGATCTATCAACACTCAAGATCAACATATTAACACATTTGTTGGCTCTAGCATCGCGTTGAAGGGTCGTCATTGGGCAATTTCGAAAGGAGAGAGTTGTCCGTCAATGTAGGGGACGCTGTAGTTCAAGCTTATAAATCTAGCGGTGCACTACTTTGTACTTTATAAATAGGAGGATAATTTGAAGTACTAAAAAGTAAAGAAAGTGAGCTTTACCTCACTTTCCTTACTTTTTTATTCTTTTGAGTTAATTGGTATTGTTATTTCTAGCTCTGAAATGTATTGAATGATCGGGTCACCGTTTTCATTCTCTTGATATGTTCCTTTTGGGTAGTCATTATAAAGATGGATATATGGTTTGATCGTAATAGCTTTTGGTAAGGTTTCAAATGGATGTAACCGTAAATCCATAATGAGATCGCTATTTCCTTTATTTGTCTCACGTCTACCATTGCCATGAATTAGTTTTAGTTCATGCCCTTGTTCATCATAAACTTCGATACTTATTCCTTCCCGGAAATCTACAGAAGTTGATTTATCAAGCAAGGCTATTCTTGTCGTAATACTAGTTGTAATAGGAGTTAGCATAATTTGTTCAATAGTAAACTGATTATTCTTGTACTTTCTACTTATATTAGGTTGTAGGTTTACATAGTTACCAATATCACTCACTGGAATATCCATTTTAAAAGGTTCAGAGATCCCAGTTATTGTAGCAGATAATGTCAAATTAAATTGCTTTGGAAAAGGACTTCCACCTTGGTTTTTCAAATCTGCAAATTCAAGAATTACGGAATTCTTATCCTTACTTGGTTGTTCAAAAACACTACTAAAATTGGTGTGATTCAATGGTTCACCATTTAGTAAAAATTCAATATTACTGATTTGCTCTGATAAATTTTCTTTGGCATTTTCACCTTCTTTATCATGGCGTTCGATCCCAATTGCAACACGTGTACCATCATACACTACTTCTGTTACATTTAATGTAAAGCCTTCATGCGTAGCGCTTATATTCAATTTTGTTGAGAGTCCCTTTTCATCTGCGGCGTGTAAACCAAGATCCCCTGTAAATTTAAAAACAGATGATAATAAAGGCACTTCTTTCATCGTCGCAGCCATCGTTGGTGAAATTAAACCTGTAACAATAATCAAACTAAAAATCATTGCTGCGGAGACGGTAATCATCATGACTCTTGGACGTAAGTTCTTACGAGTTTTAAATTTTTTAGACGGCTTTGTGTCACGGCTGCTTTCATATTTGTTCATTGTCCGATTTACTAAATCCACTTCCACAGGTGTTTCCCGAATAAACCTTTCTATCTGAGTTAACTCCTTAACCTCCAATCTTGAACGAGTGTCCATAAATATCCCCTCCTAACATATTTTCCTTCATCAATTTTTTACGTAATCGTTCATACTTTTTTCTTACTGTGGCTGCTTTCATATCCATAATGGCAGCAATTTCATCAAAGCTATACTCTTCAATAGAACGAAGTAATAAAATCCTTTTTTCATCTACATGTAAGTTTTCCAATAGCCTATGCACCATTTCATCATATTCAGGTATCGGAGCTTGCGTCTGCTTCACCTGTTCTTGCTTCATATTTAGCCAAAATTTATAGCCCCTATTTTTGGCTTTTATGACATCAATACAATGATGATGGGCAATTTTATAAAGCCATGCCGATAAGGAAACCGTATAAGAAAAGTTATGAATATTTTCTAATCCTTTAATAAAAATATCTTGTGAGGCATCCTCCGCCTCCTCTTTGGTTCCTAGCATATAGTAACAATAAATATAAATTTGCTTTTGAAAACAACGAATGATTTCTGCATAGGCACGTGTGTTACCTGATTGAACTTGCTCCACAATGGATTGAATATCTATATCAGCTCGCTCTTTTGATTGATTTAGTGCAGTCAAAGTTGTTCCCCCCTTTCCAATCTATATAACTGAAATTAATAGAAGTTTGTGACACTAGATAAAAAATCTTAAAAATATTATTGAATGTCAACAAGTTACTTGGAGAAATGTTTTACATCTTCCCTTCCTCGCCTATATAACTGAAATCAACAGCCATTTGTGACACACATTAAAAAATTTTTTCACAAAAATAAAACGCTTAAGGATATCCTAAGCGCTTGAGTTTCTATTTTATTTTGGAGCTTGTTATAAACCCTTTAATAATTGGGATCAATACAACTATCAATACAATGGGTAGGAACCACCAGCCTAATGAATTTACCTCACCAAGACCAATACGAACCATCTGAATCGATATAAATGCAAATAAAATGAGGCAGATATTTTTCACTTGATTTAGTATTTTTCTGCTATTCAAATAAAATGCTTTTACATTACTTTCATTCAAACGTGACGGATAATTATGCATATGAGGTGCTTTTTCTAGCAGCCCCATTACAATCCATAAAAATAAACCGATGAATGGAAGAATAAATAATTCAATTTTTGAACCCCAGCGATCAACCTCACCCATCCCATTAAAATGACCAGGTATTTCATCAGGCAACTTACCCCATGCCAATATAATATAAAAGATGGATAAAATAAATATACTACCACCAATATAGTCCCATATCTTTTCTGATTTCGTTTTAGGTAACTTTAAAATTGGCCTATACATTTTCTCCACCCCTGTTCTTTTCCTTTACTGCTTCTACGTAATGACTACTATTAAAGTTTCAAAATTTATGAAAATTGACTTAATATTCAACATGCACCATTAACTATCCCTATTATTAGTAGCATTATAGCTATAAAATCTACTTTTTTTATTACTTCATATATTAATAATACCCATTTTCAAACTACTAATTACAGTAGAAATACTCATAATACTTTGTAAAATCCATATAATCTGATATAAATGATATATATACATATTTCATTATTTTGTAACATTTCTACTAATTACTGAGAAAGGATATTTCAACTATGCGATTTACTATCTACAAGAAATTATTACTCGGTTTTTTTATAGTTATTTTAGTACTCGTTACAACAATCGGCTTAAATATAAAACAGCTTGATTCTGTAAATAAGACATATCGTACATTACTGGAGGAACAAACTACTAAATCTATAAGTATTCAGGAATTACGGGTGATTGCAAAACAGGAAATTGTCAGCATGCGAGGTTACCTACTACTTGGAGACAAACAAAACTTTCAAAGTAATCAAGCCTCACGCGAAGAATTCAAACAAAAATCAGAAGAATTAATGGCTACTTTAGATTCAGAAAAATCAATTAAGCTGCTTGAAGCTATTAATAAAAGTGAGCAAAATGTTCAAGAATTTGCAGATCGTATGTTTGAGTTAAAAGCTGCTGGCGAAACAGAGAAGTACGAAAAATTGGATAGTACTCAAGGACGCTTAATTATTAAACAATTCGATGAACGTGTTGAAAACCTTTCTAATTATCAAAATGAATATGTAGAAGGTAAAATGGCTGCTACATCCAATCAAATTCAAGATATCAAGCTCCAAATGATGCTTCTTGGGGTCTTTGCAGTTGTCATAAGTCTGATAATTGCTATGGTAGTTGGTAGTCTAATGTCTCGTCCAATTAACGGTATGGCTAAGGCTGCGAAAAAAATAGCTGAGGGTGACTTAACAGCTGAACAAATTCGTATAAAGAACCGTGATGAAGTGGGTGATTTAGCGCTTGCGTTTAATCAAATGGCTACAAATTTAAAGGATTTAATTACGAATGTGCGCCAAAACACTGTACAAGTAAGTGGTTCTGCTGCTGAGTTAACAGCTAGTGCAGAGCAAACTATCCAGGCTACAGAACAAATCACTTCTTCTATTCAAGAGGTTGCTAGTGGCTCAGAGGCTCAAGGGAAAAACGCAACTGAAAGCTCAGAAGCAATGAAAAACATGACAAAGGGTATCCAACAATTAGCTTCTACTACTGCTGCTGTTTCTGAACTGGCAATCGAAACAAATTCAGAGGCTAAGAAAGGGAATGATTCATTACATCGTGTTATCTCTCAGATGACAACAATCAACACGGCTGTTTTAGAGTCAGCAAGTGTTGTTAAAAATCTAGACGGGCACTCCATTGAAATTGGCAATATCATTGGTATTATTACTGATATTGCAGAACAAACAAATTTATTAGCACTTAATGCTGCAATTGAAGCAGCCCGTGCAGGCGATCATGGACGCGGCTTTGCAGTCGTAGCAGATGAAGTGAAAAAGTTAGCAGAGCAATCAAAAAAATCCGCTGAGCAAATCGCTACCTTGATTTCTGAAATACAGCAGGATACAAACCGTGCTGTTACGGTAATGGATACTGGAACGCAAGAGGTTCAAATTGGAATGCAAGTAGTGAAGGTAGCAGAAGAAGGTTTCTCTAAGATTGTTGAGCTGATTGAGCAAGTATCCATGCAAATCCAAGAAGCAACGACTGTTTCAGAGGAAATGTCCTCTAGTGCAGAGCAAATCTATGCTTCCTTTGATGAAATTGCAACTATTGCCCAAATGTCCTCATCTAATTTACAAAATGTTGCATCTGCTTCCGAGGAACAATTAGCTACTATCGAAGAAGTAGCAGCTTCAGCTGCAACACTTTCAAATATGGCAGAAGAACTTCACACGCAAGTCTCTCGCTTTAAGGTAGAATAAAAGACTGCTCGTTTTCTTTAGGCTTATAGTCTCTAGAAAATGAGCAGCTTTTTCATGTTTTATGTATTTCTATTTGCTATGTTTCCGCTGTACTTTTCGCTAAACATCTCAAGCATCTCAATTACAGCTGCTTCCTCGCTCACAACCTGTAAAGAGGCCATTTCACGAACCTGATGCCCTCCTACACAGACACTTTCCTTAGCTTTCAAAAACATGGAAGCATCGTTTGCATCGTTGCCAAAGGCGATAAACTTCCCTGCCTCAACACCCAATTTAGATAAGCCATTCCACTTGTCGATGCCATAAGGGCTTATATCCACAATATTTTCTGATGTATGCTCATATAGACAAACAGGAAGCTTTTGTAGCTCAGATAATACAGCATCAAGATAATCTCCAGGAAATAAAACAACTTTCACTATGTCTCTAATATCCTCTAAGGCTACCTTTTTAGCTGCTTTTAAAGGGTCTATATTTTTGTAAATTGGATGATCCTCACTATCTGTATAAGCATAATCCCAATGACTATCTACTAGATATGGTAATTGAAAAGTTGTGATAACCTGGCGAATGGCCTCAGCTACTTCTGTAGTAAATGCTGTTACCTCAATTGCTTCACCATCGAGCAGTAAATGCACCATTCCCACCTATCATTGGATATTTTCGCATCGATTCCGGTAATACAGGTAGTAGATCCCGTATCGGTCTGGCTGAGGCAAAAATGACTTCATGTCCAAGCCGTCTACATGCCTCCAAAGCATTTGTGATCTCTTCACTTAATGGCTTACCTTTAAAACAAATAGTACCATCTAAATCAAAGACAAATTTCATGATTTTCCTACCTTTCATAGGGTAACTCTCCATATCATTATCTCCCAGAAAAATACATTTATTAGTGTTTCAACTACATTTCACTAAATATCAAATTTTTAATAAGGTAGTTAATACTTAAGACAGAATTAAATAAATTTTTAGAATATTATTGACATGAAGTTAATATCCAAGTAATATAGCTTTCAACAACACATTGCAGGCCAAGATTGGAAATAGTAAAAGTGTTTGTGTACTTGTAGAGAGCCGATGGTTGGTGTAAATCGGTAGGCACACATTTTGAACTCGTCCATGAGCTACTCCCTGAACTTTTTAGTAAGGGATGTCGGTTTCCCCCGTTAACAGGATAGACAGTGATAGCTGTCGATAAGGGGACTTTTTCTATAAAGAGAAGGTCAATTAGAGTGGTACCGCGAGCATAAACTCGTCTCTATTTTTAAATAGAGACGGGTTTTTTATTTTTTTAATGACTTATTGGCCTAAGTGTAGATTTTAGATACTAATCACTAAAAAGGAGTGTTTGAAAATGGGAAGAAAAATTTGGGTGTTTGATACAACTTTACGTGATGGCGAACAGGTGCCTGGAGCAAAGCTAAATCTTTATGAAAAAGTAGAGATCGCTCAGCAGCTGAAAAAATTAGGTGTCGATATTATTGAAGCTGGATTCCCCGCTTCCTCTCAAGGTGATTTTGATGCCGTCAAAGCTGTAGCTGAAAAGGTTGGCAATACAAACGACATTATGATTACAGCATTAGCACGTGCTGTAAAGGCTGACATTGATGCCGTCTATAATGCTGTGAAGTATGCTCAAAACCCGATGATTCACATGGTACTAGGAACCTCTGATATTCATGTGGAGAAAAAATTCAGCAAGTCAAAAGATCAAATTTTACAAATAGGCGTGGATGCTGTGAAATACGCTAAAACATTATTGCCGCAAGTTCAATATTCCACAGAGGATGCCTCTCGTTCTGACTTTGAATATCTTTGGAAAACAATTGAAGCTGTTATGAGAGCTGGCGCAACGATGATTAACGTTCCTGATACGGTTGGCTTTGCAGAGCCAGAGGAATTTGGAGAAATGATTTTTAAATTAAATGACCGTATGAAAAACTTAGATGATAGCGTTCTTTTAAGCGTTCATTGTCACAATGATCTTGGAATGGCAACGGCTAATACGCTAGCTGCAATTAAAAATGGTGCAGATAAGGTAGAGTGTACAATCAATGGTATCGGTGAACGCGCAGGTAATGCTGCATTAGAAGAAGTTGTCATGGCACTTAAAACTCGTAGCTCCGTCTACAATGCAGAAACACGTATTAATACAAAAGAAATTATGAATACTTCACGTCTTGTTTCTAGCTTTATGGGCTTAGATGTACAGGTCAATAAAGCCATTACAGGAGATAATGCATTTGCCCATTCTTCTGGTATTCACCAAGATGGTTTGTTAAAATCGCGTGATGCTTATGAAATCGTCCATCCTGAGGATGTAGGTCTTGATGATATGGAGCTAGTACTAACAGCTCGATCTGGTCGCCATGCAGTGAAAAATGCTCTTGAAAAATTAGGTTTTACTAATCTTTCAACAGAGGAATTTGAAGGTATTTTCGAAGGATTCTTAAAGCTAGCCGATGCGAAGAAAGAAGTATATGATCACGATTTATATGTTATTGTTGAAAGCTATTATGAAAAACATGATGCCAATAATAAAAATGCTACACATTATAGTGAGCAATTCTTTGATTTTGATGATCTACAAGTCGTCAGCAATACAAGCTTCCCTTCAGCAAGTGTTAAGGTTCGAAAAGGCGGCGAAGTATTTAAAGCTAGTGCAGTAGGCTCTGGTCCAATTGATGCCCTCTATTCAGCCATTGCAGAAATTACAAATATGGATGTAAAACTAGTGGAATATAATATCAATAGTGTTTCACGAGGCAAAGAGGCTTTAGGTAAAGTAAAAATTACGATTGAGCATGAAGGCGAAAAGTATATTGCAAAAGCAGCAGATACAGATATTCTTAAGGCAAGTGCATTAGCCTATATTAATGCGATTAATAGCATTGTAGTGACAAAATTAACACCTGTTATGAATTAAATGAAAATAGCAAAGCAGTATGGCTCTTGCGCCATACTGCTTTTTCAATCCTAGTGACTATCCCTAACTAGTTTTTGATATTCCTCATCGATTCGTTCGATATCAAGACGTTCAAATAATGGTGTCACCTCTCGAATGACTTTAGGGAGATCTACCTGCTCATGCCACATCATTTCATTTATACCTAACATATTTCTTACTTTCTTTGCTGAAAACGGTAAGAAAGGATGCAGCAGCTGTCCTAAATTCGCAATGATATAGACGCAAGTTGCTAATGTACGATTACCTGCCTCTATGTTTTCTTTTACCTGTAGCCATGGCTGTTGTTCATCAAAATAACGATTAGCACCGCGAATATACTCAAAAATGGATTCTAACGCCTGCTTGAAATGACCACCTTCGATAAGAACACCCGCTTCATTAAACAATTGTACGGTTTGTTTTCGAATGTCGCTATCCACCTCCGCTTGTGGCACCTGACAAGCAAATGATTTCTCAATAAACTTCAATGTACGGTTTACAAAATTTCCATAGGCTCCGAGTAGTTCGCCATTATGGCTATAAATAAATTCCCGCCATGAAAAATCAGTATCACGATTTTCTGGCGCATTCATCGTTAAGAAATAACGAATAGAGTCCGCATCATAACGGCTTAAAATATAAGGAACCCATACAGCCCAATTCTGACTAGTAGATAATTTGCGTTTTTCTAATGTTAAATACTCATTAGATACGATATGGGTAGGCAATGCCTTGGATCCAATTCCCATTAAAATGGCTGGCCAAATAACTGTATGGAATGGAATATTATCCTTCCCATGTACATAGTATGAAATGGTCTCTTCATTCCATAAATCTTCAATAGCTATTTGATGCTCTTTTGCCCATTCCAAGCTTGCTGTTAAGTACCCTGCTACAGCTTCAATCCATACATATATTTTTTTCCCTTCAAAACCTGGCACTGGAACATCTATGCCATTCGGTAAATCTCTTGTTACCGCTCGGTCAGGAACTCCCTCTGCCAAGTATCGCTCCGTTAACCCTAAAGCATTGTCACGCCAACGTTTCTCGGCTTTCGCTTGTGCTAAATAAGACTCCAACCTTCCTTGAAATTGACTAAAGGTAAAATAAAAGTGCTCAGTTTCTCGAATAACAGGTTCGTTCCCACATATTTTGCAGCGCTTATCAATTAAATCCAATGGGTCTAAAATTTCTGAGCAGTTATCACATTGATCTCCCCTTGCTTTCGCTCCACAATTTGGACAGAGCCCCTCGACAAATCGATCTGGTAGAAATTGTTTATCCGTCTCACAGTAAGCCTGTTCAATTTTCTTCTTGTATAAGAAATTATTAGCCAGTAGCTGTAAGAAAAGGGCCTTAACGGATTCATGGTGGTGCTCCGCATCCGTTCTTGTGTACAAATCATAGGTAAATCCTAAATCATGAAAGCATCTAGTAAACTCCTCATGATAGTGATTAGCTATAGCTTCTGTCGTTGTATTTTCTTGGGCGGCACGAATAGAAATGGGTGTACCATTACAATCACTGCCTGATACATATAAAACCTGCTCACCTTTTTGTCGGTAATATCTAGCCAAAATATCACCTGGTAATAATGCGGCAACATGCCCTAAATGCAAAGAGCCATTTGCATACGGCCAAGCGCCTCCAATAACAATTGTCATTCTAAATTGCTCCCCTCACAGAAAAAATAGTAAAAAAAAATCGCCCTAATCAAATCTGATTAGGACGAGTATACCCGTGTTACCACCTATATTTACAAATAGCTCACGCTATTTGCCTCTATCAGTACGTCTTCACTCAAAAAAGAGATACTGCTGCTGTTGTAACGAGTGCCCATCTCGTCGTAATCTACTGGCTAAAAAGCTTTCGGTACGAAGCTCAAAGGTCATTTTCAAAAGGGTTCATTTACCTCATTTCCACCAACAGAGGCTCTCTATAAAATGCTAATCCAATTTACTTTTCCTTCTCAATGCTTTTTCTATAGGATTGGCATTATTTTACGCCTTCTTGTGAGGAAATGCAATGTTTGTCGCTAAATCATCCCTTTTTTTGATACACTTTCTTAAGTTAATCGAATGTAACCTTTAGCAAATCAGTTAAATCATCAATTACTATATCTGCTTTTTCTAACTCCTTATCTTGTGCAAAGTCAAAGCGAACACCTATTGATAGTAATTGATTGTCCTGTGCAGCTTGGATATCCGAAGAACGATCTCCTACCACTGCTCCATAATCAATTTTATTTTCATCTACAACTCTTTTGACCAGATCCGATTTATGCCCACTTGCAATTGCTTGAATGCTATAGATTCCCTTTATAAAACGCTCCAACTGATAGGTTTCGACGATTGCTTGTAAATAGTCAACCTGTCCATTACTCGCTATGTATAACGGATAATTCTCTGACAATGTTGCAAGGGTTTGTTCAGCGTTTGGATACAAAGCACCTTTATGTCCACGTATTTGCTCAATCAGCTTTACATGGAATAATACATTGCTCTCTTCTCGTATCTCTAAAGCATGCATAGGACATAATGTTTCCCACACAACAGGTAAAGGAACCCCCATTATTTCTCTATATTTTTCTATAGGTGTTTCTCCCTGCCACAAGCCGTTTGTCCGCAGCACATCAAATGTTGCGTCGAGCGCAGGCTCTAAAATAAGATTGGTTTGAAATAATGTTCCGTCCATATCAAAAATAAACGCTTTATTCATAAAATCTCTCCTTAATTAGTTATCAAAAAACACCATATGCTGCTTTTCTTGCTTATAATAATCCAAACGATCTTGCAAAGTTCCTGTATGAAATTCAAATTTATGACCATCAGGATCTGTAAAGTAAATTGATTTTTTATCCTTTTCATCTCTTGGCCGACCTGCTAAAATATTGACCTTTAGCTGCACCAATCTGTCATACACCTTATCAAAGTCATCCTCAGCGATTGTGAAAGCAATGTGTGTATAGGAATGATGGATGTCATTACGGGGTATATCCTTTTCTACATTCAGAGCTAGCCACAGCCCATTTACATCAAAATAGGCTGTGCTGTTCCCCTTTACTAGCAACTTGGCATCGAATACTTTTTCATAAAATGTGATGGATTCCTCTAAATTAGAAACTGAAAACAATAAATGATTGATGTTTTGAATTGTCATGGCTGTGCTCCTATTGATTATTTCTTCCCCTTTTTCATTCCCTTGGCTATTTGCTTCCACTTGCGTTGCTCCTCAAGTTTTGCTTGCGTATTTGTTTTGCGCTCCATATAAGCCAATTCTCTTTGCAGCTTAAAATAGCTTTGTAGACGATATTGGTCCAAGTCCCCATCTACTATAGCTTGCTGCACAGCACAATAAGGCTCTTTTTGATGTGTACAATCACGATATCGACAAGCCGTTGCTAGTTCCTCAATATCTTGAAAGCTAGAAGCTAAACTATCCCCTTGATCCCACAATTGAAGCTCACGCATCCCTGGCGTATCAATTAGACAGCCGCCAGCAGGCAATACTACTAGCTCTCGATGGGTTGTTGTATGTCGTCCCTTGGCATCATCCTCACGTATACCCGCTACTTTCATCAGTATCTCACCACATAAAGCATTTGTTAATGTGGATTTCCCTGCTCCAGAAGACCCCAATAATGCCCCCGTCACCCCCTCTGTGAATAGCGCTTGAATTTCCTTTAGACCTTCGCCTGAAAGAGCACTCGTTACGAAGATATCCACACCAAAGGCTACAGACTCCACTTCTTGTACTAAGCTCGAAACATCCTCGCATAAATCAGCTTTTGTCAGGACAATAATGGGCTTTGCACCTGAATCCCAAGCAGCCACTAAATATCTCTCCAAACGTCGAACATTAAAATCTGCGTTCAAGCTCATAACAAGTAACACAATATCGACATTTGATGCGACAATCTGTTCTTGAATTTCCGTTCCTGCAACTTTACGTGAAAATACAGATTTTCGTTGGAATAGCTGATGAATAATTGCTCGTTCCTCACCAGGCATTTTCTCCACTAGCACCCAATCACCAACTGCTGGATAGTCCTCCCTCGCTAAAGATGTATACGCATAATGACCAGCAATTGTCGCAAGCCATTCTCCCTCTTCAGCTAACACCCGATAAGAATGCTTATGCTCTAAAGTAACCCTTGCAGGCACACAATTTTTTAATTTAGCCTGTTTTTTCATTTCTATCATTTGCTCTTCAAAATATGTTGTAAAACCTAATGTTGTTAAATTCAATTTATTTTCCTCCTAAACGTATGATGCCTCAGCGAAAATAGTTGTCATCCGCAAGAGGCCCTATCGCAATTCACCTTTTGGAACTACAATAAAAAACCTTGTAGCTGCAATTCGGCAGTTACAAGGTTTCACAGGCACGTTTAAAAGATACACAAATACCCCGAGTTATGGCACGGCGTCACTTTGTATATTTTAGGCGTGTGAAATTGAACAAACCGAATTGCAGTTCGCTAATTACAGATCTATTCATCATGTCACATCACCTACTTTCCATTTAGTTGTTATCAATATAGCTAAATTTTCAGAAATTGTCAATTACAATATTATAAGCATTTATTCCAATCATCCACGCATACAATGAACAAAACCATTAAATGCGAGGAGATGTTGGATTGCCTAAAATCATTTCAATTAGCACATATCAACCACCTTACACATTACAGCAAGATAACGCAGAGGAACTAACGAAAGAGCTTTTTTATGCAAAAATTCCAAAACTAGAGCGCTACTTAAAGGTTTTTGAAAATGGTGGCATCAACACACGCCATTTTTGTGTGCCAGCTGAATGGCATCGTACGAATCACTCCTTTGAAGAACGTAATAATTTATATATTGAGTTAGCTACACAATACAGCGTAAATGTCATTCAAGCATGTTTAGCTAATACAGCTTTTTTATCCTCACCTATTCCTACTGAGGACATCGATGCCATCATTTTTGTTAGCAGTACAGGAATTTCAACACCTAGCATTGACGCACGTGTTATGAACAAAATTCCCTTTTCAGATCGACTTAAACGCATTCCTCTATGGGGTCTTGGTTGTGCAGGAGGAGCCGCTGGTATAAGCAGAGCCTATGATTTTTGTAAAGCCCATCCATATGCAAAGGTACTTGTCGTTTGTGTCGAGTTATGTAGCCTCACTTTTCAGCCAAATGATTTTTCTAAAAGTAATTTAATTGGTGCTTCTCTTTTTGCCGATGGTGCAGCATGCATACTTGTTTGTGGGGATGAAGTAGCTATCGCAACAAAAAGGCCAACCCCTAATATTATAGCTACAGGTTCTAAATGGATGCCAGATTCGGAAAATGTAATGGGTTGGGATGTGAAAAACAACGGGTTTCATGTCGTTTTCCAAAAAAGTATTCCTTCTATTATTACCAATTGGCTTGGACCTTTCATTGAGCAATTTTTAATGGCACAAGGACTGTATAGCGAACAATTGACTCATTTTATTGCGCATCCTGGAGGAAAAAAGGTATTAAAAGCTTATGAAGATACACTTTATCTATCTCCCCAAAAAACCGACATTTCTCGGGAAATATTGAGACGACATGGTAATATGTCATCACCAACAGTGTTATACGTATTAGAGCAGTTTATGTTAAATGAAGGACAAGTGGAGGATACAGGCTTGCTCGTAGCTCTTGGCCCTGGTTTTTGTGCAGAAGCTGTATTATTAAACTGGAGGGAGTAACATGATCTTCTATTTTATTTTTATCCTTGTCGTTCTACAAAGATTGACAGAAGTTGTCATTGCCAAGCGCAATGAGAAATGGATGCTTTCACAAGGAGCCTATGAAGTAGGTGCTTCACACTACCCCTATATGGTAGCCATGCATATTAGCTTTTTTCTGTTTTTAATAGTGGAAATCGTCACAAACAACAATGGTATCTCGCCCTTATTTCCGTTATTTTTTATATTATTTTTAGCAGTGCAGGCTTTGCGGATCTGGTGTATTCGCTCTTTAGGCACTTTTTGGAATACAAAAATCCTCATTTTACCTGACGCACAAGTTGTTCGTAAAGGGCCATATGAATATATGCGCCACCCCAATTATGCGGTAGTTTGTTTAGAAATCCTTTTGCTACCACTCATGTTTCAGGCTTACTTTACAGCATTTTGTTTTACATTACTCAATATTACAATGCTTTCTGTCCGAATACCTATAGAAGAAAAAGCATTACGAGATGCTACTAATTATAATCGTGTATTTCAAAAGAAGATTTCGGAGTCTTAGCCGAAATCTTCTTTTCTTCTTTATTGCCATTCCCAGTTAAAGGGATCTTGTAGACGTTCCCAAGGGTTCTGAAACTCTTCATTTGTTAACAGACAGTTGTCCAACTGTTTAGTGATGTCTTCTCGATCTAGATCAATGCCAATAATCACAAGTTGTGTCATTCGATCTCCGAACTCTTCATCCCAATCTTCCAATACTTCAGGGCTTTGCTGGAATACATCCTGCTGCTGGGCTTGAGAAAGTGCCGCTACCCAATAAGAGACTGGTTCAATTTTTGCAGATGACCCCGCTTGCGATAATAATAGCGCAACTTCCTGATGTCTTGCACTCCAAATAATACCCTTCGCTCGTACTATTGAATCTGGCATGTGATCACACCACTCAACAAAGCGCATCGGATGAAACGGTCTTTTGCGTTTATAGGTAAAAGAAGAGATCCCGTACTCCTCAGTCTCTGGTGTATGGTTTTCATGACCAAGCTCCAACTCCTTTAACCAACCAGCCGATTCAGAGACACGTTCAAAGTCAAAGCGCCCCGTATTTAAAATTTCAACTGGATCAATAACACCATTTGTTGTACGTATAAGTTTTGCCTCAGGCTGTAATGCACGTAAAATACGTTCTAATCGCTCAAGCTCCTCTGCGGATACTAAATCGCACTTATTTAAAATAAGGACATCACAAAATTCAATTTGATCAATAAGAAGGTCTGCAACATCACGCTCATCTAATTCACCAACAGCTTCCTTCCTCTCCAATAAGCTTTCCCCAGACTGAAAATCATGCCAAAAACGATGGGCATCTACGACAGTAACCATTGTATCTAATCGACAAAACTTCGTTAAATCAATGCCAAGCTCCTCGTCTAAATAACTAAATGTTTGTGCAACTGGAATCGGCTCACTAATCCCTGTCGATTCAATCAAAATGTAATCAATATTGCCTAGCTTCGAAAGACGTTCCACCTCCTGCAATAGATCCTCTCGTAATGTACAGCAAATACAACCATTCGATAGCTCCACAAATTTCTCTTCTGTACGTGATATACCGCTACCATTTGCGATAAGCTCCGCATCAATATTAATTTCACTCATATCATTCACAATAACAGCGACACGTAAATCCTTTTTGTTTTGCAATACATGATTCATCATTGTTGTCTTACCAGAACCTAAATATCCACTCAATACTGTAACAGGAATTTTCTTTGTCATTCTTACAACTCCTCAAATCGTAATCATTACCATTTACAATTTGTAATTAAATCATATTACTTTGGAAAATGCAAAGCTTTTTATTACTAGTGAAATTAAACTTGACAATATCCAGCGAGAAATATATTGTTTAAATCGTAATAATTACTATTTAAAAGGAGGCCCTTCAATGCGTGTACAAGTAACACTAGCCTGTACTGAAACAGGTGATAAAAACTATATTACTACTAAAAATAAACGTAATAATCCCGAAAGATTGGAGCTTAAAAAGTACTCTCCTCGCCTGAAACGTGTAACCCTGCATAGAGAAACAAAGTAATATTGGAATGGGGATCAAGATGATATCTTCTGGAGCGGATCTAACCTGTTTTGGAGCGGTGCCTTCTACTATGTGAGTGGCAGGAGCGTCTTCCTCTATGAGCGGTTGGACCCTTCTTAGAAGATTCCTATTCGAAGCAATAAAAAATGACTGTTTCAAAGGCATACTTTTGAAACAGTCATGATGAAATTTCCCCAGCTAAAGCTGCTCACTATTGATTTCTAACGCTAGTTCATTCAATTTCTGATCTAATTCATCGAGCATACGTAATCTAAAATCTATTTGTTCATCAATATTAATCCCTTGTTTCATTGATATGCCATTATCCTTAGATTGTTTTTTTACTGCATCTAATTCATTGGATAGTCTCTCAATTTCTAGATTTTTCGTCTCTAACTCCCTTAATAAATGTCGATGAAGGCTGTCCGACTCTACTTTCTCTCTATGGTATTTTTCTAGTTTCTCTATAATATTCTCCATTTGTTTACCTGCTATGATTGTATAGTCACTTAATTTTTTATCTATGCTTTCAATTATAGATCTTTCATTTGTATTGATCGTAGCTTCCTTTGATGCTTGAATATTGTCCATCAATGACTTATTTTCAGCTCGTAATTCTGCCAATTCCTTTAATAAAGCCTCAATGGATGCAATTTGTTTTTTTCTTTGCGCTTCTCTTTTCTGAATTTGTTCATCGTAAGCTTGTAATTCCTTATCAAAGTCTCTTTTCAACTTTAGTAGCTCCATCGAAAGATCTTTTTTATGCCTTGTTAATTGAACATTTTCTCTTTCAAGTCGAAGAACCAAAGCGTAATAATCACTATCTCTAAGTCTTTTCACCTCATTTTTGTACTTAGCTAACTCGGCCCTTAAAAAAATAATCATTTGTTGGAGCTGTATTGGATCATTGTTTTTCACAATCTCATTGTCCATCATCACACCCCCTAGCCTGAATATCTTTTTAGTAAATCGACCACCTCTTCAAACTGCTCTCTACTTTCCTCTAGTAATTCATCCAGCTGCTTCATCCACTTTCCTTCTAATTGTGGATTCTCTAGTTGTTCAACATGACTCTTTTCACCTGTAACAAGATAGGCAATTAATAGCTGTAATGTGCTTTTTTCAAGAAATGCAAAGCTATTATCTTGTTCATTACGACGACTTAGCTGTTCCTTCACTAATTGCTGAATTACACTACCAAACTCTTGTTTTTCGTTGTCACCCATTGTCTTCCTCCTGTGTTTGGCCCATTCCATTTAGATTTATAGGATTTAAAACTACAACACCTTCTGTGAGCTGATCGCAATATGTAAAACCCATAATCGTCCCTGAATATGATAAATTATGGGACCATTTTATTTGAAAATTGGTAAATGAAATGGTTTCATTCGGTTCGATTATTGATTTACCAACCGGTCTCAGCCAATATTCTTCTTTGCTTGATTTGTCATTAAAGCGCTCCCACTGACTCTGCCCCTGTGTCTTAAAATTGGGCGTGAAATTTTCATGAACATATCTCCCCGAAAAGTAAAACGGTGACTCCTTGGGTATTGTTATACACAGAGATGGGTTCGTGATGGCTGCACTTCCAATATTACGAATATGATAAGAGCCTAAACATAAACTCTCTTGCTCAGGATCATAGGAAATATTTAATGAAGTTGTAAAATAACTGATGAGGTTAATCCTATTCGGAATTGCTAATCCCTCAACCAACCTTTTAATATCATGAACATAGGCATTTGTTTGTTCTTTTAGTGCCTGTATTTTGTCTTCAATACGATCTGTCACTTTAAACCTCCTTATTATTTCCATTAAAAAAAGAGAGGATTACCCTCTCTTCCATAGTATGACTTTCTTCTTTTTGTTATCACAATTAACCAACAGTTGGGAAAATAACTGGGCATTGTTGTGGACGAACCGCAGTTGGACATGAGAATGGTAAGTCTGCTCTTGGTTCGCAGAAAGTTGCTAAAAATTCCACTGTAACTGGGAATGTAGATTGAATACTTTGACAAACAGCAACAGTAATTGTTAACGCAGAGAACGTGATTGTACCTGCTGCAGCACCTGTTCCAACACTAAGTGTTCCTGTTGTACAAACGAAGCAATCTAAATCTGTGTATAAAATTTCAACGTCTGTTCCCTTAGGTGCACATAATGTCACTTGCTCACAGCGAGAAACTGGAATATTATTGCTTGTGAAAACAGTACCATTAGGTAAAGTAACGACAATTGTTAGAATGAAGTTCTTTTGAACATTTAGATGTTGCAGACAAACAGTTGATCCATCAATAGAGAATTGGCGATTCTCACGGTTCAGAATCACAATTGGATTTGTAGTTGCTGGAATTACTCGACAAGTAACAATAGCACCTGTTAAGTCAGTAGTTGCTGTAACACCTGGGAATGTAATTGGTCCAGTAGGTGAAATATCAAACGACATTTCTTTTACAATCCAGTCGTATACCTTATCAACATTTATACAGATTAGTTCCTGCGCCTGGGATGGCATATGCTCTTGCATCCTTTTGACACCTCCATAAAATTTTTATCTTTCGTTTGTAGCATATGTTTTTCAGCTATAAGTGCATGGGCTAACAAATAGTTACATTGGATATTTATTAAAATCAATCAAGATTTGTTTTCATACACTTCTCTCATTAACGATACGAATCAAAATGTTGAAAGAACCGTTATATTTGTAACAGAAAGTCAATATTTTTAATAAACTAATAATGGACTGAAAGGGGTGAACTACAATGGAAGAGTCAAAATTGTATACCACTCAAGAAATTGAAAATTTAAAGCAAAAAATTGAATCTTATAGAGAATCGTTAACCTCGTTAAAAACGGGGAATTCAATTGAAGATTTCCTTTATATGAAGCAGGAGTTTGATGGACTAAAAACACAGATGGCCCATTTAGAAGGGATCACAGAGACATTGGATACTAAACAAAATTCATATATAAAAGGTTACGACGATCAAATTAGGGTTCTTTCAACACAGCTTGAGTCTTTGAATCAAACCATTGAAGGAATGAACCAAGAGATTTTATCAATTTTAAACAAACTATTGCCAGTTAAAGGAAATGATACAAAAACCGTACCTCCCTCCATTGACATGCCTGCTCAAACTTATCCTAATCTTTTACCTAGACAACCTAGAATGACCCAAACCGCAGATCAAACTACAATTACATCAGCACAACCTTCTTATAGACTATTACAAAGTGTGGCAGGAAAAGCCAAAAACCACCAACCTAATGTAAACATCGGGGGTCCCTCTCCTCAGAATGGTCTACCGGAAACTAAACCTGAAGAACGGCATTTTAATCAGCAATATTTCCAATCAATCAATACACACCCCAGCCAAATATACAATGGTTTATACAGAAACACGACAGTTGAATCCACCTTCCATTTTAAAAATGCCATGGATGCAAAGGAAGTTCCAGTAAGTGTTTATGATCCATCTGCCGTACAGCCAGCTTCAAGCGAGGAAAACATCGAGAATGATACTTTACAATCTTCTATTGTTAATGAATCAGATAGCACTAAAACTGAAACATTCAATAATCCTGCGGAGGTTGTAAAAACTGAGAATGAGCATAACAATCTGGAGAAGCCCATTGTAATTAATGACTCGATAGAACAAGTTATCTTAGAGCAACCTAGCGAGCCTGTTAGTCAAGACATTGAAGCAATAGCTAGTGAGCCTCTCAACCAAATCATTGCAGAGACAGTAGCAGAACCTGCAGATATAGATCATTCTCCTTCATTGGAAACAGAAGAAGAATATGTTGAAGTGTATCATGCTGATGCAACCTATGAGGTTCATCCGTCCTTTGATGAAGAGATCATGCAGCTTGAACCTGTAAACAAGCCGATTGAGGAAGAACCTAAAAAAGGAAAAAACTCATTTTTCGATTTCTTTAAAAGATGGAGTTAACATTTTCTTAAACATCCACTATGTCAAAACATACATAGTGGATGTCTTTATGTGTCAAATAAAAGCTGTCATTAAGAAATCATTGAATTTATAGGTGAAGTAGATAATTGCCCTTAACCCCTAATCTGAAATGAATAGAATAATGAAGAAAGGGGGTGTAAAAATGTGTTTGAATAATTCAATGTGTGGTTGCTCTGGTAATGGCCATAATGGTAATGGACAGTGTACTGCACTTGGACCGTTTGTAGCAATTGATGCAGCGTGTATTCCTCCAACAGTTAACACAGGTTCAATTATTGCATTTTCTTCAGGTTTAACTACTGTTGCATTAGCTACTGTTGGTGAAGGAGTTATTAGTGTGCCTTCGCTTATTGGATTCGGTACAGCGGTTCCAGGCGTTACTATTGTAGGCAATACTCTAGACTTATCAGGTATTGTAACAGAGGCATTTGTTGTGCCACGTGCTGGTAATATAACAGCAATTTCTGCATCTTTTTCTGCTTTTTTAGGTGCAGCAATTGTAGGTACAACAACATTAAGAGCGCAAATCTATCGTGCACCAGCAGGAAGTAACGTATACACTGCTACAGGCGCAGTTGTAGATCTAGCTCCGCCACTTACTGGACCTTTAAGCGCTGGAGAAATTACATTTGGTTCAGCTAATGTTGCTCCAGTTCCAGTTGTTACAGGTGATAAATTAGTTATGGTATTCTCAATTGCAGCAACTACAGGAGTTACTGTAGCACAAATTATTACAGGAACAGCAAGTGCAGGTATTACAATCTCATAAAAAGTTTCCAGTTTAAATTAATTACTATCAAATAATAGTTATTTAGCACTAGGGTTGACCTCTTGTATTTATAAATAATTAGAGGTCAACTTGCTATTTCTTCTTGTCTTTAGACACTTTTTTATACTTTCATCAAAGCATTCTGAATATGTGCCAAATGATGCTTACCATGCCAAGCATATAAACCGATTGCTTGCTCCAGTGTTGTCAGTCCTGAATCAGGATGATTAAATACTCGTTGTAATTGTTCATCTGTTAAGCTTGTCAATAAATAAACCCATCGTTCATGTAAACTTTCTATTAAATCAAAAGAAGTTGTTACTGGCATTTCAGAATCAGGTAACTGTGCCCATTCTGCCTCATTGTATGGCTTAATGGTTGGTACATCCTCTGTTAACGCTAGCTTAAAACGAATATAGCTATTCATATGACTATCAGCAATATGATGGACTAGCTGTGTCACAGTCCAGCCATTTTCACGGTAAGATTTTACTAAGTCTTGCTCGCTTGCACCACTTAATGCCTCTGCAAGTTGTTTTGGTAACAAACGAATTTCATTAATCCACTCTAGTACTTGCTGTGAATTCATTTCTTTGGGAAATTGGAATTGTCCAATGGGATAACGTAAATCTTTCATATTGCTGACCTCCATTTTATTTTTTATCTTACCAATTTAATATTTTTCTTGCTACAACCATGCACTGTAATTATCTATGTTCAATAGCTTTTCGTATTTACATATACTTTCTGAATGGCGTCTTCAGCATCTTGTGCATTTCAGAAATATGAAAGCAATACACAATGCAAGCTTACATGGGCACACCATACACCTCCTTTCCCAATACATATACAAACATCAAAAACCCTTATTTTATAAGTATAAATAATTACAAAATAAGGGTTTACTATTATTCCTGGATATCGTATATCAACGTATCAAAATATTTTCCATTTGTATACAGTAAAATAGCCCATTCACCAGACTGAGGAATTTTCACATGAGAAGGTGTATGTGCATCTGCTCCATTAACAGGTCCGCCAAGCCTTATGCTCCAGCCATCCACTAAAATCGGTTGTACGACTTTAGAGTCTCTATGGTATCCAATAATCGTTAACTCCGTATCCCGTACTTCATCTATTCCCCATAGATGCCACATCCATTTTTGTGTGCTTAAACTTGGCATATTCGCACCTATGACACCTGATTTATCGGCATTACCAATAATACCTCTATCACCAAATTCCACTGCCTTTTTATCCCAATCAACGGATGCAAAATCATCTTCTTGCACAAATTCGGGTAGATCCTCAGGTATTGTAACCTTTGCTTCATCTGCACAGCCCACTAAGAATAATAGCATTATACATAAAAATACAATTCGTTTCATAACATCCCCCTTTCCTATGAAACGTTTGTTTCAACGATATTGTTACAGATAATTCTGTAAATTACGAAACTATTACTTCATCGTACTCTTTACAATATTCACTAATGGCTTTAATGGATGAAGAATTTTAATCCTGGTGTGATCTTCAAATTGTTGTGCTGCATCTACCATCGATAGCTGGGCAACCGATATGGATTTTTGCTCAGCAGATAAAGTATGCAAAGTTCTTAAAATAACCTCGTCATAGGCTTCTTTTTTCCCCTGCATAATAAGATCAAATGTATGTTCAATAACTTTCGCTACCACATCTACTGATATTCCTTGATGCTTAGCATATTGGTGAAGTCTTGCCATCGTTCCTTCTACAGTTGCTGGATTTGTGAAAAGTATCGTTTGAGGCTGATGCTTACTACATATACTTTCAAAATAGGGCTCATCAATCTTTATGATGGGGATCGGGAGATTGGACAAAGTTTCATCCTTTAATAAAGCTATATAATTTGTACACGTTATTAAGATTGCATCCACATCACAGCTAATTATCCATTCAATTTGCTCCTTAACTTTATGTGCTAAATCATTACTCCCTTTAGACACATGCTTTATAACGCCAGGGTCTACAAAATGGATTATCTCTATATCTTCATCGCTTTGAAAAGCTTGCTCTATGTATTCTATATTGGAATAATGAGCATGCAAGCAGCCGAGCTTTTTTCTCAATTAAACTCCTCCTAATTGGAAAGTCTCTTTTCCATTGTTACTATTGCTAGAGAGTTACCATTACGATTTTTCACCATTTCCTCTGTCGTTACAACATAACCTAATGAGCGATATAACTCAATATTACGCGGAACACTCATACGTACTTTGCACCGACTAATTGTTACCCCTTTCGATAGTGCATATTGTTCGAGCTGACAGATCAGTACTTTTGCTAAACCTTGACCTTGTCTTTCTGGGATCACTGAAAGTCTATAAAAATAAATCCCCTTTGAACTGAGCGTAAACCTTGCAATGGCAACTGGTTGTTTATTGATATACCCAATAAATGCTTGTTCATTTTGCTGCATTGCCTGTTCTATTGAATCCACCGTTTCACTTAGTGCACTGGATGGTGGAGTAGCTTTTTCATATTCTTGAAACGCCTGTAGCATCACCTGATGTATAACTGGGGCATCCTTGCTCTCTGCTAAAACAATTTCCAACCTTAAGCACCTCCTATCGTTTTTTGTTCATAATAGTGCAAATTAAAACAAAAAGAAACCGTATTATTTCGAATACGGCCTACTACTTAGTATGTTTGTCTTTCACTTTTGCTTCCTTTTCAATATGCTTTCTTGCTATTTTCAAACGTTGGATATCCTTTTTCTTAAGAGGAATAATCTCTTCCTTCATCATTTTAATATAAGAAATCATTAATAAAAGTAACACCACTGTAAAGGGTAATGCAGCGATTAATGAGGCCGTTTGCAATGCTTCAAGCCCGCCTGTATACAATAAAACGCCTGAAATAGCTGCCATTAAAACACCCCATACTAGCTTTGATAAAATCGTGGGATTTAAAGAACCTTTTGTCGTCATACTCGCCATAATAAAGGTGGCCGAATCAGCAGAGGTAATTAAAAATATTATGATTAAAAGTATTCCAATGGTAGATGCAATTGTTGAAAGCGGTAAGTGTTCTAACAGCTGGAAAAGCGCAACCGTTACATCATTATGAACAGATTGAGCGATTTGTGCATCTTGATGTAAATCAAACCACATTGCGGTTCCACCAAAGGTCGCAATCCAAAAGCAGGCAATGAGGGGCGGGATAATTAAAACCCCTATAATAAATTCTCGAATAGTCCTGCCTTTAGATACACGAGCTATAAAGGAGCCTACAAATGGTGACCAAGCGATCGCCCATGCCCAGTAAAAGATCGTCCAATCCTTCACCCAAGTCCCACCAACGTATGGCTGCATCCTTAAACTATATTGAATAAAGTTTGAAATATAATCCCCAATAGCTAATGTAAAGGTTTCAAGTATAAAGATTGTTGGGCCTGTAATAAAAACAAATAAAAGTAAGACAATTGCTAAAGTCATATTGACATTACTCAGGATCTTCATCCCTTTTTGTAGACCTGTTGTGGCTGATAGCATATAGCCAATAAACATGATAAAAATAATGGCTACTTGCAAGATAAATGTATCTGGCAAACCAAAGACGAAAGTTAAACCGCCATTTGTTTGTAATACGCCTAGCCCTATAGACGTTGCTACCCCCATAACTGTAGCAATTACTGCGAGAATATCGATCGCTCCTTTAACGACTCGATTTGTTCCAGTGACAGGCTCTAAAGCAGTGGAGATAAGCATATTTCTTTTTTTATTGAATTGTACATAGGCCATAACAAGACCCAATATGGCATAAACAGACCACTGGCTTAATCCCCAATGAAAGAATGAATATCCCATCGCCAGTCGGGCTGCATCCGTTGATAGAGGCTTTGTATCACTGAAAGGAGGTGAAAAATAATGACTCATCGGCTCAGCTACACCCCAAAACACCAGGCCGACACCAAGTCCAGCTGAAAAGAGCATAGAAATCCATGTTAGAAAACTAAACTCAGGACGACCATCTTCTGATCCTAAGCGAATTGTTCCGTATTTACTAATTGCCAGACCGAATAAAAATAAAACGATAATAAAGACAGACATTAAATAAAACCAGCCGAAATAATCCGTTGTCATATGAAATACGCTGTTTGCTACGTTCTTAAATTTTTCCGGTATCGTTGCTCCGATAATGACTAAGAGAAAAATTGCTCCACTAGAAATAAGAAATACTGGGTTTTTTAAAATTTTATTTTGCATACAGCGCCTCCATTTATCCCAGACAGATGACCAAATTTCCTTTATTATGCGTACAATTCAGTTATTTTATTAATAAATAAAAAAAGAAACCGCATTATCAAAAGACTATGCGGTCTACCTATTAATGTGCTTTATGCATAAAACGCAGGGCTCTACTCATAACAGTTGGTACAATCGAAGCATGATTTTCATCTAAAGCCTCGTAAAAATCTACCGCCATTATTTTTTTTAAAACTGCCGCCATTTGTCGCGCATCATCCACCATAAAGGTTTCAAGTTCACCTGCGCTCATAAACAAAGTTTCGTCCATGTCCTGATGCTCGTTCAGAAATACTGAAGCACATTGCACCAGCTCATGCTCATTCCACCAAATAGAAGGGCTAATAGCTAGATAGCGTTGGAAGCTGGATTGGTGGTGAAATAGTTGCCAAAGCGCAAAGTATCCTCCTAGGGAATGACCAAATAGAGCTTGCTGTACTTTATTTACTGGATATTGTGACTCAATCGTTGGCTTTAACTCTTCTTCAATAAAGCGACTAAAATCCACTGCTCCTCCAAGCTTTTCATGACCTTTTCCTTTAAATCTTTCTGGATATAGATATGTCTCTGCTGGCGCTGTAAAATCATAAAATCTTCTTTCACGCATATCATCGCCATGACCAATTCCAATAACGATAGCTGGAAGGACACCTGTTTTTGGTGCATTACGACTTTGTAAACGCACCGCTTCCTTTACAAGATTAAAATAGGAGGAGCCATCGAGTACATACAAAACTGGGAAGCCATTTTGTGGTGCTTCCTCATTTGGCACATAGATGTTAATCGTGTACGAATAATTTGTCAATTTTGAAGTCATTTGTTGTGTAACGTAGTCTACTTTAGCTATATTCATTAGATATCCTCCTTCAAAATTTCATAGCCATAACATACAGGTGTATTTGTTACAGGATCTTCCATAATGCGCGCATCAATATTAAATACTTTACGCATCACCTCAGCACTTAAAATCTCCTGTGGCGTGCCAGTTTGCATGATAATACCCTTACGCATTGCAATTAGATGATCTGAATATCTGGCAGCGTGGTTAATATCATGTAGAACCATCACTATTGTACAGCTATGCATCTCATTTAAACTTTTAACAATGTCCAATACCTCGAGCTGATGTGCCATATCTAAATAAGTAGTAGGTTCATCTAATAGCAAGATATTTGTTTCCTGCGCTAAGGCCATCGCTAGCCAAACACGTTGACGTTGTCCTCCTGAAAGCTGTGCAAGGTCTCTATTTCGGTATTCCATTGTATTGGTAACCGTTAAAGCCCATTCAATCATTTCCTCATCCTTATTTGTTAAGCGATTAACATTGTTGCGATGTGGATAGCGACCATACGCAATTAACTCCTCCACTTTTAATTGACCAGGAGCAACAGGTGTTTGAGATAATATTGCTAACTTCTTGGCAATATCTTTGGTCGATAAATTTTGCATATTTTGCTCCTGCAAATAAACCGTACCTTGTTGTTTTTTTAAAATACGTCCTATCGTTTTAAGGAGGGTAGATTTACCACAACCATTTGGACCGATAATTGTCGTCACTTTGCCCTCTTCTATTGTTAAATTTAACCCTTCAAAGACACGTACCTGCTCATAACCTGAAGCCAGGTTTTCCATTCTAAATGCAGTTTGCACGCCATTTCCTCCTATGCCTTAGATTTCACCAGTAAATACAAGAAATATGGAATCCCAATAATTGAAACGACAATACCTACAGCCAGTTCCGATGGTGCAAAAACGGTTTTACCAATAAAATCAGCTAAGATTAACAGACCTGCACCAATTAAAGCACTCACTGGCATAACATAACGGTGCTGAATACCAACAAGCTGCTTGGCAATATGGGGAGCCATTAAACCTATGAATCCAATACTCCCTGATACAGATACACAAGCGCTGACAAGACCTACACTGGCTAATAACAGCTTCATTTTCTCCTTTTCAACTGCTATTCCTAAACTTGTGATGCTATCCTCTTCAAGCTGGAAATAATCGAGTAAATATGATTTTCTGTGCACATATAGTCCTAAAATCAAAAGCCAAGGTAGCATCGTAAGCGCAAAGATCCAATTCGCATTATAAATAGAACCTGCCATCCAAATAGCCGCTGATTCAAAATCTTGTGCACTCATTTTTAAGGATAGGAATAAGGACAAAGCTCCAAATCCACTATTGATAGCAATACCAGTTAAGATTAATCGCTGCATATCCAGATGACCATTTTTTAAAGCAAATGAAAAAATCAGGATAGCTGCAATTGTTCCACCGATAAAACCAAATAATGGCATCATTAAAATTGACATCCAGCTACTCATATCGGCACTTACTAGCTTTAATTGAAAGAAGAACATGAATATGACGACTGCTGCACCAGCCCCTGCATTAATCCCTAATATACCTGGATCTGCTAGTCCATTGCGTGTAATCCCCTGTAATACAACTCCCGCCATACCTAAGCCAATACCGACAAGTCCAGCAATAACAATTCGAGGTAAACGGAATTCAAAAATAACAAGATCAAACTTTGAATTGGACTCAATCCGCAACAATGTTTTAATGACATCCATTACAGACATATCAAAAACACCATTTGTAATATGTAAATAGCTCGCAACGAAAATCAATAAAATAAGCATCGACATGGTTAAAAAGAATAAACTTGAGGTTTTTTTATGCACGTTTTTCACCTCCGTGCTTACGAACTAAATATAAGAAGAATGGTACACCGACCAATGCGGTTAAGACACCAATTGGCGTTTCAAATGGATAATTGACAACGCGGCTCAGGACATCACAAAGCGCTAAGAAAAAGGCTCCAATAACAGCTGCACAAGGAATAATATAGCGATAATCAACACCGACAAGGAAGCGTGTAATATGTGGTATGACTAACCCTACAAAGGCGATTTTCCCTACAAGGGCAACCGCTGTCCCTGTCAAACATACGACAGCTAGCATGCTAATAATACGTACTGTTTTTGTTTTCTGTCCAAGCCCCATGGCAATATCTTCACCTAGCGAAGTAATGGTAATCGCTTTTGCCGATAATAAAGCCAAAATCAATCCAGTTAAACCAAATGGAATAGAAAGGATGAGCATATCCATATCTACCATATGTACCTTTGTGTTATACCAAGCACTAACTGTTTGGGATACTTGGAAATACATCGCAATCGCAGTAGCAATACTACTTAAAAATGTGCCGATGACTGTTCCAATTATGGCTAGCCTTACTGGAGATAAGCCATTGCGGATTAACGAGCCAAAACCAAAGACAATACCTGCTCCCAATGCAGAACCAAGCATCGATAATAAAATCATTTGATAATTTGGTAGTCCTGGGAAAAAAACTATGGCTAATGTAATGACAAATGCAGAGCCATCATTGACACCCATTAATGAAGGAGAGGCTAAATAGTTTCGTGTAATCCCCTGCATAACTGCACCAGCAACTGCTAAAAATGCTCCAACTAGCAATACCGCAGCAATTCTTGGAATACGGCCTGTCCGTATAATTTGATGATCAACATCTGATGGATCAAATGCTGTCATCGACTGCCATACTGTAAGTGCACTAATATCTTTTGTTCCATACATAACCGAAATTAGGGCCACAAGGGCAATAAGGAAAGGAGCTATCGCTAATATTGAAAATGACACTATGTTTGTTTTTTTCAACTTTCACACCTTTTTCTTTATCCATTTTGCGGTACACAATATCAACTACTGAAGTGTATACCCTTAACAACTGCCTACAGTGAAAATTGCCATATCTTACAAAAGGCCGGTAATAGCCCGGTGATCTCACCAAATCTACTACCAGCCTGTTTATACTATTTAAGTAATTTTTCAGCTGCGACATCTAAGAATTTCACTTTAGACCAAGCAGTACCACCTTGTGCCAATGGCTCAATTGCGTTGACGAAAACTTGATTATTTTGTGCTGCCTTTAAGCTAGTGAAAATTGGATTCTTTTGTAGCTCCTCTAAAGCTTTTGGCGTATCCTTATTCTCTGAATCCTCGAATTGTAGGAAAATCGTATCTGGATTTACTTGTGCTAATGTTTCAAGTGATAGTTCAGCTTGCGCTTTAGCTGTTGAGACAACTTCTGGAACAGGTGCTCCTAAATCTTTATATAGAACAGGGTTTAAATAAACACCTGCTGGATAGATGTACATCACTCCACCACGAACACGAATGATTAATACTTGCTTATCTGCTAATTGCTCCTTGGATTTTATTTGGGCATCAGCAACTTTTGCTGCATAGTCAGAGATGATTTTCTTTGCATCCTCTTCCTTTCCAGCTAATTGTGCAAGCAAAGTTAAATTTTCTTTCCAATTTGTTGAAATATGTGAGTATGGAATCATTGTTTGAATTTTGTTGAGCTTTTCAGCCGTTTCTTCAGGGAATTTCGAAGTACCCACGATTACATCAGGGTCCAGATTAAGAATGGCTTCTGCATTTGGCTCCATTTTATTTCCTACAAGTGTAGCCCCTTCAAAATCTGTTGCTAGATAGGCAGGAACTTTGCCACCTACTTCAAGGACACCTACTGGCTTAATACCAAGCATTGCCGCATCTTCCATTGATTCAAGACTGGCAGCGACAATGTTCTTTACTTCGGCTGGTAGCTCATATTGCTCGCCTAAGTACGTGATGGTCTGCGTTGATTTAGCTTGCTCTGTCTGTGATTCTGTTGCACTTGTCTCCGCTGTATTAGCTGTTGATGTAGATTCCTCTGCTTTATCTGTTCCACATGCAGCCAGTGATAATGCTAATAGTGCCGGTGCACACATTTTAAAATATTTATTCATAGATATTCTCCCCTAACGAGCTCATATTGATAATGATAATCGTTTTCATACATATGTCAACACATAATTGATACTCATTATCATTTACGGATACTATCCTAACAAAGTAAAAAAAGATTGTGAATGGACGATTTCGAAAATGACATGGATTTTTGCCGATTTTACTAATAAAAAAACTGCTTCTTTTTTGGAAGAAACAGTTTTTTTACATATAGTTGGATTCCTCCATTTTCATCTTTCGATAGGCTGAAGGAGATAAATTTGTGCACTTTTTAAATACTCTACTAAAGTAAAAACAATCAACATATCCGACACATTCTGCTACTTCAGCTACTGGAATCACATCATATTCCAGCAAGTCTTTTGCGCGTCGTATACGATATTCCGTAATATAAGTGCTTGGATTCATGCCTGTATGCTGCTCAAATAAATAAGCAAAACGACGACGCTCAATACCAAATTCCATCGCGATATTTGATACAGAGATTTGCTCTGCATAATTTTCATGTATATACTGTAAGGCCTGCTCCATTAATTCGCTGGCACTATCTAGAACCTTCATTTTTGCCGCTACAAGGATATCTTCCAACAAGTTCATAAATAATGTCTTAGACTTGAATACAGCCATATTACCAGGAAAGGAATAGCTTTCTATTAGTTGCTGAACATGGCTAATAATTTGTGTGTTAAAGCCTGTATTAATTAGAAAATGTTGCTCGGCTAGTGGATAAAGAGCTGTTTCTTCTATTGGAAGGCGATAATGAACAACTGCATACTCCCACCCTTTATGACCAGTCGCTCTCACTTCTATCGGCATCTGGGGGCCTGCATGGACAATCATTCCTGGCTCCATCATATAGGGGGTTCCATTAAAGCTAAAGATCGCACTTCCTGCAAGTGGCACCACTAAACCACACTTTTCTGGGGCCGTTGTTCTACCAACATCCACTTCACCTGGCTCCATTTTTTTAGTAAAAACATCTGTAAATTTTACAGAAGCATGTGCAAAGTAATCAATTAAATATTTGATATCCATATGCAAACTCCTATACATGTATAACATTCTGAATCTGAGAAAAATGATGTAAATCATGATTGATTAATCCTACAAAATAATCGATTATAGTCATCTCTGACTGCCCAATTTTAAATGAGTGTTGCCATTGCTCATTAGTCCACTGCTGAATGGTCTGTAATAATTGACGCCTTGTGGAAATAAAATCATTCAATGTTTCCTCCATTGCTTGTTCACGGCTTTTCTTAGCTGCCATTGTATTCAAATGTGCTACATCTGGCCCTTTCGGCAAACGCTCATCTGTAAGCAGAAAAGGGATTCGGTGATTTAACACAAACATATCCCATGGAGGAAGATGTCCAATTACCTCTGCAACCGACCATTTCCCAGGTGCGATGGGCGTACGCCATTGCTCCTCAGATAATCCTCGCAAATTATTTATCCAATCTAAAGATTTTTTATAGTGTTTAATGACATAGGCTTTATCTCGTTGCAATTGGTCCCCTCGCCTTCTTTTTTATTGAAGATTAATTTTCAATTCTGACCAACTTAAATGCCATTGTTTTTGCTGAATTCTTTGACGATAAATCGCATAGTTATCCTTATTTTCTAGGTAAAACGGTGTTGGCTCTACAATGCCTGCTCCTAAAAGATGAATACCATACGGTGCTGCAATCTCTAGTATCCCATCTGATAACTTTACACCAATCGCCGTTGGTATTTCTGGAAAATGAGAAATGCCATCAATAGCAGACTTATACGGATTACTACCATTTAAAACATGCATTCGTGCTTGATTTTTCACAGACCAAGGCTCGTTTGGAGATAGCTTTCTCAGTTCATGTTCATACTGCTTCTCTGCTTCTTCTGCTAGATTTTCTTTATCAAAATATATCACATCAATATCAGCAATTGGTGTTCTTTCTTCTTTTACATGAAGGTAATCCCATACCTTTGAGCGAATAACTCCTGCACATACCCAGCAATCTTGTAGTTGCAAGGTTTCTACTGTGGATAAAATGTGCATCATCCAGTCATCAGATGCTATTAAGTTCTTCAGCTCTTCCTCCGTTTTAAGCGTTCTCATTCATTTAGCCTCCAGTTTAGCTTTTACACCAAAATGTTAATCTTTCCGCCACTATCTCAGGTGCATCACGAAAAATATCATGGCTTGCCCCTACAATCGACTCAACATCTAATTTCTCTATTTTCAAATGTAAGCTTTGGATGCAATTTTTTCTTTTCGTTTCTAATTCAGCGGGTACCGTAGCATGCAATAATAATGTAGGACATTTTATCATGCTCACTACTTGGTCAACTGGTTCAAAATTGATACCTTTTATCATAGCTTGGGCCGTGAAGTGAGAAAGAGTTAGTCTGATCTCCCCGTTGTGTTCCTTCACTTGTGCTTTTGAAGCTTCGTTTAACTCCTTCGACCACCGAGAAAGCTCTTCTTTCTCAGAGTTAAAAAATTCCTCCCATGATTTAAAGCGGACATTTTCGCAAAAATTTGCTACGTCCTTTAATTCTTTGTCTAAAGTGATACCCAAATCTTTTCCAGCCATATATCCGCCATCTAGTAGTACGATCCCTTTAAGTTGATGCGAGTATTTTGCTCCGTAATGAATAGCCAAGTCTGCACCAAAAGAATGCCCAATTAAATAAAAGGGCTTATTTTTTAAATTTGTACTTATTATTTCCTCTATTATTTGAATTAAATTAGAGGGAAGATACTCTTCTTCCGCTTCTAATGTAGCTCTATAACCATGTCCTGGTAAGTCGAAAGAAATAATATGATACTCCGATAAATAAGTTGCTAGCTCCCCAAATGCTAAGCCTGAGCTTCCAAGTCCATGTAAAAAAACTAAAGATGGATTATAAGGATTTCCCCATTGATATATTTCTTGATTCATTTAATCCCCCATTTCCTATAAATTAATTTTATAAATAACCAAAAATTATATATTAGATTTATACATTAACACCAATTACCCTTAAGCTAATAAAAGAAAGGGAGAAGCTTATGAATAAAATGATTATGATGTTGTTCTTTGTACTACTTAGCTTTATTGGACTTTTTTATGCAAACATTTCTTTTACACTCGTATGTATTGGAATGATAGCTGCTTTTGTCGGTACACTTGCGGGAGGTGGTGGACTGATTACACTTCCTGCCATGATGCTTGTCGGTATTCCGATTCAAACAAGTATTGCCACAAACAAATTTTCTACAGGTATTTCAGCTTTATCCAGTATTTTCTATCTACTCTATCAGAAAGAGCTACATCTCCCATCTATCCTCAAATATATAGCTCTTGCTTTTGTTGGGGGGATTTGCGGCGCATTTCTAGCGGTTTCGCTGTCTGAGCAAACAATGAACTATACGGCCTGTGTGCTACTCCTTTTGGCTTTAGTCTTTACTTTGAAGAATAAGGCGTGGACCGAAGTTCATGATTCGCTAGAACATCAAGCACCTCATTTTTGGCAACCGTTTTTCATCGCCATGTATGATGGTGGTTTCGGCCCTGGCTCTTCGACATTTAGCATCTTACATTATCTACGTTCTCATCACCCTTACATAAAGTCTGTACAGCTCACTCGAGTACTCCTCTTTGGTAGCTGTACAGGGGCATTTGTTGTGTTTAATCACTCTGGCTTTATTCAATGGCACTATGCGATTGCTTTGGCACTTGGCTCTATTATAGGCTCCCAATTAGGTCTCCTAGTGCTTCCGTACATTCCATTAAGGTTAGCCAAAATACTGCTAACATTGATTATTACATTGTTGCTTGTTCAAATTATATGGAAAATAATTTAATGACCACTACTCAAGTGCTCATGAATTATCTTCCATTCACCATTAATTAGTGTAAAAATATTAGTCGCTCTACCGCTACCTGATACAAACTTTCCGTTATGATAGCCTTCATAATGATATGTATAGAGACAGGTAGCCGTCTTTTCATCAACGGTTAACCATTTTACATCAGTGGCTGAATAAACCTCTTCTTTAATAACATTCCATGCATGCTTGAAATAAGCCTCAATCTCCTCTGTTGTTGTGCAAGTTTTATCAGAGAACCAATAAATTGCTTGTGGATGCAAAATAGCCTTTACTTGATTAAAATCATGGGTATTTGTTGCTTGAATATAATGTACCAATGCTTGTTGATGTGTCATCTTTACCCCTCCTTTTTTAACAATTTTATCCTAAAATTGACTTCTTAGAAATGATAATTGTTGCATGACCTTCTGCTTGGACAGCTACTGAAGAACATCTATAATGAAGTCAAAACTATAAAGACGGAGGATGTCTATGCTAGCTACTATTGAAAAACAATCCAATCACCATATTGCTACATTCAAACGACCATTACCACATTTAAAAAATGCCGTTTGGGCCGCCATGACTAACAATGAAAACCTACAAAAATGGATGAGTAATTTAGAAATCATTGAGCTACGTAAGAACGGGAAAATACATTTTAATATGAATGATGGAACAGGTAATTTTGAGGAAATAACCATTACAGATTATGCCGAGAAAGAAGTACTGGCATTTGATTGGGGAACGGATACGGTGAGATTTGAACTATCTTCTACTAACAAGGGTTCTTTATTGGTATTAGTGGAGACACTTCAAGAGCTGACAGAGCATACACCGAAGGATTTAGCAGGATGGCATATTTGCCTTGATATGTTAACAGATTTACTAAATGGCGTAGAACATCAACATTTCCCCATGGATGAATGGCAGCAACGATTCAGTGAATACAAAAAAATGCTAAGTACTGTGAAATAAAATAAGACAAAAAATCCTAGAGCATTATTACTCTAGGATTTCAAAAATTAATAAAAAGCTGTGGCTATTGCTAGTGCGTTTAAAGGATCTTTGATTGAATCGAGTGTGTAAACAAGCTTTTCATCCTGCCACACAATTAAATTACCTGATTGATAGACATCTAGCTGAGCCATGCCATATTGCCTTGGGATAGGCAGCATGTGGTTTTCTAAATACGCTACTGCCTGCTTAGCCAGTTTAACACCTGCATCAGGATTATCAGTTCGTGTATGAGTGGCAATTGCCCATCGGCCTTCATTCCAACCAGTCCATAATGAGCCGGCACCTGCATCTTGATAACCTTTTATATTGTAACCAAGATCAACCTCTTGCCCACCATTTTGATTAAAATTATCAAACGCTATCTGTGTGCTTGCACCTTCCGCACTTTTATATTTCTTGACCAGCAATCTTCCAATAACAGTCCCTGATTTTTTTAAACGAATATCATTAATTGGCATGTTCTCTTTGCTCTCATAAAAGATAACTTCAACCTGGTCGCCCTGTGTCCTTGTTGTAGCTGTTAAAAATGAACCCTCTCCAATAGGTAACGTTGATGGCATTTTTAATGGAACATCAAAATGAATCTGCTCCTTTATTTGTTGAAGAGCTTCAGTTTGTGCTTGAACTGTATCACTTTTATCATTAATTGATTGTGTTACAGATGTATTGATTTTATTGTCATGCTCTGGTACATTCTTATCCCGTTCAGCACAAGCACTTATGCTACAAATGCTTAACAATAAAAAGAGAAATACTACCTTTTTCATCATGTAAACCCCCATGTAAGAAATGCCTTCTCTCCATATTTTCCCCTTGAAAAGGTTAACTTAAACGTTTCCGCTATCGAAGCTCATTGATGCGCTTCGTCAGTTCATTAAACTGCTGGTCAAGCATTGCGTAGTCCTTATCTTTTGCTGTTAGAAAGCTCAATTTGCCTAAGATCTCTTGCCTTTCCGTTTCAAGCTTTAAACGGATAGCCGCTGTATCATCCACTTTATTCGGTGCGACTTCTGTCCACTTTTTTTTGATGTGCTGATCGTGAAGCTCCCAAACACTATTCGTGACTTTTTCTAGAAAATATCGATCATGTGAGACGACAAGCAATGTCCCATTATATTGGGCAAGAGTGTGCTCTAACTGCTCACGAGAGGGTAAGTCAAGATGATTTGTCGGCTCATCTAAAATTAGTACATTTTTATCCTCTAAAATATAAGCCATCAGCTTACACTTTACGCGTTCTCCCATACTCATTTTGCCTATGGGAGATGTCCAATGTGTCAGTGTAAACCCTAAATTCTTCATCAAGTTGCGAACTTTACCACGTTCTTCAAATGTCTCCTGATAAAAGTATTGCTCTGGTGTTTGATCAAGTGGTAAATCAAATACTTCCTGTGTCAAATAACCAATGTTTGCAGCAGGTGATAGCCATACTTCACCCTCAGCTTCTAGCTTGCCTAAAAGTATTTTCAAAAAGCTTGTTTTCCCACTGCCATTCTTCCCTGTAATAGCTATCTTATCTCCAAATTTAGCTGTAATATTAACATCGTTAAATAATGTGCGTTTATCAAATTTTAAAGATAAATGCTTGGTTTCCAGTAAGCGCTTGCCAACCCGTTGATTCGTGCCTAAAGAAAAACGAATCTCTGCTTCTGGCTTCACCGCTTCCACGCTTGCCTTCGAAAGTTCAGCTTCTAATCGCTTTTTCTTAGATTTTACCTGCGAGTCTAAGCGCTTTGCTTTCACACGATGGTACTCCTTAAAGCCTTCCAATTTTGTTGATTGAGCGTGGCCTTTTTGTGACCAAGACGTCAGTTCCGACATTTGAGCCTCAATCCGTTCAATATTTTTTTGTTGCTTCTCATAGGCTCGTTGTTGTGTTAATCTTCGGTGCTCCCTATCAGCCATATAGCTTGTATAATTGCCATCATGTTCAATAAGACTCTTATCCTCAATAGACCAGATTTTTGTGGCCACCTTATCTAAAAAATAGCGATCATGCGACACCACGATGATCGTTCCCTCATAGTTGTGTACTTGTCTGATAAGAAATGCGGTACTTTGTTCATCTAAATGATTCGTTGGTTCATCAAGTAATAAAATTTGAGCATTCTGGGAAAAACCTTCTGCAAGACGCATTTTCAGCTTTTCGCCCCCACTTAACGCTGCAAATGACACATTTGGTACCTGCCACTTAGCCAGCAGATCAGCTTCTCTTGCGGATACCTCTTGTTTGTCAAAATGAGCTAGCTCCTGTTCAACAAATGTAATTTTTAAAGCCTGTGCTCCCTGAATTGCTCCCATAGTTGGTGATAATGTACCTTGAATCAATTGTAATAATGTCGATTTCCCAGCCCCATTCCTCCCTATGATGCCGATGACTTCGCCTTGTTTTACTGTGCCTGTCACATGCTCAAATAGCAATGTGTCCTTTATTTCATAACGTACATCCTGTAATTTTAAAAGTTCCTTCATCCTATCCATCCTCTCCAGTTGGAGGGACAAAAAAATCCCTCCAATTCATTTGGAAGGATTAGTCGCTACAATATCATACACAAATAAGCTCCAAGATTATTATGAAAACAATCTTTGGAGTAGCTAAATATCAGCAGCTGTTTGCGAATATAAAGCATTTATTATGAAAAATGGGCAGACTAATCCTATTTTTGTTGTTCGTGAAATATAAAATTTCTTTTACAAAAATTAAGATTAGTTATTCATTAGCCACCCATCTTCCCTTCATTTATCGTTATCGCCATTGTAGCATCATTTTTTTGAAAATAAAACTCCCTACCTTGAGCGTCTATCTAAAACATTCGTAAGAGCGAATTTGATTTCTTGAAATGGTACGGAAATACCAGCCATATCTTCGGCTCCATCGGAAACCAGCAATGATTTCCCTTCCTATAGCTGTAGGGAAAAACCAAAAACTTCTACCACTATTCAGCCAAATATACGTATTTCTAAACAAACAGGAACGTATACCACTTGATCCTACTCGCCAAGCGGTAATCGGTGGCGAAAAACCTGGTGGTGTGCTCATTGGCATTTGTCCTGCTGGAGTGGATCCGAAAGGAGTTGGCCCAAATGGCGTTGTTTCAAAATCATTATAATCTCCCCAACCAGGTCTTCTAAAATTATCTTCTCTAAATGGATTATTAGACACACAAACCCTCCTTTTACATTATTCAATATATGTAAAAGGGCGAATAACCGTTGAGCCATTGCCCATTTATCGAAGGTAATACATTTCCTATTAATGTATAATGGAAGGGATATTTTTCAAAAAGGAGCCCTTATGAAAAAATTATTGTTACTTTTATTAGCCACGCTCATCGCAGGGAGTATGTGGATACTGCTTGCAAAAAATCCAGTATCTTCTTCCACTAGTATCCAAGCAAAACTTGCTGATGTGAAAGATTACAAATACTATTTAGATAAAGGCAATGATGCCATTGGTAAGAGCATGACGAAATTAGATTTAGTGATTGTAGAACCTATTGAAATGCAGCAAAAGTATATCGTCAATGCTCAAAAAAGCGGTACTTTAGTGTACGGCTATATTAATGCGATGGAGGCAGACAAATGGAATACAGCACTCTATCATCAATTGAAACAAGAAGATTTTTATCGAGATAAACAGGGTGAAAGAATGTATTTTGCCGAATGGGATTCTTTTTTAATGAATTTGACTTCTACGCACTATCAAGACATTTTGCTAGCAGAAATAGAGAAGCAAATAGTTCAGAAAGGCTTAGATGGCGTGTTTTTAGATACGGTCGGTAATATCAATTCTTATTTACCTAAAGATGAACAAAAAAGGCAAAATGAAGCCATGTTATCTTTTATCCAACAAATTAAAAAACGTCATCCCGATTTATCTGTTGCTCAAAATTGGGGATTTCAAACACTTGCTGATTATACAGCGCCATATGTTGACTTTATTATGTGGGAGGATTTTTCTTATCCTGTGGTAGGAAAAGATGAATGGTCACTCGATATGATGCAAAAGCTTGTCCACATACGCAATAAATTTGGTACACAGGTGATGGCAATTGGTTTTGAAGAAGAATTAAAAAGCCGTGCTTTAGCGGAGAAGTATCATTTCAAATTCTTTTATAGCCCTGCTGGCTCTTACTATAATAGCTGGCAATAATCCTTACCTCCCCCTAACAAACGACTGTTTTGGAGGATGTTTGTTTAAGAGCTCTTCTCAGGGGTAGACTAAAGGAAAATCAGCTTGAGGTGATAGGATTGGATATGACAAATACGTATGAAAAGCAAAAACCTAAGCACGAAAACCGCTTTCAATATAAGAAGCAGAACATGTGGACTGGGATCTTATTTGGGCTTGGGGTTGTGGCATTTATAGATGAGGTAATTTTTCACCAATTATTACACTGGCATCATTTCTATGATAAGTCTACAGCTGCTATTGGACTAGTTTCAGATGGTTTATTTCATGCATTCAGCTTTTTTGCTACGATTGGATCTGCTTTTTTATTGGCTGACCTACATAGAAAACATGGGTTTTGGCTAAAAAGATGGCTAGGCGGTATTTTTCTGGGAGCAGGCACATTCCAGCTTTACGATGGCATCATACAGCATAAATTCATGAAACTTCACCAAATTCGTTACAACGTTGAAATACTCCCCTATGATATCGTTTGGAACATATTTGCGGCGCTATTAATTATTATCGGTATGGTCTTACTGCTCCAAACAAATCAAAAAGGACGATAGGAGGTGGCGCATCTTGCATTCTCATGAAGCTCATGCTCAAAACATTTCCAACATGGTTCAGCTACTACTGGCTTTGCCATTTTTTATAGCTCTTATATTGTATATCCTCGCTGTTATTATTTCGAATCAACATAAAAAACAATGGCCTCATTTTCGTACTATCTGTTGGATAATTGGGAGTGCCTGTGCTCTCATCACATTAATCGGCCCATTGGCTACTCTTAGTCATATCCATTTTGACGCACATATGATAGGGCATTTATTACTTGGCATGCTTGCCCCATTACTTATGACATTAGCAGCTCCCATGACACTACTGTTAAGAACCTTACCAGTAAACAAAGCTCGTGTTCTTTCTCGGCTATTGAAAAATCCATATGTTCGTTTTATTCGTCATCCAATTATTGCTTCTATTCTAAATGTAGGCGGCCTATGGTTACTCTATACAACCTCACTTTTCAATTTGATGCATGAACATATACTACTGTATGTATTCATTCATCTTCACATTTTTCTAGCGGGTTATCTATTTACTATTGCCTTTATTTATTTTGATCCTACTCCACACTCATATTCTTATGTCTTTCGATCTCTTACATTAGTAGCAGCATTAGCAGCTCATGCAATATTAGCAAAATTTATTTATGCAAATCCGCCTCATCATGTACCAGCCACAGAGGCCGAACTAGGTGCTAAGATCATGTACTACGGTGGTGATGCTATTGAAATCCTTCTTGTGTATATTCTCTTTTATCAATGGTTTAAAAGTACAAGGAATACTATTCACTCCAAGGCAGCTACTTCATCACGCTAATCTCGCTCTGTTGATTAGGATAAATAGGATTGGATAATCCGCCAGTCCTCTAGCTTTTCAGTGAACGTTTTGATATTTTTCCCTGGTATTGGACTTGTTGATGGCATTTTTTTATAGGCTCGTCCATCAAGAAGCTCTAAGCCAATATGCTTTTTAAAAACCTCAAATGCTTTCGCTCCATTAAAAAGCACTAATTGGATATTAGGGTATTGTTCAAAAAGGGTTTGAAAATCATTGGGCTTTTCATTGCGTATCGCTGCATCTAAACTTCCTTCGCGTTCACAAGTTGCAATCGTGTCCCAAAGACCGATTGCATTGTTTTTTAATAAGGCTATTCTCTCTGTATATTCATTTGGAATCGCTATCTCTAACAACTCACCAATAATGGGCCAAAAGTGATTGCGTGGATTGCCATAGTATTGCTGCTTCTCTAACGATTGTCTTCCTGGCATTGATCCAACAATGAGCACCTTTGTTGCTGAGTCTACAATTGGTAATAATATATTTTTTAATTCATTGGACACAACAATCACTCCTTTTCTCTATTGTAGCGGAAAATTCGAACCAGCAAGTAAATCTTGGCTTGAAATGAACAAGGGATGTTGGCATGAATGGTTTATTTTATACGACTGTACAATTTTGTAGCCTATACAATAGCCTATCCATTGCGGAAGGTCCCCCCCATATAGAAATGGATGATGCTGTTCGATTCCTTGAAGTTGTAACTGTGGTAAAAAATGATGCCCCCATAAAGCTAAAAGCTCTTTATCTGAGTAGGATTGTAACCAAGGAGCAATCCATTTTTCCCCGTATAAATCTTTCACTGCATCTTCTGCTAAGCCTTCTAAAATGAGAGAATCCAATAAAGTCATCTCATCTAAAGTTTTTTTTAAGATGTGTATACGACAAACATGGTTATATTCATGAGCAAATAACGCTTGGAGCTCCTGCTTTTGTAAATCGCCCACAAATAAAAAAAGCGAATGAGGATAAGCGACACCATTTTTATTGGTTATCGTTTGCTGCTGAGTAATCGGGAAAATATATATTGGTATTGAGGGTCCATTCCATTTCCGCTGTAAGTATAGGAACTCCTGCTGTACACAATCCCATACTTTTTGCTTCTTTAATTTTTCAACATCGACTTCCTCATGTGGTAAAAAAAGACCTTGTTGCTGTAATGTATAGTGAATTTCTTCTGGAAGCCCATCTCGAAATAGTTTGACTAATCGATTGCAAAGCATCGAGCATTGTAAGCTTGTTAGCTCATCCTTTCTAGTGAACTTTCTAGCATTTACAAATTCATTTAACCACTTATCTGTTGACACAACAGCCATATTATCACCTCTTCACAGCATATGTCTTGAATAGACAATCGGCTAGTGATAAATGCATCAAATCGCATATATTAGCTTGTAATGACATTGAAAGGAGGGAAATGTGTGAATCCAGCTGATGCTTATAGTCTTTGCTGTAAATATCATGGTAAACGTGTTCGAATCTCGGATTCATCTGGTAAAGTACATGTAGGAGAAATCACAAGGGTAGATAGAAGACAGGTATGGATTCTACCTGATAGAAGATATAGTGGTTATGGTTTAGGATTTTGGGGATTTGGAGGCTATAGAAGAGAAGGTTTTGGCTATGGAATTGCTTTAGGAACAATTTTAGGTATTGCGCTAGCTCCAATTATTTTCTTCTAATTCAATCCTTTTATTTAAATGAAAAAGAAGCCATTTCAAACTTTGTTGAGATGACTTCTTTTCATTATTGAACTTGCTCATGTTGCTGTTTGCTTTCAATCAGCTCGGATATTGTAACAAATGTGTAGCCTTGCTTTTTTAATGCAGGTAGTATTTCTTCTAGTGCTTGAATTGTTTGTGTACGGTTCCCGCCACCATCATGAAATAAAATAACATCTCCAGGCTTTGTTCCCTTCATTACCTTTTGCACAATTTTCCTTACACCAGGCTCTTTCCAGTCTTGCGTATCCTGATGCCAGGACCACATTACTACCTTATAGCCGTCCTTAACAGCAGCATTAATCATAGCATCCGTGTAATTTCCACCAACGGGACGGAATAAAACTGGGGAAAAACCAGTAATACTATAAATCGTGTCATTTGTCTGTTGAAGCTCCTCTTGCAATTTTTTGATGGAAACTTTAAATGGATGTGTATACGTATGATTTGCTAATTCATGGCCTTCTGTATAAGAACGTAAAACAAGCTCTGGATATTTTTCTGCATTTTTTCCAATAATAAAAAAGGTGGCTTTTGCATCATATTTTGCTAATAAATCCAGCACAGCAGCTGTGTATTTAGGATGTGGACCATCATCAAAGGTGAGTGCAACAATTTTATCCTCTGTTTTGATATCCCAAACAACTTCACCTGTCTCCTCATAATAAGGACGACCTCTATCTGCGTAGCCTTCCTGCACTAAAAATCCCGAGATGATTAAAAAGAAAACCATAAAAATGAATACGTAATTACGTGTCATAGCATCACCTCCCAAGTCCGAAATCACAGAACTCCGTCAACTTACTATTTACGAATTGCCATGAAATATACTTGAGAAGGATTGACTGTTTTCTCCTTTTCATTATTTCAAAAAAATTTTAAACGTTATTTATAATTTTGAACAATATGTGAAAAAAATTGAATTGCACTTTATTTTTTTCTTTATTGATGTAAAATAAAATCATCATTGATATATAACAGTTTAAATAATATTTAAATGTTATGTAACACAGCAAAGGGGATCACATATATGTGGGTTATTACAGTATTTGAAGAAAACACTTATCGCATGTTTGAGTATAGTTCTAAAAATGAGGCAACAATTGCATTAAACAAATTTAAGCAAACAGCTTTGCTTTCTTATACAAGATAAAGAATAAAAGGAATCTATTCATCAGAGTAGATTCCTTTTTGGTTAAATAAAGTGCCTCCCATGCTTTCACTAATCCTCCTATTCACTTTCCTTATACATCTAGCAACAGGTTTAGTTAATTGTTATGAATTTTTTCATGAAAATGTCGAACACCTTGCTAGTCATCACCATATGTATATAGAGAAAAGGAGTGATTTCAATGGTGACAATTGAGCCTATTATGATTAAAGGGCATTTCTTCACCGCAGTAGTTGTTCAATTACCTAAAACAACATTACTGACCATTTCTAATGATACAGGCTACATTATGTGTGGTGCTTTAGATGTTGGTCTATTAAATAGTCGCTTAGTTGATCGAAAAATTATTGCTGGTCGTGCAGTAGGCGTGAAAACGATTGATGAGCTATTAACAGCTCCATTAGAATCCGTAACATATGAAGCAGAACAGCTTGGTATTACAGAAGGAATGACGGGTGTAGAGGCGCTTTTAAAAATGATCTAATTGGCTAAAAAAAGCGTCAACAAGACGCTTTTCTTTTTTGTTTGCTAACCTAATTTGAATAAGCAATTTCCCCATTTCCCATACTGTGGGACAAAGGGAGTTGTTAATATGAATAGTAGGCAACATGTTAAAATACACGCCACCTTACTTATTATTGTTTTAATTGTTTTCATCTGGTCTGTTATAAAGCCTTCCTCCTATTTAGATTGGCTAGCTGAGGTTAGTCCTGGAATTGTGGCAATAACAGTCGTTGTTTGCATTTATTATAAATTCCGCCTCACCACATTTTCTTATTTTATCATCGCTCTCTTGTCGATTCTGACATTTATAGGTGGGCATTATACCTATTCGGAAGTCCCTCTTTTTAATTGGATAAAAGAAGAATTTCATTTACAACGTAATCACTATGATCGCTTTGGTCATTTTTTAAAAGGTTTATTAGCCATCGTAATAAGGGAAATACTAATCAGGAAAACACCACTTGCAAAAGGAGCTTGGCTTACAGGTATTACAATCAGTATTTTGCTCGCAATCGCTGCTTTTTATGAAATCATTGAATGGTTAAGTACAAGAATCTCGAAGGGTAGTAAAGGAGCAAAGGATTTCTTAGGCATGCAGGGAGATCGATGGGATGCACAATGGGACATGTTTTTGGCCTTGCTGGGAGCTATTTTAACTTTACTTCTATTCACAAAGCTCCATGACAAATTTTTAAAAAGAATAAACAAATCATAAATATTTTTGCATAGCATGATTATATAACCTATGAAAGGTGGTATTAGATGTACTATGCACAAGTCAATCAACTAACACATCATCCGTCACGTACTATGATTGTAATCGGCAATGGACAGATAATGGCTACACCTAGCTCTGTACAATTACAAATTGAAGTCCAAACACAGGGCAACCATGTACAAGGTCCCCAACAGGAAAATGCGGCAATCATGAATGAAGTTATGCAATCACTTATTGCATTTGGTATTCCAAGAGAACAAATTCAAACTGCTAGTTATACAATCACACCCCTGTATAATTTTGAAGATGGTAAACAAATTTTTAATGGCTATGAAGTAGTCAACGCCATTTCCGTCAACGTTTCGGATACCAATGATTTGGGCTTAATCATTGATACCGCTGTAGAAAATGGGGCAAATCGAATAACCAATATTCAGTTCAAAATGGACCATACCGATGCTTACTATCAGCAAGCATTAAGTTTAGCACTACAGAATGCTCAATTGAAGGCGAAAACCATTGCAGAAACTATGCACCTGCCTTTGCAGCCACTCCCTGTAGAGATTGTGGAAGAACAGGCTAACACACCGATCCTTTATCGCTCTATGACTGTATCCTCGGGAATTACGCCTATAGAACAGGGACAAATTGCTATTGATGCTACTGTTCGTGTAAAATTTCAATACTAAAGTTAAGAGCCTTCTGCTAGTCAAAATGCAGAAGGCCCTCGTTTATTTTACAAGTGTATTTTTTTCAATAAGGATTTCATCATCCTGTGTTTTAATAACCATATCAAAATGCTGGCAATGTGGATGCATAAATAATTCATATTGAATACGTCGCTCATCATGTGACTGCTTCAAATAATTGATATCTATTCCTCTCTCAATCACATCTCGACCCGATCTTCTTATAAATTCTGTTTTACCATCTGTATAAAAATAAAGTTTCAAATCAAATAGATTAGGATTGATAAATGCTACGCACATCCCTTCTACTATTGTAATTTTCTTTTTTGAAGAAATAAGTGTGCTTCTCAGGTAATGTGTATCGATTGTCATTAAATCCAATCCAGCTCTTATCATTTGGACGTCCCTCTCCAATGATGGTAGATGATGAGCAGCGGGATGACAAGCCGTCATTTTAAAACGATGATGCTCATTTTGATATGTATACTCAAGCATTGTTTGTTTGCGAATATCTGAATTCACAATATACGGATCAGTATTCAAATAATTTACTTCATCTTGTTCTAAAGTCTGTATAAGTTTTTGAGCAAACGTTGTTTTTCCAGCAGCTCCATGACCAGAAATGCCAATCACAATCCTTTTATCCGCCTTCATCACCCAATTTAAGATGTCTTTTAAAATAGTCTCCATTGTACTCTCCTTATTAGAAAAGGTATGGTAAGCAGCCACTCCCTCCATACCACCTTATTATTCACTCATGCTGAGAACTCCATATTCTTTCTATCATTACTTCGTTATGCTTAGGACTTAATAGATAAACATCTGGGTTGCTTAAATTCTTCCAACAGTGAAAATCAATAGTCATATCATAATACTTCAACAGTAATGAGATGATATTGCCATGACTCACGATTAATGTATTATCAACATCCCGAGCAAATGCGTCTTTTACAACATCTACGATTCGATCCATTGCCTCATTACTGGATTCTCCACCATCATATTTTAAATCCATATCAACAAATGTCGCCTGTAATTTTTCATACCAATCTGGAAGGTCTCTAGTACTTAAACGGCGCTCCGAAAGACGTTCATCAATTTCAATCGTCATACTTTCTCTAATACTTAAAGGTTCAATTGATTGTATTGCTCGTAAAAAAGGGCTAGATAGAATTCGATTAATTTTTATGCCCTTGAAAAAATCAGCTAAACTTTCTGCTTGCTCAATTCCCTTCTGAGTTAAGGGTGCATCTAGTGATTGTCCTTGTGCTAGACAATGTCTAATAACATATATCTTCCCCATAAAAACCTCCTAGTGTAGAAATCCATTTATTAACAACTATTATACTTTCTTTACTAACTAGTTCCAAAGAAGCTTATGCAAGTTGAGCAAATCATATTCAGCAATCTATAGCAACTCATCTTGTAGAGTATCTAACCTCTATAGAGATCTGTATGCATAGCATATCCTTCTACCGAGACAGGTGAAACAAAATATTTTGCTAGATCCAATTAACTGCAATTATTTAGATGTATTTTATCATCAACGTATGATAAAGCTAACTGTATCGAATGAAGACGAATCCCAGATTGAGCATAAGAGAACATGCACTAGACCTTCATCACACGAGCAATTATTTCTAAAGAACCTTATTCATGAAACCTTATTGTAGCTCATATAATGAGACATCATAAATTGGTTCAATAAGGAGGATTCAATGCAATCTGAAAAATTGCGACTAAGGAAAATCCAACAACTAGCATATGAAATTATGGATGAGATGCACAATGAGAAGCATCGCACAGAAATGCACAAATTAATTCCGATTATTGATAATTTGTCGCGGGCAATTGGGGATTTAACAGATTCTGTTGGTAAATACTCACTGGATTATGTAGAGGAAAAAGTAAAAAATGCTCATGCTCTTTTATTCAACAAAGAAAAGGTGGATATTTATTAATAAAGAGAGGGAAAAAGGGTAACCATATACATGGTTACCCTTTTGGCATTAATGCGTTTCAGGTTCGAATGTTTTACAGTCTGTTTCCTCACTGTTGGAAGCATGTTGTCCCTTTTGGCTGACAACATAAATTTTTTCGGCTGTGCATTTGTTACCAGAATCCCAAAATGTGCAGTTATTGACTTCACAAAGAATTTCTTGTGCCATCGTCTCACACCTCCTCTTTGTTATCTTTAACAAATTAGAGGTAATCAATACGTTATTCAAAAAAGTCAGGTCTCGATTTTATTAGTACTGTCTGATTCACTCCATACTGAAATCTAGATTAGTAGGATGATTAGATAAATGTTCCTGCGTAAGCATATTTGTTGAGGGTACCTTGTTGTCCACTTCTTCAAAACGGAAGCCATCTGCCCAGACTTTACCCGAACCAATTAGTAACACACCAAAATAAATGGAATAACCTTCTTCAGGTACATCTAAGACAATAGAATAATGATTCCATTCAGTAGAACCTGTTACAGAGCGTTGATCCATATTATCAAATTGAATAGTATCACCTGTACCATTGTCAATACGCATCCATGCACCACACTTTGTAGCATCTGCCGTCTTTAAATAGCATGACATCTTCAAGCGTTTCCCTTTGTAGTCAGCTGCCTGAAAGCCCTGCATCATTGTAGCAAATTGGCCATGATTTGCTGAGGCAGTTGTGGAATACAATACTCCTGAGCGGTTCCCTGAATGAAATACCTTGTCATCTGTATGAAACTTATACAATTCTGGATTAGCCCCACTCAACACCCAACCTTTAACCTGTTCAACTGTTTCCATGTAATGTTCCTCCTCCATCATATTTAATGATTGCATTACTTTTCGATACTTCCCTGGTGGTAAAGCATAAACTTCTTTAAATGCTCTTGTAAAAGCTTCTTGTGATTGAAACTGAAGTGTAACGGCAATCGTTAATATTGATACATTAGAGTACATCAAATAACTCGCTGCCATAGCTAGCCGACGTATACGAATATATTCACCAATCGTAAATCCCGTTTCTTGCTTAAAAATTCGGCTTAGATGGTACTTCGAATAACCAGCAGTACTAGGAAGACATTCAAGAGAAATTTCCTCCATCAATTGCTCCTCGATATAGGCAATAGTTCTTTGCGTCGCTTGACTATACTCCATGTTACTCACCTCATCTTTATCATACTGGAGAAGGAAACAGATTTTTTGATGAAGGTTGCTAAATTTAACTTAATCAATTATTTTTGTTGGGGTTGCTTCTTGCACAACGATGAGACCATCATAAGCTTCCTCAGGTGTCATTTTAATGGTGTACAGCATTTGTGTCAGCTTATACCATGGACGAAAATCATCGCCGATATTGCCCATTCTTTGCTTTTCGGAAAGAATATTCGCCAGCTCCTTTGATTGTTTGGCAGCTTCAAAATCCACATAAAAGATGTTATTATCAATGTCACTAAAGGCATCCACTAAAGCATTATGATGCTCAACCGTATATTCCTTTCGTGCACCAGACCCATTTTGTGCCTGGAATGTATTTTTTACAAAGTCTGTGCCAATCGCAAAATAATGATCTTTATATTGCTCACTTAAATAATGCCCCATTGATTGATAGCCTGCCATCGTAGCAGAAGTTTTCTCAATATGACCATTATGAGCAGACATTAATACTTTATCATGGCCTTGCGTTGCTTCATATTCAACGATCCATTGTAAATTTTCAGCTAAATATTCGTCCCGTAAATTCATATAATTACCATCATTTAAAAATAATTGTGTACGCTGCTTCATAATTTGCGCATATTGAACAGCAAAGGAGAATTCATCCTTTGAAGATTTTTTCTCATACATCGCTTTGTTTGATTGTAAATCATTGATTATTGTATCAATCGTTTTATCAAGCTCGATTAGCTGACTATTCGATAATTCTCTCATCGTTTTGTTGGTAACATGCTCTAGTTGAGTCGTGAATTTTTGTGCATTGTCAGCATGTACCTTAGCATAATAATCAAGCAACCCTTTTTTGCTGTAATCATAGCGTTGCATATCATTGCCATAAAAATAAATTTTCTCTTGTTCATCAACTGTCTGATTATAGTCATGCATCCATTGCACAAACCCTACCATTTGTTCAGTTTTGTAGATGCCGTAGTCTAACGCTTTTATAGCTTCCTCCGCCGTTCCTACACCATTTACGATAAATTGATTTATCTGCTGGGCTCCCCCAAAATCTCCTTCTAAGACAAAAACATGAACATTTTCATTTTGTATCATCGCTTCAAATAGATCTTTTTTTAATGTTTGAAATTCAATATTGCCATGTGTTGCTTCCCCAAACCCAATAATTTTTACATCATCAGGGATATTGATATCTTTTATTTCACTAGTATAGTGTGCTGCATCTTTTACAGCCTCCCCCTGTCCACATCCTGCTAAAGCTACTAACAGTATCGATGCAGTTAAAAAACGTAAGCTACGTTTCATCATTCTCATGTCAATTCTCCTTTAAGGTGTTAAATGGATTTTCGTTGAAAATAGTAATATCCTCCGAGGAAAAATAGGATGAAACCGCCTCCTACTACGGTTAACACTTGCTCCCACGGTACGAAGAATACATCGTCTGTATTGCCACCTATATACATCATTGAAAAAGGTTGTGCCCAAGGATAATACGGTCCAATTCTTTCAGAATTCACTGCTAAAATTGATGGCAAAGTAAATATGACATTAACAGCAAATGGAGCAGCAAAGCTTTTAAACATAATGGACAGCCACAATTGCAAGGCTACTAATGGCAATGTCGCTACCCATCCTCCTACTATGCTTTTCCAAACAATCTCCATAGGAAAGGAATCTGTATAGCCCTTTACTATCCCAACAGCAAATATCGAGCCTAAATACAATATCTGCATTGCTAAAACAAGCAGCATAATCAATATGTATTTAGCTACAAATACTTTCCCTCTTGTTACAGGTAATGCTAAAAGCTGCTTCCATCCACCAGACTGATGTTCATATCTACAAATAATACTGGTAAAAACACCTGAAATAAGAGGTAAAAATAATAGAGCATATGTTAAATTCATCGAAAATAACGATATATACCACTCATTGATTTCAATCCCTTGCATGTTGTCCTCTAAATTAGCGGAAAGACCTATGAAAAGTCCAATCATGGGTCCTGCTAAAATAATGGGTACCATTTTTGATTTACGTAACTTAAACCACTCAGCCTGAAGTAAAGCAATCATTATTTCACGTCCCTTCTTGCAAAATCAATCATGCCAATAATATAGAGTAAGAAACCAATTCCTACGCCCAATAAGACATTGATCATCGGCTGATTCCATTGGTTCATCAATGATGGCCATTTCCATATCATCCAATCTGGGAGAAGATAGGAAGAATAGGCAAAAATCACCCCAAAAATGCCTACAGTTATCGGAATCCCTTGATTATGACTTACACTCGCTATCCACAATTGAAGTGCCAAGATAGGTAATGCTGCAAAAGCAGGGAAATAACTATATTTGGCTAGCTCCATGTAAGGTACCGTGTCACCTAATTCTAAAAACAGCCCGTAGCCCATAGTAAAAAACATTAATAACGTTGAGGAAAAAAATAGCAAGATAGCTAACAGTGTAAATTTAGACAAATACACGGTTAATTTGGAAACAGGTAATGCAATGAGCTGCTTCCACGCATTGGTCTCATTTTCAATGCTTGCTATGAATGACGTAAGAATGGCTATGCCCAAGACTATCGCAAGCGGTGTAAATGAATGTACATTTAGCAAGTAATAGCCCCAATCATCCTCACTTTGCTGTAAGAGATAATCCTTTCTTACTCCATAATTGACCATTTGCAAAGCAACCACTCCGAAAGGGCCGATAAGCGTTAGAAGCCATAATCCTTTACGTTTTATTTTTAAGAAATCAGCAGTTAATAGCTTTCCCATCATTTCCCCTGCTCTCCCATCGTCATTTGCAGGAATATATCCTCCAATGAACGTTTCTCTTCCTCTACTCGGAATACTGATATACCCTCCTGCACAAGAACTTGGACAATATGAGCAACCTTTTCATCCGAGCACTCTTCTAAGAAAATCACACCATTTTGATAATCTGCCTTAATACCATTTGCTAATAAAAAACGCCATCCTTTTTCACCATTATTTACTTTGAAGGTAACCTTTGGTTGGGCAAAGCGACGCATAGCCTCAATAGAATCTTGGAAAATTAATTTCCCTTTCGAAACAATCCCAACTTGTGTTGCCATTTGATCAATCTCTGATAATAAATGGCTGGAGATTATAATGGTCATGCCATATTCCTCTGGTAATCTTTTAATTAAATTACGAATCTCTATAATGCCTGAAGGATCGAGGCCATTCGTTGGTTCATCTAAAATAAGTAATTCAGGACTATGTAGTAAAGAAGCAGCAATACCAAGACGTTGTTTCATTCCTAAAGAGAAACCTTTGACCTTTTTGTGGGCAACTTCCTTCAAACGGACAATTTCCAAAACTTCATCAATTCGAGTTTTTGATACACCTAGTATTTTTCTTAGCGCCTCTAGATTCTCATATGCTGTTAAATGTGGATAATAAGAAGGGTTTTCCACCAACGAACCTATCTTCGCTAAAATTTGGATACGATCCTTCGTAATGTTCTTTTCAAAGATTTTGATTGTTCCAGAAGATGGCTTCATCAAACCTAGGAGCATTCGAATTGTAGTCGTTTTACCTGCTCCATTCGGACCCAAAAATCCATATATTTCACCTTTGCGTATTTGCAAGTTCAAATTTGATACAGCTTGCTCTTTCCCAAAGCTTTTTGATAAGTTTTGTGTTTGTACGATATATTCCAATGTCCTCACCTCTTTAACTATCTTAAAAAGGGAAGTTTAAAAAAAGGTATGGGCTAAGTTTAAATTTTGTTTAAAAAATCATTTCTATCATAAAAAAATCTGCGAAGCATTTATTTCTCAAGCTTCGCAGATTTTTTTATGATAATTTTTGTACCAGAGTGATCGGAATGGATATCCCATTCAAGATGCATGCCCTTTATCATGACATCAACAATTGATAAGCCGATTCCAGCGCCCTTTGCATTCGACTCATTTTTCATCCCTTGACCATGATCCTCAACAATAAATGCTGTATAACACTCCGTCGATTCCGTTTTCACACTTATATATTTACCACTACTCGCGTGGCGCAGTACGTTTTGGAAAATATTATCAAATACTCTCCCTAACCATAATGGATCAACACGCCATTCTACAGGTTCAAATGGCTGTAGCTCAATATCGATTGTAAAACCTTCTCGCTCGAAAACTGGATACCATGTCGTTAGATGCTCCCTTACAAACCGGATAACATTGATGTCTTTCGGTTCAAATTTATATTTACTTGCCATAAGCAATGTATAGGACATCAAATTTTCAATTAAAGCATCAATATTCACTATGGATGTGTCCATAGCCTTTAATGCCTGCTTCCCTTCCTCAGATAACGCTTCTTTGCTAATTGTATAGGATTGAGCTCTTACCTTCGTTAAAGGTGTCCGTAAATCATGTGATAGATTAGCAATCAGTTCACGTCTTAGCTGTTCTTCCTTCTGTTGACGTTGTTTACTGTCTCTCAGTTCACAAACCATTCTGTTAAAACTATGCTCCAATTGCCCAATCTCATCTCGTTTTTTCACCTGAATTTCAATAGGTAAACCATCTACATCACGTATTTCCATAGCCTCTTGCAGATGTAATAATCTTTTTCGAATTCCCTTGAAAAATAAAAGCGAAACTACAATAAAAAATAAAATAACCGCAATAACACCAAAAAATAAAAAGTTACCATAGTTATCATAGACCTTTATAAGTGGAGGATTAAATGCTACCCTTGGAATCTCTAATACAATAAAGCCATTTGCTATATCATCACCTAAGAAGGCTATAACAGTAAATGGATCATCTCCATAACGTTCTTTTATAAATTGTGTTGTATAGGCTGGTGTCCACTTTGCTGGTAACTGATCCTTCACATTCAATGTAGTCAGTAAGTTCCCCTCTTCACTTACCCAAAACATAGAAGCCGTAGGAAATTGCTCTTGCCACTTTTGAAATAACTGCGTAATCGCATCATCTGTTGCATTGGTCATATTTTCAGCCTGTGCATGCCATTGCTCTTCAATATCACTTTCTACAAGTACTCCGCTTGAAAATTCCCCTGTCCCTGTCTTTGTAATGCCTAATACGAAAGTAGCAACACCAAGATAGGAGATTTGCACAATAGATATGGCTAATACAATAATAAGCATATATTTCGCTAATAATGATCGAAAAAATTTCATTGTTTCACCCTATAGCCAATGCCTCGAATTGTTTCAATAATCATGGGCTTTGCAGGATTGATTTCTATTTTTTCTCTTAAGTAACGAATATGCACCATGAGTGTTTTATCACCTTCAATATAGCTCTCACCCCATACGCCCTCATAGAGTTGTTCCTTTGTTAAAATTTGATTTAAATGACGAATAAAATATTGTAATAAATAAAATTGTTTTCCAGTCAAAAGAATTTCTTCTTCATTCATCGTATTGATAACTTGCATATCTTTCGTATAAATTTTAAGATGCTGCAATGCCAGTACATCATCATTTTTTTGATATCTTCTTAATAATACTTCTAGCCTTGCAACGAGCTCATCAGGGTGAAATGGCTTTGTTAAGTAATCATCAGCAAAATGTAGCCCTTCAATTTTATCCTCAACAGCTGTTCTTGCTGATAACATCAGAATTGGCAGGTCTTTATTTTCCCGTTTAATTCTTTTGCCTATGGAGAAACCATCCAATCCAGGTAGCATCACATCCAATATAGCAATATCTTTTGAGGAAATATGTTGCTCAAGCCCCTCCCCTGATTTTAGCCATGTCACATCATAACCTCGCTCCGTTAATTCCTTGCTTACCCATTGTCCGATTTCTTTTTCATCTTCTATGTACAATATACGAATCAATGTTCATCCTCCTTGATACATTTTAAAAATTTATAATTTCCATACATGGTTATTATAGGGGAACTGTTATTTATTTTCTTAAGAAATTCAAAACCACCAATTTATTGAAAAAAGTAACTAATAAAAGTTGCTCTTTTATAGTATACGTTGCTACTTTATCACCTGCTTCAAATTCATTTAGAAAGGTGTAGGGAATCGATATTACAAGGCACACCCCAAAGCATGGCAAGAATCATATACACCTAAAAAAATGGAATTATTTTTTCATCAACGTTGCCCGCTTCACATTTAGGTGATAGAAAAAAGAAACTTCACTTCTTTTTTCTTTGATAAATGGCCCTAACTATATTAAAAATATTAGAGAAATATAATTTTCTTAGGTTTTACCTATAATAGAGGGGTGTTTATGTTTGGATATAAGACAACTACGCTATTTTATAGCAATTGTGGAGGAAAAAAAGATTTCTGCTGCGGCTGAAAGGTTACATATTTCTCAGCCACCATTGAGTCAGCATTTAAAAACGATGGAGGAAGAGCTCGGTTCAAAGTTGGTAGAAAGGAGCGGCAAATATTTTGAAGTAACTGAGGCGGGAAAGACCTTATATAAGTATGCATTGCAGGTTGCACAATTAATGAAAGAGGCAGAAGCAGAGGTTAAGGATGTTGGATTAGGCCTGCATGGTCGATTGACAATAGGCATCAATACATTTTCAGTTGTTGAGCTGCCCCAATTACTACAACAATTTCAACAACACTACCCAAAGGTGACTTATAAAATTCAACAAAATGAATCTTCTTATCTTTGTAAATTAGTAAGGGACCGTGTTGTAGAACTTGCCATCATTCGCTTACCTTTAGAATTAGAAGATTTCTCTGTCCTACATATGTACACTGAACCATTTTACTTTATACAATCCAAAAAGTTCGACCTCTTAGAACACGACGTTGCTTTAGCTGAAATACAAAATTGGCCAATCCTTTTACCAAGCACAGAAGGCTTGGGCGTACATTATTCAATACTAGAAGCATTTTCTCGCCTCCAGCTGCAGTCCCGTATTGTCGGAGAATGCTCAGATACAGCACTTTTAATGAATTTAATCGCTTCTGGCTTTAGCTCCTCTATCGTACCTGAAACTATTTTAAAGCAATATGGTGATCTACCACTTCATGCATACAAAATTCCCTCAGCAGAACTATCCACCTCAGTAGGACTCGTATGGCTGAAGAATCATTATTTATCCAAAGCTGCTCAAAACTTTGTGGATTTAATGAGGGAGCATTATTGTTAACGGTTAATAAAAAAGAGAGCAAACTAACGCTTCTAGTTTGCTCTCTTTTTTAACAGTTATTGAATAATCAACATATCATTCTCATCAAACTGCCACATGTCACCATAGGCAACTTCCCAATAGTAGCCATTTGGATCTTGAAAATAGCCACTATAGCCACCCCAGAATGCAGTTACGGGCTCTTTAACAATTTTTGCTCCAGCCTTTTTTGCTAATGCAAAGACGCGATCCACTTCTTCTTTTGATTTACCATTATAGGCAAGAGTGATTCCTCCAAAGCCTTGGCTAATTTCTGGTGGATTGGATTCATTGATATCTCTGACTAAACGTTCAATTGGAAATAACGATATTTTTGTTCCTCCATTATTAAAGAACATGACATCGGGATTCGTCTCCTCTCCGTATACCACCACTTCAAAACCAAGCCCCTCTCGGTAAAAAGTTAGAGACTCCACCATATCTTTAACACCTAATGTAATTAAATTTAAACGATTCATCTTCAAAATCCCCTTTTTAAAGTATTACTACTTTAATTCTCTACCGAACGTATATTTCCTTTTATTACCTCAAGAAAAATATTTGTTTAATTGTCTCCAAAGCCTTTTGTAGGTTACTCGATATTTTTTACTAGTAGTTAAGACCAATCAGATGCGACATTTTTATTTAATCGCTTCATCAATAAATATTTTTATTCCTCTAAGCATTGCCAGCTCACAAAAGTTACCTCTACGTTTCTATGACACAAAAAAGTACGTACTTTTTTTGAGAGTATGTTAGCAGCATAATGAGTAAGCAATCAAATAATCACAAAACATGGAGGACTAAAAATGATTACTCATTTACAAGATACAATCACTTTAAATAATGACCTACAAATGCCTGGTATGGGTTTAGGTGTTTTTCAAGTAGAAAATGATGCTACGGCTGAGATGGTAAAAAACGCTATTGAAGTCGGCTATCGAAGCATCGACACTGCTGCTATTTATGGCAATGAGGCAGGTGTAGGAGAAGGTATTAAACAAGCTCTAGCATCTACTGGCTTACGTCGTGAAGATTTATTTATCACATCTAAAGTATGGAACGATGGTTTAGGCTATGATGAAACAATTGCAGCATATGAAGAGAGCCTAAAAAAATTAGGATTAGATTATTTAGATCTTTATCTAATTCATTGGCCTGGTAAAGATAAATATGCTGAATCATGGAAAGCACTTGAAGACCTATATGAACAAGGCAAAATCAAAGCAATCGGTGTATCTAACTTTACTGTGGCACACTTGGAAAACTTATTATCATTTGCTCGTATTAAACCTGTTTTGAACCAAGTGGAATTCCACCCACGCTTACAACAAGTGGAGCTTCGTTCATTCTGTGACAAGCATCAAATTCAACTTGAAGCATGGGCACCTTTAATGCAAGGTGGACTTCTTGAAGATGAAACAATTTCAAAAATCGCAACAAAATACGGAAAATCAAATGCTCAGGTTATTTTACGCTGGGATGTACAAAATGGAGTGATTACAATTCCAAAATCAGTACGTAGAGAACGCATGATGCAAAACGCTGATATCTTTGACTTTACTTTAACAGACGAAGAAATGACATTAATCAATGAGATGAATCGTGAACAACGTGTTGGACCAAATCCAGATGAATTTGACTTTGCTCTATAAGCATTAAAATGAGGAAAGAGACTGTCTTGTATATGACAGTCTCTTTCTCCCCTCATTATGATGTTTGCTGCATAGCTATATCTTCATCACGTTGTTTTAACAGAACGTCTTCACCTTTATCCTGTAGTAACTCAACATGCTTTTCGCCCCAAGTGCAAAGCATATTCAAAATGGGCTCCATCCCCTGGCCATAAGACGTTAAGGAATACTCCACTTTAGGTGGTACTTGATTGAAGACTTTTCGATTGATTAATCCAGCTTGCTCTAATTCTCTTAATTGACTTGTAAGCATTTTTTGTGAAATTCCAGGAATCAATCGTCGAAACTCATTTGTTCGAATTTTACCATGGTGGTTTAAATGACAAAGAATGACTGGTTTCCATTTACCACCAATAACTTCAAGCGTAGCTTCAACACCAATATTATAAATTTTTTGCATTGTAAACCCCCGTAATATTCAAAAGTAACTAAAAGTACTCTACATAACTTTTAGGTATGTATGAATATTACTACACATGATAAAAAAAATCAAAGGAGATATTAGTAAAATGACACAATCAAAAAAGCCAAATCCAAAATTGACATTGCTAGCACTTGCAATTAGTGCATTTGGAATAGGGTCCACTGAATTTATCAGTGTCGGACTTTTACCATTAATTACTGATGATTTTGGTATATCTTTAAGCACAGCCGGTTTAACTGTTTCTATATATGCACTAGGTGTTACTATTGGAGCTCCATTACTAACAGCCTTAACATCTCGTTTAAGTCGAAAAACAGTTTTACTGCTTGTTATGACTATTTTTATAGCAGGGAATTTAACTGCAGCTATCGCACCTGTTTTTTCAGTTCTGATAATAGGTCGTATAATATCAGCTTTAGCTCATGGTGTCTTTATGTCGATCGCTTCTGTTATAGCCGCTGATGTAGTTGAACCTAATAAACGAGCAAGCGCCATTGCCTTTATGTTTACTGGATTAACATTAGCTACTGTGACGGGTGTCCCACTTGGTACATTTATTGGACAAGTTACAGATTGGCGTATGTCATTCATCTTTATTGTCGTTATTGGAATTATCGGTTTAATTAGTAATGCATTGCTAGTACCTAGCCAATTATCGAAGGGCAATCCCATCTCTATTCGTGATATTGGTAAGGTATTAGGCAATATTCGTATGATCTTAATACTATTCATTACCGCAATTGGATACGGCGGTGCTTTTGTTGTCTACACATATGTTTCACCTATTTTAGAGCAATATATGGGGTATTCACCACATACAGTCGTCATTATTCTAGTTGTCTATGGTATTTGTGTAGCCATCGGTAATACTCTTGGTGGTCATTTTGCTAACCAAAATCCGCTACGTTCAATCTTTATAATTTTTGTTGGACTTGCCTTAGCATTACTTGCCATTGGCTTCACTCTTGAATCACCGATCATCGGTTTAATCATGGTACTGACAATGGGATTATTTATGTTCATGAATGTTCCAGGATTGCAGCTATACGCCGTTCTACTATCTGAAAAATATGTACCATCAGCAATTTCAATGGCCTCAGCATTGAATATTTCCGCTTTCAACATTGGCATATTTTTAGGCTCATTTATCGGAGGCTTTATTATTCGCCACCAATCGTTGGCGCATACGCCTATATACGGATTTTTGATGGTTATGCTAGCAGCAGTTGTTACACTTTTATGGTTACTTTTCGATAACAAAAAACAATAACTCTCAAAATTTCATTTTGTATAAAAAAGTAGTAGAGAATGTGTATTGTTTGTTGATATGTTGTATCCTATAATTTACTTGAACTAAACGAGAATGATTATCATTCTAACTTAAAGGAATACCCTTACTGTTTTAGTAAATCTATAGGAGTGAATAAAATGCGTAGAGGTCGATATTTTTCATTTGTAGTTTTCTTTGCACTAATGTTCTTAATAAGTGCCTGTGGCTCAAATGAAGTAAAAGAGGATACAGCTACAGAAGAACAAACATCAAAAGATACAAGAATTGTAGAAGATGAGTTTGGAAAAGTAGAAATTCCTACAAATCCACAGCGTGTAGCTGCTATCTATTTGGAAGACTATTTAACTGCTTTGGATGTAAAACCTGTTGTGCAATGGTATCACCCATCTTGGGGAAAACAAGACTATTTAGGATTAGATGTTCCTGAGTTCGACATTACTGGTAGCATGGAAACATTATTACAAGCCAAGCCTGATTTAATCATTGTAGATGGCGCGGCGGATAAGGCAAAGTATGAGGAGTACTCAAAGGTAGCGCCTACTTTCCGCTTGAAAGAAGATATTCTACAAGATCCACGTAAAATTGTAGAAACAATAGCTGATGTTTTAAATATTCCTGATAAAGCAAAAGAAATGGTTGATCAATATGAGCAACGTGTTTCCGATTTAAAAGCAAAACTAGATGAATCAATTGGAGACGAAACAGTTGCTGTTGTACGACTAAATGTAGCAGATAATACATTAGCGTTATTTGGCATTAAAAATCGCTACTCTGGCTATATTTACACAGAGACAGGCTTAACACCTCATCCATTAGCCCGTGATATGACAGAGTTCCACGAGGTTTTATCGGAAGAGGCTATCACGGAATTAGATGCGGATCATATCATCCTTTTCCCTTCAAACGGTACATGGGAGTCTAAAGAGAACCAAGAAGCCATTAAATGGTTAGATAGTACACTATGGAAAACACTCCCTGCTGTAAAAAATGGGCATGTTTATATTGCTGAGCGCACATATTGGCAATCTGGCGCAATCACAGCCAACTTGCTAAAGTATGATGATCTAGAGAAATGGTTCGTCAAATAATTTACAAAAGAAAGCTCTTAATGAGGGCTTTCTTTGGCTTAATGTTAAAAAACAAAATAATTTAATAGCACTTTTGTGAAGGGGAAAATGGATAGATGTTGTCACTCATCACTTCTTCACATTGAAATAAGTGCCTATCCTCTCTTTAATAGACTTTTTTGTTTCCTACAGCTAGTACGAAAGAAGAAAAGACACGTTAGCAGCATGGTTGATTGGAGTGGAGCCAGCGTCACTCCTAGGGGATTTAGCGTCACAGGTGAGACCCTGGAGCGAACGCAAGTGAGTGAAGCGGCTCATCAGACGCCCCCTGGAAAGGACGCTGGCGGAGCGGAAATCAACCCCCTCGCCTTGCTAAAAGGGCTTTTTCTGCTAGTCACATGATCTTTTTTCAACAACATGAAAGAAAGCTCTTAATGAGAGCTTTCTTTGTGTTGTTCTTCCAACTCAACAAAAAGGGGTGAACTATCAATGGGTAACTTAACACATGTTTATACGTTACAAAATATCTCTTATGCAATTCAATCATCAAACAAGTTGTTGATTAGTAGTGGTTTCTATACACTTTTCATCGTAATGAATGGTAGCGGAAAGCTAGAAATAGATCATGACACCATTCATTTTAGTGAGGAAAAGTGCATATTGATACCGCCAAATAACACGGTTAGTATTCACATTCAAAGTGAACACCTTTGTTTTTATCAGTTACAATTCAACATTGTCAATCTCAGCAATAGTCAAAATTCATATAGTCATTTTACAAGTATCAGCGAACGACATCTTCTCCCCTTTTCACAATGTCATAGACTGCTAGAAGTCATCTATCAAAACCGGTTAGCGGAGGATGAACACACGATTTTTGAGCAGCATGTGCACTTTCAAGAGCTGATGTTATTGCTCTTGCATCAAATTATACCCAGGCAGATGCAAAAAAATGATCGCCAATCTGTTGAGCAGTCCATTAACCAATTACATAAACATTTTGAAAAAGAGTGGACGGTTGAGCAGCTAGCACAGTTAGCTGACGTCCCAAGATGGAATTATACGCGCATTTTTAAAGATATTACGGGACAAATTCCTCTTCACTATTTAAATAACATTCGTATTGAAAAAGCTAAGCAATTATTAATAACAACAAATGATCGAGTATATGAAATTAGCCAGTCTGTCGGATTTAATAATGAGTATTATTTCAATCGTCGTTTTAAAGAACATGTCGGCATTTCGCCAGGACAATATCGAAGAAGTCAAAGCAGCCATCTACGTGTATTTGCACCATTCTTAGAAGATTTCTTTGTTGCCCTTGGGATTACGCCAATTGCTCAATTCAGTCATTCAAAATGGGGAAAACAAGACTATTTAGGTCTACAGGAAGTGCCAGATATCGATGTACAAAATAGAGAAATGGATCGACTCCTTTACTATAAGCCAACTTTAATTATGCTAGATTCTGGTGTAGAGCGTTGGGAATCCTTTCCGCATTTAAATGAGGTAGCCCCCGTCTGCCATCTCTCACACCCTGGAGAGAATTGGCAATCTACGTTATTTAAAATTGCAGATCTAACAGGAAAAACCTCCTTGATACAAGACGTAATCCTACAATATGAAGATAAAGTACAACAAGCAAAAGGAATTCTTAGTAAATCCGTTTATGGGCAAAGTGTGGCATTTCTCCGTATTTCAGCCATTGGCATCACTCTATACGCTGGTCCTGAGTGTGGCTATACGGGCCCCATTTTATATCATGACTTAGGTTTAATGCCCCATTCACTAGTATGGAGTATTCCGCCCAATCAACGTAAAGCCCAACTGACATTTGATCGATTGATGCAATTAGATGCCGATCATTTATTTATTACATTTGATAAACAACATTCCATTCATGAGAATGAAGAACGTGCTATTTTAAAAACACCTACTTGGAAAAACCTAGAAGCTGTTAAAACCAACTGTGTCTATGAAGTAGACTTTTTAACATGGATGAATTATGGCATTTTATCACATAGTAAAAAAATTGATGATGTCTTGGATGTACTTGGCTAAAAAGGAAGCTCACTTTAGCTTCCTTTTTAAATGTTTAGGACAAACATTGTATTGTAAATAACACCGAAAGTCGTTTGGCTACATAAGATAAGATATCAGGCTATAGGATAGGAGGAATGATCTTGTATTACAATCCTTATCCGTATTTTGTTCATCCCTATCATTATCCAACATCGCCAATTGCAAATCATTTTGCCGTTAGACCCTTTTCTCAACATCTAGCAATGCCGACCAATAATCCTTTTCCACCTGTCGATACACACAAATTAAAAGCTTCAGCAACACGGATAAAGGCGATGATGCAGCAAGCTCAATTACTTACGGATAAAATAGATAGCTCCCAACAATTCGCACATGATTTAATGAATGCTGCTCAACTTTCAAATAAAACAGAGGTTGAAAAATTAATCACATCAACAGGCATTACGATGAAATTTGAAACGAACTATACACCAGACAGTTTTAGAATACGTCTTATTGATAATGATTGTTGTGGAGTCACCTTGAATTTGAATTGGTGAAACTTCCTAGTGAACTTGTAAACTATAAAAAACTATGCTAAAGTGTTTGTATTGTTATTTCTGAAAATTCTTATATTACTTTTCTTATCAAGAGAGACGGAGGGATTGGCCCGATGAAGTCTCAGCAACCAGCTAAACAGTATGGTGCTAATTCCAATTGGCAAAATGATCAGCCTTGAAGATGAGAAGAACTACCGTTGTTTCAGCAGGAGTCCTCTTCTATAAGGGGACTCCTTTTTTTGTACCACTATTTTTAACAGAAAGCAGGGAAATCGATGTCTAATGAACTTTTACAAGCATTGCAATTATTAAAATCGAAACAGTGGGTTGACTTAACACATACATTCGGCCCTAATTCACCACATTTTTTTATGTTTGAGGACGCTAAATTTGAAACGTTATTCTCTCATAAGGATGGCTTCTTCGCCCAACAATTTACGTTCCCCGGTCAATATGGCACACATATCGACCCACCCATTCATTTTGTGCGAGATACTCGCTACTTAGAAGAATTAGAACTAAAAGAGCTTGTTCTCCCCCTTGTTGTCATTGATAAATCACAAGAGGCTGCAAGCAACCATGACTTTGCATTAAGTGTTGAAGATATTCTTGATTTTGAGGACAAGCATGGAGAAATAGAAGCAGGAACATTTGTAGCATTACGTACAGATTGGAGTAAGCGCTGGCCAGATAAAGAAGCTTTCAGTAATAAGGATGCAGATGGACATAACCATATCCCTGGCTGGGGTTTAGAAGCTTTACAGTTTTTACTAAAAGAACGCAAGGTAAGCGCAATTGGTCATGAAACATTCGATACGGACTCTGCCGCCGATTTTCGTAAAAATGGCAAGCTAGATGGTGAATATTTCGTACTTGAACAAGACACCTATCAAATTGAGCTAATGACGAATTTGGACAAGCTACCTGCGAAAGGCGCTATCATCTTCAATATCGTACCTAAGCCAGAAAAAGCATCTGGCTTCCCTGTGCGCTCATTTGCTATTTTGCCATAACATAAAAGTCGGTATAGCGTATACCGACTTTTATGTTTGTCCATTTCTTTTTTTGAATAGAAAGTAAGCAATGAGCATCCCTACAATAAATAAAAGGATAAGATAGATACTATAATGAGTCAGATAGTATCCAACAAATCGCCATTTCTCTCCAAGCATCTTTCCTAATGATATAAATGTGAACGTCCAGATAAATGCCCCTGTATAGGCAAAAAGCGCAAACTTTCTATAAGGATAATTATTAATAGCCGCAATATACGCTGTCAAATGACGTACCCCGGGGATAAAATAGCCAATTAATAATAGGGTAGGTCCTATTTTTGTAAACATCTTTTTCGTAAAGTCAATTTTTTGCTCTGTAATATGAATTTTAGGCCCATATTTCTGCAATAACGGTAAGCCAAAACGATAACCAATATAGTAGCTTAAGGTAATGCCTCCAACCGCACCAATCATTGCACTGACTAAAGCAGGAATATGTTCAAGACTTTCTCGGTAAACACTATAGCCTACATAAGTTAGAAACACCTCATCAGGAAGTGGCACCCCTACAATACCTCCAATTAGAATCACGATAATTCCAAAGTATCCGTAATGTTCAATTAGAGACTGCACGTGATGTGCCATAAATCATCCCACCTAAAATTTATTAAAATCTACCTGCTATATATAGTGTAGCCTCAGCGCTCTAAATGACTTGAAGCTGACGTAAAGCAAAATCGATACCGTTATCAGTAGATTTCTTTGTAACAAAATTGGCAGCACTTTTTAGAGCTGTGCTACCATTCCCCATGGCAATTCCTAATCCTACATACTCCAACATGTCAATATCATTATCCCCATCCCCAAAAGCAATCGCATTCTCAGGGTCGATGTTAAAATGATCCAGTACGGCTTTAATAGCTATTGACTTCGAAACATCCTGCTGTAATACATTCACAATATAAGGATGCCATCGCTGCAAAAATATATTCGAAAATTGGCTAGTATATCTTTTTTCAGCCAGCTCATCTGCATATAGACACATGAGAAAAACCTCTTCATCTACAATGTTTTCATTTATAATTGGAAAATCCCGTAAAGATAAAGTTTCCTGCATCGCTCTTAAAGCTACTGGACTTTGTATGCTATTCATGGATAGCTGCTCAGTAAAAAAGGTTAGGCTATGCCGCTGTTCCTGTGAAAAGGCCTGTACATTTTGGACAATATCTTTGGCAATAGGAGTTTTATGTAGAACAAGATCCTTATGTTTCACATAGGCCCCATTGGCTGTAATAAAGGTTTCAATCCCCAGCTCTTTTAACTCATAGCACATGGATAAAGGTCTTCCAGTAGCCGCTACAAGATGGATTCCTTTTTCTTGCAATAGCTGAATAGCCTGTTTGGTACTTGCTTCCACACAGCCATCCTCGTAATTAATCAATGTACCGTCTACATCAAAAAACACGATGTTATACTTCATTTTGAGCCACCTCCATTATAGTCGTTTAGAACCAATGAAATTAAATTTATAATTTCTTCCACATGAAATATGTGAAAGTATTTTGACAAACTTTCAGCAAGCTATATAACTTCCATTGGCAACACCGATAAAAACTATTACAAGCGTATTTATAATAATATTTAACTAAAAATTCCTTGAATATTTTTAATTTAATAATTCTAAAGGAGTATACCAAAGAACACAAAATTGTTAAAATAAAAGATAATACCTTAAACACATTGAACGATAAAATCTTACGTATAAATAGAACAAAAGAAATAAAATTATCGAGCGCGCAAAGGAGTTGATTCTTATGGCATTTAACATTTACTACTATGAAAGTAGTGTAGACTGTAAATTTTGTAAAAAGCAGTTTACCACATATAAAGTTCGCCCTAATCGATATAAAATTATCGAAGAACAAACGGATTTCATGCCTGTTTATGATGGCCTAAACCCTTTGCTGTATGAAGTTGCCGTATGTCCACATTGTGGCTATGCCTATCATAAATCGATGACACGAACTTATGGACCTTTCATGCTCCTCATTGATGAACTATACATTAAAGAGCTCCAGAAACCTATGGATATCTGTCAGGAACGTACAATTGATGATGCCATTATCAGTTTTAAGCTCGCCTATTTAGTATCCCGTGCGTCAATGGAAGAATCTCTTTTAATGGCTAATTTCGCTCTAAAAATTGCTTGGCTCTATCGATTAAAAAAGGACGAAGAATCTGAAAAGCGCTACCTTTTTGCAGCTAGAGATTTTTATAGTAAATCCTTTGCATCCAATCAAGAAGGTGGAGAGAGAATTCAGTTTTTACATGCTGAATTAAGCCTTCGACTTGGTGATATCCCTGAAGCTAAAAAAGGCTTTTCACGCTTAATTGCAGATCGAAATGTTTCGACGAAATATCGCAAGCTTGCACGCAATCGCTGGGAAAATTATAAATATGACGAACAACCCATAACAATTAATGAAATCATTAATTAATGGGACGAGGAGATGATTGGTTATGTTGCTATTTCAAAAGAAAATTGATGTGAGAGAAGAGGATATATATTCAGAGCTACATCATTTTTTATTAAGGAAAAATAATCGCTACCTAACAAACGATGAGGTTGTCGCTTTAACAGGCGTATCATCCGAATTGCTTTATAAATGGGTAAAAGCAGGAAAATTAAAGAACTCCATTTTTCCTAATTTAGGGGCACCATGTGAACGATGTGGACAGATTACACAAGCTAAAATTTGTGTGAGCTGCTCTTCTTCCATTGTTGGTACATTAAAACAAGAAGAAAAGGATCGTGCATGGTTTAACCAAATTCAACGTAACCATGTAAGAGCAAGTACGTATCACTATAAATAGCATGCCAACCTCCATCAATTGGAGGTGTTTTTCTTTTTTACATACTAAATTTAAACTAATTTTAAACAAATTCTTCCTAAACTTTAAACTTGCCTTTCTATAATTAGTATCAATATAAAGTGAAGGGCTGATAATTAATGAGGAAAGCTAGGAAGCATAAGGTTTTATTAAGTTTTGCACTGGCAAGTCTAATGACAGTAAGTGGAGTAGTAAATGTCTCTGCTGCTGTCCCTGTAAATGAGCAGATTATTAAAAACGATTCTGCCGTCAAACAAGCTAGGACTTCTAATGAAACATTACTTGATTGGAAAAAATGGGTGAATGACCATGCATACAGCCTGTCATCCATCCAGCCTGAAACGTTTGACGGACAAAAAATTCCCGCTAACAAATTTAACGATTTAGAGATGCTAAAACCTTTATTACATGATAAACGTATTGTCTTTTTAGGGGAAAGCTCTCATGGAGTGGCGCAATTCAATCTAGCGAAAACACGTTTAATACAATTTTTACATCAAGATATGGGCTATAATGTCCTTGCCTTTGAAAGTGGTATGGGTAATGTGATGAATGCTCAAGGACAAATTGATAAACAAGCAGCTCTACAAACAATGAAGGATGCCATTTTCGGCGTTTGGTGGACAAAAGAAACTTTGCCTCTGTTTGACTATGCAAAATCGACTCAAGCAACAGAGCAACCTCTTGTACTTACTGGCTTCGATATTCAACAGCAAGGAGCATTTACGAACGGAGATTGGCTGCAAAACCCTAAGTTGGCTCAGCAATTCAATGAAGCTGAGAAGCAACTTGCTGAATGGAGCTCGGGAAAAGATTTGAAGGGCTATCAAAAAGTAAAAGCTACTATACTTGATGTATATAAACAAGTAAAATCACAAATACAATTCAAAGAAAAAGAGCTACAGGCAGCTTATCCAAAAGAGCCTCATATTGTAAAACTAATGGATCGCACTCTAGCAGATCGTATTCGACTAGCAGACGAATATATAGAGTTAACAATTCAGTCCAATATCGACATTGAACAAAATAATATAGAATCATTTTTGCAAACTATGGAATGGCGAGATCAAGCGATGATGGAGAACTTACTTTGGTTAGCTGAAGAGGTGTACCCAACAGAAAAGTTTATTGTATGGGCTCATAACGATCATATTCGTAAAGCACAATCGGATGTAATGGGATCTCCTTACCCAGTTAAATTAATGGGGGAACGTTTACCTGATATCTATAAGAAATATAGCTATGTATTAGGTCTATACATGACTAGTGGAGAGACAGCAAATAATATGGGAGAACCTATGCCTGTTTTACCTCCTGTCAAAGGATCTATTGAAGATATTCTGTCTTCAACAAATAAACCTTACACATTCATCGATTTACGCAATCGACAAAATGAACGAGGCAACTCATGGATGTTTGAACCACGCTTATCCTATAGTTGGGGAATGATACAGGAAAGTCTTGTTCCGCGCGACCAATACGATGGTATACTTTTAATAGATCAGGTGAATAAACCAACTTATATTAAATAATCTCTCTTATTAAACAATAGCAAACTAGATTTCCTAGTTTGCTATTATTTTAAGTATCCATCGATATAGTATCCCATTCTTCGCCTTGATATCCAATCATCCAAAATAAGCCTCTCCGTCTTTCCATCACAACACTTTCATTTAATGCTAAAGGAGCTTCTTGTCCATTGATGCGGCTATCTACACAAGCCCAATGTAATCTGTAAATTTTATCCGCCTCATCCACTATATCTTCCTTACTGCGCAGTACCGTTTGACCATAAAATTGCTCAAATGTCTCGCAACGGGAAACTACTTGAATTGCATATTCACAATCACATACATCGTCAGGGAAATTTAGCTCTTCCACAAGCCCCAATGCCCAAATAAGTGTCCAATAGGCTTCATATTGCCATGATATATTGACTGCTTCTTGAGCACCAGGATGCTGAGCCTCAAGAAAGAATTTTTCATGCTCCGTTAAAAATTCATGCACCCCATATGTTCGTAGCATATTGGTAAAGAATTCTCTAGACTCCTCAATATCACCCCTCTGTGCTACATCACATGCGAATTGAATAACAATTAACAGGGCAACCGCTCTTCTTGCAATATCCTCTTGGCTTTTAAATTGAAGATTTTCTACTGGTGGTAGCTGAGGAAGTGATGATGCATAAGGAATCTCCTTATCCATTAAAAAAGCTATCGTTCTATTTTTTCGTGCTTCTCCCTGTGCTGACGTCATCTCATGTGCATGTATCTTTCTTGTACAAGCATGTGGTCGAAAAACAGATGGACCCGATTCTCCATTAGGATAAACGATAACCATACCATTTTGATCCAGCAAAGTACCATCTGATAGGAAACCAATCCCCCCTATGCTTGCTAGTAATTTTATAAATTGCTGCATATGGTCATCTGTCATCTCTTTGTCCATTTCGATTGCAACGACAGTATTGAGCACGGATATTTGAATCATTACTTGTTCTTTTAGCTGTTCATCTTTAAATGGAATTGAATTGTAAAAGCCCATCATCCCAGGTATATTTTTTGCAAAATAATCAGGGTTCGTATCTTCAGTTAAAATGTTTATGGTGCATCTATATTTATTAAATAAACCTCTTGATTTTAATAAATATTCATTATCGTTTTTTTCAATAGTAAAGCTTTTTGCTAATATATCAGATAGCTTATCCTCTATATCATCCGTATCATTTTTGGAAGCAAATATCGTAAAATGGTTCAATCTACTCTCCCCTTCGTTGCATATAGCATTTTAATATCCAATTTTCCAAACAACTAAGTGCTTGGCTAAACAGCTGTTTATTTTTCCGTAGCACCTCATGTTCAACCCAATAAGCCAGCAAAGGGCGCCATTTTTCTTCGTCTATCATAGTTGTTGGTGTGATTCCACGCTGCATCATCTGACAAATGGCACGAATGGATGTTAGCCTCTCTACTTCGTTGCCATTTAACCACTCGTATAACGTCTCTGCACTTGGCTGTGACTCAGCTAAAAGTGTATCCCATCCATCAATGGGAAACGTGACATAGTATCTCATCCAGTCTATGATATTTGGGTGATGAAATTGACGTAGACGATACAGGGCAGTATAGGCATCAATTCTATCTTTTTCGATATCCATTAAGATGAAAGAAAGTCCTTCATCAGCTGGTAAACAATGTGCTGTTACATAATCACGCAGCCAGTCTGGTACGTCACTCTGTACTTGCCAAAGTTCCCTCGCCCAATTTCCTGCCTCACTCGGGCATACCTTGACTAAAACTTCACTCCACGCTTTCTGTTCTGATGGAGATTGAGCGCGCTCTAATTTATGTCGAAGTGCCTGATACACCTGCACACCATCAAAATGCAAAAATGTCTCCTGCACGCTTGTTTTTTTCACACCATGCATGGAAACATAATGAAGTAAAGAATCTAAGCCGGATTGAGCCTGCTGTAAATTAGAGCTTAAATATTGTTCTAGCCAAGTTAGCCATAATTGTGAGCTAGCCAATTCAATATCCAATCCATTTTCGCTACAAAATTGACGATGCTGTCCGCAGTCTACTCCGATACACCCTAAAGCTGTCATATTATTAACGTACGAATGAAAGCTGGCAGCAAGCAAATCAAACTCATCTTCTTCATGACTCCAATACCAAATCGTTTCATCCTCGAGCTTAAGGAGAAGAGCATCTCCATTACCTGCCGTAAAAAATTGTAAATATTGCTGTTCATCCGATTCATCATTCTCTTCAAAGTAAGGAAAGTCTAAGTCGTTTAAACTCCAGCCAAACTCCCCAGAAGGCGTATCAAGCAATTCAATAGGAAGGATCGCCTCCTCAGGTAATGACCAATAAATACTTACTTGCTTTGAGCAATTTTGCAATAGTTGACGAAATCCACTAGGGATTTGTACACCCAGTCTTGCCTCCACCTGCAGTAACTCTTGCTCAGTAGCGACTGGTTGTATTTCAATCGGATGTACACAAGCTTCTTGTTGTTTCAATCGCTCTACTAAATGATTCCAACGCTCAATCCACATTGTCTCTAACCTCCATATAAAGCCCATGTGATGTCATACTTCTTATTTATCGTCAGGAAATCATTTACTGATTAGGATAACTTTAAACAGGATGATAAAATGCTATTATTTTACTGGCATCTAAACCTTCGTATATGATAAATGACTCAGCTATATTCATTCTTTTCTATTATGTTTTATTTTACTTTATTAACTTCCATCATAATTTTGGTTACATACTCTTCTTCTCGATTTTTCATTACAGCATCATAAATGTATTCCTCGTATACATATTGGCCTAGCTCATACCCCTTTTCATGCATGACATTAAATAACCGTGTGTATGTCTCACCAAGTTTTGAAGAGGGGCCAACATGATAACCAATCACAAATTCACCCTCTATCGCCTTAAAATAAGGATGCCCTTCTCTTGGATGAGGTTGCTCAATATATAAATAACTGTAGTTGTCGTAATTTCCAGCTAACACTTGCTCTCTTCTTGTTATCCCTCCAATTGGATACCCCGTATCTAATTGAGAGCGATCCAATTCCTCAATAAAGTCAGATACAGCCTTCACAAACTGCTCTTCTGTAGAATTCTCGATATTTTTACTCAAATATAATGTGTCTTCAGGAAAGTATTCAATCGTGATGTCCTTAAAATTTAGATGCAGTGCTTCCTCTGTTGTTTTGATTTTAACATCAATAATATTCTCAATCATTTCTAGTTCTCTACGTTTCTTCGCAACATGCTCTTTTTGTTGATGCATCAATTCTAAAAAATTTTCAGGTGATTTCTCTGCCATATACTGCTGAATATCCTTTAAGGACATTCCCACTGCCTTTAATAATTCAATAACACCGAAAAAATCATATTGAGCAAGTGAATAATACCTATAATCCTTACTATCCTTCATGATGGGAGATAATAAACCAATTTGATCATAATAAATAAGCGTCTGTTTATTTACCTTACATAATTTTGCAAATTCCCCGGTTGTAAAATATTTTACATTTTTATTAAGCATTTTTTGAGCTTCCTCCCTTGACTATATAGTTACTATATACTTTAGATTGTATCTATTCAAAATAAAAATAGAAAGGTTTTGACATTATGTTCACGGAGATTCGTGACATTACAGCTTTTAACAAGAAAGAAATTTTAGCATTACGCATCGCTGACAGTCAGCAACATTTTATTGAATCTACAGACCAGTGCTTAGCAGAGGCAGAAATGGATCGACGCTTTACGCCTTTAGGTCTGTATAAAGATAACACCGCTATAGGCTTCGCTATGTACGGCTTATTCCCTCATGATGATTACAGTCAACGCGTATGGCTTGATCGCTATCTAATTGCAGAACAATACCAAGGACAAGGTTTAGGAAAACATTTTTTACAGCAGCTTATTCAATATTTAACAGTAAAGTTCAACTGTCTTCAGATATATTTAAGTGTTTATGACAATAACGCTGTAGCTATCCAACTATATAAACAATTCGGTTTTATATTTAATGGTGAGCTAGATGATAAAGGGGAAAAAGTGATGGTTTTGGAGGTGCATGGTTATGACAACCATTAATCCAATTGAAACAAGACCACTGAAGCCATTATTTTTATCATACTTATTCCCTGCAATGATCGGGATGCTTTTAATGTCCGTCAATATATTGGTAGATGGCATTTTTGTTAGTCATGGCGTGGGACCTACAGCTTTAGCTGGAGTTAATATCGCTGTTCCTATTTTCTCCATTTTGCTTTCTATTTCTCTATGGATTGGCATGGGAGGAGCTACCCTTTTCTCGATTTCTCTAGGAGAGGGCAATAAGCAACGTGCTCATCAACTATTTACATTGGCGTTTTCTATAATGCTAGTGGTTGTCATCACAATTATTGGATTTCTCGCGTTAAATCTAAAGGACATTTCTTATATATTTGGGGCGAGCGATGATACGTATCCTTATGTGCAGGAGTATCTACATGTCATTTTGCTCTTTGGGGTATTCTACACAATTGAAAATCTCTTAAGTATTTTTATTCGAAATGATGGCAACCCAAAATTAGCTATGCTGGGCTTAATTACAACATCGGTTTTGAATATACTTTTAAATTATGTTTTCATCTTCGTACTAGATTATGGTGTGACTGGTTGTGCCTTAGCGACAGCAATAGCCACAATTGTAGGTACGTCTGTGCTATGTCTTCATTTTTTCCGTCCTCAATCTGAGTTAAAGTTTGTCACTTCATTTTTTAATCTATCAGATCTGAAAAAAATTTTTTCAATAGGTTTACCTAGCTTTATTGTCGAAGCTTCCGTTGCAGTTATCGTTATTTTGTATAACGTTACCTTTTTATATTATTTAGGCGCAAATGGCGTTACAGCCTATGCAATGGTCAATTATATCCATACTGTCTTGCTGACTATTTTTCTTGGCGTTGGTATGGCCCTACAACCATTAGTTAGTTATCACCACGGTGCAAAATTACTAGAAAGATTAACAGCTTTATTAAAAATCGGTTTAGCTACCGCATTTATTTTAGGGTTAACAACTGCTCTTATAGCTCTTATTTTCCCTTCACAATTAATGGCTTTATTCGGAGATAGCTCATTTGAAATTCGCAGTATGGCGGCACAGGGCTTTGTTCATTTCGCCATTGGCTATGTATTTTTAGGGATCAACATGGTGTTCGCAGAATTCTTTCAATCCATTGAAAAAATTCGTATAGCCACAACAATTATGTTACTACGTAGTATTATTTTATTTATCCCTACTCTTATCATACTCCCCAAGATACTTGGCTCGCAGGCCATTTGGTGGACCTTCCCAGTAGCAGAAGGGATTACAGCCTTGCTTATTTACTTGTACATTAAAAAAAATCCAAGAACCCTTGCATCTCCTAAACATGCTTAAATAAAAGAAACGGGGACAAAAGGGTTTTAGCCAACAAAAATACCGAACTATCCACTAAAACACTCACGAAGTGTTTCGAATAGTTCGGTTTTTTTATTTTAAAAGCATCTTATAATACTATCGCTATCTTCCTCACGTATTTCTCTTAAATAGACCTGTGGGCCTTTTATCAATATAAACACCTCTTGTGCAGTAAATAAGGAATCATCAGATGTGTAGATGATTCCTTTGTTAGAACTATTCCATTTGTTTTTCAGTTGGTACTTTCACCGATTTCTTCGTAGGGTCTTCCGAGGAGGTTACACCTAGAATATCAAGCATAAACATAAATAGTGGAATACCTATGATTAGTCCCCATACACCAAGGAAATGCTCCGAGAAGAGAATGACCATAAACGTATAGAAAATCGGTAAATCTGTTTTTGCGGACATAAGCTTTGGGTTTAAGAAGTATGCTTCAATGGCGTGTAAAACCATGACAATGACCAAAATGTAGACGATGTACATCAAGCCACCAATGCTATATGCGATAATGCTTAGTGGTATTAACGAAATAATAACTCCTGCGACTGGAACTAAGCCTAAAATAAAGAGCATAATTCCAAGGGCAATCAAATGTGGGAAGCCCATAATGGAAAGGGCAATTACGGATAATACACAGTTAACAGCAGCAATAATAAATTGGGCCTCAATTACTTTGCCAAAAGAGCGGATGAAGATTCTTGAGAAGTAATGAAGCTCATCATAAAGCGGCCCAATTTTACTATCCTTGAACTTGGCTGTAAACTCAATAATACGATTCTTCTCTAACAAGATGAATAAACTCAATATTAGCGAAATCAAAATTTGCATAATGATTTTACCAATATTCGTAATATTTTTAAGAGTTAAATCCACACCTTGCTCTAAATATTTCCCGAGCTCTATCTTCTCAAAAGTTGGTGCTAAGTATCTCGCAATCTCATTGTCATCTGGATCGAGATTAAAACTTGCAATGAGGTCGAAAAGCTGCGTAATTTGCTGGGTTACAATTGGTAAATACTTGTAAATGACTGCAACAATACCTGCAACAAGTAAAAGGTATAACGTTACCGTCACAGCTTTTTCATTCATTGGCGTGTATTTTCTTATGCTTTTCGTTGTCTTTGTCGTAAGCTGGTTCATCAAATAAGTAATAATAAACGTAAGTAAAATTAGATTGATCATACTACGCATTAAATATAATGCAAGAGCAATGCCAACTAGAATAATAAAACGCTTAAATCCATTACTCCGAAAGAAATTATTCATTTATTCACTCCTTCTACAAAACGGCCTCGCTGCCTCTGCTACCTAGGGCTACACTAAAAAATTGATTTATAACAATACGCATCATTCTTATGTAAAAATTTCCCTCTCATTTAATGAGTATAGCCATCTACCTTCAAAATAAGACGAAATGTATGTTTCTTTTAGAAGTGTCTCTATAAAACCTAAGGCGGGGGTGAAGTGAATTGTATGTCTTGTCAAATTAAAAAGTCGATACTTTTATCCTTTGTGAAAGCTTTATCAGCGTATTAGCCAAAATTCTATAAATCTATTATAACCCTTTAATCCAGCATATCCAATTTGTATGTTCATTTATAATGGTATTTGTATAGAACTTTTATCAACTATTACTTTATGCTATTTTGATTAGAGATATAAATAAAATAGAGACAGGACTGATTCTATGAAAATCGCGAGAAATCCTCAGAACATTCATCCACCCGTTGCTCCTTATGTTCATCAAATTGAGGTGACAGGACCTCAGAGATCGTTAACGTTATCTGGACAGATTGGCATGATGACCGATGGATCTATACCTGAAGATGCAATAGGACAATTGAAGATAGCACTTGAAAATATTAAAAAAAATCTAGCTAGTGCCGATATGGAAATTCAGGATATTACAAAGCTCGTATTTTATTTAGTGGGGGATATGGATGCTAATCGACGAAAGGAAATTATCAATGACTTCTTGGGGGAACATCTTCCATGCACAACATTAATGTATGTCGTTGCTCTTGCTACACCTGCATTAAAGGTTGAGATTGACGCATGGGCTTGTAAGGAATTATAAACTCATAATATGTAGAATGTTATAGAAATATGTGGTTTCTTTATAGAAAATACCCCTCTAGATGGCTCTAAAGGGGATCACATATTATTATTACTTTTTATCAGTAAAGCTTATTTTAGCATGTTTATAGCCATACAATAAGTAAACAACTAAGCCTATAAACAACCAAATGAAGAAGCGCAAAATTGTAAATAGTGGAAGACTAAAGATTAGCGCTAATGAACCCCCAACGCCAACAATTCCCACAAGCCAGATTGCTGGCACTTTAAATGCGCGTGGTTGTTCTGGCCTTGTGTAGCGAAGAACAATTACACTAACTGTCGTTAAAGCAAATGCTGTTAGACCTCCAATGTTAGCAAATTCCGCTAATTCACCGATAGATAAAAACCCTGATAACATAATACCTGTCAATACAACAATGACAATTGATAATACAGGTACACCAGTCTTTTTATTAGTTTGGGCAATTCTCTCAGGGAGAAGTCCATCACGGCTCATCGCAAATAGAACACGTGTAGCACTTGTAGTATTTGCAATCATTGTTGCAAGTAACCCAAATATAACTGCTACTGCAATGATTGCACCTCCCCATTGAATTCCTACAGACTGTAATGCAAACACAGTTGGGTTGGGAACATCTAAATCAGGGAATGGTACAATCCCTGTCAAAATTGCTGCAACAAGAGCATAAATCAGTGTTAATACACTTAGTCCACCAATTAATGCTTTTGGTATTGTTTTCTGTGGATTTTTTACTTCTTCTAGTACAGTTGTTACCCCATCAAAACCTGTAAAAGCAAAAAATACTAATGCTGCTCCTGCCATGACACCCGACCAACCAAATGGTGTAAATGGCGTCCAGTTTACAGGATTTACATGGAAAGTTCCTATAACAAGAAATAAGATAATTGCTCCAACCTTCGCAATGGTAAATAATGTATTTGAACGACCAACATTTTTAATACCACTTAACGCAATCCAAGCTACGATTAGCCACCCTATGACTGCAGGTAGATTTACGATTCCACCATGTGCAATATCTTTTGTTAGAGCTCCTGGTAAATGGATACCGATAGATTGTAAAAATGAATCTACGTAACCGCTCCAGCCAACAGCCACTGTACTAGCAATTACGGTAAATTCCAATAATAAATCCCAGCCGATCATCCATGCAATAATTTCCCCTAATGCAATATAAGAATAGGTATAAGCGCTTCCGGCGACTGGGGCCATTGCTGCAAATTCAACATAAGCTAGTCCAACAGCAATTGTGACCAGTCCACCAATGAGGAAAGAAACAATTACCCCTGGTCCCGCATGTAAAGCAGCAGTCGTTCCAGGCAATACGAATATCCCTGCCCCTATTGTAGCCCCCAAAACATATAGCATTAACTGCCATGATCCTAGTTCTCTTTTAAGTTTAAAGCGTTCTACTTCAGTTATTTTATTGGCCTGCTCGATTGACTTTGTTCGTAGAAAATTCGCCATAATAACCACTCCACTTTCACTAATTGATGTTTTCTATCATTTTTATACATTTTTAATAGTAATTAGTATATTATATAATTTTCAAAATATAGTCAATGATTAGATTATTATCATAATTCCTTTTTATTAGAATAATTTGTGTGTCATCATAAATCAATCTGTTTTATTAATCTTTTACTTCTCTAACTAGAAAAGCTCAAAAAAACCCTTTAAAATATTATTTTAAAGGGTTACATAGACTCTCAATTCTATACTTTCAATAGTTATTTAAGTAATGTCAGCGTCGTTGCAATGGCATTGTCAACAAATGAGCGTTGTGGCTGCGATTTCAGCATAACTGTTAAACCTATTAACGCAACAATTAATGCTTGCGCTAAAGACTTTGCATCCGTGTTCGCCTCTAATTCTCCTGATTGAATTCCCCGTTCAATTGTCTCCTGAAAAATTACTGACAGATAGAGTTGATGCTCTCTCGTCAAAATCTCGAACTTCTCATCATGTGGAGCTAATTCAACCATTGTATTGATACAAAAGCACCCATTGCTAAGATCTTTTGTATATTCAGCAGTAATTACTTCTTCAAAAAATATAGAAAATGCCTGTTTTACAGAGGCGTAACTTTGGAGTTTAGTCCGTATTTCGGATGCGCGAGATGTCGTATATCTACGAAGTGCCGCTTCAAATAGCTCCTTTTTATCCCCAAACGTTGAATAAATACTAGGACGCTGAATCCCCATTCTAGCAGTAAGATCACTTAAAGAAGTCGCTTCATATCCCTTCTCCCAAAATAACTGCATTGCTGCCTCTAACACTTTTGCCTCATCAAATTCACGAGTTCTTGCCATTAAAGATACACCACCATTATGAAGAAATATTAAATTAATCATTACTCTTTATAATACCAAACAGTATGTAATTTTTCTATAATCAGATGTTTTTATTGTCCATTTTATTTAATCTTTCAAATTAATCGGATTATGTATTCCTAAATTTAGATTGACATATCCAATAACCTTAAGCTATATTTACCAATAATTATATTGTACCGAACGGTATGTTATAATTATTATTCGATAAAGAAAGGAGAATGCTATGTGAAGAATACAAATGCTGCACTTAATATACATCAGCAGTTTCCTATGTCTCGAGCTGTAACATTATTGTTCGCAACAGCCTGCGGAATGTCTGTTGCTAATATTTATTTTGCTCAGCCGCTGCTAGATGAATTATCGAATGATTTTGCTATTGATCAATCAATTATTGGTTTGATTATTACTATCACACAAATTTTCTATGGGCTAGGCTTACTTCTTCTAGTACCACTTGGAGATTTACTAAACCAACGACGCTTGATTATTGGACAAATGCTATTATCCACAGTGGCTTTGCTTATAGTCGGTACTGCCTCCTATGTTGTAGTGCTATTTGCAGGTATGGCCTTAGTTGGTCTACTTGCAGTCGTGACTCAAACCCTTGTTGCGTTCGCTGCAACTATGGCTTCCTCTACAGAACGAGGTCGTGTCGTAGGCATTGTTACAAGTGGCATTGTCATTGGCATACTACTTGCTCGTACCTTTGCTGGGTTAGTAACTGATCTTGCAGGGTGGCGTTCTGTCTATTTAGTCTCCGCCGCTTTCATGCTTCTAATGGTTGGTATGTTTTTAAAAGTGTTACCAAGGAGCGAGCGTGAAGTAAAATCACTAACCTATTCTCAGCTAATTCAATCCGTGTTCACGCTATTTATTCGAGAGCGAACATTACGCATCCGCTCAATTCTAGCCATGCTAATTTTCGCTGATTTCAGTATTTTGTGGACACCACTTGTTCTGCCACTTAGTTCACCACCATTGGCTCTATCACACACTGTAATTGGCGCTTTTGGTCTTGTAGGTGTAGCAGGTGCATTAGCTGCTGCACAAGCGGGAAAAATTGCTGACCAAGGCTATGGACAAAGAACGACAGGCATTGCTTTAACGCTTTTACTTATCTCCTGGATATTTATTAACTATTTAGATAGTTCGTTCTTGGCATTAATTATAGGCATTGTGTTACTTGACTTGGCAGTGCAGGCAGTACATGTCACCAATCAGACGATGATTCTTCCATTACGTACAGAAGCACGAAGTCGACTGACCGCAGGCTATATGGTGTTCTACTCTATTGGTAGTGCTAGCGGTTCAATCGCTTCAACTCAGATGTATGCACATTTTGGTTGGGGAGGGGTTTGCTTACTCGGAGCCTCTATTAGTACAATTGCTCTTCTGTTTTGGGCAACAACTAAACGATTTACTAAATAAAAATTAGAATTGGAGAGATAACAAATGGAAATAGGAATTACTTCTTTCGTAGAAACAAAACCAGACGTTCACAGTGGTGAAGTAATTAGTCATGCACAGCGTTTACGTGAAGTAGTAGAAGAAATCATTCTTGCAGATCAAGTGGGATTGGATGTCTTTGGCATTGGCGAGCATCATCGAGAAGATTATGCCGCATCCTCTCCCGCAATGGTACTATCTGCTGCTGCTTCGCAAACGAAAAACATTCGACTCGCAAGTGCAGTAACTGTCCTTTCTTCAGCTGATCCTGTACGTGTCTTTCAGGATTTTGCCACATTGGATGGACTATCAAATGGACGTGCAGAGATCATGGCAGGTCGTGGTTCCTTTATCGAATCCTTCCCCCTATTTGGCTACGATTTACATGATTATGATGAATTATTTGAGGAACATTTAGATTTACTAATCAACATTCGTCAGTCTGAGAAAGTAGTTTGGGAAGGTAAACATCGACCAGCAATCAATCATTTAGGTGTGTATCCTCGACCGGTTCAACAGTCTCTCCCAATCTGGGTGGCTAGCGGAGGAAATCAACAATCTGCTATGCGTGCTGGCCTATTAGGATTACCCCTGATGCTAGCAATTATTGGTGGCAGCCCAATGCAATTTGCACCGATTGTACAGTTATATAAAAAGGCAGCGCTTCATGCGGGTCATGATTTATCAAAACTTCAGATAGGTTCTCATTCAATAGGTTTTGTTGGACCGAATACGGAATGGGCAGCAGACACATTTTTCCCATCAACAATGGCTGGTATGAATAAATTAGGCAAGGAAAGAGGCTGGCCTTATTATGATCGTTCTAGTTATGATGCTGCAAGAAGCTTTGAAGGAGCATTATATGTTGGTGATCCAGATACAGTTGCTGAAAAAATTATTCATCTTCGTAAACACGTAGGAATTACACGGTTTATGCTATACGTTCCTTTAAGTACCATGCCACATGATCAAGTCATGCAAGCTATAGAACTACTTGGAACAGAAGTTGCCCCCCGTGTACGTGAAGAAGTCGCCAAATGGGAAGCTGAAATGGCTCTAGAAGGAAAGCCATTGTTTTAAGATTTCAATATTCAACAGGAGGAATATATATGACCATTATTAACCGAATCTTACCAGAATTAAGGCAGGCTTACTCAGAATTTCCTGGCTTTCGATTGGAGGAGGATTTAACTTGGAGTCGAAGTCTCTTGTCCAATCCACCTTCAAAAAAATCAGAACATGTACTTACGACCAACTGTATGATTCCTAGAGGGGACGGGAACGAAATGCTGGTTAGAATCTATGAACCAGCTAAACGGAAGCAGGATAAACTTCCAGCTATGCTTTGGATTCACGGAGGTGGCTTTGTCATGGGGCACCCTGATATGGATGATGTTTTATGTGAACGCTTTGTTGAGACAGCTAACTGCGTTGTCGTATCCATCGATTACCGACTAGCACCTGAACATCCCTACCCAGCGGCTATTGAAGATTGTTATGCTGGATTAGTTTGGATGACTAATGAGAACCAATCACTTGGTATCGATGTCAAACGGGTGGCTATTGCTGGTGCAAGTGGTGGTGGAGGATTAACAGCAGCACTTGCATTAATGGCTCGTGATAAAGGAGGACCATCAATCATATTCCAGATGCCACTGTATCCGATGCTTGATAATCGAAATGTAACACCTTCCAGCTATGAGGTTATTGATGATCATGCAACATGGAGTAGAACAAATAATTTGACTGCTTGGCGTTTGTACTTAGGAGAGGAAAAGGACATCAATGCACTTTCTCCGTATGCGGTCCCTGCAAGAGCTAAAAACTTAACAGGATTACCGCCAACCTATATATGTATTGGCCAACTTGATTTATTTCTCGATGAAACCATTGATTATGTAACACGTCTTGCACAGGCAGGAATTGATGTTGAATTCCATCTTTACCCTGGCAGTTACCATTGTTTTGATGTCTTTGTGCCGGAAGCAAAAGTAAGTCAGCAGGCTATTCAGAACTATTTAGATGCCATGGCACGTGCACTCAATTTTTGATTAGCACTTCACCTTCTATAAAGATAAATAATGCGAAAATGTTGGCTATCAACATTTTCGCATTCTTCGTAAATCTATTGTGAACGTTCTATCTCATAAATCCCGCCAACTTTAGCTTAGTTTGATCCTGCAAACCCGCTTAATCAAGCTCACGTACTTTAATCGGAATTAATGCTCTTTCTAATTGTTCACGATGCTGCTCGTATTGAGGTGGCAACATTAATTGGCTACCCATTGTCTCTGGTGTCTCGTCATGAGCAAATCCAGGAGGATCTGTAGCGATTTCAAATAAGATTTCGCCAGGTTCACGGAAATAAATCGCATTAAAATAATTACGATCTTTTACTTCTGTTACATGTTGTCCATGATTCATCACATACTCTTGCCATTCTAAATGATCTGTTTTATCTTGGGCTCTCCACGCAATATGATGCACAGTTCCTACACCCATTTGGCCACGTTGACCTGCAACTATTTTTAAATCCACTGTATTGCCGATCTCTGCACTAGAAGTAAAACGCGTATAGTCACCTTCCGTTGCTACCTTTTCAAGACCCATTACTTCTGTTAAAACTTTGGCAGTTTCTTCAGGGTGACTTGAGAATAGTGTAGCTCCACCAAAACCTTTAATGGCAACTTCAGGTGTTACTTCACCAAATGACCATTCATTTACTTCACCTTCCGTACGTGCAACGAGTTCAATATGCAAACCATGCGGATCATCAAATTGAATGACTTGCTCACCAAAACGTTCAGCTTTTTGAAAAGGAATCGAGAATTTCGCTAAGCGATTAACCCAAAATGGCAGTGCCCCTTCTGGTACAACATACGTTGTAACGCCAACCTGACCATCACCAATACGTCCTTGATAAGCATTAGCCCATGGGAAGAAGGTGATGATTGTTCCTGGTTTTCCACCTTTGTCACCGAAATATAAATGATATGTGCCCGGATCATCAAAGTTTACTGTTTGCTTTACTAAACGTAAACCTAATACTCCTGCATAAAAATCAATATTCTCTTGTGGATGTCCTACGATCGCTGTGATATGGTGTATACCTGCTGTATGTTTTTTCATGTTAACAAGCCCTTTCATGACTTTTTTCTCACCTATACTGTGCCCAATTTATCCCTACCTCAATCTGTAAAAGCTTAGCGAATTGTATATAACGCTTTAGACCACGGGATCAATTGGTCTAACATTTGGTTTACTGAATCTATTTGTACTTCTTTTGGTTTAAATTCTGTGCCATTTTCAAAATCTGTGAATAATGATAGTGCTGGGTGAACACGCACATCTGCGATTAAAAGCTCTCCCATAATTCCGCGTAAATGTTCTGCTGCACGAGCACCACCAACAGAACCATAAGATACGATTCCAGCTGCTTTGTTATTCCATTCAACACGTAAGTAGTCTAGTGCATTTTTTAATGCCCCTGTAATAGAGTGATTGTATTCTTGTACGATGAATACAAAACCATCTTGTTTAGCAATAATTTCTGACCAACCTTGTGCTCCTGAAGCATCCTGTCCTGGCTCACCCAATAATGGTAATTTATAATCAGCAATATCAATCACTGTATAATTGGCATCTCCGCGTTGATCTGCAATTTCCTTTACCCACTGTGCTACTTGAGGGCTTACACGACCCTCACGAGTTGATCCAATAATAATACCGATATTTAATTCTGCCATTGTTTGTTCCTCCTCTTTTTTTGTACGAAAGAATTTATTAAAAAACCCCATAATTATACCTCCTGACGAAGCTAAAGGTTCGAATTCGTTTATCTTGAATTTATTTATCTTGAATTCGAGATAATAATAGCACGAAATTTTTATAAACGTCAACAACTTTGTTTTTAAATTTAAAAAGGCAGAGAAAATTAATTCTCTGCCTTTCCTAAATGCATATAAACTTGTGATTTTAAATAACGATATTGACCGTCATTAGTATCTTGAAAAGCCTCTTCTCTATTTGAATCAATGTCTTGGTAGTCGATTAGGTATGGAAATTGTTCCTCGGAGAAATCCTTTCGTTCTCCATTAATAATATTATAAAAGTGCCAGCCTTCCTCAAGAAATGTCTTTCTAATTTCTCCTCCAAGAATATCCTGCACAACTAATGAAGTGACGCCACATTGTCCTTTTGCAGGGTTGTCCACACTCCATTTAGAACTTGATTGAATGGACCATGATTTTCTTAAGGCGTTTAATACGTCTTTTTCCATGCTGTAACTCCTCTCAAATACTTTAAAATGAGACTTCATCTATTTTTATTGGTGTCGACTTTCCTACTACCCAATCATCTTTAATGGCACCATAGACAATACTATCTGTCACGGTACCATCCCCATTTTCCCAAGCATTTCTTAAATACCCTTCCTTCACAAAGCCAGCTTTACTAAAGCATTTTCGCATTCCTATATTATCAACTCTTGTGTAGCCTTCAATACGAATTTTCTTTCTTTCGGCAAACAGATATTCTTGTAGCCAATGAAGTGCTTTGACACCATATCCTTTGCCTCGATAATTTGCATCTAAACGGAGATCAAAAAGAGGGATCGTATCGTTTATATCATGAATAAAAATAACTCCAACTCTATCTCCATCTTCAAGTATCCAATGTGTTTCACGATTGTTCTGATAGTATCCTTCGGCATATGCAGCTCGAATAGCCTCTTCTTTTAAGTAGGAATTCGTGTGATACAACCATCTATTTTGCGTTAATAAATGAACTAAATCATCAATTTCTTCTTCAAATAATTTGATTTCCATACATATCTCCTTTCATCTAAACGTCCTCACATATATCTGAAAAAATAAAATTAGTTTTTGTATGTGCATATGGCTGTAATGCATCAATAAACTGCTCTACATCAGGAAAAGATTGAAAATGCCCCTTTAATAAAAAACATGACTCACCTGAAATGCGATAACAGAAGTCTATATTTGTATAAACCTTCAGATGTTCTTTAAAGTCTGCATAGCGGTTATTTTTGATTGTCGCCTCAACAATCGCTTCAATTGGATAACCCAATGCTTTTTTATTAATAGCCAACGTATATCTCTTAATGACCTTCTGTTCCTCTAATTGTCTTATTCTTTCACGAACTGCTGGTGCAGATAAGTGAACCCTTCTTCCTAGCTCGCTCATAGAAATTCGACTATCTGCCTTTAATTCTTTTAGTATCATTTCATTAATGAAATCCATCGTGTAGATATCCCTTCTTTTTGAAAGAAAAACATCGTATTTTCCTTCGAATTACTATGTTAACCTCGTTATTAACATTTTACACTATTAATAGAAGGAGGAATGACTGATGACACTTATTCAATTACATAACAAGGGCTTAACACCCTTTCAACAATTATTAGGCTACAACGAGGGAATTCAGCTTCACTGGCAGCAGTTAGGGGACGTACTAGAAAAAGAGGGGCATCTATCTGCTCCATTAAAAGAAGAAGTTCGAAAAACATTAGCTCAAAAAAACGGATGTCAGTATTGTCAGGCTAAAGGCAAGCCCAATCCTCAGGACTATGATGAGAAAACAGCAGTATGTACAGGTTTTGCAGAAGCATTCCTGGCTACCAAAGGGCACACTGCCCCAAATATCACAGCTGTATTAAAGGACTATTTAACAGAAGCAGAGATTAGTGAGCTACTAGCATTTATTTGCTTCACGACAGCACAGCAATATTTTGGCGCACTCATGCAATTAACATAATAAGAAGCTAGGGGAGAACCCCTAGCTTCTTATTCAGCATGCTTCCTTTTAATTAAATTTTATTAGCTATATCTACAATAAATTTCTTACTAAGCTCTTCTTTCATATTATTTTCAGCATCCACCATCACTTGTTCAATGAGACAGCCTTGATGATGGAAGGAATCATCATGTTCAGAGGAACAACTAAATAATGAGGTTTGTCCCTCAATCGCACATATCACATCTAAAAACGATATTTCTTGGGAGCGCTTAGAAATACGATAACCACCGTTGACACCTGGATTCGACTCAATTAAACCTGCCTTCACAAGCTTAGTTAATATTTTGGAAAGATAGGTTGGTGATAATTTTTGCATTTCTGCTAAAGCCTCTACACTCATTGATTTCCCTTTAGGATTGAGTGTTAAAAATACCATTGTATGTAAAGCATAATTTGTTGCTTTTGAATACTTCATCATTCATCACCCTTCATTCAGGACCTTTATTATCTGCAATTAAAACACATTCTATCATAGTTAAAGAAAAAAGCATGTTTTGTATGAAAACACGCTTTTAAGATCTCTTAGTCATGCTGTCCATAACCCGCTTCTTCAGCCATAGCATCAGCCTTTGTTACATGAACAGTCCCAAATGGATGATTTGGTGGCGCATAAATTGTGTAAAGCTTCAGTGGTTTATCCCCTGTATTCGTAACATTATGCCATGTTCCTGCTGGTACCATAATAGCCGTATCTTCTGCGACATGTCTCTGATAGTTTAAATAATCTCTAGTTGGCCCCATTTGCGTTAATCCATGCCCCTCTTCAATACAAATGAATTGGTCCACATGTGGGTGTACTTCTAAACCAATATCTTCTCCGACATTAAGACTCATCACCGTTACTTGTAAGTTTGACCCTGTCCACAGTGCTGTACGATAATTTTTATTGCGCTTTGTAGCCTCTTCAATGTCGATAACAAATGGTCTTGGTCCAAAATCATTCTGGGTATTACTTCTTGGTGCTTGTTCTACCTGATTTGGATAAGCCCAATAAACAGGTTGATAGCCGTAATGATACGATTGATAATTACCGTAATAAGGGTGGTACATTTATCTCAATCCTCTCATGCATGATAACGCTATAGTATGCAGTTGAATGAAAGAAGGTACTCACATGTAGTTTGACTTAATTGAGTAATATTTATATATAGACTGGAAATAGGTATCCTGTTTGCTACATTAGCAGAAAAGCTTGCAGGCACTACTGCGATTAAATAGTTTTCTGGACACGGTGTTGAAGATGATTGGATTGTAGAAGTTGAAGCAGAATTAGGATTCGAATTACCACCATCCTATTGCTGGTGGTTAAAAAATTATGATAATGGGCAGCTGAATGATGGATCTATTCTCTCGATCGGTCAACCAGCATACAGAGCCATTAATGATCATGGTATTCTCTCTATCCATCGTCTTAACTACTTAATGAATGACATGATCTATGAATGGGCCTCTTCTTTCTCAGAATTTCTTAAAAAAACTGATTGAGGAGCGTAGTCAATAGTATGAGCTGTCTTATCTAAGGACACTCACAACTCGGAAAATTCCTCTTTCAAACGCTTACGAAATGTATTATCTGTAAGAAATTTCAATTGAAAACTATTCATACTATTTGAGAGCTTAATCTGCTCCATTGTATTTAAGTTGTTAGCGAAAAAGGCTATCTCTGTTTGATTTCCATCTTTATCTTCCGCATAGGCTGCTAGTGTTAACACAAATGCAGTCGACCCTCCCTTTTGACCAGCATGTTTTAACCATGCTTGATTTCTAGGATTCTGCATTAATTGCTCCAACACAGGATCTAAATATTTATGTACCTCTGGACTAAAGAAATTTTTATCATTCAATTTTTTTAATATAGAGATGTAATCATTTGTTGTGGCCCTTATTAAACGATCAGACCATATCTTTTGAAAATCCATATTAAGCATTTTTTGAGCTTTTATTTTCTCCTCAATTGTCAAAGGATGTTCTATCCAATTCGAATGAATAGCCAATGCACGCTCACGATATTCAACCATATCCATTTTTCGCAAAGCCGTTAATGTTGCTTTTTTCGTTAGATTTTTTTCCTCCATCAAGTGAATGGGAATATAAAGCGCACTTACAATTGGATACAAAGGTTCATGATCCTCTACATTTAACTGCATAAGTACATCATTAATCATTTGAAAGTCTAATACATGCATTAAATATTCTGTATTTGCATTGGAGCTATAGGCGATCATGCCATTTGCTACTTCACTTAAAGGTACACTATCTGCCCCCTGAAGATTTAACTGTGCTAACCATGCTTTATGTGCGCCGCCATCTGTTTTAGGAATATAAAAAGCCTCTAACTCCTTGAGATCGACTTGCTCTTGAGGATTAATACGGCCATCCGCTGCTTGTTGAGCATAGGCGATGGCTACGATTATTTTAACCGTACTTGCTAATGGTAGCTGCTCCTTAGTGTTTAGCTCCACCCAATGTTGTTGATTATAGTGAATGGCTACGGAAATATTTTCATCCTCTTTATGTTCCTTGATAAATTGCACGATATATTCAGGATCATTCTTGTTGATTTCTTTTTGAAACTTCCAAAAAATAATGCTACCTACAAAACCTATGCAAACCAAAACACCGCCAATCATCCAATACAACTTTTTCATATTCATCCCTCCATCATTCAGCTGCTTCTAACAACCATTACTGTAATACTGTAGACGACAGGTTATTTAATCCTTCTGGCGGCATCACTTCTACAAGTATGCATACAGAATCCCTTGCTTGATTCACCTCGAATAGTCCTTCTTCATCTTAATGGTAGAGATGGAAGGGCGCTTATTAAAACACTGCCGAACATTCGAAAAATGATCTTCTCCATAGCAATAATAAGGGGAATCCGAATAAGACCATTGGATAAGGGATGCCCTTTCAGATATGTCACAGTTAGTCTGTTTAGCAGCCTGTTCGTTCTGGCGCTTCCCATGACCAAGCTGAAACGCACGGAGCACGCCCTTCTCCAGTGGTGCACAACGATGCAGTAATAATATCGTTCACCATTTTTAAAAAGATCCAGAAACGTTTTTCTCGCTGCACAAACTATTTCAGCTGCCAATTGCTTGATGATAACGATCGTTGATATACCTTCTTAATGAATTAGAGAAGCTCTTAAATTGCTAGCCCCATTTTCTAAATATCCTTTAAGGCATGTTAATGTATAGACCCAACCCTCTTTTTGGCCCATCATTTTTGCCACAATTTCTGGATCATGTGCATTCAACCCTGATTCTACAACAGTAATAATTGTTTCACTTTGTGATTCTTCAAGTGTGATGGTTACCATCGTCACTTCACCATGCTCTTCTCCCCAAACAAACACAATTTTTTTATCCATCTCCATTTCAAGGACTGTGATCACACCCTCTGCACCATACTCCTCATATTTAAGCGTGATTCTTTTACCTTCCCCCCATCTTTCGGAACTGCTAGAAAACCAATAATGCCCGATTTCAGTAGGGGAAATAATGGCTTCAAATACTTTATGGGCTGGTTGATTGATTTTTAGTTTCGTTGTCACATCGGTATTTATCATCGTTCATCATCCTTTTTTCATATTGTCTATCTACACCTTCGCCGAAATTTTCCATTAACCTTCCTTTCTAATAAAAATTCACTAAAAAAGGTGCGATTCTCCTAATGAAGTCGCACCTTTTCACTTAAAATAAGCAGAAGGCGTATGGCCTCACCACCACTAAGTGTGGTAATTTTCTTTTGTAAATCAGTGCCAGCAAACTGCATGGAATGAAATACGCTTCCTTTTCCATATTGCTACCTCCCGAAATGATCCTCCGTTATGTCAAGTTTCGAAAGTTCTCTCTAAAGACACACTAATTACTGTCGATATATCACAAATGAACATTCCAAAAAGTATATCATTTGGTGAAAACCTGATATAGTATGGAATTTAAGAAAAATAAAATTTGATTTGGTGGTGTTATGTGAATGAAGAAATACGTTATCGATATTTTAATGATTATGCTTGGATCACTGCTTTTTGCCCTAGCAGTTAACTTATTTGTTATTCCAAATGATTTAGGTGAAGGTGGCGTAACAGGCTTAACGATTATTGCTTATTATCTGTTCGGATGGTCGCCAAGTATTGTTAGTTTTGTTATGAATGCAGCTTTACTTATCGTGGGTTATAAATTTTTAAATAGACAAACAACAATTTATACAATCATTGCGGTCTCATTCCACTCTTTATTTTTACATTTAACAGAAACGTGGTCTATTTCTTCAGATGAGATTATCGTCAATACAATTTTTGGTGGCGTATTTGCAGGAGTCGGTATTGGCTTGATTATCAGAGTTGGTGGTACAACAGCAGGTTCTACCATTTTAGCGAGAATCACTAACAAATATCTTGGATGGAGTATTAGCTATGGACTTTTATTCTTCGATTTAATTGTTGCTTTTTCATCCTATTTTATCATTGGTGCAGAGGCATTAATGCTAACAATTGTTATGCTATATGTTGGTACTAAGGTAATGGAGTTTGTTATTGAAGGAGTTAACCCTAAAAAGGCAGTTACCATTATCTCTAAGAAGCCAGAAGACATTGCTGGACAGGTAACTGCTTATATGAATCGTGGGGTAACTGTGCTATCAGGTCATGGTTATTACACAAAGGAACAAAAGGAAATTCTGTATATTGTTATCAGTAAGCAAGAAGTTGTTAAGCTCAAAAAAATTGTCAAAGAAGTCGACAAGGACGCCTTTATTGCCATACATGATGTAAGGGATGTTTTCGGAGAAGGCTTTATTGAATTAGCAAAATCATAAACAGTCAATAACACCTTTTGTAAGTAACAACAAAAGGTGTTTTATGTTGTTGAAAAAAGATTCATGTTACTAGCAACAAAAGATCTTTTGGCAAAGCGAAGGGGGATTTCCTTTTCACCAGCGTCCTTTCCATGGGGCGTCCGATGAGCCGCCTCACTCACTTACGTTCACTCCAGGGTCTCATCTGTGACGCTGGCTCCTCTCCAATCAACCATGTGCAAAAGTGTCTTTTCCTTATCTTTCATACTAACAGTAGAAGTAGCTTGCAACGGATATCCATTTTCACCTTTCACAAAAATTCTATTGGTGGTTTTGTTTTTCGATTTACTTATTTCTATCAATCTGTAAAGAGCTTTCAATAATACTGTCTAATAGTGCTGAATAGCTGATCCCCGCAGCAAGGGCACTTTTTGGTAGGAGGCTATTTTGCGTCATGCCAGGCAATGTATTAACCTCCAACACATAAGGAACACCATCCTTAATTAACATATCTACTCTTGCATAAACACTGCACTTTAAAGACTTGTAACTAATCATCGCTGCTTTTGCCACTCGGTCATGAATCGCAAGGGGCAGTTCCACAGGCTCCTCTACTGTAGAAGCATCGTCATATTTTGCCTGGTAGTCAAAAAATACTGCTGTATGTTTGATTGACAGGACTGGCAATAGCTGTTCATTGAGTATTGGGCATGTAATTTCGTCGCCAATCAAATATTGCTCAATAATGATTTCGCTATCCCAATTTAATACTTCTGTAACAGCAGCCAATAAGGCACTCCGATCATGAACAATTTGAACACCCACACTAGAGCCACCAGTATTCGGCTTAACTACAAGTGGATAACCCATAAGCTCTATATCCTGTAAGGGCAGCTCATCCCCCTTTATGAGATGCACCCAATCTGGTGTTGCGACACCTTCATATCGAAGAATTTTTTTAGCCATATTTTTATCCATGCACAAACTACTTGCTAGAAGACCGCTTCCTGTATAAGGAATACCCAATGTTTCCAGCACTCCCTGAATCGTACCATCCTCCCCGAACTTACCGTGAAGTGCTAATAAAGCCACATCAATGTTACGCACCTTGTCAATTACCTCTTTGTTGTCATCTAATGTAATGGCTACAACTTCGTATTTTCGCTTATCTAATTGAGTGACCATTTCCTTACCTGTCATGATGGAAACCTGCTTTTCAGAGGAAGTACCACCCATAATTACGCCAACCTTCATTTTTTCAACTCCTCATAACGTTTTTCAATGTATCACCAATGATTTGAATACCTCGAACAATATCGTCATCTGCTAAACGAGAAAAACCTAAACGAAATGTATTACTACCTCTCCCATTTGTATAAAATACATCGCCTGGATAAAATACTACGCCCTTGTCATAGCACTTCTCCAGCAACAAACGTGCATCTACTGCCTCTTCTAGCTCTATAAAGAGATGAAGCCCCCCATCCCCTGTTATCCTGCTAAAGGGAATGTATTGCATACAGGCTTGACGGGCAAGCTCATATTTTTTCTTGTAAACAAATCTTGCTTTCTTTAAATATTTTTCAAAGTAACCATCCTGTAAATATTGATATAACACTGCCTGATCCAGTGTTGATGTATGAATTGTTCGCGCTCTTTTCATACTTTCCAAGCTATCAATTAACTCCTTATCTGCTAAAATCCAGCCAACACGTAAGCCAGGGAAAAGAATTTTAGAAAAGCTACCAATATAGACAATGTTATTACCTGTACCACTAAAAGCGATTAGTGGTGCCAAATGAGAGCTTGAATACCTTAATTCCTCATTAAAACCATCTTCTACAATGGGTATTTGATATTTTGAAAAAAGCTGAAAAATAGCACTCCTTTTCTCGGAAGAAGTGACAATTCCTGTTGGATTATGATAGGACGGGATAAGATAGGCAAAATCGAAATCCTTATCTGCTAACGTTTTTTCCACCTGTTCCATGTCAATCCCGTCATCTTGCATATCGATGCCATGTATGTCTAGCCCATGCAAACGGAAAAGCTTCAATGCTGCGTGATGTGTAGGATTTTCACATAGTACACGCCCTGATTTTTTAGCTAAAGAGGTCAATAAAATATCGAGACCTTCTGTAAAACCATTTGTAATTAAAATATCTTTATTAGAGATGTCTACACCTTTCATCTCCATATAGCTAAGAAGATGGTCAATTAAAGGCTTATATCCCTTGGCATAGCCATAGTTCAAGACAATATCTCCTTCAATCGACATTCTTGTGAGAAACGCCCTTTTGAAATTTTCAACATCAAAAAGCTTTTCTTCTGGGGCAATACTCGTAAACGAAATCATGCCTTTTTTCCAGTGTATATCTTGCCGTATTAAATCGATTTCATCTGCTAATAAAGTGGTTTCATTCAGCCTTTGCTTCCAATCTATTTCAATAGAAGAAGTTTTCAATGTAGTAACCTTTCCGATAAAATGCCCTTTTCCTTTCACTGCATAAATGATACCATCTAGCTCTAATTCGGCATATGCATTCAGCACCGTATTCCTACTGACCGCTAATAGCTTACTAAGTTCTCGGGTAGATGGAAGCTTTTGATGTTCCAACAGATGCCCCTTGACAATCATGTCTTGAACATAATCCTTCAATTGTACATAAATTGGTCGTTCATCCATAAGCTTAAAATCACTAAACACTTCCTAACCCCCTTGCTTCATTTTTGCATAAACCATGATAACCAAAAAGGTCCACGCATTATGTAATTTCCTGTTAGAGTGGTTGCTCTTTCTTCTATCATATTTCAATATAGTCATAAGCATAAAAAGAAAACTCCTCTTTTGAGAAGTATATCTTCAAAAGAGGAGTTAAATTATTATTTTAAAATATCATTTAGACCATTTTCATTTTTATCAGGACATACTAAAGACACGACTACTCCAACAATTAAGCAAATAAAGAATGTCGCTGCCTTGGCTGACACAACAGCCTCCATAGGTGACAGGGACCATGCAATCGCACTAATAAAGCCGACAATAATTGTCGCAATGACCCCAATGCCTGAAACACGTTTCCAGAAAAAGATTAAAAGGATCACAACCGAAAACGTATTGCCAATCCCTGCCCATGCAAAGGATACTAAGCTATAAATCACAGAACCTGATTTAAGTGAAATGATAATCCCCACAATCCCACTAATAACAGCCACTAGACGCGAAAGGTGAACTAATTTTTTGCTAGAAATATTCCAACGTAATGTTTTATGAATTATGTCCTCACTTATCGATGTTGTGATGACTAACAATTGAGACGATGCCGTTGACATAATAGCTGCTAAAATACCAGCCACAATAATTCCTGCAACCCAAGGTGGTAAAATTTCAAACACCATATGCGGCAATATCATTTCAGGATCCTCAATAGAGCCTTGTTTATACAAAGTGGACGCAAAAATAGCAGATAGAAAGGCACCCACATAGACAATTAATGTCCAAATAATTGCCATATTACGGCCAGTAATTCGCTCTTTTTCAGTCGTAATAGCCATAAAGCGAGAGCTCAATTGAGGTTGCCCCCCTAGCCAGCCAAAGAACCATGATAGATTTGTAAATAGCATCGCCCCTAAGGCAAGACCATTTAAGCCTCCAACCCAACTATCCGCCCCATTGCCCATTTGTGCAAGCTCTGTTGAAATGCTTAAACCCTGATGTTGAATTTCCATATAAGCTGCAATTGGTACAATAACGAACGAGATCAGCATTAAAAAACTTTGGATTGTATCTGTCCAAACAACAGACATAAATCCTCCCATACATGAATAGGCAATTATTATTGCACCAATAATAATTGTTCCCCATGTAATGTTAAGTCCTGAGAATGAATAAATTGTTTTACCCATTCCTGAAAATTGAGCTGCTAAATAACAAACAAAGAATAACACCATCACTGCAGAAGCTAACCAACGAATTATATCTGCGTGCTTTGGAAATTTAACGGCAATATAATCTGTTAGGCTATTCACTTTATATTTTTGTTGCTCTGTCATAAAGCGCTTTGATAAAAATAGCCATGATGCAACAACGCCTAAAAGCATGCCAGATAAAATCCAAATACCAGACAGCCCAGCCACATAAATAAAGCCAATTGCCCCTAAAAACATATAGGCGGATTCACCCGTAGCACGCTCAGAAAAGGCTAATGCCCAGCCCGGTAGTTTATTTCCCCCTAGAAAGTAGTCATTATGTGATAAATCTTTTTTACTGAAGTAAATACCTACTCCTAACATAGCGAGTAAATAGATAAATATTTCAACATAAACAATTGTATGCATATACCCAAAGTCCTCCATCTGATTAATCTAAACAATCCCAATTGGTTTTATCAGATAATAGTTCGGGTTTTTTTAATTGTCAATAACTAATTTTGTAAAAAGGAGGCAAAGTATTTCGATATTTCTACAAACTTTAAAGCTCCTGGAGAAAGAAGAATACTGTGTTTATGTGCAATTCCAACCTGTCTAATATATGCTTGATAAAATTTTTTTCTAATCAGGTTACTTGGCGCATGTAGCAAAAGGGAATTCGGCACAATTGAAATGCCTAAATTTTCATTGACCATCGTCAAAATGACTTGGTCAACTGATAATTCATAGACCACATTGGGATGAATTTTATGTTTAGCCAAAATCCTTGATACATCTCGATCAATTGTACGTTTAGGCATAATCCAGCGCTCATCCTGCAATTGCTCTAGAGAGAGCCTGTCTTCATTCGCCAATGGATGATCCTGTGCCATAATGCAAACAAGCTCATCATTAAAAATCGCATCGAATACAAGATGTTTAGAACTTGGCTGCACTAAAAAACCAATATCCACAACACCATTGTGAAGCCAGTCCTCGATTTGATCATAATCTCCCTCCATCAAACGAATTTGTAAGTCTGGATGATGCTGTTCGAAATACGCTAAAACCTTTGGTAATAAGACCAATGAAACACTTGGTAGAATACCAACCGATAATGTACCCCCAATGAGATTTTTTAAATTTGCCACAGAGGTTTCAAGCTGTTGTTGTTGCTGCAATATTTTGGATATGTGTTCGTAAACAATTCTCCCCTCACTCGTTAAAACAATATTATTGCGGTTTCGAATAATTAGAGAAAGCCCTAATTCTGCCTCTAAATTACTAATCGTATGACTAATTGAAGACTGTGTGAGATTGAGCTTTAAGCCTGTTTCTGTAAAATTCCCTGTATCGATAAGTGTATGGAAAGCAATATATTGCGCTAATGTAGCCATGCTATTCTGCCCCTTTTATGATTTTTTTTCATATATGATTGTGCAAATATTCATTTGATTTAAATTACTAGCCACCTCTATAATAAAAATAAAATCCAAGTAAATCAATATGATTTGTTAATGAGGTGGCTCATAAAATGGCAGAGGAAAAATTAATGATGAAGGCTTTATCTATGGACATAATTACCGCAAAAATGTTTACAGAATTACATCTCTCCATTACAGAGCAGTATGGAGAGCATGGTCGGACATTAGTACAAAAAGGTTTAGAGGCGTTTGGTTTAAAGGATGCTGAAGCAATGGCGAAAAAAGCAACAGCTGAAGGTGAAAATCATACTTTCTTTGAATACTTACCCCAAATCGTTGTAGGTGAAGAAAAATTTGCTAATTTAACACCGTTTGCTCGATTTTCTAAAATGTTTGCACAGATTGCCAAGCCAGTTGTTGATGAATATGGAGAAGAAGGTGAACAAGTGATTATGCGGGCAGTAGAGCGTTTTGGCCATAAGCGAGGCCAAGGTATTGCTCAACGTGCACGCACAAACGGCCTAGCAAATTCAGTAGATAACTATTTAACAAACTATGATATGGGTCGTAGTGATTTGTTTGAAATTGAAACGGTGTATAAAAATAATGAGGTAGAACAAACGTTTACTCACTGCCCACTAGGTCAACAATGGGCAGATGATGATATGGGTAAATACGGTATTTTATATTGCAAAGTCATCGACCCCTCAATTGCCAAAGGGTACAATAAAAATCTAGAGGTGGTACATGATCAATTTGTTTTACGTGAAGGACAGTGCCACTTCCAATTCCAAATGAAAGAGTGATGGTCATGATTAATGGAGTTAGGCTCTTACAGCATCTTCAAGACTTAAGTCAAATTGGTCGCAATGAAAAGACAGGTGGCATTAACCGCTTCTCGTTCACGCCAGAAGAAAAACAAGCCATTGAGTTAGTCACAACTTATATGGAACAAGCAGGGATGAGTGTTACAATCGATGCTGTTGGAAACCTTATTGGTACATATGGTGAAGGAAATGAAACCATTATGCTGGGATCTCACATCGATACAGTACCAGAGGGTGGCAAATTTGATGGAGCATTAGGGGTACTAGCAGCTATTGAAGTGGTACATACTATCCATGAGCAACAGTTGCTACCTTCTAAAAAAATCCAAGTTGTCGCTTTTAAGGATGAGGAAGGAACGAGATTTGGATTTGGACTCCTTGGCAGTAGTGCTATGGCTGGTCTTTTAACAGAGGAGCAATTACAGCATACAGATGAAGCTGGCATTGCTATTGAACAGGCCATGAAGGATTTCCATTTATCACCTTATCCTTTAACACAAGTTCATCGTCATGATATTAAAGCTTATTTAGAAATGCATATCGAGCAAGGAAAAGTGTTAGAAAATGAAGACCTACCAGTTGGTGTAGTCACAGGTATTGCTGCCCCTTTATGGCTAGAGGTTACAGTAACGGGTGTCAGTGAACATGCTGGTGCAACACCTATGCCCATTCGTCAAGATGCCCTAACTGCAGCAAGCGAAATGATTTTAGCTATTGAGCAACTATTAAACAATACAACAGATTCCGTTGCAACGGTTGGTAAGCTAATGGTCTCTCCAAATGGGACAAACGTTATACCAGGTAAAGTCACATTCTCCATTGATCTTCGTGATATTGACGAAAATAAAGTAAGTGCCTTAGAACAAGAAATTATGCAACAACTTCAACAAATTGCTGAACGAAGACATGTTACATTGACTTCAAAAGTGTTGCAGCGCATTAAACCCGCAAAAACGGATGCCATGCTACAACAGCAACTCACTATAAGTATTGAAAAGCAAGGTATACGACCTTATTCTCTCATAAGTGGTGCTGGCCATGATGCAATGAATATAGCTGAAATTGCACCGATTGGGATGTTATTCGTCCGCTCAAAGGACGGCATTAGTCATAATCCATTAGAATATAGCTCAGATGAGGATATTATTGTAGCAACGAATATTTTTTACGATACTGTTGTCGAGCTCTCTAAATAGCCCATTCTATAGAAGAAAGCCATTCTCTAAATTTTTTAGACTGGCTTTTTTAATATTTTTCATAGCCTTCGTTTTTAGCTTGAGTAATTATCTTTTGAATGAAAGGCTCTTTTTTCAGGGTATATGTTGGGCGATCATATTGAAAATGATAGGCAAGCTGTTGCTTTAAAGTTTCATATTCATGTGCCATTTGAGCATTTAATCGAAGATAATCTCGGAAAAGGCATTTGTCAATCCATTCACTACTGTTATATTCACATATATGTAAATGACAAGTTCCTTGGCCCCATAGCCCTTTTCTAAAAAATCTTCTATCCATTAGCTCAGGTTTAGGAACATATTCATACCCAATTATTCTTAAATCCTCTATTAGTTCCGAGACTCCTTCTATACTTTGGACTCCTAGCAGAATATCAATAATGGGCTTAGCCTTTAAACCTTTGATAGAGGTACTGCCAATATGTTCAATCCCTAAGATAGAATGACCAATAGCTTCTTGTATACTCCTTTTCTCAACTAAAAATTGTTCTTCCCAATTTGGATCATAGTCAGACAATACCACTTCAATTTTTTTCATGTGTCATTCACCTCTCTTTTTGAAATAAGTCAACTATAAATAAAGCGTATTTACCTTAAAATAATCAATCAATTTCGTTTCTTAATCTCCTTTAATATAAGAGGATCTCTCTATTTTTGATAGAATTGGTTTCATTTTAGTATAAGGAATATTATCTCTTTTAATATGATATAGTGTAATTATGGTTAAATTTTCTAAATAATTGAAAGGGGCTATAAAATGGAAGAAATTTTAACAATTACGAATTTAACGAAGAGTTATGGAAACAAGGAAATCTTGAAGGGGATTGACCTTCATGCAGCTAGAGGTGAAATCATCGGTTATATTGGCCCCAATGGTGCGGGTAAAAGTACAACTGTAAAACTTATTCTAGGGCTAGAAGGTGATTATGGCGGTGAAATTAAGCTTTTTGGGAAAAGCATAGTGCAAGACCAAATTGATTATAAACGGCGAATTGGTTATGTCCCTGAAATCGCTGATGTTTATGATAACTTAACAGGCTATGAATATTTAACCTTTATCGGCCAGCTATATGGATTAGAGCTAGAGGAGGCGGCTGACAAATCCAAATCACTAATGGAGCTGTTTGGAGTTGGTGAAGCATACCATTCTAGAATTTCTTCTTATTCTAAAGGTATGCGTCAAAAACTACTAATTATTGCAAGCCTAATACATAATCCAGACCTGCTATTTTTAGATGAGCCGATCAATGGCCTAGACGCAAACAGTGTCATGATTTTTAAAGAAATCTTAACGCAATTAGCTGCCAACGGAAAGACTATATTTTACTCATCTCACATTATGGATGTAGTTGAAAAAATCAGTAGCCGTATCATTCTGCTGTATGATGGAAAAATTGCAGCGGACGGAACATTTGCCCAATTACAAGCAGATAATACTGAAGGAACATTAGAAAGAATTTTTAACCAGTTAACAGGATTTCATGAACATCAGGAAATCGGAGAAAAATTTGTGTCCGTCGTTCGTGGGGGACAATTATGACAGATTTCAAAACGCTACGATTGCTTGATAAGTTCCGATGGCTTTTTATAAAAATGGGCATTGATTATGACATGATGAGAAAAATCCTCCATATAAAATTAACAATGGATGAACGGAAAGTACCTACCCTATTTAATCAAAATAAAAAGAAAGACAATCAAAAGTACGGCTACATTAAGTCTCTATGGATTTATATGTTATTCGGGCTTATACTCATCCCGCTTATGGGTTTTGGTCAAAATTATTTATTTCAAATGAGTATTGCCTTTGCAATGATCATCTTTTTGATTATGACTTCATTGATTTCTGACTTTTCTTCTGTGCTTTTAGATGTACGAGATAAAAGCATACTTTCAACTAAGCCTATTTCAGCTAAAACAATTAATGCAGCAAAATTTATGCATATTTTTATTTATTTATCCTATTTAACATTGGCCCTAACAGCCATCCCTCTAATAGTCAGCCTTTTTACTCAAGGTATTGTGTTCTTTATTTTAACAGGTCTTGAAATTCTATTAATGAATTTATTTATAGTTGCCATCACAGCCATTTTATATATTGCCATTTTACGCTTCTTTGATGGTGAAAAGCTGAAGGATATGATTAATTATGTACAAATCGCTTTATCTCTAATGCTGATGATTGGCTACCAAGTTCTTATTCGATCCTTTGAATTCGTCAATTTAGATATGGTAGTGGCGTTTCATTGGTGGAACCTCTTCTTAATACCGATGTGGTTCGCCGCTCCTTATGAACTCATACTGCATGGTGACTCATCCTTATTGACAGTCATTTATACCATCTTAGCAGTGATTGTACCTATTATTTCGATTTGGATCTATATTAAACTCATACCAACCTTTGAACGCAATCTCCAAAAACTGCTAAGTACAAGTAAATCGAAAAAGGAAAAGAACAATCGACTAAAGTCGTTTTTATTAACCCTTGTGTGTAGAACACACGAGGAACGAGCTTTCTATCGCTTCGCCACTCTGATGATGAAGCAAGAGCGAGAGTTTAAGCTAAAGGTTTACCCATCTTTAGGCTTTTCATTTATTATTCCCTTTATTTTCATGTTTACTTTTAGCAGAGGGGAAGAAGTCGATTATGCTAGTAGTATGAGCTATTTAAATATCTATTTTAGTATGATGATTATACCATCCGCTGTCCTTATGCTTGGTCACTCTTCTAAATATAAGGCTGCATGGATTTATAAAACACTCCCGCTTAAAGATTATACAGAATTACAAAAAGGTAGCTTAAAGGCATTTTTAATTAAATTGTATATTCCGTTATTTTTAGTACTAAGTATAGTCTTTAGCTATATTTATGGTATTCGAATTATCCCTGATTTACTAGCTGTTTTGGTAACAAGCTGGTTATATACCATCCTTTGTTTTGTCATGATGACAAACAAATTACCCTTTACCAAACCCTATGATGAAGTTAACGATGCACAGGGCTGGAAGATTCTTTTATTATTGCTCCCTTTAGGTTTACTTGTAGGGCTGCACTATTTGATAGCTCAGATAACATACGGCTCTACGATATATTTCATTGTGCTTTTCTTCATCAACATCTTGATATGGAAGCTTGTTTTTAAATCGGAAAAATAACCAAAAAAAAAAACGGCTCAAATCCTATAATAGAGTGGGATCAGCCGTTTTTTTCATGTTATGTTGTTTAAAAGATAAACGCAACGATTTCTTCCTCACCGCTTTTCATATCTTTTATTTTATACATATTTTGATTGACCTCGTTATCTCCTAATACAATAACCTTTGGCGTGTTTTCACGATTGGCTTTTTCCATCGCCTTTTTCACTTTTTTCCCACTTAGCTCAACTTCTATTTTATATTTTTCTCGCCGTAATGCAGTTGCTAGCTTTAGTGCCTCTTTTTCTGTTCCGAGAGGAATAATATAAATATCCACACTAGGAGCGTTTTGATCTATTTTTCCCGAAAGCTCTAGTGCTGTATAGATGACATCTAAACCAAATGAAATACCAACAGTAGCATAGGTTTGATTTGTCTCTAAAAGGCCAGCAATTGCATTGTCATACCGTCCCCCACTACCAATACTTGAGCGGATTGTTCCATCTGCTAAAAAAATTTCATAAATTGTTCCTGTGTAAATTTCAAGTCCTCTCGCTAAAAATGGATTGAAAATACATTGCTCACTTATTCCAAGTGCCTTTAAATAAGAAGTTAGTTCCATTAATTCCTGTAAACCTTGTTGTAAATAGACATTCTCGGACGCGAAACCTTCAAAATACGCCATACTTATTTGAGGACGTTCATCTAAAAAATGCTTTATTTTATGAATACTATTATCTGATAACCCCAATGCCTTCAATTCTGCTAGCATTGTTTTCTCGTCTATTTTTTCAATCTTATCTAACGTTAAAATAGCTCGATTCATTTGATCCTGTTCAACCTCAAATAATTGCAGAAGACCGACTAAAAGCTTGCGATTATTAAATTGGAGATTAATTTTCAATTTAAGCTGATCAAAGGCATCTATCGCCATCATCATTAGCTCCGCCTCAGCAGCCTGTGATTCTACTCCAACAATATCAACATCACATTGTGTAAATTCGCGAAAACGACCAGCCTTAATCGGGCCATCTCGAAACACCTTGCCAATCTCATATCGTTTAAATGGCATAGCAATCGCTGGATTCATCGCTACAACTTTTGCAAATGGAATTGTTAAATCATAGCGTAACGCTAAATCTCGCTCACCTCGATCTGTTAATGTATACATCTCCTCTAAAATCTCAGCACCACCAGCATATTTAGAGGCCATCAGCTCTGTATAGTTAAGAATAGGTGTTTCTAACGGCTTGCAGCCATAGGCTATAAATGTATCTTCTAACGTACGGCGTATCGCACGACGAGTTGCCTCCTGCTCCGGTAAGTAATCTTGTGTTCCTCGAACATTTTGATAGTCCATTTTTTTCATCATCATTTCCTCCTCATTTTTTGAGCAATAAAAAAACCGTATAACGATAAAGCCTCAAATCAGCTTTATTTATACGATTACATGAGAAATAGTCTTCCTATTCAATATTAATAAGTTAATAAAGATAGCAAGACTAGTGATGATGATGATGTTTTGTTGTGAATGATTGGACAAGAGTAATGACCATGTTTATTCCCCCTTTTATTTTAAGGGTTACTATAAGATACACCTAACAAAATGTCAAATTTTTTCTAAAATTCATACAGTATTTTTTTCATTTTTTCTAGAGTAGCTAACATTTCAGCTAACTCTTCAGTTGTTAAGTGAGCATGGTACTTTTCTGTAATCTGTTGATTAAAGGCTTCAATTTCCTGTTTATATAATAGACCCTTCTCACCTAATTCGACAGAAAAGGCACGCTTATCCTCCTCATGCTGCCTTTTCATTATATAGCCATCCTGTTCAAGCTTGGTTAATTGCTGACTCACTGCACTTTTTGTAATAGCCATTTTATCTGCTAATTCTGAAGGCGAGCAGGATGGATGACGCATCACTAATGTTAAAAGAACATATTGCTGATTATTTAAGGAGAAATTAGTATAAGCCCTTTCCATTCTCTCAAGCATGATCCAAATATCTTCAATGGTTTGATTTATTTGCTCCGCTACTTGGTTATTCTTCATTTTTTTGAGTGTCACCTTTTTCTCGCCATTTTTTAGGATTTAGATAGCTTTTAAATTTGTTGGCTACTTCTTTTCCAACAAGTAAAGCACCAAGCCAAAATAAGATTTCAGCCATAATAATACTTCCTGGTATAATCCCTGCCTTTACTTTTGTAGGTATCGGTGTGAAAGGTGTAATAATTGGGATTAACCATAAAGAAAGTGAAAAGATAATAATGCCTAATCCAAGCTTATAAGCAATAGATTTTTGTGTTTTTTGATTAGAGGTCATGTATCTTCTCCTGTACAATAATTAATTTACTTAAGTTAACTAAACTATATTATACAATTCATTTTATGTAAAGCTCTTTAATCTTCATTACAAAAATCCCCATCTATTTGAATAGTGAAGAATCAAATAGATGGGGCTGCTAATACTGTTATTTTCCAAATGTAAGTGGTATACGAAGCTCTGCATCTGGATAATTCGTAGTATATTTCCAAATATAAATATCAAGATCTTTATCTTTAAAATTCTTATACTCATCCATCTGCTTATTATTTTCATCACCAAGTATGCCAGCCATCATAGGCATTCCATAATTTCGCTCTTTATGATCTAGATAATAAGTCTGAGAGACACCACCAAATGTAGGTTCAGTGCTAAAGGATTCCACATAGAGATTGCTATCTTTCTTATAGTAAGTCCATGTAATTGAATACTCTCCAATCGTAGATGTCTTACTTTGAGGTGTATCTGATATATTAGTCAAATGAATCGGTTGCTCGTCACCATCTTTTATATCAACACGATGTTTAGCTACCAATGCCACAGATTGATTCGCTAACGAGGTCACATCCACTCCAGTCAATTCAAAACGAAGTTCGGTTTTATAAGGCTCGTTTTCTATATCCGATCTACCTCCATCCAAAAGTACTCCACCAATATCCAGCTGATAGTCCATGTAAGGAATATGTGCATATTTTTCCTTATGGGTCAGTATTAAACGTACCTGTGTTGGAGTAACTTTCATTTCATGAATTACTATTCCATTAGATGCATTTTCTAAAGGAATATTGACGACTTTTTTAAATGATCCCTTGTTTAATTGTTCTTTGGATAAATTCATCTCTATATTCCAATTATCCTTTGCAATATCTAATGTATGTTCATAAGTTAGTTGGAACTTTGTATCCTTCGCTCGTAAGCTGTCTGAAGTGAAAATTTGCTGACTAAAGTATTCACCAGTTGCACCAGGAGTTCCAAAAACTGGTGTTTCCACTTCTTTAATCGTCTGATTTTTATCATCTAGCGCCTTAATTCGTACCCATTTGTTCTTCATTTCAGAATCTGTAAATTGAACCGCTGATTGGAGCATTACTTTCCCGTCTGATTGTTCAAAGGTTTGTAGAATTACATTGTCAATTCCATCCTTTTTAATGGTGTAATTCTGCGTTTGAGAGTCATTAGGGTTGTAATTAATAGGCAGTTCTTTATCACCAATAGAATGAATATTCTCCATTAAAAATTTAATGTCTGACTTCTGATTATCTGCCACCCAGTCTGTCTCAAAATACCCTTGGAAAAGACCAAGATCTTCATTCCAGCGATGTGAGTAATTCCCTTTAATAAAATCACCATTCGCATCTTGAAGCCCGATTTGATCAAAACTCACATTCATTCCATCCCAAGAGGCCTCAGGTTTCAAACTATACAAAAGAAAGGTTCTGTTATCATCGATAAACGCCGTATGTACGGTCAACGTAAACCCATCCTTCGTAACGGATTTCTCAATAGTCTGCCCTAAGCCCTGGTCTAATGCAGACTGAATACCAGCTCTATAAGATAGAATAGTTGACCAATCGTAATTCAGTGCTGCATAGACAGGTGTAGCCATTAGAGCAACAGCTAATCCTGCGACCAAAACAAATCTCTTTCTTTTTCGAGGTAGAAGTTCGATCGGTTCACCTACCATTTTTAGTTCATCCTGCTGGATACCATTCCACATTTGTTCAAAGTCAGGATACTTCATGTTATGGTCTGCGTTCATCTCTTTTTTCAATTTCTTTTCAATGCGTTCCAAATTGATTCTCTCCCTTCAACCATAAATTTTGATTTTGTTCTAGTTTTTTGCGCATGATTTTCAATGCCTTATGGAGTCTCGATTTCACTGTTCCCACTGGAATCTTTAGCGTTTCCGCAATTTCCACTAATGATAGCTCACCAATGTAGCGTAGGGTGACAACAGCCATTAACTTTTCTGGTAGCTGTCTGAGTAGTGCCCCCCACTCCTCCTCAGCTGCCTTCTCCAATACAATGGTGTCTACAGATTTAACTGATGCCGTAGTTTGCTCCTGTAGCAACTGTACCTGACTCACCTTTTTTAACTGAGCCTGCTTTCTTTTAAGCAAATTTAAACATTGATTCATCGCAATTCGTAAAATCCAAGCACGTGTATGCTCTACACTTCTCCAATCCTGACGAAAGACGGTGACAAATACATCATGGCAGAGATCTTCCGCATCTTGGGCGTTCCGTAGCATGTAATAACAGGTACGGTAAACATCTTTGTTGTATGAATCGAATAATTCACGTTCTGTCAATCCAAGGCACTCCTTTCTGATGGTTCTACGTTATAAACAAATGACTACTAGAAAAGGTTCATTTTTTTAAGAAATTCATATACGTACTTTTTTAATTTAGTGTTTATGTAAAAGATCGGTTAACATGTGCAAAATAAAAACAGATGGCAATATAGAGGTCCATTATGGAACATCTAATCCATCTGTTTTTGCCTATCGGAAAATGGTAAACATAAGAAATAACACGAATACATTTGATTCTTCTAGAAACTAATTTTAAATTTCACCTTTTTTTCGTGCTGTCATTTCATCTTTCATTTCCTCTTTTAAAGCTTCAATTGACTGTTTACGTCGCTTATTTTTTTCCTTTAGCCTGTTACTTTCTAGAGGATCTGCAAATTCCATACTAATTTCTGCTTCCTGCACTTTCTCTTCAGTATTTTTAACAATATCACGAATGCGTTCAACATTATTGGATCGATTATCTTGTTTTCGATGTCTTGAATTAGCCATGTTAACCTCCTCATATTATGACATAAGGTTATTTTGGAATGATTTTATCATTATATGAGTGCTAACTTTTACTAAAATAACATCCTTTTAATCGCTATCTATCCAATAATTCTACCTTCATTTGAAATAATTAAGTTTCATAGCCTGACATGATTTTTAGACAATCTCTTCCTTCAAACCTTCATAGGCGGATTTTGAATGCATAAATACATATAAAACTAGAGAAATGAAAATTGCTAAGATTCCAAAGGCAATGCAGACCATTTGTAGGGAGAGCCATTCCGCTAGCAATCCTAAGGCTAATGTAAAGACAATCTGTAGCACATTCATGACCATCGTTGAAACACTACCGAAACGGCCCATAATTGATGTCGGTACACATATTTGATAAAAAGTGCTGTAGCCTGCATTACAAAATGACATACATATTCCTAATGCTATAAAGCTAACAATCGCCATTATCACATTCGGTGAAGAGTAAAACAATGTATAGCAGATTGTGGTCAAAAGCAGACCATAGACAATATATTGTCTTGTTGAAAACCTTTTAGCATAACGAGCAGCCATTGCTCCACCAATAATAGCCCCAATCCCAGCGATACTAACGATGACACCATATAGACTATCTGAAGCTTGTAGGTTTTGTTTAATAAATGTTGCTTCCTGTGAATCTAATGCAAAGGCAATCATCATTGCACCCTGAAAATATAGAAATACTTTGGCAAAGACTTGCTCTTTTTTTATATAGCCATAGACAATACCATAATCCTCTTTTAGCAAGCTCCAAGTAATGGGTTTTCGGTGCATGTCCTGATGATCTTCTACTGCGGGAAGCTTAAAAATTGAGAGTGCACAGATAAAGAACGTCAAAGCATTAAACCAAAACGCTATAGATATATTTGAAATGGCAATGATAAACCCAGCCAATGCTGGCCCAATTAAAAACGAGCCTGAGCTAAACATTCCTAATATTGCATTAAAGGATTGTTTATCTTCGTCTGGAACATATTTTGAAATATAATAGGTACTACTCGGTCCAAAAAAGCTACTTGCTATATTAGATAAAAATAATACGCTATAGATGAGCCAAATAGAGGACGTAAAAGGTAACAATAAAATCAATATGCCACGAATGATATCACTATAGATCATTAATTTTTGTTTATTCGATCGATCAATAATGGAGCCTGCAAAAAAGCTCGTTAAAATTCGAGCAATCGGTCCTACAATAAATATACTAGCCATAGCAGTAGGCGACTCTGTTAAATGCCAAACTAATAAATTGAGGGCAACTAGATTCACCCAATTTCCTAAATACGAGAAACCAAAGCCAAATAGAATGAGCCAATACTTCCTAGCAATGCTCATAAGTCCCCTTTCTATCACCAAAATGAATGATTGGTCTTTTTTGACATAAAAGTATTCCTTTAGATAATCATATCTATCGATGAATAGCTGTGCAACTAAAAATAGCAACCCTTAGCTAAGTTCATAGCTTTGGGTTGCCTTTTTAGTTAGTTGAATCTCGCTGAATTAATATCGGTTTGAAGCGGTATAGTTTTTGGTCATCAGCTAGCTGTTCTTTTTTTATTTTTGCTAAGAGCAATGATGCCGCTTTCTGTGCCATTGGTAAAATAGGCTGTTGTAATGTTGTAATGGAAGGTGTTAAAAAATTGGCATATGGTACATCATCCACAGCGATTACTTGTACATCATTAGGCACATGTAAATTTCTTTTTTTAATATAGAGCATTAATTCTTGGAAAATACGATCATTAGCCGCAATGATTCCCCTAGGTGGTTGCTCCAATGTAAATAACTGATTAAAAATCTCTGTCATCTCAGCTGGCTCACCATTTTTTATATAGCGCTCATCAATCAACAAATTCCTATTTCTGAGCGCTTGACGAAATCCTTCTAAACGTTCGACACGAGGAGTAATCGGTAAGGCTAAAGAAGTAGTGATAAAGGCTATTGGTTGTTTTCGAAATGTCTCCACAGCCGTATTCATGGCAGAAAAATTATCAAGCAATACAGCAGGAATATCTACTCCCTCAATAAAACGGTCAATAAAAACGATTGGCATTGCCTGTTGATGAAGTCTTATGTAGAGATTTTTATTTTCTCCTGTTGGAAAAACGATTAAGCCATCTACCTGTTTTTCTAGTAAAGTTTCGATATGCTTTTTCTCTTTTTTAGGGTTATCCGCCGAGTTACACACAATCATATGAAAGCCTTCTTTATCAAACTCTGCTTCCAATGCATTTATTATTTTTGTTGAAAAGTCATGAATAATATTCGCCACAATAATACCAATTGTAAAGGTAGATTTCTGTTTTAAGCTACGAGCCATTAAATTCGGACGATATTGCAATGCTTCAATAGCCTCTTCAATTTTCTTACGAGTCTCTGCACTCATATATTCATATCGCTTATTCAAATATTGCGATACTGTACTATTTGAAACATTTGCATATTGTGCAACATCGGCAATTGTTGTTTTTTTCACTAAAATCAATCTCCTACCTATAATATAAAACTCTCCTTGGTATTATGTAGCATAGCATACTTTACTGGTTAAATTAACTATTCAAATAGTTATATACTTGGTCAGGTAAGTCAATGCCCTTATCCATTGTTTCCACACTACGTATCTGTTCAATTTCACCAGGCACTAGTACCTGATCAAAATTTGGTGCTGTTGGCGCATCATGTAATTCATTTATCATTTGCGAGATATTTGCTTTGAATTGATCAACATCTCCAAAAATATTTGGATCTAATACATATAAATATTGCCCTAAATTACGTTTCTGTTCGTAATTGCCATACATTTTTGAAATGTGAGGACCAAAAGCTGCACTTGCTAAAATTCCAGAAAGAACATCTACTACAAGTGCCATACCATATCCTTTTGGCCCTGCAAATGGTGTTAAAGATTTTACTTGATGTGGGTCTGTAGTTGGTGCTCCCTGTGCATCAACACCCCATGTATTTGGGATTGTCTCCCCTTTTTCACGTGCATATAAAATTTTCCCAAGCGCTACATTGCTTGTTGCCATGTCCAAAATAATCGGTTTATCGTTGGTTGGAAAACCGTAAGCTATTGGATTCGTACCAAAGTAAGGCTCTTTTCCGCCAAAGGGAACAACTGCGGAGTCCGTTTGAGAGCACATAATAGCAATTAAATTTTCACTCGTGGCTTGTTCAAGAAAATAGCCGAGTGCCCCACAATGGCTACTCTCTTGAATAATCGTTGTACATGAGCCATGTTCCTTAGCAACTTTAATGGTTTCATCCATCGCTTCCTTACAAATGACATGCCCAAAGCCATTATCACCCTTAAAAAGAAGGTGATTTGTGCCTCTTTTTTCTACTGAAAAATGAGGGTTTTTCGTTATGCCACCTGCTTTTAAACGTGTTATATAATGCTCCACACGCATAACACCGTGAGAACTGACACCACGTAAATCGGCATAAATCAAAACATCTGCTACTTGTGCTGCTGTTTCAGCGTCAACACCTTCAGTTGTGAATTTTTGAACTACTATTTTTTTTAATGCTGATACAGAAATATTCATTGAAAATCCTCCCCATTATTTAACATAGATTTGTGCTTTATTTGTGTTGTATTGTTTTGCCTCAAAGTAAGAAATCGCTTCATCGAATGCAATATTTTTCGTGACATAGCCTTTCTTTATAGCTCCTGACTGCATGTAGTTCATAACCGTCTCAAAATCTTCTGCCGTAGCATTACGACTGCTTTTCAATGTTAATTCCTTTGAATGAAATTCAGGATCATTAAATGTAATGGTTTTCTTCATTAAACCAATAAACACTAATGTGCCACTATTCTCTACGTACTGGAAAGAAGATTCCATTGATTGTTGATTGCCTGTTGCATCAAAGACAACTGTAGGTAGTTCACCATTAAATTTTTCATGTAACTGAGCCATTATGTCATGGCTGCCAACAATCACACCATCTGCTTCCGACCATGCCTGTCCTTCCTTTAAACGTTCTTGGTTCAAATCCATTAATACTGTTTTTGCGCCACGTAATTTAGCAAAACGTGCAGCTCCTAGTCCAATGGGCCCTGCACCGATAACAAGTACCGTATCATTTTCTGTTAGTTCCGAACGACGTACTGCATGAGCACCAATAGCTAATGGTTCTACAATGGCTAATTGGTCACCTGACACAGCATTATCAGTAATTACAATACTGTCCTCAACTACGATATATTCGCCCATACCTCCATCGATATGTACACCTAATACTTTCAAGGACTTACAGCAGTTCGTTTGACCTCGACGACATGCAGCACACTCCCCACAATGGATGTATGGAATAACTGTTGCACGATCACCTACTTGAATGTCCGTAACTGCTTCACCAACTTCTTCCACGATAGCAGCTAGTTCATGGCCTAATACTCGTGGATAACGAAAGAATGGCTGTTCACCTGCAAAAGCATGTGTGTCTGTTCCACATACGCCAATATGCGTGATTTTTAATAAAACATCATGACTTCCTTCAATACTCGGCTTGTCTACTTCACGTTCCACCATTTGAAACGGTTCATTAATGATCAATTGTCGCATGCTATTTCCTCCAATAAACTAGTAATTGTGGCTAATTGCTGAATAACCTCTGCTGCATCACACTGGAAATAATGTTCGATAAATTGTTGCATTGGCTCTGTCTGACCTTGTTCAAAATCGTTATGGATTTCAGTCAGTTTTTCAATAACTTGATCAGATTCACGAATGGAAAAGCGTGTTGGATTCATTGCATATATCCCTATTGCTAAAGCTTGATAGTATATTTCTGTTTCAGTGTATGGGGCAATACGTGTTTGCCACTTGGATAACTCATTTAATTGAATATCATAGAGCTGATGCTCAATAAAGGGGTTTAAAAAACGTTCAAAGACATCTTGCTGATAGTGTTCATCCACTTGGAAGCGTTGGGTAAAATCGTTTGTTACTTTTTCAATAAAGGCTCGAACACCTGCATGAGAAAATGCCTCTCTTACAGTTGTATGGTTAAAAATCTTGCCGAATGCTGAAAGCAAAATATGACTACCATTTAAAATGGCGACTTTGCGTTTCCGATACATGTCTAAATCATCAAAGACAAAAGGTAAATCAAGACTTGTTGGCCAATGTTTAAATGGCTCTTTTTCATCAATTACAAATAAGAAATAGGGTTCACAAACTGTGTAAAGGGCGTCCTTCCCCTGATAATCTCGGGGATAACCTGTTACAATACGGTCGACTAGTGTATTACAAAAAGTTAACGTAGCAAGCCATTCATTAAATGCTGTAGGCAAATTCCAGTCTTTAGCGTGCTGTAGACAAATCGTTTTTAATGTAGAGCCATTCTGTTCTATTAATTCCAAAGGCACAATTGCCAATTGCTTTTCACCTTGAAAATGATTGTAATATTGTTCTAGAAAGACGGTTAGCCTTGCTGCATAGCTTGTTGGGCAAGCCGTGGGATAAGGAATATTTTCATAATAAATCCCTGCCTCTGTTGTATTAGACACAATCATTTCTAATGTTTCAGACTGCGCATATTGTAAAAATGTATGCCAGTTCTCATACGGGTGAATCGTATCTTGAATAATCTTAACAGTGGTTTCTTCTTCTATAATCTCACCGTTTTTTAGCCCACGTTCCATCACTTTGAACTGTAACTTTTGTTCTTCTAGCTGTTTGAGTGTTTTTCCTCTTGCTGTTGCTGCGACTGAAACGATACTGCAAGGGACTTGTAGTTTTTCAACTGCTAGATCAAAAAAGCCTCTGATAAAATTCCCATCACCTATTTGCATTATTTTAATAGGATGTTTCATATCATTTCTCTCCTACATCGTGACGCCATCTTTAAAAATGGCGATTTCTTTGAATCCATATTTCTCATTATTTGTTTGCACTTCACCTGAAGCTAGCGCTATTATATAATCCATAAATTCATCGACTAATACATCCATCGGCTTCCCTTCCACTAACTGCCCTGCGTTAAAGTCAATCCAATTTTTTTTACGTTCATAAAGTGGTGTATTTGTTGAAATTTTAACTGTAGGTGTAGGTCCCCCAAACGGTGTACCTCTACCTGTTGAGAAAAGAACGATTTGGCAGCCTGTAGAGGCAAGTGCTGTTGTTGATACAAGATCATTTCCTGGACCGTTTAGTAAATGTAGCCCCTTTGTCGTCATACGGTCACCGTAATCAAGTACCTCTTTTACTTCTTGGAAGCCCCCTTTTTGAATACAGCCAAGTGATTTCTCTTCCAATGTTGTTATTCCACCCGCTTTGTTTCCTGGAGAGGGATTTTCATAGACAGGTTGTTTATATTTAATAAAATACTGCTTAAAATTATTTACTAAATGTACAATATCCTCAAAAACAGAGGCATCTTTTGCACGTTCCATTAAAATCTGTTCAGCACCAAACATCTCTGGAACTTCCGTTAACACCGTTGCACCACCCGCTGAGATCAATTGGTCAGAAAATACGCCTATCATCGGATTAGCTGTAATGCCAGAGAAACCATCACTACCGCCACATTTCAAACCAATTTTCAATTCTGAAATAGGTAATGCTTGTCTTTCGAATGTCGTCACATAGTCAAAGGCTTTTTCAAGCAGTAGTTGACCCTCTTCCATTTCATCTGCTGATTCTTGAACATTTAAAAAGGAAACGCGTTGTTCGTCATAATGACCGATTGTTTTCTTAAAGAGCTCAATATAATTGTTCTCACACCCTAGTCCTAATACAATAACTGCCCCTGCATTTGGGTGGTGAATTAAATTAGCTAAGATTTTTTGTGTATACGTTAAATCATCACCAAGTTGTGAGCAGCCATATGGATGAGCGAAATGCTGTACACCATCAAAATTGTCAGCCTTCAATAATTGATTGCCCAACTTCGCCAGATTTTCAGCTACTTTGTTAATACATCCAACCGTATTAATGACCCAAATTTCATTTCGAACACCAACCTGACCATCTTTTCTACGATAACCTTTGAACATGCGCTGTGCGTGACGAGACTCCGCTACGGGATGTATTTTTGGAATAAATTCATAGGTTAATTCACCCGATAAATTGGTTTTCATGTTATGTGAGTGAACCCAGCTACCTGCTGGGATTTCTTCTGTCGCATGACCAATTGGAAAACCATATTTCATGATATGTGCATCTTTAGAAAGAGTTGTGATGGCAATCTTATGACCAGATAGTACCTGTTGCTGTAACGTTATTTCTTTTCCATCCAATGGAAGTAAAAAGCCTTGAGGAAGATCACTCAAGGCTATGGCAACATTGTCCATCGGATGAATTTTAATAACTGCTTGATTGTTCATTTGAATCCATCCTTTCTATTTCTAAGCTATTTCTTTATGAACTATTGGTGTAACAAATTTAATAACTGCTAAAGAAGCGATAACCGCTAAGCCGCCTGCAAGTAGGAAAGCTGCGGAGAATGTTCCTGTTCTGTCTACTAAGAAACCTGTTAAAGTTGGCCCAATAATACCAGCTGTGTTTGCAAGGAAGTGCATAAAGCCACCAACAGATCCAACATACTTAGATTCCACCACATCATTAATGATTGCCCAGTAAATAGCTCCTGTTAAATATAAGAAGAAAACAGAGGTAGCAACAAGCGCAACAGCACTAACTGTTGTTGTTACAATGCCTGCACAGCCAATCGATACAGCTGCTAAGAATAAACATGTAACTAGAACGACTTTACGAGAGAATAAAACTCCCTTACGCATAAAACGTTTATAAATGAAATCTGAGACAATTCCGCTCAATGCTAAACCTAGGAATCCTAAAATCCACGGAATAACCGTTACAATACTCATATCTTTTACAGCCATTCCACGAGCTTCTACTAGATAGCTTGGGAACCAAGTTAAGAAAAAGAATAGAATATAGTTATAGGCAAAGAACGAAAAGGCTGTAAACAATACTGTTGGCTGTTTTAAATAGTATGATAGACCACGACTATGATTGATATCTTCTGCTGCAATCTCTAAATTTGCCATTGGTTCTACACTGTCTTCTTTGTTCGGCTTTTCTTTTACCACCTTAAACCATACAATTGCCCAAATAAACCCAAGAATCATAATCGCAATAAATGAATATTTCCAGCCATATGCTAATGCAATATAACCAACGATTGGACCTGCAATCGCACCACCTAGGGGTGTACCACTATTTGCTAGCCCTACTACAGAGGCACGTTTATCCGCCGGGAACCAGTTATTCACCATTTTATTTATGGTTGATGACAAGGGTCCTTCCGCCATACCAAATACAATACGAACAATAATCAACGAAGCGAACCCAACGACTAAAACCATTGCTCCACTAAATAAAGACCATACAATCATCGCTACAAATAGCGTTAACTTGGCACCAAATTTATCGGAAGCCATTCCACCTAAGAAGTTGAAAATGGCATACCCAACAGAGAAGCTACTAAAGATAATCCCTAATTGTGTTGACGTTAGATGAATATCTTCTTGAATAAATGGTGCTGCAATTGATAATGCTGAACGATCTAAATAGTTTATGACACCCGCTAAAAATAGCATGACAATAACAACCGTTTTGCCGTCTCCAAAAATACCTTGTTGTTTCATATCATTCACCCCTAAATTTGAAATAAATCTCCTTTGTTAAACGCCTGAGTAAGCCATAAATCCACCATCAACAGGAATTGTTACGCCAGTGACAAATGCTGAGTATGTATCATCAGCTAAAAATAATAATGTTCCTAATAAATCTTGTGGTTTTCCAAAACGCTTTTGTGGTGTAGCTGCAATGATTTTTTCTGAACGTGCAGTTAATGAACCATCTTCTGTTAGCAATAAATTACGGTTTTGTTCGGTAATAAAAAATCCTGGTGCAATGGCATTAACACGTAAACCTGCTTCTGCAAAATGCACAGCCATCCATTGCGTAAAGTTATTAATCGCTGCCTTTGCCGCGCTATATGCAGGCACTTTTGTCATAGGAGCATAGGAGCTCATGGATGAAATATTAATAATTGTCCCCTTCGTTTTTAGCAATGCTTCGCCAAAAACTTGGGCAGCTAAAAATGTTCCTGTAAAATTATTCGAGAATACGCTTTCAAAACCACTTGGTGTTAATTCAAAGAAATTTGGTGCAGTCGATTGTTCTTTATATATTTCATCAGCTGTAATGGCATCTGGATGATTGCCGCCCGCTCCATTAATCAGTACATCAATTTGACCATATTGCTGTAAAATTGCTTGTCTCGCTGCTATTAATGACTCTTTGTTTAAAACATCCACAGAAAAATTAATTGCTTCTCCGCCATTTTCTGTAATCGATCGGACGACTGCTTCTCCTTTTTGCGCCGTACGATTTAAAATAGCAACTCGCATACCTTGTCTAGCCAATTCCATTGCCATCTCTGAGCAAAGAACACCACTACCACCTGTTACAACAGCCACTTTATTTTGTAATGCTTCATGCACCTTACTCACCTACTTTTAAAATAACTTTACGTACTTTATTTGGGTTTTTTTCTATATATTCAAAGGCTTCTTTTGCTTCATGTAATGAGAAAGTATGTGTAATTAAACCTTGGTGCTGTAGCTTTCCAGCATCAACAAGCTTCACTACATTTTCAAATTGGAATGTTTGTAAACGTGAGCTTTTAATCGATAATTCCTTTTTTGTGATTGGTAGTGGGGCTAGCTCAATGGCTTCCTCTCCAAAGCTAAGGACTACCACTCTTCCAGCAACTGAAACAGCATCGATAGATTGCTTGAATGTTAGTGGAATACAAACTGCATCAATAGATACATTGACACCTACTCCATCTGTCCATTGATTAACAGCCTCTAATAAATCTTGCTCGTTTACATTGACAACTTCATCCGCACCAAGTTCTTTTGCGAATGAGAGCTTAGCTGGATCCAAATCAGAAATCATCACGCGTGCGTCCATTAATTTAGCCATCTTTAAAATACAAATGCCAATCGGCCCTGCGCCTTGAATCAACAGCGTCTCACCAGCCTGCAATTCACCACGATATACGGCTTGCGCGCCAATTGTATAAGGTTCGATTAAGACTGCCTCTTCTAAAGGGGTGTGGTCTGCTACTTTATGCAATTGCTTTTCAGCAACAACAAAACGCTCACGCATACCTCCATCTTCATGAACACCAAAAACAGAAAGCTGTTCACAGACATTTGGTTGTCCTTTACGGCAAGCATAGCACTCACCACAATATCGAATTGGTTCGACAACAACCTTGTCACCAGCCTTTAACCCTTGTACCTCTTGGCCAACCTCTAACACACGGCCAACAACCTCATGCCCAGGTACACGAGGCAATGTCGCTAATGGATTCGAACCATGATAAATATGCATGTCTGAGCCACAAATGCCAACATATTCTGTTTGAACAAGGACATCTGTTGACTCTGTTATCACTGGTTCTGCTACGTCAAATAAGCCATTTCAAAAGGTTTGATTACTTGTAGTGCTTTCATACATGTCACCTATTTCTTCAGATTTTCATAAGCATCCCAAAGTCCATTTAAATACATAATTCCAAGTGCTCGATCATATAAGCCGTAGCCTGGACGACATTGTTCTCCCCAAATATGGCGACCATGATCTGGACGTACATAGCCTTCATAGTTTTGGTCATTTAATGTGCGTACAATATTTTTAATATCGATTGAACCATCCGACGTAAAATGCGATGTTTCAAAGAAACTACCATTTTCCATAATCTTGACATTGCGGATATGGGCAAACGGAGCACGATATGCATATTTTTCAGCGATGGCTACCATATCATTTTGTGGGTCTGCTCCCATTGAACCTGAGCAGAATGTAAAACCATTTGCTATTGAATCTGAGATTTTAATTAATTTTTCATAGCTTTCTGCTCCTGTAATAATGCGCGGTAAGCCAAAGATGGAATACGGTGGATCATCTGGATGAATCGCCATTTGAATACCTGCTTCTTCTGCAACTGGTAAAATTGCTTGTAAGAAGTAAGCTAAGTTGTCCCAAAGTTTGGCTTCATCTACCTCTTTGTACTGCTCAAATAATTCTGAAAGTCGGGCTAATCGTTCTGGCTCCCATCCTGGAAGGGTTAAATCCGAAGAAGCGCTTACTTCATTCACCAGTTCTTGTGGATCTAAGTTCATGACCTTTTCCTTATCGAAATAGAGAGCCGTTGAGCCATCTTCTAGTGGATGGAATAAGTCTGTACGTGTCCAATCAAATACGGGCATAAAGTTATAGCAAATAACTTTGACACCTACTTCACCAAGGTTGCGAATCGATTGTTTATAGTTGTCAATATATTGATCACGTGTTGGCAATCCTAATTTAATATCTTCATGGACATTGACACTTTCTACGACATCTGTATGGAATCCGAACGATTGAATATAGTCAACTTCATCTTGAATGACCTCTTTAGTCCATACTTCTCCTGCTGGTAGGTGATGAAGTGCCCAAACAATTCCTTTTACATTCGGTATTTGCTTCACATCTTCTAATTTCACTGTATCATTGCCACGACCATACCATCTAAACGTCATATTCATACTTCATTACCTCCTAGTTTGATAGATTTTCCATATAAGCTTTGGCACGTTCAACTACACCTACGTATCCATCTCTTGCAAATGCTTTATTTAAATCACTACCAATCCCAACTGCTACAGCCCCTGCGTCTAACCATTCGTTCATATTAGCCAAACCAACACCGCCTGTTGGCATAATTGTGATATGTGGTAGAGGACCTTTTACGGTTTTAATAAAGTTTGGTTCAAATTGATTTCCTGGGAATAATTTAATAATGTCACTTCCACCTTCAAGTGCTGTCACCATTTCTGTAATGGTCATACAGCCTGGTAAATATGGAATGCTGTAGCGATTGCAAAGCTTTGCAATTGCAGCGTTGTAGCTTGGACTAACAACAAACTTAGCACCGTTTAAAATCGCGTGGCGTGCAGTTTCAACATCCAATACAGTGCCAGCTCCAATTATTGCATCGCTATTGCGTAATGCTTTAAAGGTTTCTTCCACAAAAGGCGTTGTATACGTTATTTCAATTGCTCGAATGCCACCTGAGATAGCACCTTTTGAAATTTCAGTCGCTTCTTCGGGTGAATTCCCGCGAATAACAGCCACAATTTTTGCATCTGACAACGCTTTCAAAATTTCGATTTTTTGCATTCCTGACAACTCCTATCGCTCAATTAGTTTTTCATCACCAATAAATTGCCTTAATTCTTGCAAGGATGGGAGCCCTTCATTATCTCCTTTAATTGTTGCTACCAATGCACCTGCACCATTAGCTAAACGGAGGCGTTCTCCAATATCATCACCATTTAAATAGCTATAGACATAGGCAGCATCAAATGCATCCCCTGCTCCAACTGTATCAATGGCACGAATAGAAAAAGCTTTTCGATCATACTGTTCAGTGGCTGTATAAACCGTGGCGCCTTGTTCACCTTTTTTCACAATAATTTCATCTATTTTATAGCACTCTTGAACGTCTTTAACTGTACGCCCTTCAAATAAAAGCTCAAATTCATCCTGCCCTGTTAACAGAAGATTGATAGATGGATACACTTTTTCGTATACCGCTCGGGCATCTTCTATAGTCCATAGTTTTAAACGTAAATTTGGATCAAAGGATATAGGAATATTTTTTGCTTGTGCTAAAGCAATCAATTTCAATGCAACTTCAATGTTATGTTCACATACCGCTAAATACACGCCGCTAATATGTAATAAGTCCACATCATCAAGTACTGACTCATCTATACGATCTTCTGTCAGCTCAAGTAAAGGTGATGGGTTGCGGTAGTAAAACGATTTACCTGCACCGTCTTCCCGTATTTCCTTGAAGTAGATAGACGTTGGAATATGTGGTGTTCGTAAAACATGTGACACATCGATTCCTTCACCACGCGCAAAGTTATAAATTAACTTGCCAAATTCATCGTCTCCAATACAACTAATCCATTTTGCTTCCATATCTAAACGTGTAACACCTATCGCAAAATTTAATTCTGCACCACCAACAGCTCGCTCAAAGGAAGGAACGAAACGTAGAGGACCTGTCTTAGATGGATTAAAAACGACCATTGCATCCCCAATCGTTGCAATTCGTTTATTTCTCAATATTTTCATCCCCTTCACAAGTAAAACGTTTTAGTAAAACGTTTTACTAATACTAACACGATTTTTTTTTCGTTGCAACAATAATCCGATTATTTAGATTGTTAGAGTCAAATGATCATTATTGTCTTACATGCATAAAAAAACCTCGTAAAAGACAGAAAATAATCTATCCTTTTACGAGGGGAAATCGATTTTATTGATAAAACGGCTTTACCTTGTAGCCGTTTTTCTCCAAATGATAGCGAATATTTTTATCGATTAGGAAGTGACCTGAACCAACAACAACAAAGTACTTACCTTCTTTTTCTTCCAGTACATTCATGATTTTCTTTGCCATCTGTTCATCGCGTAGACCAAATAGCATTTCATTAAATTCAGAGGATGTACCTTCCATTGCTTGGAAGCTTTTTGCAAACTCTTCAACATTTCCTTGCTTCCAGCTTGTAAACCACTCTTGAAGAACTTCAGATTGATTGTCTTCAGATGGATTAATGATACTATCCAGTACAGCGACTAATGACTGCTCCTGTGCCTCTGGTGATAATCCTTCAAACATATCAACCTGTGCTCTTGTACCTTCTAATTCAATTACTGGCTTTTGCTGCAACTGTGCGTTTAATAAAAAGTAGATATCAATACCGTGCATTGCCATCTCTTGTGGGGTCATACCAAAGGAATCGTCCATAGCTAACATCGATAGTGCGCTAGAAAGCATCCACGGCTTTTGCACTGTTAGCTGCTCCATTGGAAGACCATAAAGCTTTGCCACTTGTTCAAGCTTTGCATATGTTTCTGGTGCAACAGCATCTTTCAATGTTGAGCCATCTGTATACATTGCTTTTTCTGAATAGTATTCCAGTGCTTCTGTATCTAAAATGTTTGCTTCTACTAACAGTGCATCAGATTCATCAAACGCCTTTACTAATTTTTTATCGAATGGATATAAGTCTGGTGTCCCTAAATGAATCGAACCTAATAAGTAGATAAGTGTATCCTCATCCTCTACTACCCAGGCTACCCCTTTAGATCCTTGCTCTGCAAGTGCATATGTACTCTGAATGAAACGAACAGCTAGTAAAACAGCCTGTTGAGTCGTTGCCTTTTTCTCTAGTTGCAGTCCACTTGGAGAGCCTTGTAATACGTTTTGCTCTTTCATGAATTGAACAGCATCTGTACCAACAGGTAAATCATAACGCGCCACAATATTATACAAGCGCTTTACAATATCCCCACGTGTGTTATCATTTTTCACACTTACTGGTTTGTATTGTTTATTTTCAGCTAGGCCTAGAGAAGCAACTTTCTTTTCCGTTAAAGCTAGTAGTTCATTTACTTTATCCACTGAAATTTCTTGAAGGAAGCCATCAAAATACCATTCAGTTGAGTAAATCCCGTATTTTTCGCCCTCATTTAAAGTTTCTATCGCCCATTCACTTATCGACGGTACTAGGGGTGGTGTTTGCTCTTCTGCATGAATAACAGGGACAACTGTCGTCAGCATTAATGAGGCACCAAGCAATGCTGCACTCGTTCGTTTCATCATCTTTTTCATCAAATTCTTTTCTCTCCCTTTTCCTTTTTTATGTATCAGTATCGTATGGAATTATACCATATACTACCCAACTATTTTATACTTAAAGGTGAAAATATTGCCAAATATGTATTGGCAATTATCTATTTTGAAATAGTGATAAAGAGACCAAAATTAATAAGACGATGACAAATTATTATGTCATCGTCTTTTATAGAAGGTTTATTGAATAAATTTAGGATCTAATATACCTAAACCACTGCCTTCAAGTTCAAACTTCACTTTTGAAGCACCCTCTAAATTAACATAAACCTTTACCTTGTCTTTGATTGCTCCACTATCATAAGCCAATTTACCATCTGCGTAAATTTTCAAGAAACCTATTCCGGAAGAATTAGCTGCTAACTTTTTAATTGGTGCCAGATAGGTTTCGAATCCCTTGTAATTTCCATTGGCTAAGTATTCCACTGTATGGTCTTGAACTGCGCCTCCTCCATGATAACCACCAAGTTGATAGGATCGCTCAAACTTCTCACCTGTCCTAATAGTGATAGAGCTTGGATTGTGGAAGAAGTGGTCTTCCTCATTCCCAATAGGTTTTACATCTTTTAAAGCGGTGAATTTGGGAACATCACCAATATAAACAGACTTTGTTTTCCCATCCCATGTTACTTTTTCACCTAAAGATTCAGCGATAAAACGCATTGGGACATATATTGTGCCTTGATAATTAAATCCAGATTGACCTTCTGACGGCACTTTTTCAACCTTATCTACATAGTAATTAATCGGATCCTGAAACACGCTGATCTTTTTCATGTCACTTGCTGCTTCCGTTGTTGAAAAGTAGGTAAAAGTCATACCTCCTAATATAAAAAACCCTAAGTAACTAGTTATTATAAATAGCTTCTTCACGACATCACTCCTCAAAATAAACATAGATTTATGTAATTATACCAGAAATTTCTTACAGACTTTAATGATTTTATACCAGAATATTTTTAAGGGAAACTGTTAGCTAGTTCTGAATCATTTACAGAATTATAGTTTTAGCTGTTAAAAAACAATTCTCCTTTAATAATGAAATGATGAAAGCCTTTTTTCTATTTTTCAGGAATTTTTTTATACTCTTTAACCCTCTTCCCTTTCTACTTTTATGCCGCAAGAGGAGATATGAACCTAACTCCAATTGCGGCTATATATGGTTTACATGCTAATGTTTCATTAAGGAATATCGTTGGAAACATCCTATTTTTTATGCCCTTAGGTTTCGGTATTTTATCAACTTAGACCCTCAGGGTAGAAAATTGTGATATTTAAGTATAAGTATGAGCTCCTATAGGGGCAAAAAAGAAACCCCCTTTTAGTGGTTTCTTTTCAACAAAGTTGCTGATTAGCTATTTGATTTCTTCAGCGAGCTCTAAAATAATTCCTTCTGGCCCACGCACGTAGCATAATTTATAGGCGTTTTCGTAGCTATAAATGTCACTAATAAGTTCTGCGCCCTTCTTTGTCAAATTGTTAACGAGGGCTTCAATATCTTCAACATTGAAGGCAATATGTTGGATACCCTTAGTATTTGTTAAAGGCTGCTGAATGCTTATTGGATTTGATGGCGCGTTAAATTTTACTAGTTCAATATTCGCCTCGCCGTCTGGTGTTCGCAACATTACTATTTCTAGATTTACGTCACTATCTGACGTTTTTGCAACGTCCTCTTTAATACCTTGAAGCCCTAATACCCGCTCCATCCTCTTCACCCATTCACCTTCCACTTTTCCTTCCCCTAGCACCTCAAGACCAAAGTCAAGAAAAAATGCTTTCACTGCAGGAAGATCATTGACGATTATCCCCACATGATCAATCTTACGGATTTTCATATTTCATACCACCTTTCTCCTATTTTAATAATTTCTTTTTAATTGCAGAATAGAGCACTAATAATCCTAAGTCTCAATATTTTTATCGTATATGATGATCGTCCTTTTTACGAATAAAAACATTTTAAAGCGCCTATCTGAAACATCCTTCTAAATAATTTCCAGTTTATGTAGTTATTCGAATATGAAAATAAAAAAGAAGCCCATTAAAATAAGGCTTCTCTTACACTTATAAATAAAATATTTTCACTAGGTAATCTTTTTCGCCCCATAAGCCGTGGCTTTTAAAGAGGGAAAATCCCCAACACTACACAGACAATAATCATGACAATTGTAGAACCGAATGCCCACTTTAAGAAGATACGTTGTAGTGTCCCGAAATCCTCTCCTACCATACCTACTAATAAATAAGTAGAGGGAACAAGCGGACTTAGAAGGTGTACTGGCATACCTAAAAGAGAAGCTCTACCGATAAAGGCTGGATCAATGCCATATACTGCTCCTGCCTTTGCAAGTAACGGCAGTACGCCATAGTAAAAGGCATCATTAGACATAAAGAATGTAAAAGGTGCGCTGAGAATGGCTGTAACAACAGCAAAATGAGAACCCATTGCATCTGGAATATAATGAATCACTGAGTTTGCCATCGCATCTACCATTGATGTACCTGAAAGAATCCCTGTAAATATCCCAGCTGCAAAAACCATAGAAACAACAGATAATGCATTGTCAGCATAATTCGCAACACGTTCCTTCTGATCTTTCAATTTTGGATAGTTTACAGTAATCGCAATCGCAAAACCAAGCATGAATAATGCAACAGGTGGTAATAACTCCATAATTAACGCTACTAAAAGAACAATTGTCAGAGTATAGTTAAAGATAATCAGTTTTGGACGTTTCAAATAGTCATCTTCAGCTGTAGCAGCAGGCTGAGCTGCCGCTTCATAATCATATTCTATAATACCAATCCGCTTTTTTTCCTGTCTTCCAAGGGTAAATGCCATAAACAGAACAAAGATAGCCCCGCCAATCATCGCTGGAATCACTGGTGTAAAAACCTCAGACATTTCCAGATTCAGGGCTGTCATAACTCTTGCTGTTGGTCCTCCCCAAGGTAGAAGGTTCATCACACCTGAAGCTGAAACGGCAATACCAGCTAATACAATTGGTCGCATGCCAATTCTTTTATAAAGCGGTAGAAAGGCAGAAATAGTAATCATGTATGTTGTCGTACCATCACCATCTAAAGAAATAAAAAGGGCTAATACGGCTGTTCCGATAGCAATTTTTACAGGATCCCCTTTTACTAGTCTAAGAATCGTTTTAATGATTGGATCAAATACGCCAGCATCGATCAAAATACCAAAGAAAAGAATTGCAAATAAAATCATAATCCCTGTTGGAGCGACACTTTTAATCCCATCCAACATCATAGGTCCCATTTCACTTCCGAATCCACCAATAATTGCGAACGTAATTGGAACTACAATTAATGCAATCATTGCTGTAAGACGGCCAGTCATAATCAAAATCATAAAGACTATTATCATTAAAAAACCTAAAATTGCTAGCATAATACTCCCCCTAAATGCTTTGTGAAATTATTTATTAATTCGTTAAATAACTAATTTTCCGAATATTACACCTTATAATAAAATAACATCGGCCAAATGTAATCGTTTACAAATTAATGTTTATTAATTTCTTTATAGCTATTTCGTACATTTTGTTCACGGAAAGCATTGTATGTTTTTGCTAAACAAAAAAAGAGGCTAACCTTGGACTATGTATTCTCTCCACCATCGGATGAGACGGTAGAAAGGAAAACACATAGTTCTCAATAGTCAACCTAATAAAAAAATTGTACATAATAAGAGTATTTTACTTAGTAAATCTCCAATAATTTCTCATATTTCTTATTTTCTTCATCAAGAAATCTAGATGTATCTCTACTGTTCATATAAAAATCTTCCCACATATACGTCTGCAAAATTTGTTTCCACTCTTTGGTTTTGATCATTTTTGCAAATGTCATATCCCAAAATTCGATTTCCTTTTTTGACATATTAGGTGGTCCCATAATACCGCGCCAGTGTTTAAAAACTACATCTATTCCCTCTTCCGTCCATGTAGGAATTTCGGGGAGCTCCTTTAAACGTTTCTCCGAGGAAATGACAAGCAATTGTACTTGATTCAAATCATAATATTTTTTAGCCTCGGATAAAGTCATCGTTGCCACATCAATTTGCTTTTTTAATAATGCATCAACTACTTGACCACTATTCTCATAAACAAAAAAATCTAGTTTTTCAGGTTGCACTCCTGCCTGTTTACTCGCTAATACAAAAGAAATTTGATCATCATTGCTTAGTCTAGGGGAAACTCCTATTTTATATGCTTGGGGTGTTTCTTTGAGCTTTTCCATTAAAGCTTTTGCACTTTTTATTTCTGAATCCTTGGAGACAATTACGACACTCCATTCTGTAGCCAAAGTGGCAATTGGTGTAAAATCTTTGTAGGTTAACTTACTTTGCCCCAACAAATGATTAGTAATGAGTAGGCTTGAATTCATTGCTAGCACATGCTTTTTTTGTTGTTTAGTATATTTCCATCCTAGCTCTCCACCAGCACCAATTTTATTCAGTACATGAATATCCTCATCAATCAAATTGTTACTCAGTAAAATGTCCTGTATGGCTCTTGCTGTTTTGTCCCAACCTCCACCAATCGAGCTTGGGGCAATGATTGTTACTGTATCAGTTATCGCTTCATGCCCCTCATCTTGTGAACAACCAAAGCAAAGCATAACAACAAGCCCGAAAATAAACATTATTTTTCTCATTGTTCATCCCTTGTCCTAATTTTTGAGTTAACCTTGTTGTTATTCTTTATAGTAATATTTCCTCTCAGGTCTTCCAACAACTCCATATTCATGTTTTGCCGTACAGACATCAATTGAAACAAGAAACTCTAAATACCTTCTCGCAGTTGTTCGAGATGCACCGATTTGTTCACCCATCTCCTCTATGGAAATACCACCTTTTAGTTCTTTCATTACCTCTTTCACTTTTTCTAAAGTATGACGATCAACACCTGAAGGTAATTCTTTTTGAGCTGAGGACAATTGATTAGCAACGCCAAAGTATCGATCAATCAATGTTTGGTCGACCTCATCACGATAGCTTAGAAGTTTTTTCTTTTTTTTATATTCTTCCACCGCTTCAACAAATTTCTCCATTGTTACTGGCTTCAACAAATAGTTACTCACACCATATCTGACTGCTGTCTCAAGCATCGTTTTTTCTGTTGCAGCAGTCACTATAATAATATCAATTGTTGGATAATGATCCCGTATCCTTGCTAACAAATTTGTTCCAAGATCATCGGGCATATAGATATCCAAAAAAAGCAAGTCAACTTCATATTTCTCTAGTATGTCCATCGTTTCCTTTGCATTCAATGCCTTCTGAACGACCTTTACATCTGGTACCTTATGCAAAAACTGTTCTTGCACTTGTGCAATACGAAAATCATCTTCCGCAATGACAACCTTAATCATTTTTTCCCTCTCCTTCTTTTATCTCCCTATGCTGATATTTAGACATCCGATTTAGATGGGAGTCCCCCATCTCACTGAGTAAATTTCATTTTTTCGGTAGGAATACCGTAAAAATGGCCCCACCATTTTTGTCATTTTTCACTTCTACTGTTCCACCTAAAGATTCTACAATTTGTTTAACATTAAATAATCCATACCCTCTATTTTTTCCTTTAGATGAACTACGTAAATCAAATATAAAATCTAACATATCTTCAGCAATTCCCTTTCCGTTATCTGCTACTTCTATAATGATATCATTCCCAATTCCTGTAATTGAGAAAGATACCCTTCTCTCTTTTCGATCGGCTACAGCATCAAATGCATTATCAATAAGATTTCCAATGATTGTGATGATATCCGTGATTTCAATGTGACTTGGTAAGACATCTACATAACTATCAGGATCAATTTCAAAGGCAATTTTCTTTTCTGATGCATTGCCCAGTTTCCCTAATAAGATCGCTTGAACATTTATATCTTGAATTTGATTAAATAGAATTCGGTTTTGGTGCTGGTGATTAGCTGATTCCTTTTGTATAAATTCAAATGCATCCTGATATCTCTCTAATTGGATTAATCCTGACAATAAGTAAAGTTTATTAGAGTACTCATGCGTTTGCGCACGGAGTCCCTCAGAATATTCACGAACCTCTGTGATCGTATCAATAAGCTTTTTAAGCTCTGTTTTATCACGAAAACTAGAAACCACACCCATAATCTTTTCATTTTCGATAATGGGAATAAAATTAAATATATATACTTTATCATTAATTAATATCTCTACATTATGAATGGGCTTACCTTTCTGTAATACACCATCGATAGTAATTGCTGGTAAGACAAATTGGATATGTTGACCAATCAAGGATTCATCCTTGAGGTTCAACATCGACCTAGCAGAATGATTGATTAATGTTAAGAAACCATTTTGATCGATTGCAATGATTCCTTCCATAACGGATAACAGAATGGCACTTCTTTCTCTATATAGCGAGGAGATTTCATGCGGTTCCAACCCCATAGTATCTTTTCTAATACTTTTGGTTAAAAAAACACCACCAATGATTCCTAAAATTAAAACAATCAGAGATGCGATGAGAATGGACTTAATTCGTTTATAGATATTTTGAAAAATCTCTTTTTCTGCGTATTCAACCGCTACGGTTCCAATTACACGAGTATATTCTCCATTGTCTGCTATGATAGGAACCTTCCCGATTAAAACAGAACCACTCTCTCGTTCTAATTCAAAATTATTAGAACCTCCAAATATTAACCCATAATTATTTGTATGATCAAAACTCTTCTGACCAACTTGCCTTGGGCTTCTGTGCGAATAAATAATCTTCTCTCGATCTTCAATAATAATATTTTCTGCATTTACCTGATCTATTACTTGATCAGCAATTGGACGAAAACGTAGGTCTAAATCACTTTTCCCAATGGATTCTTTAAGTTCTGGCATAAGAGAGATTGTCATAGCGGATTGCAATGCCAATTGTTTAACTTGAGTCCTTGCATCGACATATTGTAAATAAGCAAATATACTGGCAAGAAGAAAAACAATAAAAAGAATTAACGTGCTAATCAATCCTAATATTTTTGTTTGTAATGGTATCTTTTTTTTGTTCAATATACTTAACCTTCACCCTTTTCACCTAGTATAATTCATATAACCTTTATCCTACTTTTATTAAGAATATACCAATATGCTTATCTAAAAAGTTAAATTCTTTGTTGCCGTATTTAAGAAAATATAACAGACGTAGCTCATGGTAATTTGACTTTCATGATTGTTTTAACTAAAAAAATCAAAAGAACTTACTAAAATATCAGAGGAAAACCTCCAGCTTAATTTCTTGATTATACTATAACTCAAAGGAATTTTTGAATTCATAAAAATCTTCCACCAAAATCGGTGGAAGGTTTATATAAATCAATAATAAAATCTTATAAACACATTCGGAAAGTCCTGTTGTTCATGCTCATCAAAGAAACGCTTATACGCTAAGTCTCCATTTTTTAATTCTTAGTCAAAATAAACTTGTGTCTCTTAGCTATACATTTTCTTCAGGATGAAAATAGAATAAACATGAATTTATTAATACCATTAAAATAAAGATGCTCCTCTTCTTACAGAAATGCGCCAATGTCTGTTATTCCCTTGAAACTTCCCCTAATTTTTATTTTTTTCCTCCTTATAGTTTGAAAGAGTTCAATAAAGGTTATAAAACACTATAACAAAATATTTAAAATATAAAATAGGAGATGGATAGTATGAGTTTCATTTGGTTTTTAATAATTGGCGGGCTTATCGGTTGGCTTGCAGGTATAATTTTGGGTAAAGATATTCCAGGCGGAATTATTGGTAATATTATTGCAGGTATTATTGGTGCATGGATTGGTGGTATGCTTCTTGGAAGTTGGGGTCCTAAAATTTCTGATTTCTATATCTTCCCTGCCCTCATTGGAGCAATTATACTAGTTTTCATTTTGAGTTTAATTCTGAAATCATTGCGTAATGCTTCGTAAGCTAAATAGATCTCTTAATTTATTTCTATACAATTAAGTGAATCAGCTGTAACCAATAATAAATGGTGACTTGCTTATAACAAAAAGGCGGCCTTCCACACTATATCTGTGGAGGACCGCTTTTACTTTGTTCGTCATTAACTTAACAATCCTCCGCTCCGTGAATGCAAGAAGAACAGAACAGCTTATACAACAATAGCGCCTGCAAAATGGTGAAAAGATTGCTGTAATTAAAAATTTAGATAGAACAATTACAAATTTAACGAAACGTATCCACATTGAAGCAATCAATGATGAAATCGCTTCTCTAAAGGCTATAATGTATCAAACGTTTGTACGTAAATAACATTTGATAGCAATGACAGAATTGATTCTACAAGAATTTGTAGTTTTATCCTGTCTTTATTTTTGGCTGTTTTCTTATATATTGTTGCTATTCAAAACGTAGCAGGTAATGGAAGATGGTAGCAGCAAAAGGCAACAATCCAGCATTTGTTATGTTTGATGGACGAATTTATTCCCTTCAAAAGAACATCCTATGATAAAGAGGTGGGGATTAATTAATGGCAATTAGGGTTTTATTATTAATACTATTTATTAGTTTTAGTTTTTCAATAGGTGCTTCTGCTGAAGGTCCACTTAAAGCTGCTTTCATACGAGACCACCAGCTTTGGATAAAAGAGGGTGATAAGGAACTACAGCTTACGACAGGTCAGTACGTATCCTCTCCAAAGTGGTCAAAAGACGGTCAATTTATTGCCTATTTAGCAGGTAAGGAGGAGGGTGGAAAAACGAATTTATATATTTATGATGTAAAGAAAAAGGAAAGTTATAAGCCGTATCCTATAATTGAAGCAAATGAAATCAAATGGTCGCCAACATCCAATCAACTAGCTTACAATTCGGGAGGTATCCTAAACGTTACAAAAACCAAAAATGGGCGACCACAAGGTTTTGAAAATGTATCTCTAGGTGTTAGTGATTTTGAATGGTTCCCCGACGGAAAAGCATTTATCGTTTCATCTCAATCTAATTTACTTCCTACTGGATGGGAACCTGTTCGCCTTTTTAAAGTGCCAGTAGATGCCAATCTTGATACGAATAAAATAAAGCCCTTTTACACCATTCAAACAAATACAACGGATTTATTCGCCATCGATGCTGACTATTTAACGTTTAGTCCTGATGGGAGCTGGATTAGTTTTCTATTAACACCCACAGCGTCTTGGTCAAATGATAGCAATACATTATCAGTACTTTCATCAGTAGGGGATCATTTTCAAGTGATAGGGAAAATGCTTGGGTATGAAAATTGGATAAAGTGGGCTCCATCAAAAAATCAACTAGCCTTCATATCGGGTGAAGGAAGATTTTTTGTTGAAAACAAAGATACAACCGTTACCGAGATTCCTACAGCGAATAAACAAAAGGGCTATACACCCAAAGGATATGTAGATCTAGATTTGGAATGGTTTTCTCTAGATGAAATAATTGTTGCTCGAGCAAAAGAAAATAAAGCGTGGAAATTGGGACCGGTTCCAACTATGTTTACAGCGCTATATGTAATTAATCTTGAATCAGGAGAACAAAGGCAGATTACATTTCCAAAGAACAATAAAATAGATAATACTCCTCAAGTAGTTGGTTCAACGATTACTTGGTATCGAACATCTAAAAAAGAAAACCAAGGAGATGTTTGGATTAAAGATAGAGTAGATGGTCTAGAATATCGGTGGTTAAAAAATGTAGACACTGCACCAACTTTTTTTATAGCAAGTAACTGAAAAATCCGCACAAAAACTTATGCCATATAAGCATGAAACCTTTTTTAAATTAGAAATGTTATTCAATTAAATGGCCCTTTAATGAAAAAGAGAGCTTATCATTCTTGCAAAAGGTACTGCACCCCGATTGTTGAACATCGTTTAAACTAAACAAAGGAAAATATTAAGGCTATATAAACTGATACCACTATCATTTATAATGAACTGTACGTACTTATAAAGAAACGAGGTATAATATATGATTATTTCTGGAATTCTAACTCTAATTTTCCTCGTTATTTTTCTTGCTTCTTATTTAACAGATTCTAGAAGAATAATAAATGGTTTTCTATTTAACGTATTTTTTTGTTCATTTATCATTTTTCTTTGTTATTTAGGGTTCAGTTCCGATTTAATAATTGTAAGATTGTTCGCTATTGTTCCAATCGTTATTCTGGTATTTATATTAACTTTTGGATTATCTACTATATGTGTTGGATTATTTTTAAATGCACGAATCCTGCTGAAAAGGGAAAGCCGGAGGTTTGCTAACAGTTTAACGTTAATTTCAGGAATTTTTCTTCTGTTATTCATTCTATTCCGTCTGGTGAATCCCATGCGCTTTTTGCCTTACTATTTTGAACCGTTATACACTGGGGTTTCCTTTATCATTGTGTATTTCTTTTTACACTTAACTAACTTTTTATCCGCATATTTGTTATACCAATTTAACAGACCAAAATTAAACCAAGATTTTATTATTGTTCTTGGTAGTGGTTTAATTAAAGATAAAGTGCCACCACTTTTGGCAAGTCGCATTAATAAAGCAATTGATTTTTATTGGAAACAAGTAGCTATAGCCTCCCCGCCTATATTAATTTTCTCAGGTGGACAAGGCCCGGATGAAGATCTTCCTGAAGCTGAAGCAATGCAAAATTATGCTATAGAGAAAGGAATTCCTTTGGAGCATACTTTAACCGAAGCTCGTTCTATCAATACATTTCAAAATATGCTCTACTCAAAACAAATCATGGATTCAGTAAAAGGTAGTAAATATAACAGCATTTTTACTACAAACAATTTCCATTTATTTAGGGCAAGTCTGTATGCGAAAAAGGCAGGTTTAAAAAGCCAAGGAATTGGTTCAAAAACCGCGCTCTATTACTGGCCAAATGCTATGATTCGCGAATATATTGCTATCGTCGTGATGCAACGTAAACGTCATACCATTATAGTTGGGACAATATTAGGATTTTCAGTCCTTCTAACCATTTTTTCTTTTTTATTTTTATAACTGATACAAAAAGCCATTCATCAATTTCTTGTGAATGGCTTTTCTAATCTAATATGAGATAATTAGTGGTTCATATTTTCTCTCGTTATGTATGAATACCTTGTTTTTTTGGATTTTGTGAGTTAGATGGTGATGAGAGCAAAATAATCATGACAACAATTTTAGTTTTACTCCACAATTTGGCCCGCTTGTTGAACAAAAAAGACCATGCATAACAGCACAGGATTTTTAATCAAAGTTTATTATAAACGTCCAATCTTTGTTTGAAATTCAACTAAAAAATGACAATATTAATTATTTGTTAGTCCCTTTTTATAAAAAACAATCTAAAAAATATAAACCCTGATACAGCAACAACTACTCTGTACCAAGGTTTATTATAGTGTCACAAATATCTTATATTTATATGACAAATATAATTATAAGTTATGACAGTATTAGTTATAACTCACAAAAATGTGTGCAGATAATAAAGTTGCTTAATTTTCATCTCACAAATGCAGTAACCACCTATCAATAAATTTGATAGGTGGTTTTAAAGTTGTTTAAAATATTCTTTGAGAGTTAGAAAGAAGTTTATTTCAAATAATAATGTTGTTTAATTTTGAAGTAAAATAAATACTCACTTTAAGTACTGTTGAATATCTATATTCATTCTTTTTTCTAAACTGTTAATGTTCGCCTGAATAGTTTTTGAATCGATTGTATAAAGACCAGTTTCCTGTCTAAACCCTAATTTAGGATCTCCCTTAAATGATAACCAGTTAAAACTTGTTATAACTACATATTTCGTATCTACTAATAATACTTTTTCATGTGTATTAGCCAATTTAATTAAAATTAAATTTTCCCCATTTGGTTCTTTTCTCATTTTTTCAAGAATATTTACTGCCCCTGTATGGCCTACATCATCTGGTGAAATCCCGTAACCTATAATTACTTTAATTTTTCTCTTTAGAGCTTTACGAATTTTATTTTGAATAATGTAATCAAATGCACCAAATCTTATCCAAGGAGATATAATTAAAACTAGTTTTTCAGCTTTTTCAAAAGAATCCTCTAGTATTTTTCTATGTTCATATGTTTCTATATATCTGTTTATATTGTCTTTTTCAGCTTCTAAAAGAGCTATTTTTTCATTAAGTCCTCTTATAACTTGTGTATCAGTTATCTTACTTTCGCTGTCTAAATCATTTTCATTAAGTTGAATCTCCTTTTTGTGGAGTTGTTGTGTCAACTGTTCTGATAATTGTTTATTTAAGGTTAGTTTTTTTGTATTAAACAAAGCTTCTTCCATTAAGGAAGGATTAATAGTAGTTATAGATACTTCCTCATTATTAATAACATCTAATGTGTCCTTCCTATCAAATGGAATTTGTTTAATTCCATCTTTCTCCATCCTTAAAATAATATTTTCTAATTCGTTCTCACGGTCCATACCATCAAAGATTTTTATTTCTAGATCAGCCTCAGCATCATTTTCATGCATAAAAATTAGCATACTTCTTTTTCTGTAAGATAAATAACACTTTTCTAACTCATTTATGGTGATTAAATCCCCTGCTAAAGAATCATCTGGAAATTCCTTTTGTTTTTCCTTTAAAACTTTATTTATCTTGTTAAATTCAAATTCTTCTAGTGTAGGTTTATTTAAAAGAGGTTTGATAGCGCAAAGATTTTTCTTCCTAACTTCATTTCCTGTAAATAGTTTTCTTGTAGAATGAGTTAGTTCACCTGTTAATCCGTTCATTAAAAAGTTAACTGTAACTTGTTCTGGTTGAATTGTCTTAGCCTCTTTTAAAGCCTCTTCACCTTTTTTAGTAAGACTTATCCTGTTATCTTGATTCATCTTAATTAAATTTTGAAAAAATAAATTAGCAATACTGTTATTAATTAAAAATAAATCAATCCCTAATATTTTTGAAATTTTTTCCTCATCAAAAATATTTATTTTATAAAACTTTAATAAAAATTCTTCGATAATACCTATATCTTTTTTCTTCAACAAAGTTATATCTAACGAAATATTATAAAATGGTATTACTATATCTAAATATTTTACAAGTTTATAATGTGGAAGCGAATCAATATGTTTTTCTACTAACTTTTCTATTTCCTACACCCCCTCTAAAATACAATATTGATTATTTTTTTGCATATATTCATATACTTTAACAAAAGGATTCTCAACGTTTCCACTTAATATTTTTTCTTGTGTAACTGAACTATGATCACCTACGATTACTAAAAGTTCTTTAGCCCTTGATAAAGCTACATTTAATCTCCTTGCATCTTTTAAGAATCCAATTTGTCCCTTACTGTTACTTCTAACTATACTATAGAAAATAACATCAGTTTCCCTTCCTTGGAAAGCATCTACAGTATTAATTTCAACAGAGATATTTTTAAATTTATCTTTATACTCTCGTTCTAATTTTCTTCTTAAAGCAGATTTTTGTGCCTGATATCCTGCTATAATACCCACTTCTTTAAATAAACCTCGTCCATTATAATCATTATCCATCTCAACTAATTTATCAAAAATAATATCTACTTCAAGTTTATTTTCATAAGTAATATGACCTCTGTTTTTCAACTCTTGCTGCGCTTTTCTTGGATGTTCACTAGTTGATAACCAAACTAAGCTTTTTCCATTCCATTTAGTAAATCCATGTTGCTTATCTTCTATATTAGCTGGAGATTCTAGTTGATTATCATAAAATACATAACTTATTAAATCGCCAATACCTTTATGCATCCTGTATTGTTCTTTTAATAGTCCTACACAGTCATCATTTATTGATGTTAATAGCTCTTCAAATAAACTCTTTTCTAAATCTTTTATATTAATATTATGTTCCTTTAGATTTAATTCAGAGTAACCCTCATCAATGACAGGCGGTAATTGCTTATGATCTCCTACTAAAACAACTTTTTTAGCCATAACTATTGGAACTAATAATTCTGGGGCTGTTGCTCTACCAGCTTCATCTACAATTACCCAATCAAATGAAATATCATTTAAACTTTGTAAACTTGACACACCTAAACACGTAGCACCAATTATATTTGCTTTCTGAATTAGTAAGCTTTCAAATTTGTTATCAACACTTACTCTACTTATCCACTCTTTTTGAATAATTTCTATATTTGTTACTTCATCTATTAATGCCTTTTTATCATTCATTTCTTGCTGAATCATAGATTTTAAAGAAATAAATGCTTCAGGACTTTCAACTTTTAATTGCTCTTTTAAAACATCAATTTCAGTTTGTTTTTTTAATTTTTTGCTTGTCAATTCCATTACAATATCTTCAAGCATTTGCTTTTCTTCGCCTATTTCATTTGCTGAATCTATTTCATTTACAATTCTAAGACCCAAATTCAAATACTCTTCCTTAAAATTATTCAAAATCCCTGATAGTTCCCTCTCATTTACAAATTGAATTTTACTACTGAGCTTTGAATAAACTTCATTCAGACCCTCTGTTAAAACAATAATTTTGTTATATTTTTCTTTAACAGATTGTAACTTCATCTCATTTTCGATTATCTCGTTATTAAGATTTCCGATCATCTCATTTATCTTATCAATTAAAGATATTTTCTCGTATTTATCTAGTGTTGAGGGACTTAAATTAACCTCGTTTTTAATTTGCTCTAAAAAAAGCTTTGATTTTTCTTTAATTTGATTAATCATCAAGTCCAGCTGTTCTTCAATTAAATATTGTTCAGCGCCTTGACTCAATCTATCTTTTCTTCCTATCCTCAGCATAGAAATACCCGGCAAAATACTTTGAATCTTATTTAATGCATGGTCAACAGCTACATTAGATTGAGAAGAAATTAAAATCTTACTCTCTGGATTCTTACTTATTATTTGATATACTAATTCTCCAATAAAAGTTGTTTTACCCGTACCCGGCGGTCCTTGTAATAAAAATATATCTTCAGATTGAAGAGCTTTTAAAACTGCATTCTCTTTGGAGTTATCTAATTTTGATTTAAATTCAATCTCTGGAACTAGTGGAGAAACATTAGCTAAAGATGGATTCATTATTATATCAGGTATTAAAGGATTAGCAGTTTCTTTAAACCTAATTGCTTTTAAAGCTCTCTCTTGTCTATTTAGAGATACTTCTTCCATTCTTTCATTAATAGAAATCTCTCCACTTTTAGCAAATTGCTCTGGATAAACATCTCTTGAAAGTTGAATTAATAATTTTCCTTCAGAAAATTCTACGCAATATCCTACATTTAATTCCCGATTTATATTATTTGCAGAGGTCATAGTTAAAAGTTGATCATCGCTAAATGCTTTTTCTATGTCTTTATCTTTTAAAGTTACTACAATCCTATCTCCGTCTTCATTTACTTCAAAATTAATATATCGTAATGTATTTTTCTTTTTATCAAGTAACTTTTTCTTTAAACTAATTGCTGTACTCCATTTTGAAGTAATGGATTTCTCTTCTTTCTCTTTTTGAGCTTTAAAATTACTCTTATTATAATTGGCTTCAAATTCTTCAATTAATTCATTGATATCATCATACACATCAAAATTCTCATCCGAATAGGCAAATACTTGAAACTTTCTATCAATCCTTATTGCCAACTCTTTATTGCCCTCATGTATAGAAGATTGAGTAAAGAATTTTATATCTAATATAGTAAACTTATCCTTTGATTTGTCATCAATTACACAAAGATACTCATACTGTTTACCATAAATATTATAAGAATATGAATCTTTTCTTTTTTGATTTCTAGAATAGTTCATTAAAATATATTCTTGATTTAAGTCTTTTGAAATTAGTGTTGCAGCTTCATTTCTCGATTCATTTAAAATTAAGCCCTCTGTAAACATTTTATTTATAACTTTGTTAGTAAATCCTATTGCATATTCATTTGCATATAAGTTTATTTCATTAGAAATAGCTTTTTTAAATCCTGTAATCAAATCACTAATATTATTAATTCGATTTTCTTTATTTTCATCTAAGCCTTTTATTAATAAGTCTTTAATATGTTCATCTAATCCTGAATTTTTAACTTCTAAGATAATATTTTCTCTAATATCTTTGCTTAATAACAATTCAGTGATTACGTAACAAATTGAATAAATATCACTTCTCTGATCTAAATCTTCCATTCGCATTTGTTCTGGAGAAGCATATTTACGAGTTCCTAAAAAATTCAAAGTATATTCTGTAAACATTGAATCATTCAATTTACTGATTCCAAAATCAATAATTTTCACATTATTCTCTTCATCGATTAAAATATTTGAGGGTTTAATATCTCTATGTAATATACCTTTAATATGTGCGTGTGCTAAACCTGAAAGAGTCTCTAATATAATCTTATGTTTTTCTGAATCTGGGAGAATATCTTTAAAAATTATTTTATCTAGAGACTGGCCTCGTAAATACTCTAAAACAATAAAGTTAAGGTTGTTTTTCTCGTCTATCCCTTTGTTTTCTATTTTAACTATATTATTATGATTAAGCCTTTCTAAGTTTTCTACTTCCCTATAAAATAAGTTTTTTTGGAAATCCCTATTTTCTCCTAATGGATATGATTTTATAACAACTTCTTTCTCATCTTTTGAACCATAATCTATAGCTAAATAGACCTTAGACATATTACCACCCGAAAGTGGTTTAATAACTCTATATCGATGTTCACTTATCCAATTCAATTATTTCCCCTCCATAAGTTACTTTTATTTCACATTTATAAAAGTCCAGTATCAAATAAAGTTTTTTGTTTATAAATCGGTTTATACTCGCTTATATTCAATTTATTTAAACTGAGCCTCTATAAAAATCATTCTTTATACTAATTAAAAATACTCCATTATCTAATTTAATCTTTAATTAAGTAACTACTACTAATCAAATATATAGACTAATCATTAATTTTTATATAACATAAATTATAACATTTTTAACCAATAAAAATATTTGAATCTCTGTATCTAATTAAAAATTTATACTGTACTAGGTACCTCTGTCAGTTTAATTCTTTCAATTATTGTTTTACCTATAAATTTAATCAACGTATTAAAATAAAAATTTCTAATACGTTGATTTTTAATTAATCTAATATTTTAAGGTTCCCACTATCAAATTATTATAAGTATTGGCTGAATATACAAAAACATTTAGTGTAAAAAATGATAGTTTATCTATATATCTATCCAAAACCCAAATGGAATTATCTATATAATTTTTCAATTCCATCCAATAGTATTTCCAAATCATTATCTGTTAAACTTGCTGTAGCACTTTCATTTCCATGCATAACTCTATTTCGTATCTTTTTGTACTTTTTTATAATTGAAGGCAAATTATTAGAAGTATGTTTTTTATAAATTTCATTTAAATCTTGTGTTTTAGTATCTCCAGTCTGATATCTTAAAAGACCTTCAAAAGCAATAAAAAGATGCATAAAACTCCCCAGAAAATTATTATTTTTATACATTAAATAACTTAAATATAAGGACTGTTGCCAAAAAGGTAAGCCTTTTTTACATCCTCCAACATAAAGCTCTACATAGAAAGTATAATCCAATGCTAAATTGTATAAGTATCCAGGTTCACCCGTTATTAAATATATAAAAGTAACTTCTTTTTTGAAAGAATCCACATTCACAGATTCTATAGAAAAATTGGCGGTTTCTACGCTCGTACATATCCAGCCATTATTATACTCTTCTTCATCAATAAAACCGTATGTTCCATACGAAATTCTATCTAACATACTGAACTCATCAAACTCTAGTTCTTGATGTTCATATAATCTAAATTCACGATAATAAGTGTTTTTTTCATATCCATATATATCTACATCAAAATAGCTTTCTATAGTCCTATTAATATATATCTCCATATCTAAAAGTGTTTCTTTAAAAATAGCCTCCATCTCATTTATCCCTTCAAATAAGATTTTTAATATACCCATTCTTTTTCAATAACTCATACGGATGTAACTTTTTATTTATAGCCTTTTTTTGAATTTGTAGTAGTGGTAATATTCCTTTTTTAACTTCAATATTGTTTATCTGATCAACTTTACTAATCTTTAATATTTCATTAATAACTAATAATTTCATAGCATTATAATCCATTTCAATGGGATGTTCCACTATTACTTTTCTTGCTAAGTTTTGAATTTCCTTAATACTGAAATTATTGAAAACTCCTAATGTGCAAGCCCTACTAACCCATTTCCTTTTTCTACCGTTAATAAAAAATCCGTTGTCATTACAACTGGCTGATTCGTTTTAGGGTCTGTAGGATGTTTTAGACCTAATTCATCAGCAATGACAATTGTTTCTTCCAACGGCAATAAAGGAAATTGTTCTCGAATATCAAAAACAAAATCCGAATATTCAATTAAAAAAGTAGTTTCGTTCCAAATCTGATAAAAATTCGTGCTGCCTTTCGTTTTAATACCTTTTAAACGAGTGGATCTTCCCAATGAGGAAACATCTTGAATATTCAACCACGGTTTATAATCGGCACCGATTCCCGAGCCACGACCTTCTTTAATCCACTTTTCAACTTTAGATGTTCTAGTTCTTTTAGACAAAAAACACCCCTTTGGCTAAATAATAACCAAAGGGGTAAAGCTTCGCAACTTTTTTACAATCGTCGCGACTTTATTTCAAATCTACAACAATGAAGAGTTTCAATAAAGTTGTATACTAACAAATGTTCAAACCCGCATTCTTGTGTCTTTCTTATCTTTAAAATGACAATAAAGTCGTATACTTATTTTCATCAAATTAACTTATTTTGCAATAAACTGTTACAAAAAAGTTGTATACCAATACGAAAATTATGTACTTACATTATAGTTTAAATATGTTTCTTCACAGCTTTATTCTATAAGAATTTGTTATTATGGATAGTTACTAAATCCTCTATATATTTTAGTAATTTTTCTCGTTTCTCTATATTAATTCTAATATAGTTTTTAAGATTAGCTGCTTCAATAACCATATTTTTTGTTACAATCTCGTCTTTATATTTGGTATCCATAACAATTTTTATTCTTCTATGCCGAAAATCCTCAACCGTCTCTATATTCGAATTGATATACTTAGTAGTAAGTGGGTATTTTCCACTGAACAAACTATAACTTGCTTTGACATCAAGTAAATTTATTATCCCTGTCCTACTTTTCCTAACCAATCTCTTTAAATTTCCTTCATGTTCTGACCAACTATCTATTATTAATTTTGCTTTGCTTAGTAATTCTTTATCTCTCTCTAAGTAATCTATTTTTTCTCTATTACCAGTACTCCTCAAGTAAGGAGAATTGCGAATTAACCATTCTTTATCATATTGTAAAAGCCATCCGTATATTTTAGTATATGCTTTACCTAAGTCAGAGCGTGAATATTCTGGATTTTCTTTTCGGATTTTTAGAAATTCCTCTTTGTAGTACTCCGTTTTTAATTTTTGTTTGTTCATTAATCCTTCTTTGTTTTTTAATTGAACTGAAGAAAGATGCCCCCTATTCTTAATCCTTATTACTGTATCCCTAGATATATTTGCTAATTCCGCTATTTTGTTCAGTGTTAGATCTTGTTTAAGTAATTCATTAAAATTAAGTTCCCATACTCGGCCTCGCTTTACTATTCTTCTATGGAAATCCCTTATATCAAAAGGAGATTTTTCCCCTTCCTTAATTATGTACTCAAAACCGCAATTACACTTTATGATACCTTGAATTTTCCTATCTGAATTATTTACTCTAACATTCACATTTTTTATATTCTCTTTTAAATAATTCTTGCAAAACGGGTTCATACAAACCCAAGGTCCTTCACCAAAAGGTTTAAATGAGTTCTCCTTTTCAAAATAATTTTTGGCTGATCCACTTAATAATCTCATTAATAATAAGTGTCTTATCGGATGTAACGACCTATTTTCTTCAATATTTATTAAACTAGGAACCCAAGAAAACTTGTCACTTATCTTGAAAAATGAATCTAATAACTCTAGAAAATCTGTTGGATAATATTCAATTATTAACTTTTGTAAGTATTCTCTTCGCTTTTTAATGGGATATGCAAACCCTTTCTTACCTAATAAATCTACATATTTGCTAATATAATACTCTTCAGAAAACGATTTGTAATTCATTCTAATAATGTATTCAACGTCCTCTGCTAGATCGATCAAATATTTCATTAGTTCCTCACTATAGCTCCTAAGTGGTTCTCTAATATCTTCAATTGTTGGAATTAAATAATTTATAAAGCCCATCTCGGATATTTTTAACGAATACTCTAATAACGGAGTCTTATGCCTAGTACAAACAAAAATCCCTGGAATTTGATGAATCCTGTTCCAAAATCCTTCACCATTTGACTTAAGCTGTTCCTTTAAGCATTCTGCACAATAATATAAATATTTCTTGTTTTTTACATTGTATTTACTGTAACTAAATAAAAAAATATATAAATTTTTAAAATCACTTTTATAAATTTTCTCATTCCATTCTTCACTTTTAAAGGGTTTTACAAACGGTATCACTGTATGCTGGTTAATAAAATACTCTTTAGTAAATTCTTTCGAGAATATATTGATTTGGGATACTAAATGAGCGAGTCCCATTGGTAATTCTAAATTAATATTTACCTTCTTTCCAAATAGTTCTTTATTTGTATGTTTTCTACTCAAGTTACCTACATGAATGTGATAACGAGCTATTATACTGTAATATAGTTCATCTTCATATGGCGTTGGAAAATAACCTATCATATCCTTACTCCTCTTATTTATTACAATGTTTTTTCAGTAAAGCTTTTTTCATAAGTAAAAACGCTACCTAAAGTATATTTCAATTAGTAATGATGTCTGTCATCCCAAATCTGTTCCATAAGTTTGTCCATCCCATTTCCCTTAGTATTTTAAAAAGACTGCTAGCTTTCACTAACAGTCAATTAATTAAACTTTATAGAATTCTCCACATTAGACTTACCTATTTTACATTTGTATTAGGTATGTTGTTTTTCTTATCCCAAATAATATATATGGTGAATGCTATAGGTCCAGTTAAAAAAACACAAATCAACCATATTAAATAACATTGCTTACTAAACTTATTTTCCAGATATTCATGTGTAATATATGATAACATTAAGATAATTAATATATATACTCCCACTATAAATAACTGATTTAACAAAACATATCCCCCCAATTAGCAACATGTATTTGATTGATTGACAAGATTAATACTACATACGCCTGTTTCTGGTAATTCTAATTCAACACGTTTCGACGCTTCTTCATCTCCTGATAAATAAGCTGTTATTGAACGAACCTGTTCGTAGCCGGTTGCCATTAAAAATGTTGGTGCGCGTCCATAACTTTTAGCTCCGACTATATAGAAGTCCTTTTCAGGTTGGCGTAGTATTTCTTCACCATGCGCTCTGACTGTGCCACAACTATGCTCATTAGGATCAATTAGTGGCGCTAATGCTTGCACACTTTCTGTTGCTGTATCAATAGATAAACGCAGTTCATTGTTCATGGTAAAATCAGGTCGATTTCCTGCATTAACAATAAGTTCATCGAATCCTGTAAGTACTTTTTGTTCTCCATTAATAGTACCTACAATATGGATATTCTCTTCTTTTTTCACCTGTGAAATATAGAAAGGTGTTACTACCTCAATCTTTCCTGTATCTACTAATTCATGGATGCGAATACCGAGTGCGCCACGTGCTGCCAACGCATCTTTTTCCTCCCCGCCATAGGCTTCTTCTACAGATCTTTTACGCATAATCCACACAAGCTTTGTTGAAGGATTATCTTTTTGTAATTCAGCCAAAGCTAATAAGGTATTGATCGCTGAATGACCACCACCAATGACAGCAACCTTCTTATTTGCATATCTCTTAGGATTCGTATTTATATCTGGAATACCATACTCAATGTGATCTGCTAATACTTTCTCATTTTTCAGCCAAACACCTGTAGAATTTGCTGGGTTTGGGTTCCCCCATGTACCCGTTGCATCGATAACTGCTTTTGCCTCAATAATATCGATGTCATCCTCTTTTTCAACATATATATTAAAGAACTGATTTAATCGATTTTTTGATTTCATTTTATCATTTAATTGTCTTGAAATACCTACTACTTTTGAGTTCAATCGGATACTAGGTTTTATTTGTGTTAACTCTGCCAAAGGTTTTAAATAAAGATCAATTAACTCATGCCCTGTAGGTATTGTTTCTAAGTTAGGTTCTACCCAATCAGACCCCTCTAATAATGATTTAGCAGCTCTATTGATGTTATAACGCCATGGAGAAAATAATGTGACATGCCCCCAAGTACGAATATTGTGTGCTATTTCATTGCCAGCTTCAAGTAAAATAAATGACTGGTTTTGCTCTACTAAATGAGCAGCAGTAGCTAACCCGATAGGACCTGCACCAATTATGACAATCGGTAAATTCTTATTGGAATTATTAACAGTCTCTTGGACTTCAATGTCCTGAACAGGAGTACAACAAGATTGATTTTGATTGATTACTTTTAGTGTTTTCATATAAACTTCTCCTCTTTTTTCTTTATATAAGCATTCCCTTATATAAAATATATTTTTTACGTCTAGCAGTAAGCTAGACGTAATTTATTTAAGCTTTTGTGATAGTTATGAACACACTTCCATTTCACACATGATTTTATCAATTTCTTTTATAGCTTTTTCAAATTGCAACCATGTAGAAGTGCCGTAACGATCCATATCTCCTTTAAAGAAGAAATCAAAAGCAAACTCTTTAGCCTGTATCAATGTGTATTCTCTACTATTCATTATTAACTTTAAATAAGCGATAAAATAATCTTTAGTTAATTCGCTAGCATGGTTTACTGTCATTATTGCATCCTCCATTCAACGGATTGAATAATTGCTACGACAGACAGTATATTTAGGATCACTTGTTAGCAAGATGTCGGTGAGTATCCAACTAATACTAAACCTAGCTCACCATTCTCTTCTTCTGCATGGATCGTAACATCTGTTAATTGCGGTGCAATATCAGGATGAATTGCGACTTCGATACCTTCAATTGTTTGAATTGCATCTTCTTCTGCTGGTGCTTCTAAGCCTACACCTAAATTAACCCCACAGCAGCCTGCAATACCAAAGAAACGAAGCGTTTTAACCTCTGAATCAGCTAATACCTGTTCTAAATAATTTTTACCTTCTAGACTCATTTTCATTTGATTTTCTCTCCTTTTAATTCATGTAAGCCTTGTGTTCCAACCGGTGGCGTTTTTACCCATGGAATGGCCACAAATTGATTATTGCTGATGGATCTAACTTCTTTTAGCCATTTCGTTTCAGCTTGTTGTTTTTGAATTAATGTTGGACTTGTTGTATAGATAGATGAAAACGTTTGATTAACAACCCACCAATCAACAGATAATCCAGCACGGTGTAAATCTTCTTGTAAGCGCGAAGCTTCATAAACAGGTGTTGCTTCAGGAAGAGTTACAATGGCAACACTCGTATAAGAGGCATCACGCAACCTTGGTAACAGGTTAGAAACAGCTGGAGGAATATCCCCTTGTGAACGGCTTATTTCCCGATGATAAGCTTCTGTTGCGTCTAGTAAAAGCAACGTATGCCCTGTTGGTGCGGTATCAATAATAATGACTTCATCTTGATGATTTTCTACAACGTTAGCAAATGCTTTGAATACAGCTATTTCCTCTGTACAAGGAGAAGCCAAATCCTCTTTCACAAATGCTAAACCTTCCTCATTCATCGTTTCACTTGCCTTTGCAAGCACTTCTGCTTCATAGTTTGCCACTTCTGCTTTTGGATCAATACGACTGATCGTTAAATTATTAACGTTGTCATCTCCGAATGTCCAATCGAGGTGTGCGGCGGGATCTGTTGTAGTTAAATGTACATGAGTATCCTCTTCTGCTAATCGTAATGCAATATAAGAAGCCACAGTTGTTTTTCCAACCCCACCTTTCCCCATCGTAAAAATGAGTTTCGGTTTACGTTCTAAATAATCTGCAATCATTTCTTCTATCTCAGGAATCTTAGTTTCTTCATTTGATTCATCTGCATGTATAACTTCTTTGTCAGTCATCCATGCTTGCATACGCTCAATACTTGATAATGAGTACGGTACAAAAGGTAAGTAGAAATGCTCAAATTGATTTAGTTCTTCAGGAATTCTTGCTATTGCATCAGCTTGACGCGCAATGAAAGCCTCTTCGATATCATCAGTAGAATTGGCATTGCTCATATATCCATTAATTAGTAGAGTCTGATTTTGAATGCCTATTTCAAACAATTCGTGAGAAGCACGTGCAGCTTCCTTTAAAGGATTTTCTTCTGGGCGTGTCACTAACATTAACGTTGTTTGATTAGCATTCTTTAAACGTTCAACTGCCTCTTTATAGACTTCACGTTGTGGTTCTAGCCCTTTTAAAGGACCTAAACATGAAGTGCCAGTCGTGTTATCGTCTAGAAACGTAGACCATGCAGAAGGCAACTGTAATAATCGTAACGTATGCCCTGTAGGGGCTGTATCAAACACCACAGTGTCAAAATTCCCAATCACTGAAGTATCAGTCAATAGTGAAGCAAATTCATTAAAGGCAGCAATTTCTACTGTGCAAGCACCAGAAAGTTGTTCCTCCATATTTTGTAATACCACTTCAGGTAGTTTTCCACGGTACGGACCAACCATTTGCTCTTTGTAATGTTGTGCTGCCTGTTCAGGGTCCAAATTTATCGCAAATAAATTGTCTATGCCTTCAATTTTTGTTGGACTATTAGAAAGCGTTTGGCCAAAAATATCTTGTAAGTTGGATGCGGGGTCTGTACTAATTAAAAGTACCTTTTTCCCTTCCCTTGCAATGGCTATTGATAGGCTACAAGCAACCGATGTTTTCCCAACGCCCCCTTTCCCCGTGAAAAACAGGAATGGGGTGTCAGGGAAATGAATTCTTGTAAAGCGTTCCATCTTACGCATCTCCTTTTAGTGACAAGCGTACTTTTGGCTTTTGTAGTAATTCGTCTTCTGAAAGTCCTGACCACTGTGAAAATTGTTCATTTGTTGGATAGATTCCTTTGCAAAGTAATTCTCCATCCACAAACGTTGCAGGTAAGGCATCCATTCCTTCTGACACTAATAGTTGATTGATTGCTTCGTTTTCTACAAAAGCATTTGGCTCGTTTGTAAGATTAAATCTTTCAGCTTCTATGTTTGTTTTCTTTAAATTATTCATAATAAATGACATTCGCAATAATTCTGGGTCTATAGAAGGTCCACATAAGCCTGTAGAACAGCACATTGCTGGCTCATAGATATGAATTTTTTTCAATTTATTTCAGCTCCTCAGCTACAAATTGTTCAATGCGTTTACCAATTGCATCACGAACATTTTGGAATACAGCCCACTTCTCTTCATCAGTACCTGTCGCTTTCGCTGGATCTTCAAATCCCCAATGCTCACGACGAACGTGAGGAGGTGTCATTGGGCATTTATCAGCTGCATCCCCACATAAAGTGACAACTAATGTTGCATTGTTTAATGTCTCAAAATCAATTAAATCGGATGTATGATTTGAAATATCAACCCCTACCTCCGCCATCGCTTTAGTAGCATTCGGATTTACGCCATGTGCTTCAATACCAGCACTTTTAACTGTCCAATTGGTAGGTAGTAATTTCTTTGCCCATCCTTCAGCCATCTGACTTCGACATGAGTTTCCTGTACATAAGAAATAAAGTGTATTTGTCATAGTAATTGCTCCTTATAATTTAATGGTTTTAAAGTATTTTTTCTGCCAACGTAAGGCAACCCATACAAGTCCAATGAGGACTGGTACTTCCACTAGTGGTCCAATAACAGCGGCAAATGCCACGCCACTATGCAAGCCAAACACACCCACTGCAACAGCAATTGCTAACTCGAAGTTGTTGCTTGCAGCTGTAAAAGAAAGAGCTGCTGTGACAGGATAAGATGCACCTACTTTACGGGAAGAGAAGAATGACACAGCAAACATGATCACAAAGTAAATAAATAATGGAATAGCAATTCGCACTACATCAAGTGGCAGTTCTACTAATTGCTCACCCTTTAAAGCAAACATCAACACAATCGTGAACAGCAGTGCAATTAAAGTAAGTGGTGAAATTTTCGGTAAGAACTTTTCTTCATACCACTGTTTTCCTTTTGCTTTAATTCCTATCCATCGTGTGAGGAATCCTGCTGCAAATGGTATCCCTAAGTAAATTAGAACGCTCTTTGTAATCTCCCACATAGAAATGGATACATTGAAATTCTCTAAACCAAACCAACCAGGTAATACATTTAAGAAAAAGTAAGCAAAAATTGAATACGTCACAATTTGAAAAATGGAGTTAAAGGCAACTAAACCAGCTACATATTCACGATCTCCACGCGCTAAATCATTCCACACAATCACCATGGCAATACATCGAGCTAAGCCAATCATAATGAGTCCAGCCATATATTCTGGGTAATCTTGTAAGAAGATAATCGCTAAAAAGAACATGAGGAACGGGCCGAGTAACCAGTTTTGTAAAAGTGATAGTAATAGCACTTTCCAATCCTTAAACACTCGCCACATTTCTTCATACTTTACTTTCGCTAATGGTGGATACATCATGACAATTAACCCTATAGCAATCGGTATGGACGTTGTTCCAATAGACATGGACTCTAACGCTTCCCCAACATTAGGCATGGTGATACTTAATACAACACCTATTCCCATCGCAACGAATATCCAAAGGGTAAGGTAACGATCTAGAAAAGAAAGCTGTTTTGTTAAAGATTCATTACTCATTTATATTTCCCCCTACATGGCAGCAATCGGTTTCACAATTGCACCCCTTTAAAGGCTGAATTTGTTCTAAAATGCCCTTCATCAGTGGCGTTTGATTCTCTACTAAACGGTAATGTTTCCAAGTCCCTACTTTCCGTTCCGTAATAATGCCTGCCTCCTTTAATTTTCGTAGATGTTGACTAACGGCTGGTTGTGATATTCCTAGCACATCCACAAAATCACATACACATACCTCCCCGTTTTTCATGCATGCAAGTAATTTAATGCGATTCAAATCCGCTGCTGCTTTTAGTTGTTTTTCAATTAGTGTGTTTTCCATTTATCTGCACTCCTTATATAACTGTTTTCTTATATATTATTTTAAATAAAATCACCTCGTAAGAAGGTGACATAATCAGTATATAACTATATTCTTATATTATGATTTAATGTTTTGAATTGCAACAGATATTTACCCATTTTAAAAAAATTTTTATACTTTGTAAAAAGCGTACGTTCAGTTACCTAAACGTACGCTTTAAAAGATAATGATAAAGATTAATTTATCTCCATTAATTTTTCTTTAGTAACGAGTTATGGAGAAGGTGTACAACACAAATTTGATTTAGCCATAGCTTTATTTAAGAGTTCAATTGAACGTAAAACAGTTTCTTTTTCGAAGTCATTCAAATGTGAAAAAACTTCATTTAAATAATTGTTTATCATTTCATCAATTGTAGTAGCGAGAAATGTACCCTCCACAGTTAATGACAAAATGTACACTCTTTTATCTGATGTTAGAGGAGTTTTTTTGACAAGATTCATCTTAATAAGAGTTTGAATCTGTCTACTAAATGTAGTAATATCCATACCTATTGCCTCTGCTATTTGTTGCATAGAAGGATTATTTTGTTTGTCGATCTCATATAGAATATGGCTCTGTATTGGTGTGATGTCAATTGATCCTACAGTACAACATGTTTTATTTAGTAGAGCAAACTTTTGAGTTAAAACTTGAAAAAGTTCACGTTTATTTTCCATTTAATCATCTCCTATAAAGACATATATATTATTTATTTGCAAAATACAACTAAAATATATTTAACTTTTTTTGAAGATGTTTTTCCTACTTCAAAAGTTTCTACTTTTCATGTGGTGAAGTAACTTTTTCACAACATACTCGGCATCTTCTCCCACACCTCTTAAAGTTGCAGATGCAAATGATCGTTGTCCTTCTAGTCCCACAAAATATAATCCAGGGATACTGCTAATACCTGCCTTTTGTAAAGGCATTCCTTCCCCATCTAATGCACCAAGTAATTTCATATAGGGTAAATGTGGTCTGTATCCTGTGGCATAGATAATGGTATCTACAGGCTCCCTTTCTCCGTCCGGCCAAATAACTCCATCTTCATAAAAAGAAGTAAACATTAAACGTTGTTCCGGACTCCCCTTACTAATTCGATCTTTATATCCTCCTATATCATTCACAGCATTTGATCTGGGTGCCGTTTTTCCAAAGCGCCAGAAAGGAAAGGTATCAAAACCAAATACCTTCAACCAATAGTGTATGTCCCGTCCAAGTAGACGTTGTTTTACAAATTTTATTGGCTGTCGTACTGAAAGAGTAGTTTGGCTAACCTTAGACAATTCAACAGCAATTTGCACAGCCGAATTACCTCCTCCGATTACGATTACCCTTTGGTTGTGATATGGCTGTGGATTTCGATATTCTGAAGAGTGAAGTGTTTTCCCTTGAAAGACTTCTCTTCCTTGAATGTTAGGAATAAAAGGATTATTAAATGAGCCTGTAGCATTTATGATTGTTCTAACTTGAAATTTATCGCCTGTGACAGTTCGAACAATAAAACCTATGTTATTTTTCTCAATCATATCTACTCTCTGATTAATTAAAACAGGTAATTGGAACTTTTTTTTATAATCTTGTAAGTATCGAATAACTTCATCCCTTTTCGGATAGAGATTCTGGTTTCCAGGAAACTTCATGCCGGGCATAGAGGAAAACCCTGCTGGAGAAAACAATTTAAGACTGTCATAATAATTTGGCCAAGAACCCCCGATCTGATTACTTTCTTCTAATATTAAAAATCGTAGACCTTTTTTCAGTAAATGATAGCCTGCTGCAAGTCCAGCCTGCCCTCCCCCAATAACGATTGTATCAAGAATCCCTTTCATTTTTTATCCCCCTTCATTATTTGCATTTTGCAAATATAAATTCATTAAAAATAATAGCTGTAATTAATAAAACTAAGTAAAACACAAAAATATTCTATCCTTAATAAATATATATAGCAATTTTATTTGCAATTTGCAACTATTATTCAAACTAATAATTATTATATTCAATAGCTAACCTCTAATTTAATGATCTACATTTCTTTTTCCATACATATCCAAAAAAATTAACTTTTTTCAAGCTTAGGCTTTTGCATATACTTTTCTGGTCAAAAATAATAAATTGCATTAAATAAATAAAACATTCAAATAACTGTTTGACTATTTGAATGTTTAAGTTTATTATAAAAACAATCAAATAATCGTTTGAACGTTTGAATGATAACTGGAGGAAAATATATGAAAGAAATATGTGAAATCACCTGTATTCATGAGGATAAAGTAAACTATGTTCAAGACAAGTTAAAAGAAAAAAAATCAATGGATGTTGCTAAAGTTTTTAAAGCACTTTCGGATGATACACGTGTAAAAATTGCCTATGCGCTAACACTAGAAGATGAATTATGTGTTTGCGATATCGCTAATATTATTGGGTCAACAACAGCAACTGCGTCGCACCATTTGCGTTTACTACGAAATTTAGGATTAGCTGAATATCGTAAAGAAGGGAAATTGGTTTATTACGCTATTCATGACCCATATTTTAAGAATTTAATCAGTGTTGCATTTGAAGAACATAAAGAAGGTGAAATTAATGACTGAGGAAAAACAGGTATTCCGCGTGAACGGTTTCTCTTGTGCCAACTGTGCAAGTAAATTTGAACGTAATGTAAAAGAAATACCTGGTGTTCAAGATGCAAAGGTGAACTTTGGGGCATCTAAAATATCAGTTACAGGCGATGCGACCGTGGAGGAGTTAGAAAAGGCTGGAGCTTTCGAAAACTTAAAAGTAACGCCAGAAAAACAAAAACGTGTTACTCCACCCCAAACAGATACTACCTATAGAATTGAAGGCTTCTCGTGTGCAAACTGTGCAGGTAAATTTGAACGTAATGTAAAAGAGCTTCCAGGGGTTCAAGATGCAAAAGTAAACTTCGGTGCTTCTAAAATTTCCGTAACTGGCGAAACAACTATTGCGGAACTTGAAAAAGCTGGAGCTTTTGAAAATTTAAAAGTATCAATGGATACACCTTCATACAGATCTAAAGCTCCATCTTCTGACAATAGTGAGGGGCAAGTTGAAAAGAAAGTACCATTTTACAAAAAACATAGCACACTTTTATACGCAAGCTTATTTATCGTATTCGGTTATCTATCTCAATACGTAAACGGTGAAGAAAATCTTATTACCTCCCTATTATTTATAGCTTCAATTGTAATCGGTGGTTTCAATCTATTCAAAGTTGGTTTCAAAAATTTAACTCGCTTTGATTTTGACATGAAAACATTAATGACGGTAGCTGTCATTGGTGCTGCATTTATAGGAGAATGGGCAGAAGCATCCATAGTTGTTATCCTATTCGCTATTAGTGAAGCTTTAGAGCGTTATTCAATGGATAAAGCACGTCAATCAATTCGCTCATTAATGGATATTGCACCAAAAGAAGCTTTAATTCGTCGAAATGGTCAAGAAATCATGGTACACGTAGATGATATAGAGATTGGCGATATTATGATTGTTATACCTGGGCAAAAAATTGCAATGGATGGCATCGTGGTTAGCGGTCTTTCTGCAGTCAACCAAGCAGCTATTACAGGGGAATCAGTACCAGTTTCAAAAACAGTAGATGATGAGGTATTCGCTGGAACACTAAATGAAGAGGGTTTATTAGAAGTTAAAATTACAAAATACGTTGAAGATACAACGATTTCAAAAATTATACATCTAGTTGAAGAAGCTCAAGGTGAACGCGCTCCTTCACAAGCATTTGTTGATAAATTTGCGAAATATTATACACCAATTATCATGGTCATTGCAGGGCTTGTAGTAATTGTTCCCCCACTGTTCTTCGATGGTAGTTGGGAAACTTGGGTTTATCAAGGTTTATCAGTACTTGTAGTTGGATGTCCATGTGCGCTTGTTATTTCAACACCAATTTCAATTGTTTCAGCTATAGGTAATGCTGCTAAAAAAGGGGTTTTAATTAAAGGTGGCATTTATTTAGAGGAAATGGGTTCGCTTAAGGCAATTGCTTTTGATAAAACAGGTACGCTTACAAAAGGTGTTCCAGTGGTTACAAACTTTGATGTAATGAATACCCAAAAAGATTCAAAAAAGATTCTAGCCATAATTACGGCTTTAGAATATCGATCTCAGCACCCTTTAGCTTCTGCGATTATTAAAAGAGCCGAAGAAGAAAATGTTTCATTCAAAAATATCAACGTTGATGCTTTCGCAGCCATTACTGGCAAAGGAATAAAAGGTGAAGTAGATGGTACTTTGTATTACATCGGTAGCCCAAAATTGTTCCAAGAGTTAAATGTACCTATTCCAGAGAATTTAGAAGGAAACATCCTTAAGTTACAAAATGAAGGCAAAACTGCCATGATATTAGGAACTGAAAAAGAGATTCAAGCAATCATTGCCGTAGCTGATGAGGTACGTGAATCTAGCCAAGAAATTATTGAGAAATTGCATAACATGGGTGTTAAGAAAACAATCATGTTAACTGGTGATAATAAAGGGACTGCGAATGCAATTGGTCATCATGTAGGGGTTTCTGAAATTCAAGCTGAATTAATGCCTGAAGACAAACTTTCCTATATAAAACAACTTCGAAAAGACTATGGCAATGTTGCGATGGTCGGTGATGGTGTCAACGATGCTCCTGCTTTAGCAGCTTCTACAGTCGGTATCGCCATGGGTGGTGCTGGTACAGACACTGCATTAGAGACTGCAGATGTTGCTTTAATGGCAGATGATCTACGGAAATTACCGTTTACAATAAAGCTAAGTCGTAAGGCCTTAAATATTATCAAGGCAAATATAGCATTTGCCATTTTAATTAAACTAGCTGCATTACTATTAGTTATTCCAGGTTGGCTAACACTTTGGATTGCCATTGTCTCAGATATGGGAGCAACATTGTTAGTAGCATTAAACAGCTTACGTTTAATGCGTGTTAAAGAATGAATTAACGCACTTTATTCAATAGATGGGCTTTTTATATGAAAGTCCATCTTTTTATTTCTAGTACTTTACTTTCTTAAAATAGCACTTAATTCATTATAGAAAGAAGAGATAAAAATGGAACTGGTAAATGTTTTTTCATTGATTCTGTTTGCTTTGTTTTTATTTTCCTATTCATTAAAGCTAGTTATTCTAAATAAGAAATCAGGGATAAAAGCAAATGTGTTAGGAAAAGGAAATAAGGGGACATCCGTCGATTCTTCCGAAATGTTTGTTAAAATTTCAACTTTCGTATGGGGAATTGCATGGCTTTTAGAGTCAATATTTGATAATTCGATTGATAATATTTTACCTAAACTATTCACCAATGAGGTTATGCATTACTTTGGATTAATGACAATTACCATTGGTTTACTGTTTTTTATTTTATCAATGATAACAATGAAAACCTCTTGGAGAGTTGGTATAGATAAAGAAACAAAAACCTCGCTAATCACCAATGGTTTATACAAATATAGTCGAAATCCTGCATTTGTTGGATTCAATTTAATGTTTATAGGTCTATTTTTGACATTCCCTAACTTAGTTACATTAATTATTTGTTTACTAAATATAGTTTCAATTCATAACCTTATTCTTCAAGAAGAAAAACACTTAGAGAATATGCTTAAAGTAGAATATCTCTCGTATAAGAATAAAACCCCACGATACTTATTTTTTAAATCTACATAAGTAAAGAAATTTTAAAGGTGAAACTAAAACAAAGCACAGACTCTTAATGGCTGTGCTTTGTTTCGTTGTTATCCATTATTCAACTATTATCTTTCCAAAATACATATTCATTCCACAATGAAACGTATATATACCCGGTTTTTCTGGTGTGAATTCGACCAAGTTATCACCTTTATCAAGATCTTTTTCTATTTGGAAATCCTCTATTATTAAGTATGATAAGCATCCACCTGAAAAACTCTTTTGAAAATGAAGTTGAACTGGGATTCCAGCTTTTACTTTTACATTCTCAGGTGTATATCCAAATGGCTCTACCATTATGACGGCTTCCTGATAACCGTCTTTTTGCTCTGCTTTTACTTCATTTATTTTTGTAGAAGAATCGTCTGAAACCGGAGTTGTATCACCCAAAAGATCTCTGAAGTAATGAGAAATGGGTTTAAAGAATACAACAGAAACAACTAATAATACGGCAATTACACAAAAAATAACTTTACTCCATTTATTTTTATTTGATATTACCGTTATTGTATCTGTTCCCTTAACTTCTTGTCTAATTAATTTCAATATAAGAATCATGACAATGATAAAAATTGCATCCACAAATATCATCATAACGACAGGATCTTGAGAAAAAACCATTACCCCCAACATTGCACCCATCATGCCGCCCATGATACCTGCTAATAGTCCATCTAATGAAGCCAATAAACTAAAGGGACGCCCAATAACATATCCAATTATCATGCCAAAAAGTACTGAGGAGATTACTGGGACAGTCATTTTCCCTACTAATATTACTCCTAATATGGTTCCTACTACTATGCTAGCCATCATAGAAACAGCCATTGCAATCATCATAGCAGTCATTTCTGATAAGAACGATTTGGCACGATAGGTAGAAAAAATGACGTAACCGGTTAACAAAAAAATAATACTAAAACTAAATATATATATCATAAACAAATTCCCTTCTATCCTATCCAAGCATTTAAAGTTTCGAATAATCCTGACAATATAAAGAAGATTGCAGAAATATTCCTTGATACATTATGGAATGAATACAAAGTCTTCTTCATTGGATTTAATAACCGTTCACTAATAGTCAGTAGTATCACATATAAAATGAGTGGCATTGCTGTTCCAATTGCAAAAAAAATGGGACCTATCAAATTAAATTCTCCATTTCCTGTCGGCAATAACAAGACAAAAAATAACCAAAACAACGTAGGACAGAATAAAAAACCCATAGCCAACCCAAAAGAAAGAGATGTATTTTTCAATTTCAATCCTTTTTGGACTTTTTGGAAGATACGTTGTGATGCAGAGGAATGTACTGAAATATTTCCAAGGAGAGCTAATCCAATTAGAATAAGAGTAAGGCCAAATAATTTACGGAAAAACATTGTTCCAATGAAAGGAATATCAGCAACTGTACTACCGATGAATACAGACATTATGCCTAACAATATGTACACTAAAGATTTGCCTGTAATATAACTCCCTACATTCAACCACCTTTTATTTTTTTCAGTCTCATATGTAATCAAAGCAACAGCAGTAGAATTAGATGTAAGTTGACATGGTGCAGTTGCCCCAACCAACCCTAATAAGAAAGCCTTCATTCCCCATACATCTAGTTTTAGTGCTAATGTATAAATTGGTTCTGCTACTAAATTGGCTAACTGACTTAACCACACATGTATCTGAAGAAGTACCTCATTCATTTAAATTCCCCTCTTCAACTGTTCTTACAGGACAATTTAAGGTGTTGAGGAAATGATTTCATTATTTCGGAAAATGTAAGGACTTTACCTCCGAATCCTTTTACAAAGTTCTCTGCATATTCTTTAGTCTCAAATACCAACACTTGTGGGTAACAACAACGAATATGGACAGTAGTGTCTAAAACAAACCAAGCTAGATGAGCGCTAATCGTTGTCCCTGTTAAAAAATCGGTACAAATTGCTTGTGCTACCTCATCACCTAACTGTCGATGCCGCAGTATTCCACAATGGCTGCAACAAGCATTTTCACGTTCTCCATTTAAAAGAATTATCCTGTAAACCAATCGATCATCACACTTACGATGACAATACACACACTCGTCTTCCTCAACACGATGTATAGATTGATCCCTTATAAGTGTAATCCCACCATATGTCTTCATAATAAGCCCTTCTTCAATCAGAGGTTTTATATCTCGATGTATTGTCATCTCTGATACCTCAAGTGTTTGACTTAATTCTGAGATTTTCAAATTGTGTCTATATAGAATCATGTCACGTATAAGTTGTTGTCTCTCTGAAAGCATAGTTTCCTCCTGAATGTTATAACTTAACAAGATATAACATCATTTTATTACAGCAATTAGAATAATCAATATAAACCTCGGGATATTTTGTTACATAGTTATGTCAATTATCTATAAAATCTTCTGTAGATGCTCCCCCCACATGAATATGAGAGGTTGCATAGTATGTATTGAACTAAAAAACAGAAGCACAGTAGTTTCAATTACTGTGCTTCTGTTGCTAAATAGAAGAATAAATATTGCTTTGATTACAAACTTGTTCACTGTTCAAGTTCTTCTAGTCAATATGATTTGCACAGCATGCAACGTCTTTTTCCAGACAAAAAGTCATCTCATTATGAGCATTGGTGGATGGTTAATGATAGTAATGGGTGTGCTACTCTATTTTGACATGATGACAAAAATTATTGCTTGGTTTACTCCCTTCTTTGGTGGATTCACAGGATTTTAATTTTTCGATTTCAAAGATGAACAACACCATTATGACTACAACAAAAAAAGCCGTGTTTTCAGCTATGAACACGGCTTTTTGGTATCATTCTTTATATCAGAATTTTTGCTTCGCACTTATTATCTGCCTTTTTATTTCTATCTCTAACCCAGAATAAAATCTTTCACTGATTCCTGCTTTTCGCATTATTTTCCAAACTTCAAGTTCTTCATCTTTTAATTGATCTATAGCCCAACTAATACGCCTCTTTTGAAAATTGGTCGTATTTTCTTTAACACTCTCAATATACTTCATCGTATTGGGCAGTTTATTTACTCTTTTTTCTAACAACGATTTATTATTAATCATTTTACCTATACTGCTTACGGTTATTCTAACTGGTTTTTCTTTAGCACTTATATCTTCCACTGCTTTTTTTACCATGCCCAAGATGTGAAGGTCTCTCTGTACCCAATCAACTCTTTTATTAGTAACCCTATTTACTTTAACAACTGGGGAATGTTCCTTTAACCATTCCTTATCATTTCTATAAATTCGCATATAAAGTGATGGGTCTTTTTTTCTAAGTTCTGTTCTTGATAATATGGGGTATTGGTTAATTAAATCAAGCCATTTTTGCTTCAAATCACTTTTAATATGATTTTCCTTGTTCATAGGCTTACTATTTCTTTGCTTAGAATACTTAATAATTGTTTTGGTGTCGACTTTTAATATTTTTGAGCATGCTTTATAACTCAACTGTTCTATTTCAACCAATTGATGGAGTTTGCTCAACCAAGTATCACCTAACATCTTAATACGCCCTATATTTGTTTTATCCTCTTCTGTTTTATCTGGCCCCTTACGAGAATAAACAAAGCCACAGGCACAGGAGAAGGTTCCTACCGGCCTTTTAGTATCATAGCAACGAGTAACCTTTAAATTAGTTATTACAGGCTGTAGAAAGTGTTCTGCCGCAGGATTCAAACATAGATATGGCTCTTCACCAAATGGACTATATCGTTTATTTGCATACTGTTCAATTGTATCAACCGATTCACCTAAAAAATAAATGAACAGTAAATGCCGTACAGGATGAAAAGACTTTCGATGTTTTCTTGTTATTGCCCTTAACCAACACTGTCCTTCTACACCACTTGGAAATGATTGCATCAATATTAAAAAATCGACCTTAAACTTCTTAATAAAGTCTTCTTCTAATCGCCTTTGGTCGATTGTGCCGTTTGATTTTACATACCCTTCGCGATCCAATAGGTAATGATAAATCTCTAATAAATTTAACTGATCAAATTTATAATCCTTTTGATTTAAGTTGCTACTTTCTACAGCAAAATGACGTAGCAAATCAAAGTTTACTTTTGAAACATCACTTTTATTGCCCTTCTCTAAACTGTTTTCAATGTTTGAATAAAAATACGAAGAGTTTCCTTGCCTAATTAAGATTGAACTGTCTACAAGCAAGACAGAATGCTTTAAACAAATAAATACACTTGGTAATTGGTGATATGTCCGCCAATATGTTTCTCCATTCACTTGAATATCTTCTTCAAAGCAGTTAGGACAATAGCGAAAATACATAGGCTCTTTTACTGTCCCAGCCATTTGACCTGTTGAATAATGCAAGGAAGTATTGCCACAGCCATATAACATTTTATTTCGAACACTCTGTTTTATTTCTTTTGAAGTAAAATTTGTATAGTAGTTATACAATGTATGATAATTTATCCATTCATCAATACTCGAATTTAAAAAAGGATTTACTTTTTCTAATAATATCTCTAAATCAGTAGGTAAATCAGGAATAATATATGCTTTCTTTTTTCCAAACAAATCTAAAGTTGAATGTTTATTACTTAAATTCCCTGAACGTTTATGGTATCTAGCCAACACACTATATAATAGTTCATCTTTATAAATTGAAGGAAAAAATGCTAACATCTATTTTATTTACACACCCTTACATTATTAAGTCATCTAAAGGATTTTTAATATATCCTTCTTCACATAATGCCTCATAAGCAGAGCGTTTATTCTTCTTTCCTATATCAACTATTGATTGAAGTTTATTTACTGAAATATTGCCTTTCGCTTCATTTTTCTTTTCTTTCTTTCCCTCAATGTATTGGAGTGATAGAGTCATTAGTTGTGGAATTGTTGACTCAGGTGAATTTTTCAGTGCATATTTAGCAGCGTTTTCAGCAATTTTTTCTGAAACATCTAAATTAATTAAGGATAGGATTAATTTTTCTAGTATTGGAAGTTCTTTATTTGTACGATCTTGTGCCATCTTTTCTTTTTTCGCCTGAACCCTGGCCTTAAGGTCTAATACTGGCAATCTATTTAGAATATAATCTTCAATATCCATTGGAACAATATCTTCGTATTTTGCAATGTCGCTTTGATTTCCGGATTTAAGAGCCTCCAACATAGGTTGAAGAAGTTTCAAATCTTCTTTCACTACCTTTTGTATAAGTTTAGGGGTTATTTTTTCAAGGCCAGAATTGATTGCCCTCGCTTGTGCGAGTAAATACAACTTAACAGCAACATCCACAATTCCTTGGCTCTCTTCGTAAATCGTGTTTAATAATTCTTCTGTCAGTTCCGTATATTCATTCGTCCACTGATAATCCCACATACTTGTGATTAATACTTCCCAATCATCATCTTGTTTCATTTGCTGCCATACCATGTCGCCTTGGCCACTGCTTCTACGTGCTTGTCTGAAATCCTTTTGTAATAATGCCTTGGCTTTCATGGTTCCAATAAACATTACTGGTACTCCTATTTCATTCACTAGCGTTACAAAAAAATTCATCATCATTTCTGATGCAGCACCTGATGCAGATAACGAGTGCTGAACCTCATCAATGATTAGAGCGCCTATTGAGTGTAAACGAGCGACTTGCCCCATACGAGTTACCATTGAACTAACTGAATTTGATGGCTTACCATACTTTTCAAAATAATTAGTACCTGTCAACGAATCAACTTTTTTGAAAAAGTCCATACAAAGAGTTTTTAATGATCCATCATGTGGACAATCCAATTTTAACCATACAATTTGAATCAAATTGATTGGATTTTGATGCAATATTACTTGCGGATAAAGAGATAGTACCCTTTCTATCGCAGATGTTTTACCTATTCCTGGATATCCCATTAAAGTGAAACTTGAAGCAGAAGAACGTATATCTGGCGGTAATCCAATTTCCTCTTTATTAACAAGCTTGTTGTGTAAATCAAGTAATGCTTGAACATGTTTTTTATGTAATGGATTTCGATTAACATATCCATACCTAATGAAACCTGAAAAACGCTGTTCTAGATTTAAGGTTTGATTTATAGGCTGATAAAATCTTGATAATCTTAGTAAAGCATGGTAACGATGATGACTTGATAAATTTCTTTCACTATTATGAAACATAGGTATAAAGCTAAGTTGATCAAACGCTTCTTCTTTAGAGAGTATCGGAGGTAACGCTTCAATAAGGGGATTCCCTTTATAATCAATTATTTCTTGTTCACGATACTCTGCCAATAGAACTTCAATACCACTCTCTAATTCAATTGTCTTCCCATTTTTCATTCCTTCTTCTTCCTTCTTTGCTTTTTAAATAATTCCATTATCGTAGATGTTTCAGTTTTTTCATCTTTCTGCTCAGAAGGTGCAAAAGAAATAATGTTTTTATCATTATCAATCTCAGTTACACCTATTTGAAATGCCTCATACTCTCTTCGTAAACTTTTTTCAACTTCCCGATTTTCTCTAATATTTTTTATTTTTTCCGTTTTAGTGATTTTATTATTTTCATCTTGATTTGGTGTCTTAATTGCCTCATCCACTATTCCTTCAATTTTAGAATAAAAATTAATTTCTTCTTGTAACAAACTATGACTTTCAATTTTATATGTGTTTTGTTCAATCATTAATAATTGTTCAATTTCTTCAAGTACTTTATTTTTGTATCTCTCCTGATGATCTAAAAGGAAGCAACTTTCAAAAAGTGATTTATCATTAATGTGCAGATAAATAATGTCCATGTTTCGAGGATCGTATGAAATATCAACTGTCCAACTTTTCTTTGTTCTAGCTTGTACAAACCAAGATTCCTTTATAGCTGTTTCACAGCTAAATAACCTATTTTTAAACTTTATTCCCTTTGAGGTTACTGTAGCTGTATCTCGTGGCAATAAGTAAAACTTTATAGTATTAGGATGTTCCTTCCTTAGCTTACCTGCTCTATTTTTAATGCCCCAATTCCAGAGTTTAAGAGGAGTCGGTTTTACATTTTCCCGTATCATCTGCTCATCTCTTAGATAATCCTTCATATAGTGATTTTTGTTATAAAATAAAACAAAATTGATTAGAATTTTTGTATATTGATCTATAGTTAACTTAGCTTCTAAACGATAATCACTAGCCCCACGTTCCCTAAAATCACTCTGTATGTAACCTGGTAAGAACGGCTTTATTTTACTTTGTGAAGTATCGAACAATTTTTCCACAATTCCCTTCCAATCTGGTCGAAAAGCAGGATTATTCTCCACTACCAAATCCAACCCTTCAATTAAACTATTCACGTTATATCCCTCCAACTCACCTCTATCCCCTAGAATAATTTCAGGAAGATGCGCAGATGGCCACATTTCATTTGAAATTTCTATACCATATCTACTGCAATATTCCTTTTTATCTGATGCTGCATTTGCTATTGCCATCATCATTCCTGCCCAAGAAGGACCTTCAAATCCGATATACATTCCTGTAATCATATGTGTATATACGTCCACCACAAAATATATAATTGGTTTACCTACAATATAATCAGAATTAAAACTAGATACCAGATACACATTACCAATAGTCGCATCTATTTGATATCGTGATCCTGGCCCCATGACTTCATAAGTTGAAGATCCTAATATTGCTCGATGATCTCGTTCAAATTTTTTCTCACCTTCTCGACTTACTATTTTTTGTTCAATACCAAATTCTTTGTTGTGCCAATATCTAAATTGTCTTAATGAAGGAATTTTATTTTCATCCTGTATTACTATATATTTTGTTCCGTTTTCGTAACGAACTTCATCTGCATAGAACTCCTTTATCATCATTTTATATGCGAATGACAATGAGTTTCTCTTGCTTGTAAAATAGTACCTTTTAATCGATTTACGAAATATTTCCCTTGTTTCATCGGTTACATTTATTCCTACACTGTTAGTGGTTCTAGGTTTTCCCCTTTTCAAAGTACCACTTTTTTTATTTCTTCCCTTACCTCCAGAGTTACTATAATCCGGAAGCAAACTATTCATAGTTTTTCCTCTCTGCCAGTACTTTCTCAAATATTTATAAGCAGTCATTTTTGTACATACTTTATTATTTACAAGTTCATTTATTAGCTGCCCACGTTCTTTTTTCTTATAAATTGAAGGTTCATCATTCACTAAGTTTTTGATAATTGCCCACGCTGTGTCTCTCTTTTGTTTCATTCCCTCAGGTAAATTAATGTGGTTAATTAGTATGTTTGTGTGATCAGATTCGAATTTGGAGTATGAATTTTCTATAAATCCTTGATGTATATCTTTAACTTTTAAAAGGAATGGTAAGGCATTGGAATCTTCTATATCAATTGCATATGTAACGATGTTACTTTCATCAATCCAAAGTAGACGATATACTTTATTACACGTCAAGTCTTTAATTAATTCATTAACTGATATTGTAATCAATGTTATCCTCCTTAGAAACATTCATAATAATTTGATCTAAAGTTAGATTGCTTGGGTTAATTTTCTTACTCATATCAATCGAAATATATTTTCGAGCTATAAAATGTTTTATATAACTTAAAGATGAGCCTGTTTCTAAGTTATAATCCTCATCAAATTTATTACAAACTACTAATAAACTCTCTTCGCTATCTTTTTTTAAAATCAATAAATGCAATAATAAAGTAGAATAGCTTATATCTTCTTCTGCTAAATAATAAGATTTATGTATCCATAGAATATTGTTTGCTAGTTGTTTAGGAATTTCCTTTTCAGTTATGACCCCCCAACTTATTCCTTGTATCTCCCAATACTCTCGTTCAATTTCAAACTTTTCAATTACTCGTTTATCTTCAAGTTGTTCACTTGGTTTTACAGTTCTAGCGATATATTTTCTTTCAGAGTTTTTTACTACTGTTATAAAGAAATCTGTTGTCATATCTATCGGTATACCTGAACTATTATCTTTAGAGTGCTTAATTCCTTTCTCTTCAGCTATACGAATAGTTGTTTCAACATTTAAAGGAAACTGTTCTCTTATGTCTACCACTGTATCTTCCCAATCTAATAAGAGAAAAAAGTCTCTTTCCAAGTTAGACAACAATTCATGCTGTCTCTTCGCGGTCCACCCTATTAATCGAGAAGCATTTCCTTGTGACGATATATCTTGTATTTTAATCCAAGGTATATAATTTGATAGTTCCCCTTGACCTCGTCCTTCTTTAATATAGTCATTTCTTTTTTTCTCAGACCAACCGTATTTCCTTTTAGACATGTAAAGCACCGCCTCGTCGACATAATTATGGTTCAAAAAAATAATTTCTAAAATTATTATAACTTTTTGACTTACTTGTAGTTTAATTTATTCCATTTTATAAAAGTATTTATATTACAATCGTTTACACATAAAAAACGTCCTTTAAAGAGTGGACGTTTGCTAATTTTAGTAAGAAAAATACTATACTTTCTTCGATTCACATTATGTTTTTAACAGCCCTTGATTATATACAATCCACTTCTCCAATTCTCTTTCTACCGCTCGATTTTGCCATTCAAACCAAATCCCAATACACTCACTACAATGACTGTCAACACCGATTTTATTATGCAAATCCTTACATGTAAAAATGGTCTTTTTACGACACTTATAACAGTAGATTTCAATCTCTTTATAAAATTCCATAAATATTACCTTTCATTTTATTTATATTCATTTCCATTAAAGGGACAAAAAATACATAAAATCATTAAGGTATTCTTTTGTATTAACTAAATAAAAATGTTGTTAAGTTGTTAAAAATTTCAATTGAAATTTTAGAAAAAAGATTGAGTATTTCTATAGGGTAGGTTATTTAATATGAACCACGACCAATAACCCTAGATATAAGAGTTATGTAATAGAAACCAATAAAAAAACCTCCATGGTATTTGGAGGTTTTAATAATCTATTTATATTTAATTTACTTCAACTTGCCCCATCATACCATTTTCTTCATGTTCAAGGACATGGCAGTGGAACATGTATATGCCCTTATTATTAAACTTCACTGCTAATTTAACTGTTTGACCAGCTTCAATTGAGACAGTATCCTTCCACCCTTTTAAATTTAAAGGAGGTTCTTGACCATCAATCGACACGATTTTAAATTGAGTGCCATGTATGTGGAAAGGATGTGTCATACCACCCATCATATCAGGTTTATTATAAATTTCCCAAATTTCAGTCTCACCCTGCTTTTGAGTGAAATCAATGCGATTCATATCAAACTGGTTTCCATTTATAGAAACCATTGTCCCCATACCAAATAGTTCAAGCTTCTTAGAAACTGGTAAATTTTTCTCTTCTTCAGTAACACTAAAATCATTTAATTTTTCTGAAATTTTACTTGTACTTGTAGTCTTTTGTTCAATTTTAAATGGTAAAAGGGTAGTACCTTCATCATTTATTAATGCTATATCAGTCTTGTCATCCATTTTTGAAAAGTCCACTATTACCTCTGCTCGCTCACCTGGTGTTAAGGTAATTTCTTTCATATCAGTTGGTTGATTTAAGAAACCACCATCAGTAGCAATTTGTTGGAATGTATCTCCGGTATTCAATTTAAAAGTATAATTACGAGCATTAGAACCGTTTAATAAACGAAGTCTTACTTTTTCTTTACCAACTGTAAGTTTAGGATTCAACGTACCATTAATTAATAAAGTATCTCCAATTGTACCATCTTCATTAAGGACTGCTTGATAATTTAATTGCTTTTCTTCAGTAAATTGTCTATCTTGGAATACTAATGGAAAATCATTCACACCATATTCATTTGGTACATTGATTTCTTGTGAGTTTTCATCATCTATATAAATTAAACCAGCTAAACCTTTATATACTTGCTCTGCTGTAGCACCTTCTGGATGTGGATGGAACCACAGCGTAGATGCTCCCTGATTAACTGTAAAATTTACATCTTCTGTTACACCTGGCTCTAGGACTTGATGTGGGCCGCCATCACCATTTCCAGGGATTTCTAATCCATGCCAGTGAAATGTTGTTGGTTCAGATAAATCATTTTTAGTTCTAAACGTTACCGTTTGATCTTTATTAATACGAATGATTGGCCCTAAAAAGGAACCATTATATCCATATGTCTCTGTTTTAGTTCCCTTAAAGATTTCTGTTGTTCCTTGTTGAGCAGTAATATCAACAATTCCATTTTTAGGTTCAATAATAGGTGGGAGCGCAAGCTCATTTTCCCCATTTGAATTATTTAATGCTAATGGATTGTTATGACTCGCATGACCATTTTCCATGCTACTATCTTTATTATCCATACCCTCCATGTTTTTCATTTCTTCATCACTCATATTGGAATGGTCCATACCAGACATAGTAGAATGGTCCATATTTGAATTATTATTAGATTCCGAATTACCCGCACTACATCCTCCAATTATAATAGCGCCTACTAATAATGAAGTAATCAAAAGTTTAGATTTCATTATGTTTCCTCCTTTTATTCTTTACATAGGCACTATAACAAATAAATATGGAGAATTTATGGATTTGAAATTAAATGAGACAAATATTAACCACTCTATCTAAGAAAACTTTGAATAACTTTTTTTATTTCTTAACTTTCCAAATCAAAATGATAATTGAAATTAATAAGATACTTATTACAATTTTCCATATTAAATTTACTTGCATAAAACCATATACTGCACCTGCTTCAAAGATTAAAGCTGGTATTTTTCCAATCGTACTAGCAAGCGTAAATGTGCCTAAAGACACCTTAGAAAATGCACTAGTAAAAGTCACAAGACCTGATGACATAAAAGGTAAAATCCTTAAACTGACAATTATCCAAAATGCATCAGAACCTTCCAACTCCTTTAATTTTAAAAGTTTAGGGTGCAATACGAACGGTCTTTTCCATTTATTGATTCCTTTTCTATATAAAATAAAGCTAATAACTGCACCAATTGATTCACCGATAATAGAAATCAGCAAACCGTTGAATACTCCAAAAAACACAAGGTTAGTGGCTGTAACAAAAACACTTGGTAGTACACCTATAATACTAACCAAAGTATTTATCATTAAACTAACCAAAATTGCAAATAATCCAGATTGTTCTAGTAAATGAAGTAATTTTTCTTCCATGATTAAACGCTATCTTTTTTAACCTATTACTTGCATATAATGAACTATTGTTAATAAACAACAACTGCCTGTTCGCCTAATGCTTCATAACTATTAAAAAATGCTCCCTTATCCAATGTTATAATTCCCTTACGTGGATCCATTACTTCCACAGTAGTATCTCCCACAGATAATAGTACCATTGTATGTAAATTTTGATACATTTGATGGTATTCACCTGTTTCTTCAATAATCCATCCCCCTTTAACCTTTGGTGGTGAGAGGTCCAATGTTACCCATGTAATAACTGGTATTCCCTGTCTAATATAATTTGTTATTTCTTTTATTGTTCTTCCACTAATATTTTTTGCTTGTAAATCTAACTTTCTCTCTGTGATAAAATTATTAGCTGCTTTGACAATTGGTTCGGCAAAAACATATGTACCCGTTTCTAGATTACTTGGCTCGCCGCCATATGCTTGATTAGGATTTGGCCCATACTTTTTTTTCATTTTGTATTCAAAAGATTGTTTAGGTAAATAATTTTGATCCATTTCTAATTTAGATGTTTCTGCACCATAGTAATTAAGTACTGCTGTAAGAGTAGTTATTTCACACCCATTTGGTAGTTCAGGATTTTGTAGAATTACAGGTACTCCAAATCCTTTATTATGATTTACTGCATATGTTTGAACCAATATGGATTGTGTAGATGACGTATACGTAAATTTTTTTTCTGTTAAATACATCCCTGTTGTAAAATTGTCTGGACTCCCTACTTTTACTGTATAAGTTTCATTTGGTTGTAAATTATAAAATTCTGCCTCACCTTTATCCAAACTAATTGTTGAATCTATTTCTTTCCCTTCTTCATCGAGTAATTCCACATATAGATCATTAAGTGGATCTCCACTAAAATATTCAACTGTTAAAACTGCTATTTTATTTGAATTGATATTTTCGTTTGTACAACCCTTTAAAAAAACTACTAATACTCCCAAAGTGAAGATAATTCCTCTCTTTCTAATTTCCCACGCCTCCTCAGTTATTGTTATATTATTAAAAATGAATATAACGAATAATTATGGAGAAATTATGGATTAAAATTAAAGGATATTATAGAATTTCTAAAACTAAAAAAGATGTCCAATTTGTCAAAATTGACTCGTCGAACATCTTTAAGTATTTAATTTTTATGGAGAAGATAATTCACTTTCCGTTAGCCATTTATGATTTTTTATTTTTTCACCATTAGTAGAAGTGTAGTCAACCACATACACAGTAGTTTCTTCTGCGGAATCAATTTTTGCAGTTACCCCTTCCATACCCTCCATATGATTAGCATTTATAATAACCTGTGTTCCTGGTTCAAATGGCTCTGAACCAGCACCTTCTATTTCTTCTTGAATGACCCACTTATGATTTGTTACTCGATTTCCACCATTTGTAGGAGCGTAAGATATAGTATAGACTATTGTATCGTATGCCCCTACAATTGTTGCTTCAGCTCCATCCATGCCTTTCATGTGATCTGCATGAATTATTGCTTTTGTCCCAACTCCAAACTTAGGATTTTCAGCTTCTTTTAAACCTTCAGGAAGTTCATTTGAACTAGGATTCATTTCAGAATGGTCCATACCTTCCATATCTTTCTCGGCCATTTCATTTGTCTGCATTTCTTGTTGACTTTCTTTCTTATTTGTATTTCCTGTACATGCAGAAAGCATTAATGCAGCAACTATAGTAACAAGACTCATTATAATTTTTTTCTCCATCATAGTCCTCCTACTCGCAGGCTTGAATTTTTGTATTCCCAATCATCATAAATTTACTTTAGGGATATTTCATACGAGTTTTTCTTTATTTAGAATCACCAAGAAAATTTAATATATACATTTTAAAGATACCTTCCTTATTCATTTTTAAAACCTGGATTGTCAAAAATGTTGAAACAGCAAAAGGGGTAAGGAGCTTTTTTTAAATTAATTCATATAATGAGATTAACCAATTTTTTAAGGAGTAGATAACCATTGATAACGAAGCTTTTAAAACATTTTCTGATTCTCAATTATTAATTGAATCTATTGAAAAACTAGGTGATGAATTATTTGCATTAACTGTGGAAATTGCATTGAATGTCTTAAAGACTGTAAGTAGTGAAGATGGCCAATTTACAAGCGATTTTTCTTCGCCATCAAGTTACTTGCAACAACAGATAGATTATTTGATTTCTGAATTAAAAATGGTAAACGAAATTATACAAAGTAATGAAAACGAAGCAAAATAATATTTGTGATTGTATCCATATGCTTCAAAATTAATACCCTACTTTTATTTGAGACTAAACATTTTTTATTTCACCGTCATCTTATTTATCAAAAAATAGAGCTTATCTAAATATATAGATATACCTTATGCCCTGTTAATAATAACTGGGCATTTTCAAATAAGTATCATTGTATTTAATTTGACAACTCCATTTGTATATCAATTACAAAATCAAAGCTAATTACTTAATTATAAACTTGCCAACCATACCAAGCTCCTTATGTCCTGGAATAGTACAAACAAATTGATATTCTCCTGTATTAATGGGAGTAAAACTCATTTTTTCTGTATTTTTAGGCCCAACATGGAGATGAATCATATTCTCCTCCTTTTTGTGATGTACATGATTATTACTACTAATAGTATTTGATGTTGGTATTGTAACTTCAATATCATGTTCTATATTATCTTTATTAATTAATTCTAATGAAACCGGTTGATTCTTCTCCAAAATTACTTCAGAGGGCGAATACTTCATATTTTCTGTTTCTATAGAAATAATCTTAATCTCTTTCTTTTCTAATTTATTTTGAGCGTTCGAGTGTAGATTATGATCCACTAAAGAAGAGTCTTTAATAAAGTTTATTTGTTTTTCGGCAAAAGGAATGCCCCCAAAAAAGTAGAAGAGTATAAAAACCGAAAAGAAGAAGGGTGTTAAAAAGCCCATTTGACTTTGGAATGTTTTTTGACTTTTACTTGGAAGTAGCGCAAATAAAAAAATAGTGAAAATTGATAGCAACAGAAAAATTCTTATTAATACAATGGATTGCCCGCCATCCACCATTTCACCTAACATTGCCCCCATCATACCAGCCATTAAACCTGCCATTAAACCTTCTAACATAGGTAATAATCCAAAGTTGCAACCACTTAAAAAGCCAATGCTTGCACCGAGAATAATTGAAATAATCGTTGAGTAAAACAAGTTCCCTTGAAAGGTAACTCCAAAAAGTATTCCTAATGTTAGCCCTACATTCATACTAAAAAACATTGAAATAGTCATACCTTGCATAGGCTTAATAGTCTTTTTCATAATTCTTGAAACCATTATGACAATTAACAATAAAAACATTAGTGATACTAAGACAAACATTTGATAAAATCCCACATATCCATCCTTTAACAATTTAATTAGCCTGTCTAAAATACACACCGTATACCTTATATAGGTATGCTCGAAAGAGAGTATTTATTTTATTATTACTTGATTTAAGTTTTATTTATCTTCAAGTAACATCACCTAGTTATTATTGCAGTGAGATTACACCGAGTATATTAAGTCACCAATTTTAATATTCTGCACAAATCAGTAATATAAATGAAAAATTTAGTATCTCTATTCCATGCTATTCTTACTTTAATCAAAAAAGCGATTGCTTTTCGAAAGGAGTAAGTTTAGTGAAAAAGAGATGGTTACTACCGGTTTTTGCGTCATTTGTAATTTTTTCAGGAATAGGTATGAATGATGCTGAAGCAGCATCAGTTACTGATTTGACGAGTACAGCGAAAGATTATATAGGAGCTCCTTATAAATATGGTGGGAATGATATTAATACAGGTGTAGATTGTTCAGCATATACAAAGTTTATATTTTCTAAGTTAGGTATTTCTTTAGAGCGCACATCTAAAGACCAATATCAGCAAGGTACTTCTGTTTCTAAAGATAGTTTAAAAGCAGGTGACCTCGTATTTTTTAATACTTCAGGCAACGGCATATCTCACGTTGGAATATACATAGAGAATGGTAATTTTATATCAGCTACTCCAAGTTCGGGTGTTAGAATTGATAAATTAAACGATCCTTACTATTGGGGTTCTCGTTATATAGGTGCAAAACGTATTGCAAACTTTACTACAAATGAAATAGCTCAAGCAGAAGTTAAAGGTGAAGAGATAGACTTTTCCATTTATGCCTCACGTGGAGCAGTAGCCATACAGCTTGCTAAAGCTTTAGCATTAGATACAAGTGATACAAACTCAAGTTTCCCTGATGTTAAATCATCTTCTGAACAAGCTGGAGCTATAGTAGCACTAAAAAAACTTGGAATTTTTAATGGAGATAGTAATGGTAAATTTAACCCAAATTCACCGATTACTCGCGGTCAATTAGCAAAGGTTTTAGTTGAAGCATTTGATTTAGAACAACAAGGAGAACCAAAGAATTTTACAGATGTAACGAGTACTCATTGGGCCAAAAATTTTATAGCAGTTCTTTCATCAAATAAGATTACGCAAGGTAAAGGTGATGGCACATTTGGCGTAAACGACAAAGTAACATTAAATCAATTAAATATCTTTATAGAACGATTAACTCGATAAATTTTGTTCGAGGACTTAAATTAAAAATGGCGGCTCATTTATTCAGAGCCGCCATTATAACCTTCCCAGAACTTCTTAGAGTAAAACTAATTTATTAACTCTTCTTTTCCTATCCGTTTTAAAAATTTGAAAAACGTTTCTCGTTTTTTTCCATTCTGTGAATATACATTTATAATCTTTTCTATTTTATCGTACAATTCATCTGGTGTTAGATTCTCTTGCAACAAAGATCCCACCTCTGCATCTTTCCCTTTTGCTTTTCCTCCAACATATAAATTGTAATGGTCTTTAATTTTCATAATCCCTATATCACTTAACATTGGTTCACCGCAACCAACAGGGCAACCTGTGTATGCAACTTTAAGAGTGAATGGTACAGCTTTTCCTGCTATACGATTATTTATTTCTTTTGCTACTGGCATCCCCTCTTCTTCTTCTCCTTTGCAAAAATTACATGTTCTCAAACTCTTTACAAAGTTGCCAACTGGATAACAAGATAAATTAACACGGTTGAATTCTTCAATTATTTCTTCTTTTTTATTTTCCGGAATTTCTAGATAGAGTTGTTGGAAGGTTGTTAACTCAAGCTGTGCGTCGTCTTCCATATATTTGGTGATCGTTAAAAGTTGTTTAGAATTTAGTTTTGCCCCAAATTCTATTCCCCCATTAACGGCAATTTTAATTTTTTTATCTTCATTACTCATACCAATTTTCCTCCATACTTTCCCAAACAATTAATTTATTTTGCTCTTTACCTACCTAAGGATGGTTTATCTGATGAAAATAGTAAGTTAAATTATGTCAGTTAAACTATTGCGTATTTCTTTATAAGTAAACCCAATAGAGTAAAGTTTACAATTGAATTAAAGGGTTATTTATTATCTAATTTTACTCTTTGTAAGCGTAATGCATTTAAAACTACAGATACAGAACTAAATGCCATCGCCGCACCTGCTACCCATGGAGCAAGTAGACCTATTGCAGCAATAGGAATACCCAAAGTATTGTAGGCAAATGCCCAAAATAGGTTTTGCTTAATATTCCGCATTGTTTTTCGACTCATTAAAATAGCATCTGCAATACTATTTAAATCGCCACGAATTAACGTAATATCAGCAGCTTCCATGGCAACATCCGTTCCTGTACCAATGGCCATACCGATATTTGCTGTGGCCAATGCCGGAGCATCATTAATACCATCTCCCACCATCGCTACATTTTTCCCTTGTGCTTGTAGCTTTTTCACCTCGTCTGCTTTACCTTCAGGCAATACTTCAGCGATAACTTGATTCACGCCTACTTCTGTTCCTATCGCTTGAGCTGTACGTTCATTATCACCAGTCATCATAATGACTGTAATGCCCATATTCTGTAGTCGGTGGATTGCCTCTTTTGACGTATCTTTAACTGTATCAGCAACAGCTACTAAGCCTGCATACTGACCATTAATGGCAGCAAGCATTGCTGTTTTACCGTTTCGCTCTAACTGCTCCATTGTTGGTAAAATATTATCAATATTGATTCCGTATTGTTGCATTAATTTTCGTGTACCAATGACAACTCCTTGACCTGACACAGTTGCCTGCACACCATAACCTGGAATAGCCTCAAAAAATTGAACTTCTCCTAATGCTATGCCACGTTTTTCTATGCCCTGTACTATAGCTTCTGCTAACGGATGCTCTGACTGTTTTTCAGCAGCCCCAATTAATGATAAAAAACGAGCTTCCTCCTGCTCTGAATCTAAAAGAACGTCTGTAAGAACAGGCTTACCATGTGTTACTGTACCTGTTTTATCTACAACCACTGTATCAATACTTTGTGTTTGTTCTAAATGTTCTCCACCTTTAAATAAAATACCAAATTCAGCTGCACGACCTGAACCTGCCATTATGGAGGTTGGCGTTGCTAACCCAAGCGCACAAGGGCAAGCGATTACAAGTACTGCAATTAAGACCTCTAAAGCTGGTGTAAATTCTCCTGGGCGAACCCAAATGATCCAAACTAAAAATGTGACAATTGCAATGCCAACAACAATTGGTACAAAAACCCCCGAAATTTGATCTGCTAAGCGTTGAATTGGTGCTTTTGATCCTTGAGCATCCTCAACCACTTTAATGATTTGTGCTAACGCTGTGTCACGACCAACCTTTGTCGCTGTCATTTTAATAAATCCATTTTTATTAATCGTCGATCCAAATAATTGATCGCCTTGCTTTTTATCAACTGGTAAACTTTCACCTGTAAGCATTGATTCATCAACAGCTGTTGTTCCCTCTATTACCTCACCATCTACAGGTATCTTTTCACCTGGTTTCACTAGAATAACATCGCCAATGATAACTTCTTCTAAAGGAACCTCTTTTTCTACACCGTCACGTACAACAATAGCGGTTTTAGCTTGAAGTCCCATTAGTTTTTTTATGGCTTCAGATGAGCGTCCTTTTGCTTTGGCTTCAAATAATTTACCTAATAATATTAATGTAATTAATACAGCACTCGTTTCAAAATAAAGATTTGGACCATGATGCGACCCTATCGTCACAATCGCTTGATAAACACTATAGAAATAAGCTGCTGATGTCCCCATGACCACAAGTACGTCCATATTAGCACTACCATTACGTAAAGCTTTATATGCCCCTACATAGAATTGCTTACCAACAATAAATTGCACAGGAGTAGCCAATACCATTTGGATCCACGGATTCATTAGAAATTCTGGGACATATAAAAATGATGTAAAGGAAAAATGTCCAACCATCGTCCAAAGCAGCGGTAAAGAAAGAATAGCCGATAAAATAAATTTTCGTTGTTGCTGTTTAATGGCCTTTTCTCGATGGTCCACTGTTTCCTGTTCATCAGCCTTTTGATGAGCCCCATAGCCCAATTTCTCCACCTTCGCAATGATGTCTACGATTGACACTTCAGATGGATTAAACTCAATCATTGCTTTTTCCAGGGCTAAGTTAACATTGGCAGAAGAGATACCACTTAACTTATTTAACCCTTTTTCAATGCGAGTTGCACAAGCTGCACATGTCATACCTGTAATATCAAGTTCCGCCTTTTGTTTAACAACCCCATAACCAAGTGCTTCTATTTTTTTTTCGAAATCTTCTTCACTTAATTTTGCTGGATTGTACTTAATAGATGATTTTTCAAGCGCTAAATTAACAGTCGCTTGTTCCACACCATCCATTTTATTTAAACCTTTTTCTATACGAGTTGCACAAGCTGCACAGGTCATTCCTGTGATCTGAATGCTCGCTTCTTTTAATGTATTACTCATGATGCTGTTCACCTTCCTCATACCCAATAGGGGTATATATTTTTGAAAACAAGAGAGTGCATTTATGCACTCTCAAAAATATTATTTTACCTCATATCCCTGTTCTTCTATTGTTTCCTTAATTTTCTCAAGCGATACTTGGGATTCATTAAACGATACTTCAACTTGTGCATCTTTTAAATTCACGTTTACTTGATCAACACCTTCTAATTTCCCTAAACTTTTTTCAACAGTATTTACACAATGACCACATGACATTCCAGTTACCTTTAAGATTCTATTTTCCATAAAAATCCCTCTCTTTTGAAATATTTTTATAAAATGTAAAAGGGTATTAATAATTTTTTTATATTTCCTTTTAACTTTCGAATTGTGATTTTAACTTATATTGGCTTCATCACTTTTAATGCAGTTTATCATTATCAAACAAGCTTTCTTTAAACGATAAATTTGTAATTACATCATCACCGTAAATTATCAACCTCCTCTAAACACACATTCATGTTACCATACCCCAGTTAGGTATGTAAAGTGGTGTTTTAATTTACTATATGCGTCACTAATTATGCAGTATATGTTAAATATCACGTTTATTTAACATTCAAACACTGTGACTTAATTAAATTTTTTAGCAGTCCATCAAAAAACTCTGCTCCTAAATAAGCAGAGTTTAAAACATTTTCGCGTTAGAAGAATTACTTTTATTTATCATTGATTCTTCATTTATAAAATCAAATCTTCTACACAGCCATTTTTTTACATACTTCAGCGCATCGGTAACATGTTTCTGCACATTCTTGGCAATGTTTATGATGTTCATGTTTTTTACAAACATCACCACATGCCTGACAAATCTCAGCACATAATTGACAAATTTGCTTTACGAATGGACTACCAGACTGCATCGATTTAGCAGAAAATGCACAAATATCGGCACATTCTCTAAGGGTACGAATGCACTCCGCTAACATTTTAACATCATCTTCTTCTAGACATTCATGATAACATTTATTACATTCCTTCATACACTCTAGACAAGCTTTAATACATTCTTCATAGCTCATTTTCAATTTTAAATACCTCCTGTTAATTTAGTCTGTCTTATTATAACCACTCCTATTTACTATATACCCCATTCAATCATAACTAATCTTCCCTATTGATATTAAACGGGTCTTCGGAATATATAGTGGAATTACTTTCTTAATAGTTTAAAAACAACTGGTGTTTAAATCGGATTTTCTGGTGGGATGTTAGGATAATCAATAGTATTATATAAAAGTATCAATCACATACGAGTGATACTTTGGGAAAAAAATAAAATAGTCCAATTTACTTGACCGTGTACTATGGTACACGGTTTATAATATTCATGGGGTGAAATAAGATGATTTATCGCATTAGTGAGTTTGCAGATAAATGTGGAGTTAATAAAGAAACGATCAGATATTACGAGCGAAAAAATTTATTACAAGAACCTCACCGAACGGAAGCTGGTTATCGGATATATTCATATGATGACGTTAAGCGTGTTGGGTTTATTAAACGAATACAGGAACTTGGTTTTTCTTTAAGCGAGATTTATAAATTACTTGGTGTTGTAGATAAAGATGAAGTTCGTTGTCAAGATATGTTCGAATTTGTTTCTAAAAAACAAAAGGAAGTGCAAAAACAAATAGAGGATTTAAAACGAATTGAAACTATGTTAGACGACTTAAAACAACGATGTCCAGATGAAAAGCAATTACATTCGTGTCCAATAATAGAAACATTAACATGAGAGATTAATTAACGAAAGGAGCTTTTTTATGAATAAATTTAAGGTAAACATTTCAGGAATGACTTGTACGGGTTGTGAAAAACACGTAGAATCAGCACTTGAAAAGATAGGTGCTAAAAATATTGAGTCTAGTTATCGTCGTGGTGAAGCAGTATTTGAACTGCCCGATGATATTGAGGTTGAAAGTGCAATAAAGGCGATTGATGAAGCAAATTACCAAGCCGGAGAAATTGAAGAAGTATCATCACTAGAAAACGTGGCGTTAATTAATGAAGACAATTATGACCTTCTTATTATTGGTTCTGGTGCTGCTGCCTTTTCTTCGGCAATTAAAGCTATAGAATACGGTGCAAAAGTTGGAATGATTGAGCGTGGAACGGTTGGGGGAACCTGTGTGAATATTGGCTGTGTTCCGTCAAAAACTCTTCTTAGGGCAGGGGAAATCAATCATTTATCAAAAGACAATCCGTTTATAGGTTTACAAACATCCGCTGGAGAAGTGGATTTAGCTAGTTTAATCACGCAAAAGGATAAATTGGTGAGCGAACTTCGGAATCAAAAATATATGGATTTAATTGATGAATATAATTTTGATTTAATTAAAGGTGAAGCAAAATTCGTTGATGCTAGTACGGTTGAGGTCAATGGGGCAAAGTTATCTGCAAAACGCTTTTTAATTGCAACAGGTGCATCGCCTTCGTTGCCCCAAATTTCAGGACTTGAAAAAATGGACTATTTAACTAGTACAACACTTCTTGAGTTAAAGAAAATACCAAAACGATTAACTGTAATTGGTTCAGGATACATTGGAATGGAGCTTGGACAACTATTTCATCATTTAGGTTCAGAAATAACGCTTATGCAAAGAAGTGAGCGACTTTTAAAGGAGTATGATCCTGAGATTTCAGAGTCAGTTGAAAAAGCGTTAATTGAACAGGGTATAAACCTTGTCAAAGGGGCAACTTTTGAGCGTGTTGAACAAAGTGGAGAGATAAAAAGGGTTTACGTAACAGTAAATGGCAGTAGAGAAGTCATTGAATCAGATCAGTTACTTGTTGCCACTGGAAGAAAACCAAATACGGATTCTTTAAATTTAAGTGCAGCAGGTGTTGAAACTGGAAAAAATAATGAAATCCTGATCAATGATTTTGGTCAAACAAGTAATGAAAAGATTTATGCAGCAGGAGATGTGACTTTAGGACCACAATTTGTATATGTAGCAGCCTATGAAGGTGGAATTATTACTGATAATGCTATTGGTGGATTAAACAAAAAAATAGATTTATCGGTAGTTCCTGCTGTTACGTTTACGAATCCGACGGTTGCAACGGTTGGTTTAACAGAAGAACAAGCAAAAGAGAAAGGGTATGATGTGAAGACATCTGTATTACCTTTAGATGCTGTTCCAAGAGCAATTGTAAACCGTGAAACAACCGGTGTATTTAAACTAGTAGCAGATGCAGAAACACTAAAAGTATTAGGGGTTCATATTGTATCTGAGAATGCAGGAGATGTCATCTATGCAGCATCATTAGCTGTTAAATTTGGCTTAACGATAGAAGATTTAACAGAAACCCTAGCACCATATTTAACAATGGCTGAAGGGCTAAAATTAGCTGCACTTACGTTCGATAAAGATATTTCGAAATTATCTTGTTGTGCAGGCTAAGGGAACTTTTTTACAACTCCCTATTCAAGTGAACCAGCTAATGCTTTAAGGGATTTTCTAAGTGCATTTGTGGTCACAAAAATAATTTAACACTGATGATTTCGACATCAAATCTATAATTGATACCTTAACACCGCAGAGTAATAAAGGATGAATAATATGTCAGACTTATTATCCCTACCAGACATTAAAACAATAGAACCGCCACAAGAAAATGAAACCGATATGATGTTTAAAGTTGAAGCAGTCGGACCACCTGAACGTTGTCCTGAATGTGGTTTTGACAAGTTGTACAAACACAGTTCAAGAAATCAACTAATTATGGATTTGCCCATTCGTTTAAAGCGAGTGGGCTTACAATTGAACCGTAGACGATACAAGTGTCGTGAATGCGGATCTACCTTCTGGGAACGCCTAATATCTGTAGATGAAAAGCGTAGTATGACCAAAAGGCTTTTAAAGTCCATTCAAGAGCAATCCATGTCTAAGACCTTTGTAGAAGTCGCAGAAAGCGTTGGTGTTGACGAGAAAACCATTAGGAACGTTTTTAAGGACTATGTGGCACTCAAAGAACGTGAATACCAGTTTGAAACTCCTAAGTGGCTTGGGATAGACGAGATACATATTATCCGTAGACCTCGGCTTGTATTGACTAATATTGAACGCAGGACTATTTATGACATCAAGCCTAACCGTAACAAGGAAACAGTCATCCAACGTCTTTCAGAAATCAGTGACAGGACTTACATTGAGTACGTCACAATGGATATGTGGAAGCCCTACAAAGACGCAGTGAACACTATCCTTCCACACGCTAAAGTTGTCGTAGATAAGTTTCATGTAGTTAGAATGGCTAATCAAGCCTTAGATAACGTCAGAAAGTCTTTGAAAGCCCATATGAGCCAAAAAGAAAGACGTACCCTTATGCGTGAAAGGTTTATCCTTCTAAAGCGTAAACACGATCTAAATGAACGTGAATCATTCCTCTTAGATACTTGGTTAGGTAATCTTCCTGCTTTAAAAGAAGCCTATGAACTCAAAGAAGAGTTTTACTGGATATGGGATACTCCTGATCCAGATGAAGGTCATCTTCGTTATAGTCAATGGAGACACCGTTGTATGTCCAGCAACTCTAAAGACGCATATAAAGACCTCGTGAGAGCCGTAGACAACTGGCATGTCGAAATATTCAACTACTTTGATAAAAGGCTCACTAATGCTTATACGGAGTCAATTAACAGCATTATTAGGCAGGTAGAGCGAATGGGTAGAGGTTACTCGTTTGATGCCTTACGAGCCAAAATCCTTTTCAATGAGAAGCTCCATAAAAAGCGTAAGCCACGATTTAATTCAAGTGCTTTCAATAAAGCTATGTTATACGATACTTTCAATTGGTATGAAGTGAATGATCACGACATTACAGACAACTTTGGTGTCGATTTTTCCACACTTATTAAGAATTTGGAGAAGGGTGATTTATAAGCCCTTTTCCACCATAAAATCCGAATACCCTATTAAACTAAGAGAAGCTTCATGAGACCTATCATCATACTAATTATGATTCCCATTCCTATGATTGAATAACTAATTACTTTTAAGTCATCTTTTTTTTGCAATCGACAGTATTTTTTATAACTAACTTCTCCATTTGCGAACATAAGACCAAATTGATCAGGTTTAATTGAATAAAATACACCATTCTCGTCTTCTAAAATTAGTTTTGTTATAAGGTTCTCCCCGTTCGATTTTTGATTATGAGTATTGCTTCTCGAGCCTTCAATCCTCACCACTTTGTATATGGAGTTCCCCAAAATCTTTTCTGTTATATGAAAAGCTTGATCTTCTATAAAGTTGTTATTTATACACACTTATATCCCCCCTCTGTTCACTAAGCTTCTGATATACTATATGTAAAATTTAATATATAGTTTTAACTAATCAGGAAATTGGAATCTTTTTTTTACAATATAATAAAAATTCGTCAAATTATATTTGACGAATTTTTTGCTTCATCTTTACTTATTCGATTTTGAGCAATTGTGCATTTATTGCACATATAATCGTACTTAAGGACATGACAGCAGCTCCAATTGCAGGTGTAATAACAATACCTACACTATATAAAACGCCTGCAGCTAGTGGAATTGCAAGAATGTTATAACCAGCTGCCCACCCTAAATTTTGGACCATTTTTTTATGACTAGCTTTCGATAGCTTTAATGTATTCAGAATGTCCTCTGGATTGCTGTTTACCAGTACTACATCTGCAGTTTCAATGGCCACATCTGTGCCTGCACCGATCGCAATACCTAAATCTGATTCAGCCAGTGCAGGCGCATCATTAACACCGTCACCAACCATTGCAACTTTCGAATTTTCTTCTTTTAGTCCTTTCACCTTATTAGCTTTTTCATGGGGTAATACTTCAGCAATAACTTTCGTCATGCCTAGTTTTTCACCAACATATTTTGCTACACGCACGTTATCACCTGTCATCATAACGGTTTCAATACCTAAATCACTCAATTCTTTTATAACCTTATAAGAGGAATCCCTTATTATGTCTGCTAAAGCAATCATGCCTAAAAATACATTATCCTTTAATATAAAAATAACGGTTTTACCTTGTTGTGCAAGTTTTTCGTAAGTACTTTCATCGAAGCTAATATTTTTTTCTTTTAAAACATTTGGACTAACAATTGCAATTTCAGACCCGTTAACATTAGCCACTAACCCTTTACCTGTTAAATTTTTAAAACCTTTTACTTCAGATACTTTTATATTTTGCTTCTTACCCTCTTTTACAATTCCCTTTGCTATTGGATGTTCAGATTGAATTTCTACAGAGTAAGCAAGCTTTAATAATTCTTTTTCGCTAACCCCTGTAACTGGATGAATATCCGTTATACCAAAATTACCTTCAGTTAAGGTACCAGTTTTATCAAACACAATTCTATTGATTTTAAATGCGTTTTCAAATGAAGTACGATTCCTAATTAATAAACCCTTCTTAGCAGCAATAGATGTAGAACGTGATGTTACTAAAGGAGTAGCTAGACCTAAAGCATGAGGACAAGCAATTATTAAAACTGTCACCATTCTTTCTAATGCAAAATCAAAGTCATCTGTTGACCACCAATAAACCAGTGTGATAATACCTGCAACAATAGCGACATAGAATAACCATTTAGCGGCTGTATCAGCAAATCCTTGAGCTTTTGATTTAGTTTTTTCTGCATCGCTTACTAATTGGATTACTTGTGCAAGATAAGTGTCACTGCCTGTTTTACTAACATTTATTTTTAGTACACCCTCTCCATTAATTGAACCCCCAATGGCCTCCATACCTACCTTTTTTTCAATAGGAATTGATTCCCCAGTTAACATCGATTCATCAACTGTAGAGTGTCCTTCAAAAACTATTCCATCAATGGGAATTTTCTCGCCTGGTTTTACTAGTATTTGATCACCTGGTTTTAAATCTTCAACAGATACTTCAATAAGGTTGCCTGATGCATCTAACTTATGAGCTTCTTTAGGCATTAATTTAATTAACTCTTCTAATGCTTTTGAAGCACCCATTATTGATCTCATTTCGATCCAATGTCCAAGAAGCATAATAACAATTAAGGTTGCTAATTCAAAAAAGAAGTCACTTCCTTCAATGAAAAATGCTGTTAGTGAACTATAGACATAAGCTGTTACGATAGCAAGAGTAATTAATAGCATCATCCCAGGAGTTCTATTTTTCAATTCACTCCATGCTCCAAGTAAAAATGGTTTTCCTCCATAGAAAAAGACTATTGTTGAAAGTAAGAATAGTAATAATGTGTCACCAGCAAAATTTACTTTATATCCAAGAAGCATCTGAATCATCATGGATAAATATGATATTGGAATCGTTAATACTAAAGATACCCAAAACCTTTTCTTAAAATCAGAAATCGAATGACCATGGTGTTTGTTGTTACCCTCGCTTTGATTATGTTGATGATGATTGTGTTCATTATTTTTCTTATTGTTAGGGCTGTAATTTTCATGAACATCTTGCATATGATTTGTTATTGGTTCATGCGAAACATTATGATTGTGGATGTGGTCTCTTTTTTCTTTTCTCTCCATCAAATATCACTCCTCTAAATATAAATCAGATGTGTACTATTTTTTTAGTGAATGTTCCCTCATTTTTCTTGAATTCATTTCTCCTAGGTTTCCTAGAAAAAATATTTCTTATTTAATCTTAATTTACCCCAAAGTTATGCAAAAATTATGAATTGTAATTTGAATAAAATTATTATTTAACAAAAAAAGAATGAGGATAAAAATGTACCTCATTCTTTCAGACTGTAGACAAAAGCCCATCGAGAAGTTCACTTTCGATGGGCTTTTGTCATTTTTCTTCCTATTTTATCTTTAACATTTGGTAATATACTACCAAATTCAACATACTCTTCGAGCATAGATACCTTCTTAAGCTGCCTGCCACGTCCAAGTAGCCAGTTTCTTTAAATTCATGGCAGCAAAAGTAAGCATCGCCTGCATGGACAATTTTTTCAGACCTCTTAAGGTTGTCCATCGCATACCATGCTTTTCTTTTGCATCGGCAAAGACACGCTCAATCGTTTCTTTGCGCTTTGCATAAATTTGTTTGATGTCATAGGAATGGCGTAAATGTTCAGCTTCCTCCACATACGACTCCCAGATATGGCGTTGAATGAGTTTTTGATGATGCTTACTTTCTGTACATTGGGAAAGGCTTGGACACTTCGCACAAATCAAAGGATTCGATTTATATTGCCGATATCCTTCTTTCGTCGTAGTTGCATACTTCAATATCTGCCCTTGTGGGCAAAGATAACAATTATAATGCTCGTCATATATATACTCATGCTTTCGGAAGAATCCATCTTTCGTTTTAGGTCGTGTATACGGAAGAACAGGCAACATTTGATTCTCTAATAAAAAGTTCGTAATCGCTGGTGTTTTATAGGCTGCATCTGCCGCAACAGCGATTGGTTTTTGAACGTTTTGAATGACTCTTTCAACAAGTGGCTGCAATACATGGCTATCGTGCACATTTCCCGGAGTCACAATGGCACCTAAGACAAAGCCCTTTTCATCTGTCGCTGCATGAAAAGAATACGCAAACTGTTTCGTACGTTCATCCTTCACGTAATATCCACTTTCAGGATCTGTCGTGCTTTCCTTTATTTCTTTCCATTCTTCTTTTTCAAATTTCTCCGGGGAAAAGGGCTTTTTTCCGTGTTCCTCACGATCAATATTTAACTCTAATTGAAGTTTCTCTTCATAAGCCCGTGTTTCTTTTCGCACAACTTTTTTATCATACTTTCGTTTATTCGCACTCGCTTTCACATGCGTAGAATCGATAAATAAATGGTCTGCATGGAGGAGTCCTTGATGCATAATCTC
>NZ_JPVR01000054.1 GCF_000772935.1 Lysinibacillus boronitolerans JCM 21713 = 10a = NBRC 103108
ACAATCTTGTATGCCAAATGGGAAAAGGTAGCCGTACAATATACGCTGGGTTTCGAAACAAATGGAGGTAGCGCAGTAGTATCACAGAAGGTAACTAAAGATACCTTAGCAATAAAGCCAGCAAACCCAACAAAGGTAGGCTATGAATTTGCAGATTGGTATATGGATCCCGCATTCAGTAAACCATGGAATTTTACAACGGATAAGGTAACTAAAAATACAATCTTGTATGCCAAATGGGAAAAGATAGTCGCACAGTATACAGTGAATTTTGAAACGAACGGGGGAAGTGCGATTCCGTCTCAAAAAGTTACTGACAAAGCTAAAGTGACTAAGCCAACAAACCCAACAAAGGCAGGTTATATATTGATAGGGTGGTATAAAGATGAAACGTTGAATATCCCATGGGATTTTGATATAGACGTGATAACAGAAAATTTAACTTTGTATGCCAAATGGGAAAAGCTATCCATGCAATATACAGTAGATTTTGAAACGAATGGAGGTAGCACAGTAACATCACAGAAGGTAACTAATGATACCTTGGCAACAAGGCCAGTAGATCCAACAAAGGCAGGTTATATATTTACAGGCTGGTATAAGGATATTGTACTGACGATACCATGGGATTTTTCTAAGGATGTAGTGAAGTCCAATATCACCTTATATGCCCATTGGGTAACAGACGGTTCATCGGGTGGTGGAGGAAGTATATCTCCGAATCCATCACCAAAACCAGAGCCAAACATACCTGAAAAACAAGAACCTAAACCTGAAGAACAAAAACCTAAACCTGAAGAACCAATTGATCCACAACCAACAGAGCCAACACCCCTACAAGAGCCAGATATCATCTTTTCAGATATTTCTCAAGGACATTGGGCCTGGGCGATGATTCAGGAGATGGCAAAGCAGAGCATTATTACAGGCTATGAAGATGGCACCTTCAAGCCAAATGCACCAATTCAGCGCCAGCATGCTGCCCTGATATTGACAAGAGCATTAGAGCTAGAACCGAAAAAAGATGCGCAAGAATTTAACGATATACCTAAAAGCCATCTCTATTTTGAGGTAATCGATCAGGTGCAACAAGCAGGTCTGTTTGAAGGCATAGATGGGAACTTCCAGCCAACTACTAATATGACACGCGCTCAAATGGCAAAAGTATTAGTTCTTGCCTTTAATTTAACTTCATCGAATAAAGATACTTTCAAGGATGTGCCAAAAACACACTGGGCACACAACTTTATCGCTATACTCGCAGGAAATGGGGTCACAATTGGAGATAATGGCAACTTTAGACCAAATGATCCTGTAACACGTGCGGAGTTTGTAGCATTTTTGTATAGAGCTTTGCATCAATAATAAAAAAACTCACCAATGGCTATCCATAAAGCTTTTGGTGAGATTTTTTTGTTCAAATTATTAACATTACTCAATAGTGCGTAAGGATGTAAATTATTATGCTAATAGAAAAGGAAGTGTTTCTATTGAAAATCGTTCGTCTTACCTTCTTCATACTATTCATAAGTTTAGCTTTTGTATCGATTAAAATTTCAATTAAAACAGATGAAAGGAATTATGATTGGCGTAATAACTCTGATGGTACAGTGACAATTATTCATTACAATGGTCCGCATCTGGAGTTTCCCTTTCCAAGCCGTTTAAATGGCAAAAAAGTTGCTAAGGTAAGCTCAGGAATTTTTGAGAAACGAGATATTTACAGCTTTTTACCGAAAGTTTATTAGTTAAAGAAATACCCTGTGTCAAAAAAGAAATGTATTGTCTTTCTCATCATTTTCTAATTAGACTTTCACCACTTGTATCGTATACGATGAAAAGAAAAGGCGAAGGACGGATTCGACATGACACATCGAATTTTAATTATAGAAGATGAAGAAAATATTGCGAGAGTACTACAACTGGAGCTTCAATTTGAAGGATATGAGGCAGCAATGGCTCATACAGGAGCAGAAGGCTTATTACAATACCGTGAGCAGCAATGGGATTTAATTTTACTTGATATCATGCTACCTGAGATGAGCGGTATTGATGTGCTAAAGCGTATTCGTGCAACAGAATCCCAAACACCTGTTATCATGCTAACTGCCAAAAGTGAGGTAGAGGATAAGGTAAAGGGCTTGGATTTAGGAGCCAATGATTACGTGACAAAGCCTTTTGAAATTGAGGAGCTGCTGGCACGCATACGCAATGCACTACGATTTTCGCAGAAGGTCAGCCCAAAGCAAGTTGCTCTTACATTTGGCCATTTATCGATAAACGAGCAAACAAGGGAAGTTGTATATTTTGATAAGGAAATTCAGTTGACACCTCGTGAATACGATTTGTTGTTCTATTTACTGAAGCATCCTAAACAAGTACTGACAAGGGAGCAAATATTAGAGGCTGTGTGGGGCTATGATTATTATGGGGATACAAATGTTGTGGATGTTTATATACGTTATGTACGACAAAAGCTTGAAGCTGCTAATCCCACACCTCTTATCCAAACAGTTCGAGGTGTGGGGTATGTGCTAAAGGAACATAGTTATGAGACTTAAAACAAAAATTCATCTACTAACAACATTGCTTATGCTAGTTATAGTAGTGGCAACAAATAGTGGAATTTATTTGTTATATGAGAAATTTGCCTATGATACGGAATATAATCAGCTCCAGTCACGGGCAAATGAGTTAAGCTCCACACTGAGTCAGTTAAATGCACAAACCAACCTACAGCAAGTATTAAGAGCATATATGCCAACAGATGGTGCTGTTTATATTTATGAAGGTGAACGTTTGAAAACGAAGGTTCAGGCTACACTTGAAATGCAAAAGGCACCTTCCATTACCTACACATTGCCTGCTATTTGGATAGACGGAACGGTGGTGGACATTACATTACAGCAATCTATGGAAGAAGTAGAGCGGACTTTAGATTTGTTAAAGGTCATCTTAGTTGTTGTATCTTTCGTGGCAACGATTCCAATTTTCCTAGCGAGCTTGGTACTTGGGCGACTTATTTTATTACCGCTAGAACGTTTAAATGAGACCATGCGCAAAAGTGCATCTACTGGGAAATATGAAAAAATAGATACCACAGAAAAAGGTGGGGACGAGTTAACAAACATTAACCGCACTTTTAATATGATGATGGAGAAGCTTGAACAGCATTATCAAAAACAACAAGAATTTGTATCAAATGCCTCCCATGAGTTAAAAACGCCTATAACTGTTATTGAAAGTTATGCAAAACTACTCCTAAGAAGAGGTTTTGATAATCGGGAGGTTGCTCAGGAATCCTTACAAGCCATTGCCAATGAATCATCTCGTATGCATGAAATGGTGTTGCAATTGCTAGAACTAGCTAAAAACAAAGAGCAATTGGACGTTCATTTCGAACAACTAGAGCTTGTCCCGTTCTTAAATAAAGTAGCTTCACAAATGGAACAGGCTTATCATCGAACATTTAGAATTGATGCGCAGATTCCAAAATTTATTTATAGTGATGAAAAAATATTGAAGCAGCTCCTCTTTATTTTGCTTGATAATGCTAGGAAGTATAGTGAGGATGAAGTCCATATTCTAGCCACAGAAACAACTAATCAAGTACGTATTACCATCCAAGATTTTGGTATGGGTATTCCTGCAGAGCATATTCCTCATTTGTTTGAACGTTTTTATCGTGTAACAGAGGATCGTAATCGTAAAACAGGTGGTTCAGGCCTTGGACTAGCAATAGCACATGAGCTGGCACAAAAATTAGGTATAACGATAGATGTGAAAAGTAAGCTAGGGGAAGGCTCAAGCTTTACTTTATGTATTCAAAAGGAGGGGCAGCAATGAAAAAGTGGATGTTGATAATTGTTGTTATTATCCTTCTTTGTAGTGGAGTAATTTGGTTTGTTCAACATCGTTATTTTTACGTTCAACCTCTTAGTGAAGCGGAGGCTATTCGCCATATTGAGACTATCTATAATGGTCATGTTACACATGTGGAAAAACAAGGGAATACCTTTGAAATGCTTTTTACGCGAGAGGATGTTAAGTATGCAGCTATACTTGATGTTACGACACAACAGGTGACTGATCTAATCATGAAAGAAGGACAAAGTAAATTACTGTTAACTGAAAAGCAGATTAGACAAATGGTTAAAAAGGAATATGGAGATGTAGAAAGCGTTATGCTTACAGGCTCCATTTACACTGTGCGTGTTGATAATGAGAAAATGCAGAAGGATTTAACACTTGATGGTTATACTGGCGAACTACTGGCAGAGAAAAAGGTTGAGCCACAAGAACAACCTATCGAAGAGCCTATTATTACTGAGCAACAGGCCATTCAAATAGCCCTTAAGCAATTAAAGGGTGAAGTGGATTCAGTTGATTTTGAAGAAACCTCAGAGGGTGGTTACTATTTAGTCGAGATTGAAACGCAGGAGGACGAAGCTACATTTCAAATTCATGCTGTTTCAGGAAAAGTACTGTCTGTGACATGGGATGACGATCATTAAATCATTCTCATGAAATTCTAATGTTCCTCTTATAGTTCTATCATCTTCACTTGGTAAGCTAAGTTTAGATAAAACAAAGGAGAGATGAACATGAAAAACATGAAAAAAATGATAATGATTCCAGCACTAGTAATTACTCTTGGAGTGGGAGTAGCGATTGGCTCGACGACTTTATTATCAGGAAATGCCCAAGAAAAAAAGGTCTTATCCATGCAGGAAATTGAGAAGAAAGCGCTCGCGGTAGTGGATGGAACAGTTGCAAAGATCGAATTTGATCAAAATCAGTTTAGCTCTATTTATGAAGTAGAGGTGCATACAGATACAGAAGAATATGATTTGAAATTTGATGCTTATAGTGGAAAATTACTCAAGCAGAAAAAGGAACCTCTTGATGGAGATGATTGGGATGATCATATTCCTGCTACAACAAAAATAATTACAAAAGAGCAGGCTATCAAGACAGCCCAAACAAAAGCAAACGGTAAAGTGACAAAAATTAAGCTCGATGATGGTGTATATGAAATTGAATTGAAAGACGGTCAAAATGAATACGAAGTAGACGTGGATGCAGTCTCTGGGAGCATAATAGACTTTGAACAAGGCTACGATGACTAATTTAATGAGCTGTCTTAAAGGTAGAACATCCCTTTAAGGCAGTTTTTATTGTTTGTATTGTGGGTATATACTAGGTATTCAGGAAATTTTATTTAAGAGGCAGTTATTTAAATGTTCAAAAAAGCCTATGCTTATACTCAAAAAAAAGAAAAATTTTCTTCTTTACTTTTTCAATTAGCAGGCGTAATATGACATCATTATAAAAGTTTCAAATTTCTAAATCGCTGAAGCAACTAGACGCGGGGGAACCAATTTTGACGGATGGCATAGCCATTCTTGGGGTGAATCTCTTCCTTTTGGAGGAGTAGGGCAACTCAGGCCCGAATCCGACAGCTAACCTCGTAAGCGTTAAGAGCAGAAAAGTGGAGCTTGGCAGACGGATGAGCGTCTACAAGTCTTATTTAGTGATGACTTGTAGACGTTTTTTGATGTTATTTAGAAAGGCGAAACACATTCTATGAAACCAGAAGGTGTTTATCAATGAAATCCTCATTCAAACGTTATGTAATCGGCAAACCATTAAGATCCGATGCGTTAGGGGAACAAAAGCTAAGTAAAACAAAGGCATTGGCCATATTATCGTCCGATGCGTTGTCGTCAGTAGCCTATGGACCAGAACAAATTTTAATTGTCCTGATGACGGTAGGTACAATGGCGTTTTGGTATTCCTTACCTATTGCCGCTGGAGTGGTTATTCTACTCGTGGCACTAATTTTATCCTATCGTCAAGTTATCTTCGCCTATCCACATGGGGGAGGCGCCTATGTCGTATCACGAGAAAATTTAGGCGTGAATGCAGGTCTTGTGGCTGGGGGTTCTTTGCTTGTTGATTATATTTTAACGGTAGCAGTAAGTGTGTCAGCTGGGACAGATGCCATTACATCTGCATTTCCAAGTCTTCACCCTTACAATGTACCCATTGCTATTATATTTGTGATTTTCTTAACAATTTTAAACCTGCGAGGTGTAACAGAGTTGGCATCTATCTTGGCGTATCCAGTTTATCTATTTGTAGGCATTATGCTATTGCTAATCGGGGTTGGGCTCTATAATGTAGCAACTGGACAGGTGCCTGCAGAATTGCATCCAAAGATTGGTACACCAGTGGCAGGGATTAGCCTATTTATTTTATTAAAGGCATTTGCATCAGGAAGCTCAGCGTTAACAGGGGTAGAGGCTATTTCTAACGCCATACCTAATTTTAGAAATCCTGCTCCTAATAATGCTGCTAAAACGCTTTTAGCAATGGGCGGCATTTTAGCCGTTTTATTCATCGGAATTGTTAGTCTAGCTTATTTTTATGGGATTGCACCAACAGCAGAAGCAACAGTTGTTTCCCAACTTGCAGAAGCTAGTGTTGGTCGGAATTTCCTTTATTATATTGTACAGGGGACTACGGCAATGATTTTAGTACTTGCCGCAAACACAGGATACTCAGCATTTCCATTGCTTGCTGTGAATTTATCGAAGGATGGTTTTATTCCGAGAATCTTCCAAATTCGAGGGGACCGTCTTGGCTATTCAAATGGCATTTTAATGCTAGGTGTTGCAGCCATTGTTTTAATTATCTTATTTGACGGGGCCACAGAGCATTTGATTCCTCTTTATGCAGTAGGTGTATTTATTCCCTTTACATTAGCGCAAACAGGAATGATGCGAAAATGGTGGCGCGAAAAACCTAAAGGTTGGGTAGCGAGATTTACGATCAATACGATTGGGGCAGCTATCTCTTTCATCGTAGCAATGATGTTTTTTGTGACAAAAATGCCTCAAGTTTGGCCAGTGTTTATCTTTTTACCAATTATTATTTTTGTATTCCATCGCATTAAGCACCATTATCAAGCTGTTGGAGAACAGTTAAGATTAAATCATGAGGAACTGGCTACTATTGAGGGGAATGTTTTCATTGTGCCAGTAGCTGGTATAACAAAGGTGGTCGAAAACTCCCTACATTATGCTAAATCGCTCAAGGTTGATAAAGTAATCGCCTTTTATGTAGCTTTCGATCAAGCAGAAGCGAAAGCTTTTGAAGAGAAATGGAATTCATGGCAACCTGATGTACGATTAGTTACTTACTATTCACCATATCGAAGCATTACACAGCCATTAATTAAATTTATTGATAAAGTAGAACATCAATGTACAAAGACAGGTCATAAAGTAACGGTTGTTATCCCTCAATTCTTACCGAAAAAAGGGTGGCATCATATGCTACACAACCAATCGAGTCTTCTCATTCGTACATCCCTGTTATTTCACAGAAATGTCGTCATTATGACAGTACCGTTCCATTTATCAAAATAATGCTAGCAAGCTAGAAAATAGTCTGCTATAATCAGTACGTTGATTGAAAACACGAACGTTTACAATTAAAAAGTTCCAGAATACCATTAAATTCCGAAAAATCAAACTTTTTTTGGTGAGAGATAGTAGCCCTTACCGAATAAAGTGATAAATTGGTTATTCTGATAGTTTCATACAAATCCACTCATATAATAGCGAGAATAGGGCTCGCAAGTTTCTACCGATTTACCGTAAATGAATCGACTATGGGTAGCAATGCTTTTAGAGAACTTCAATTTTAATGATGTTTTCTATTCATTTCGACGTTTTTGCGCTGAATGCTTTGCTCCACTCGTAGCAGAATGGAATCAAAGTATTCAGCGTTTTTTTATAATTTTTTACGAAAGAAGGATATGAAAGAAATGAAGTTATTACAAGACAAAATCATGCAAGAGGGTAAAGTATTATCTTCATCCGTATTAAAAGTTGATTCATTTTTAAACCATCAAATTGATCCGATGCTTATGAAGGAAATTGGTCATGAATTCGCAAATCGCTTCTCTGATCAAGTGATTACAAAGATTTTAACAATTGAATCTTCAGGTATCGCTCCTTCTGTCATGTTAGGACTAGAAATCGGTGCACCGGTAGTGTTCGCTCGTAAACGTAAATCATTAACACTTTCAGATAACCTTTACACATCAAAAGTACATTCATTTACAAAAAATGAAACAAATGATATTTCTGTATCACGTAATTTTTTAAGTGAAGACGACAATATTTTAATTGTAGATGATTTCTTAGCAAATGGTGAAGCTGTCAAAGGCTTACTTGATATAGCTGCACAAGCGGGTGCGAATGTTGTGGGAGTTGGAATTGTTATTGAAAAGGGCTTCCAAGATGGCGGAAAATTATTACGTGAGCAAGGTGTTCGCGTTGAGTCATTAGCGATTGTAGATTCTCTTGAAGATGGCAAAGTAACATTTGCTACGGAGGCTCGCGCGTAATGAATACCTTTAAATCGACTGCGCTAGCGATTCAACATTTACTTGCAATGTATGCTGGAGCCATCTTAGTGCCACTGATTATTGGTGGAGCAATTGGCTTCGATTCAACACAAATGACGTATTTAGTAGCGATTGATATTATGATGTGCGGGATCGCTACACTTTTACAAGTTTATTCAGGTAAATTCATTGGTATCGGCTTGCCTGTAGTACTTGGCTGTACATTCACAGCGGTAAGTCCAATTATTGCAATTGGTACAAACCCAGAGCAGGGTATTACAGACATTTATGGTTCTATTATTGCCTCTGGTGTAATTGTAATGATAATTGCAGGCTTCTTCGGAAAGCTTGTAAAATTCTTCCCACCAGTCGTAACAGGGTCAGTTGTTTCAATTATCGGTATTTCCTTATTACCAGTAGCGTTAAACAATATGGCGGGTGGACAAGGTGCTGAGGACTTTGCCTCTGCTTCTAATGTAGCTTTAGCCTTTATTACATTGGTTATCATTTTAGTCGTTTATCGCTTTTCTACAGGCTTTGTTCGTGCTATTTCTATTCTGATTGGATTAGTAGTAGGTACCGTTTTAGGTGCCTTCATGGACAAAGTGGATTTCACGCCAGTAGCAGATGCTAATGTATTTCACATGGTACAACCTTTCTACTTTGGCATGCCAACATTTGATGTAACGGCAATTATTACTATGACACTTGTAGCAATGGTATCTTTAGTAGAATCATCTGGTGTCTATTTTGCGCTAAGTGATATTTGTAATAAAAAATTAGATTCAAAAGATTTAGCTCGTGGCTACCGTTCAGAAGGTCTAGCTTCAGTAATCGGTGGTATTTTCAATGCCTTCCCATACACAACATTCTCACAAAACGTGGGACTAACGCGTATGTCAGGCGTAAAAGACCGCAAAGTCATTTACATTACAGGTGGTCTACTTGTAGCACTTGGCTTCCTGCCAAAAATCGCAGCATTAACAACGATTATTCCAACGTCTGTACTGGGTGCGGCAATGCTAGCGATGTTCGGTATGGTAATTACACAAGGTATGGGGATGCTAGTACCTGTTATGAATGAATCAGCAGAAAACGCGATGATTGCTGCGATTGCAGTAAGTTTAGGTGTCGGTGTATCAGTGGTTCCTGGCATTTTTGATGCACTGCCAACAAGCGTTTCAATCTTAACGTCAAATGGTATTGTTTGTGGTTCAGTCACAGCGATTATTCTAAATATTTTATTCAACATGATTGGGCCAAAGCATAAAAAAGACCCGATGCATGGGGAAGTGTAAAAAGATAATTAAATAACATTCATCTAAATATCCTACATATTTTGATGAATAGAATAGTGTCACCTACTTTTATCTATTGATTTAGATTTCAGGAGGTGCCACTTTTTTGTCGTTATGGATTGTATGTTTTTAACTATTGATAGAGGTTTTAGTTAAAATTTGTTCCTTAAAATAACTCTAGGCAGTCATATGGAATGTTTAACATTAGATTAAAAGGGAATTTAAAATAGAGTTGTTGAAATCGCATGTAACTCTCTCTTTCAACATATACTTATATAAAACTACTCTCAGAAAGGTCTAGCACAAATGCAAAGTATCGTTTTAATTTTAATCCTACAATTAGTATATGTACCTTTTTTAACATTACGAACAATATTTTTAGTAAAGAATATCACGTTCCTTGCTGCGATATTTGGGATGCTGGAGATGTTAGTATATGTATTTGGCCTTTCACTTGTTTTCAGCGGGAAGCAAAGTATGTTATCTATGGTTGTCTATGCTGTTGGGTTTGGCTTGGGTATATTTTTAGGAGCAAAAATAGAACGAAAGCTAGCGATAGGCTATGTTTATACAACCATTAATACGCAAAATAAGAATGAGGAGCTTGTGAAATTTCTTCGTAACGAAGGGTTTGCGGTCACGATTTATATCGGAGAAGGGCGAGATAGTAACCGCTATAAATATGAGATCTTAACGAAGAGGAATCGTGAAGGAGAGCTCTTTCAAATAGTAGAGCAATTTGAGCCGAATGCGTTTATTATCTCGTATGAGCCTAAATCATTCAAGGGCGGCTTTTTACTTGCTCGTATGAAGGCCAAGCAGAAATAATATTCAATATGAGAGGACCCTCGCTAAAAGCGAAGGTCCATTTTTACATATTACATAAATTTTGTTTCAACCCAGTTTTTGAATAAGTCATAATCTGTATAGACGGTTTCTTTGTAGCTCATTGCTTGTAAAATTGTATGTTCTATAAATACATTCTGTTCTTTACCGATTGCTTTTAAAATCTCCTCCTCGCTGTGATAGGTAAAAACATGAGAATAATCGATGTCAGCTCGTGCATGTATTTTAGCGGCAATTTTCCCTATAAGTGATGTTGTTGTAAAGTAATCCTCTACATCCTTATAGTTTTTAGGCTTAATCTTCTTTTTATAAGGAGAACGTTCTCGAATATAAAATTCCTGACCATTCATTGTAATAAAGGCTAAATGTGGATCCTCTAAGTGGTGCATGGCTTTTTGAGTTCCAACTACTCGTGCTCCTTGGTGCTCATAATGAGCCCAAAATAGATCCTGATAGGGAAGAAAGTAGGCAGGAATGGCTGTGCGTACTTCTTTCATTTCTAACACTAAATTTTCAACCCCTGATGCACCCTTTTCATCTTCCACTAAAATATAGTAACGTTTTAAACCGATTGAAGCTGTTCCAGAGCCATACTTATAAGCTATGTCCCTAATTTTATAAGTGGAAAGTGCGTTTGAAATGGAATTGTATTCTTCAGCAGTGACGGGTTGAATTTCTTCATTCCATAAGAAAGATCGTTCTCCATCTTCATTCAGATACGTAATATCCTGTAAAAAGTAAGATCTTGGGCGTTTCTCAAGCTTTTTTAATAACCTCTTTGCAGGTCCCTTTGTATTATCTTTTGTGAATATGAGTGTTAGAGGATCATCCTGTTTACGCTCAAATCGTTTTAGCTGATCGATATAACTGTTAAGGAAATGTTGAATAGCTGTTTCTTGAGTTGTTTTATGTAAGCCCTGCTCCTCTAAATAAAGTGCAATACTAACACTCATTCGAACAATATCGTATAAATAAGAGCCTACATAGCCCTCATCGAAATCATTGACATCAAAAACAATGGAGCCAGCTTCATTTTGAAAAGCACCGAAGTTATCCATATGCATGTCACCTTGAATCCAAGTTGGTTTTCTATCAGGAGTATGGAAGATTGAGGCGGATTTTGTCATATCAAAATAAAAGAGATAGGCACTTCCACGGAAAAAGCGAAATGGGCTTTCAAGCATTTTACGGTATTTCTCCAAGCGCTGTCCCTCTGTTAAACGCATTCGTTGAACATCGAACTCATCAAAGATTGTTTTTAATTGTTCTTGTCTTAAAAAAGTTCTAGTATGTTTAACTTGCTCCAATAAAGCATGCTCCATATCATAATCCCCTTTGTTAATTTAAAATTTATCTGTATATACGGAAATAAATTGAATAAGTTTCTAAGAAATTTAGCAAATGTACTCGATAAAAATGGCTAATCATCTAAGGTTATTTCATAACATGTTCAATAGCCTATTTTCATACTATAAGACATGCATAGACACGGAGGGGGGTTGTATGTATTTCTTTACAAAAAGTCTTGTCATTCTAATAGGAAGTATTTCATTGTCGTTAGGAATAAACTTATTTTTAACGCCTTATGAAATTTTAGATGGGGGAGTAGTGGGGTTAGCGCTAATATTACATTATTTATATAAGCTCCAAATTGGTTTAATGATTATTATCATTAGTATTCCAATTTTTATTATTGCGTGGTTTAAATATAAAACCTATTTTTACAATAGTATACATGGATTAATAACATCTTCCTTCATTATCGATTTTTTAAAGCCTGTCCGCAATCTTGTGCAAATTGATGCGCTTTATAGTGCCATTCTTGGAGGAATACTTGTAGGCTTTGGTATTGGTCTAATGCTGCGTTTTCAGACAAGCACAGGGGGGACTGACTTAATTGCACAATTTATCTGTGATAAAACGGGTATCAATGTTGGGATATTAATATTTTTTATTGATTCCATCGTGATTGTTATAGGCGGCTTCCTCCTATCCACCTCAACCTTGCTATTATCTATAATTACAGTGCTAGTTGTGGGGATTACGACAAGCATTATTACTAGTCGAGTTTGATAAACATAAAAAAAGTTCCAGTATAAACTGAAACTATTTGGGGGTCTGATTATCAAGTGCTTTCATTAGCTTCTTTTTTGGATGTGCAGGTTTCACTTCGGCAATTAGTATAGCTAGTAAAATAAGTACGGCACCAACGACCATACGGCTTGTTAGCATTTCATGCAAGAAGATAACGGATAAAACCATGCCGAAAAAAGATTCAGTTGATAGTATAATCGCAGCCTTTGTGGCAGTTGTATATTGATTGGCCACATTCTGGAAAAGATAAGCTATTGTCGTTGAAAAAATCCCTAAATAAACAAGAGAGTAAATTGCCTCTTTTTCAAGCGACGTAGGAATTTCACCTTGACTAATGATAACTAGAACACCTATAAAGGATGCTGTGAGAAACTGAATAATGGTTAGCGCAATGGCATCTTCTTTTTGAACAAAAAGGTTTGTACAAAAGATATCAAAGGCAAAAGCAACGGCACAAGCTAATGATAGGGCATCACCTATATTCATTGTCAATGAGCCTTGTAATGATAGAAAGCCAATGCCTACAATCGCCATGATCGAACCAATGATTTCGTAGCCATCGATACGACGTTTATAAACGGCATACGCTATTAAAGGGACAATGATGACATTTACTGCGGTTAAAAAGGCGTTTTTAGATGGTGTTGTATATTGCAGTCCGACAGTTTGAAGGGCAAACGCTATATACAAAATCGTACCTAATAAAGCTCCCTTCCAAATTACTGATTTCGAGGCCTTTTTTAATCGGGAGCCAAATAAAACAGTTAATATGATTGAAGCTAATAAAAATCTGCCAGCCATTACTTGATAAGCTGTTAAATATTCTAGAGCAATGGCCGTTACAACAAATCCACTACCCCACACGATTGCAGTAACTAATAGCATGCCATCAGCTATGTAAGTTTTCATGTTTTCTTCCTCCTAACTTCAATAGAATAGCATAAGAGAGAAGAAAAGAATTTAATTTTATTTCTAAATATTCAGGCGTTTTTTTGTACTTATTCCAAAGCGATTAGTCACTGTTCATTTTGCTATGTAATAAGTACAATTTAACGGCTGCAGCTAGGCGTTCATAAAAAACATAATCATTATCTACGGGTGCTACTAGCTGACGTATTTTAGCCATGCGATAGCGGATTGTATTTGGATGACAGAATTGTGCTACAGCAACTTCCTTAATATTTCCTTTTTTAATGATATAGGTTATGGCGGTCTCCATTAAGTCTGGATCAGCCTTTTTATCAAGTAAAGGGGCTAAAAAAGAGGTAACATAGTCCATTGCGAATACTGAATCTTTACGGTACAACTCGATTAATAAACAATCGGACGCGAGATTCTTATAATGACAGCTAGGGAGCATATCGATTTCAGCGAAAATATTAGCAAAAAAAGCTTCGCGTAATGCAATGGGAAATCCTGTCTGGGTATCATAGCAACTGCTATAGCCGAAAGTGATTGTATCAGTGGGTATGGCATATAATGCTAGCCATTCACGTAACACCCTTTCAAATTGGAACTGCTGAGATGAATGTGTCATGATAATAAATAGACTTTTTTTATAAGAACAAATCAAACCCGATTTTAATAGTGGCTCCAACGAGTGAAAGGACTGCATCCGGCTCTGGTGGATTGGATCACTTGCTCGTAAATTTGCTATAAATACATATTTTTCAAAGGGTTTATTGAGCTGTTGTAAAATGGATTTTATTTGCTCCTGTGTTACATCTTCCTCCATTAACCTTCGTAAAATCGTCTCTAAAAAGTAGGAATAATCCTGTGTCTTAGCATAAGCCATCGTTTCTAAAATGATTTTTTCAAAAAACTCATCTCCACCAAAGCGCAATATAGGGAAATTATGCTGCTCTGCATACGACAAAACTTCTTCAGGTAATTCCTTAAAAATAACAGGCTTATAGGCTAAAGCACTCGCCCCAAGCTCAATTAGATTTTTAACAGCATTGAATAAATACTCAGGCTTTTGCTTTGCAAATAATAAACTACTTAACACAACACTGTTGGGGGTAAAGATAGTATCCCTGACATGGTGGATATCAGGTGAAAATTCAAAGTCTAATATTTCTACATTTTGAACAGCTTTATTTAAGCCGTTGTGACCAGCAATAACAGTGAAGTCTTTTGTAATGGGTAGTTGTAAAAATTTTTCTACATTCATGAATGGATCATTGCCTTTCCTGTAGTAAGCTTCTAGCTTCTATTATAAAATTACTTGTTCATAAAAAACCATTAGTATGAATCCACCAAAAAAATCTGCTCATTCAGCGGTATACCGCGAAGTGAGCAGATTTCCAACACTTATCGTTTAGATATTAGCAAAAATATTTGGCTTTCTAGTTCTCTGCGGATTTGCTTGCTCAACTGCATAGCCAACATTTAAAATGCGTCCTTCTTTAAAGGCTGGACCAATAATTTGTAGACCTATTGGTAAGTTTCCTTTAAAGCCACAAGGAACTGAAAGGGCAGGTAAGCCTGTTAGGTTACTAGGGCCTGTAAAGCGGATAATATTATCAATTAAATCTACTTTTTGACCGTTTAACTCTGCGAAATCATCCCCAATTGTACTAGCTACAACAGGTAGGGTAGGGGTAATGAGCACATCTACCTCATTAAAAATCTCTGTAAACTCCTGCTTGATTTGACGACGTACCTGCTGAGCCTGTAAGTAATCGACTGCAGAAGGCAATTCACCAAGCTCAAATAGCAGACGAATATCGTCACCAAAATCTTGTGGTCTCTTTTGTAAATCTGAATGGTGTATAGCTGCTGCCTCTGAAAGGGATGTCACAAGCTCTGCCCATTCTGCATATTGTAGGGATGGAATACGCACTACTTCTACTTTAGCGCCTTGATCCACTAAGCTTTGAATACTCGCTCTAACAGCCTTCTCTACATCAGCATCAACATTTTTAAAGAAATATTCTTCATTGATACCAATTACTAGATCCTTGATATTGCCAGTAATCTGCTTCTCATAGTTGTCTATTGGAATATCAATGCAAGTAGGGTCTCGATGATCAAAACCAGCAATGATTTCGAGCAAGCCCGCTGCATCCTTAACGGTCTTTGTCATCGGGCCAATATGGTCTAAGCTCCATGCAAGCGGGTAGCAGCCATATTTACTTACACGACCGTGTGTAGGTTTTAAACCAACAATGCCGCAAGCAGAGGATGGGATTCGAATAGAGCCTGCTGTATCTGTACCTAGTGAAGCAACACTTGCTCCAGCTGCAACAGCTGCACCAGAGCCGCCACTTGAACCACCAGGAATTTTATCTAAATCCCATGGGTTACAAACAGGACCGTAATGAGGGTTGTTATTGGTAATTCCCCAGGCATATTCATGCATGCTTAACTTGCCAGTGAAAATAACACCAGCGTCACGAAGCTTTTCAACTACTGTCGCATCATAATCAGAAACGAAGTCCTTATGAATTTTTGAGGACATCGTTGTTATTTTATCTTTAAAATACAAGTTGTCCTTTAAGGCCATAGGTATCCCATGATACATACCCTTGTAATGACCTTGGAGAATTTCCTGTTCAACTTCTTTTGCCCTTGCTAAGGCTTCTTCCCGATAAAAAGCCATATAGGAATTAATTTTAGGCTGACTTTCCTCAGCAAAATCTAAAATAGCTTTCGTTAATTCCACGGGAGATAGCGTCTTTGATGCAAGTAAAGGTGCCAACTCTTCAACAGATTTTAAATGTAAATCAGTTGTCAATGTGATCACCTCCAGGAATACTACGTACGGCGATGTCTGCATCATCAATCGCAATACCTTCTAAATTGCTACGAAGGGACTGCATACCTTCCCAGCGTGTTTTTAATAGTTCAAGGTGTTCAGGTTTCGGTGTAATTCCTTTGTTCTCCAGTAATTGTTGAATAGACAAGCTCATTAACAGGATCCTCCCTTGAATAATTTTTATCTAAATAGGTTTCCCTATTAAGATCGATACAGTAAAAACACAAAAAAATATAATAGGTAATATAAACCTATTATTACAATCATACACTATTATTAGTTTATATCAAATAAATTATTTGAAATAGTTTTAATATTATGAAATATTTACTAGTCAAATGTTTTGTTAAATCGTATGTAGGAACTCGCTCTTTTTACATTCGATTCACAGTCTATTTACAATCAAAGCGTACAATGAACCATAATAACCAAATGAAGAGGTGCAAGAATGGAGTCTGCAGTGGGACAAAGGATAAAAACAAATAATTTATTTTCTTTTTTTAAATATTTATATAGTCAACATCAAAGCAGTTCGTTATATATGAAGCGTTTAAAAGCATTGAAACAAATTATTCAGCATAACGATTTACATACATACTTTCAACCTATTGTAGATTTACAGTCAAAGCAAACAATAGGATTTGAAGCATTAAATCGACCTATACCTTCAACATTATTTAATAGTGTGGATCAGTTTTATGAGTTTGTAGGGCAAACAGATTGCGTTTTTTTATTTGAATGTTTTTGTAGAAATCTTTCCTTGCAACGTTTTAAGGAACGTTTACACAAAGACTTGGCGAATAAAAATTTTTTAGTGTTTCTTAATATACATCCGAATGTTTTATTAGATAAAAAATATCATAGTGGAGAAACACTACAATTACTGAAGGAGCTTGGAATTAAACCTCAGCAAGTCGTTTTTGAACTAACTGAACGGAGTGCTGTAATAGATTTTGTGGAGTTTGAACGAGTATTATCGCATTATCGATCACAGGGCTATCGCATTGCCGTAGATGATGTAGGATCAGGCTATAATAGTTTGAAAACGCTGATCTATTTAAAGCCAGAATTTATTAAACTAGACCGATCATTAATTCAATTCATTGACAAAAATAGTGAACAACAGCAGCTTGTTACATTGTTAATGAAATATGCCGAACAAGCCAATACAAAAATCATCGCTGAAGGGATTGAACGACAAGAGGAGCTTGATTATCTGCATCGTATCGGCATTCATTATGCACAGGGTTATGCTATAGGAAAGCCTGCAAAGGAAATATATATGGGGAAAATAAGGGTGGGTGACCATGAAGATAGGGGAAGTCATTGAGAAAGTTCCGTGTATTGATGAATTTGTGAAAAATAAAGAAGTAGATGTACTTTTTACAAGTAATCCATCGTTGCGTAGCGTTGTTGTTGTGCGTGATGAAAAACCAATTGGACATATTACACGCACACATTTCTATCAAAAAATCGGTACTCGGTATGGCTATCATTTATTAATGGAACGTCAAAATCAGCTGATGATAAAGAAAAATCCTTTAATCGTTGATCGTAATACACCAATCACAGAGGTCAGTACATTAGCTATGGCTAGACCTCCTGAGGATTTATATGATGATGTCATCGTCACGAAAAACAAGCTTTATTATGGCATGGTTAGTATTCGAGAGTTATTGTTAAAGCTTGTTGATACACAAGTAGCCATTGCAAGCTTCCTGAATCCATTAAGTAGTCTTCCTGGCAATAAATTAATCGATGAAAAATTAGAGGAAGCATTACAGCTATCGCAATATAGTTTAATCTATTTTGATTTAGATCACTTTAAATCCTACAATGACACATATGGATTTAATAAAGGCGATAAAATTTTACGGTATTTAACAGAAATACTAAAAAGACATATCTGCGGCGTAGAGGATTTTTTAGGACATATTGGTGGAGATGATTTTGTAGCTATTCTACCTTATTACGAGGTAGAAAAGATGTGTCAAAAAATTATTGATGACTTTGATGCCAACATACTTAGTTTTTATGAGTTGGAGGATTTAGCATATGTTCAGGTAGCTAATAGATCTGGCGAACTGGAGCCTTTAACATGTACATCCTTATCCATTGCCATAATTACGAATGAATATCAGTATTTTGACTCCGTCGAACAATTATCCAATGCGGTAACACATGTAAAAAAGCAGTGTAAAAAAATAGCGGGTAGTTGTTACCTCATTAATAAACAACAAAATTATTTTGTTCATTAGCAAACTATGCTAGAATTACGGAACTAATATGTAAAATATATGAAAATTTAAATAAATTTGATATATGTTTTGGTTACAGGAGGTTTAGATGGATTCAAGAAGACTGCACATTTGGCAACCCGTCACTTGCTTAGAAAGAGCCCAAATCGTTAATGCCACATTGAATTATACAGATCGAGGGCTCTGCTTAACATTAATAGATCGAAACAATACAGAAGTTGATATTATCTATGATAAGATGTCTCCTATTCACGATTATGTTTGGTCTTTTCGCTATACTGGAGAAATCCCACGATCTGATTTAGTAGACATGGTCACTGAAGCCATGACCCAAGAACAATCTAAAAATTCTTCAGCAGAATGGTTTTATAAAATGAGCAATTCAGATTATATAGAATGGTTTGATCAACTCCCGTGGATTGGAAGCAAAGAAATTCCTACCGTAGAACATCATATCTACTGCTATAATGACGGTGTGTTTGACATCATTAGTGACTACGAACCAAGATTTGTAATTAGAAATAATGCTTAAAAGGCTGCCCCTGCACTGTTAAAAACTAACAGTATAGGGGCAGTTACTCATTTGTCACCAAATGTAGTGGCATTGATTAAACTAGCTATACATTTACAAACATTTTTTATGAGCTTTTCCATGATTAATCCTTTGCCAGAGGATGATTGTTACGCCATTTTTCGGGGTATAATCCTTAGCAAGAAAGCATTCTGTGATAGGAATTTATTAATCTTAATAAAACATACTTGAATTATAGGGATTATGGGTATATAATTCGATTACATTATTATAAAACATCTTAGGAGGCATTCTATTGTCGAATTTACAAATCATTCTTAACGTAGCAGTGTTGCTTGTGTTCGTTGGAATTTTATATGTTATGAATAAAAAGCACGTTAAGTTTTCTAATCGTGTTTTCGCCGGTTTAGGCTTAGGGATTGTACTTGGTCTTGGACTTCATTTTATTTATGGTCTCGATTCTGAAGTATTAGCCAAAACAACATCTTGGTACAATATTATCGGTACTGGGTATGTGAAACTGCTCCAAATGGTAGCAATGCCTTTGGTATTTATATCCATTTTAATTGCATTTACTAAAATGAGGATTGGAAAAAATTTCGGAAAAATGGCAGCACTTATTTTAGCCATTTTAATCGGTACAACAGCCGTTTCGGCAGCTGTAGGGATTCTTTCTGCAACAGTCTTTGATTTAGATGCAACACAAATTTTACAAGGTGATGCAGAAGCTGCACGTGGTCAATACCTTGAAGAAAAAACAACGGGCTTAGCAGCTCCTGATCTACCAACACAAATTATTGAGTTATTCCCAGCAAATCCATTCCTTGATTTAACGGGTGCTCGTTCTACGTCAACAATTGCGGTTGTAATTTTCTCTGCATTCCTTGGTTTTGCTTATTTACGTGTGGCACGTAAGGATGAGGGAACAGCAGCAACAATTAAAAAAGGCTTAGATGCTATCTATGCTCTTGTAATGGGCGTTGTAACAATTGTATTACGCTTAACGCCATACGGAATTCTAGCGATTATGGCTCGTACTGTCGCAACATCTGATTTTGGAGCGATCTACAATTTAGGTAAATTTGTGATTGCTTCTTATGTAGCATTATTTATTGTTTTAATCGTACATTTATTAATTCTTACATTAAGTGGTTTAAATCCATTTACGTATTTAAAAAAATCAGCAGAAACATTATTATTCGCCTTTACATCACGTTCTAGTGCGGGTACTTTACCGATGAATATTAAAACGCAAACAGGTCGTCTTGGTGTATCTGAGGGGATTGCAAACTTCTCAGGCTCATTTGGTTTATCAATCGGTCAAAATGGTTGTGCAGGTGTATATCCAGCAATGTTAGCCATTATGATTGCACCAACAGTCGGCATTAATCCACTTGACCCTGTGTTTATTATTACAGTTATTGCAGTAGTAGCTGTAAGCTCGTTTGGTGTGGCAGGTGTTGGTGGTGGTGCAACATTTGCAGCTATCCTTGTATTATCAGCACTTGATTTACCAATTGCTCTAGCAGGTGTATTAATCTCTGTTGAGCCTTTAATTGATATGGGTCGTACAGCGTTAAATGTAAGTGGATCAATGACAGCAGGTGTTACAACAGCACGTATTACAAAAGAATTAGATACAGAAATGTATAATAATAAAGAATTAGGTGCTCAGGTAGCAGACCTATAAGATCAAAAAAGCCCCTTTAAAGGTAAAACTTTAAAGGGGCTTCTGCTTTATACGATTTTTACATAAAAATCCTTACCGTTGATTAATTCGGATAGCTCAATTTGATAATTTTGTTTATAGTAATCATAAATATTGTAGGCTAAACCGGAGTGTCCATTCAAATAGGTTCCCTTTTTAATCTCTTTACGTGGATTATGGAAATCAAAATATAAGCGTGAATCATGACTCATTGTATTTAAAATAGCAAGAAATTCTTGTTCTTCAATATGAATTCCCCGTGTATACCGACATTCTCTACGATACGTATCATGTGATACATTTACGGGAGAAGCTTCAAGAATCATTTCAATATGTTTATTCAAATGATGACAGCTCCTTTCAAATTATAGGTAAAAACCATAAGAACAATCAGCTTTATTAATTCTAGTATATAATTGTCAGAAAATTATATCAATATTTTTCTACCAGTTTTGCTGTTGAATTTCTTCTGCTATTAGTTGTAAGTCATAGGCAGTTACTGTTAAAAGATTATAATCATGGGACTCCATATATTTTTCTGCAAGCCGTTTGATATATTTCGGTGAACCCTCATTTTCTTCATCATAAATTAATAAAAGTCCATCTGTATTTTGGATAATAAATTTGTCCTTCTCAATAAATTGCCAAGGAGCTTCATACGGTTTTTTGGTCACGCTTGTGACAAAATCAGCTTGGGCAATTAATGCTTGATACTTTTCTTTTTTATGATCTTGCCAATTTTTCTCTTGCTCTAAAAAAGGTGTGATCACGGCGTATTTTAAAAGTGGAAATTCTTTTTTTAACATTAAAACAACTTCAGCACTCCAAGTTTCTACGCCCTGCTGACCGCTAATAATAACCCATTCGAGTCCTTCATCAAGCAGTGTACGCAGGTGAACTTCCAGTGCTTTTTTTATGATGACAATACCGGGATGTTTATCATTAAAGATACCAAGCTCATGTGGTTTATAGCCAGTAATCATAATACGCTGTAACAACAAAATACCCCCTAAGCTGTATAGTTGTAATACTAGTATACAGCAAGGGGGCGAATGATATCGATATTGTCTATGAAAAGGCAAATAGTGTTAAAATTACTGCTACAGCTGCACAAATGCCTAAAAACCACCATGAGTCTGTAAAGTCTTCTTTTGTGTCACTATTCATAAAAAATAATTCCTTTCTAATTTGCTTGTTTGAGGGGTTTTACTTTACCTGCCCAGTCCAAGACCAATTTGTCCATATTCGTAAGATTGTTTCAAATGGACCACGTTTAAATTTCTTTAAATAGGCAAGGCTGAAAACACATTGCAAGCTATAAACAACGATTCCGAAAAGGATTCCGCCAAAGACTCCTAATTTGCCGTATAGGCCAAGGCCATAGCCATAAAAAACAGTTGTACAAATGATAGTTTGTAGTAAATAATTGGTTAGTGATAGTTTGCCAACGCTCTCAAAAGCAGGAGCCAGTTGTTGAACTGGACGTGTGTTATAAATGTATGCTGCGAGGCAAACATAGCCAATCGCTAATAACTGGGAGCCACCCATTAATAAGATAGAAGAAAATGCACTTTCACTTTCTAAAAAACTTACACTTTTACATACGAGTCCAATGGGTACAAGGAGAGCACCTAGCTTATACCATTTCATTTCCTTGTTCATCTCCACGAAGGCTTGCTTCTTAGCAAGCGCCATCCCAAAAAGGAATAGTGGTGCGTAGAACATAGGTGCAAAAATTAATATAATGAAAATAAATGAAGAATCCTCCATTCCTGGTACTTCGGCATTAGCTCTAAAATCAAAAATTTCTAAGTAGCTGCCGTTAGCGTAAACATCATCCGCTTGCTGGATGTATGTGTCTATCTCTTTTTGTTCTTTTTTAGACGTTTCCATAGAGCCGTATGTTAAAGCTGTTGTTAATACAAATAGAATTCCAGCCCAAATAAATAAAGTTTTTGGTTTACGATTAATAAATGGGATTAAAAATAACATCATACAGCCATAGGAAAATAGAATATCGCCTTCCCACAATAAAATTGAATGTAATAAGCCAAGGGCAATTAATCCTGTTGCACGACGTAAAATCGACCAGCGGCTTTTAGTCTTTTTTCTGCGGATGGATTCAATTAATTTAATAAGTGAGAAGCCGAATAAAATAGTGAAGATGGGCATGAACGAGCCTTCAATCACAACTTTTACAAAATATAAAGCCCCGTTATCTAAGGTAGAAAGATTATTTAATTCATCTTTGCCATACATCCCGAATTGGAAGATTAGCAAATTTGCCATTAAGATGCCAAATAAACTAAATCCACGCATTGTATCAATGAAAGTAACACGATTAGTTGTCATTGCGTTTTATCTCCTTAATTGGTTATCTTATACATATAATAAATAGGGAAGCTTATGGTGAAATAATGACTACCTTAAAGTAATCTTAAAAGTAGGTGAGGAAATGCAGGAAGCATCAATTTTAGTGTTAGAGGATGAACGTGCCATTGCTGAAATGATTGAAATCATTTTAAGAAAAGAAGGAATTACCAATATTACCTTATGTAATACAATTGACGAAGCAAAAGATGAAATGAATACTAAAACATTTGACTTTTATCTATTAGATATCATGCTACCAGATGGAAGTGGGTTGGATATTGCGAATAGTATTCGAGAAAAAAGTGACGCCCCTATTTTTTATTTAACCGCAAAAAGTAGTGATGCAGATAAGCTTCGTGGTTTTATGAATGGTGCAGATGATTATATTACAAAACCATTTAACCCCTTAGAGCTTGTAGCACGAGTAAAGGTGCAGCTAGTCCGTTATATGAAGAAAAAAAGTGTACCAGAAAATCACATATTTAGTTGTAGCCGTTTTACATTTGACATTGATGCAGCAGAAATCGAGGTAGACGGTGTAAAGGAAATAATCAGTGGTCGCTTGTTTCATTTATTAAAATATTTATGTGACAATGTAGGGCAAGTGTTATCAAAAGAGCAAATATATGAGCGCGTATGGGGTGATTGCTTATTTGATGATAATACAGTGATGGTACATATAAGAAAGCTGCGAGAAAAAATAGAAAAAAATCCTGGAAAGCCGACATGCATTATCACTGTCAGAGGCATTGGTTATAAGCTTGTTGGGGATATTTCTGCATGAAGCCTGCTGGAAAATTAACTCTTCGTTTTGTTTCGTATTTCATCATATTCTACCTCTTAATTATTTCAGGTTTTATTATAAGCTTGGTGTTTTTTGCTATCTTTATCAACGATCGTGTTGGTGATAATATTCATGTTATGAGCTCCTTTGAAATTGAAGATGATGCAGTTGTAGAGAAAGGGAAGACGGCTAAAATTGCTGATTATTTAGTGGAGAGAGCCGAGGAAAATGTAGGACAGCTCTATTTATTTGATCCATCCATGACGATTGTTGACTATACTGGAGATACATGTGGTCTATGTGGAAAGTCAGATAATGAAATATTGGCATTGCGGCAACCAGGCATGCATACATGGGAACTGCCGAATTACTACTTATTATTTCTTCCGAATACTCCTGTGCAACCACTTTTTGAGGAGGCACTTGAAAACTGGACAGCAACAGGGGACATTTCTGCTGTAACAAAGCAACGTCTAAAAGAAAATAAAGCTAGTGTTGAAATTTATGATGAGCAATGGAATCGGATTGAGGTCATAGGCGAACGCTATGAGAAGCTAAATAAGCCACAATTACTAGAGGAAAAATACGATATTTTCGAGCATGCGGAGCTGAATCAAAGTGCAGCGTTATCCAACGATAAGACATTTGTTGTAAGAATGCCTAACCCATCGTATAAGCCATTTGAAGAGCCTTTTAATAAGGCGATGGTATTGTTTGTTTCTATCTTTTTTGGGGGGCATATTATTTTGCTGTTGGGCGTTCTTTTCTTGTCTATTAGTATTTCACGTCAATTCGTGCGTCCGCTCGTCTATGTTATTTCGCGTATTGAGCGACTTACCCAATTTGATTACAGTGAGATTAGCGACAAAAAAATCCATCATAAAAAGACAGGAAAGCTGAAAAGGAAATTTAAACTGTTCCAACCTGTAGAGGAGTCACTCAACCACTTATCGGAGCGACTTAATTCAAATGAAAGGCAAATCAAGCATGCAGAGCAACTACGTGAGGAGTGGATAACAGGTCTATCGCATGATTTAAAGACCCCGTTAAGCTCAATTTACGGTTATTCAACAATGCTGGCATCGGAGGATTATGAGTGGACAAAGGATGAGATGCGTATTTTTGCACAGACCATGCAGGAAAAGGCAACCTATATGGATGCACTTATTCAGGATTTGACGTATACGTATCAGTTAAAAAATAAAGCCATACAGCTCGATAAAGTGGTACTGCCGCTAGCAACATGGCTGCCACAATTTGCAGACGAACAGGTGTGTGTGAAGGTGTATGGTGATGTGTTGTTACAAGCAGATGAGCTTTTACTCAAGCGAATAATGGATAATTTAATTACCAATGCGAAAAAATATACCCCTGAAGGCACGAAGGTAATTGTAGAAGCACAACATACTGGTAAGGAAGTGATGCTTACCATTGCTGATCAAGGACCTGGCATTCCTCAGGAGGTGCTCGATAATCTATTCGAACGCTATTATCGAGGTACGAATACAACAGACGATATAACAGGAACAGGGCTAGGACTAGCCATTACGAAGCAGCTCATTGATTTACACAATGGCACAATTAGTGTTCGTTCAGGTCAAGATGGAACAATCTTTGTGCTAAAATTTCAATGTCATTAGGGGGAATCTCTGTGCTTTCTTAAGATTGTACAAAGGTCTGTCCTTCAACATCGTAAAGAGGTATCAAAGTGTTTATTTGATACCTCTTTTTTTTTTTTATTTCTTACAGCGTTCAGCGGGCTGTTCAATTTTTACGTAACGCCATAAGTTATTGGCGATGTCACGGGCTTCAGCGATATGTTCTGTGCCGACGAAGGCCTTACGGAAAGGTGTAAGAAGTGATTCGATGATAAAAAGCTTTGGTTTTTCTTTCTGCAATTCTTCTAATAAGAATTGTGCATACTCCAAACCTTCCATTGTTTCGTTATTTGATAATCCCTTTGTAAAGCCTTGAAGTTGTTCAATAACCATTTCTTTAGTAACAGTTTTATAGTTCACGACATTTTGAATGGTATTGATCATTTCAACACTTACGATAATTTCTTTCGACTCAAGCATAGTGGGTATAATTACGCTAATATTGCGCAATGCTACACGTACAATAGCTTCTCGATTGATATATTTATAATCGGCAATAAAGACAGCACGTAGAGTGAGGTTAATCATTCCGAGTGTTTGAACAGCACATTCATAGCTAATAGGGCTAATCTCTTCGCCAAAGACTTGTACTAGACGATTGGCGAGCCATTCTAATTCTTGTAAATGGTAATTAATAATAATTTTTTTTAGTTCTTTATCTCTTGATTGGAAGATGGATTCGAATATCTGTACTAAATTATGTTCACGATTGACATACATGAGAACAGCGACTTGCTGTGTCAATACTTCTAAATCTGTAGGATCTTTACCATAGATAAGCTCATGGCGACGATTACTAGCTTCCTCACGCCCTTCATCTAAAATGGCGATTAAGCATTCATTTTTCGAAGTAAAGTGATTATAAAACGTACCTTTAGAGATTTTAGCCGCATTGATGATGTCATTAATCGATGTATCTAGAAAGCCTTTTTCAATAAAAAGTTCACGTGCTGCTGTTATAATTTGTCTTTTTCTTTTGTTCATAACCTCACCTTTTTTATAATATTATACTCTTATTCTACACTCAAAACGCCTTTATATCAACGATTATAAAAAATATAAACTTATTTGTTGAAAAAAGTAGACTACGAGTATAAAATAAGTTTTATCGTAAAACACAAGAAAGAATTGAGGGATATAAATGAATAGTGAGCAAACAATGAAAAAGCCCCCTTATGGCATGATAGCTATTCTATTTGTGGGTGCTTTTGTTGCTTTTCTAAACAACACATTGTTGAATGTGGCATTACCAACAATCATGAAAGATTTTGGGATCACCTATTCAAAAGTACAATGGTTAGCAACAGGGTATATGCTAGTGAGCGGTATTTTAGTGCCTGCTTCAGCATTCTTTGTGACACGCTTTAAAAATAGACATTTATTTATTACAGCGATGTCCATCTTTACAATAGGTACAATTATGGCAGGCTTCGCTCCTAACTTTGGCATGCTGTTAGCAGGCCGTATGGTGCAAGCAGCCGGAGCATCTAGTATGTCGCCACTTTTAATGAACGTTATGCTAACAAGCTTCCCGAAAGAGAAGCGTGGGACAGCAATGGGGATCTTTGGTTTAGTTATGATTATGGCGCCAGCAATTGGTCCTACATTATCAGGGTATATCGTGGAACATCATGATTGGCGTATGCTTTTCCAAATGATTATTCCATTTGCTTTAATTAGCTTATTATTTGGTGTTTGGAAACTAAGAAACGTGATGGAGACACGTGAAGTTCACTTAGACTTCCTTTCAGTACTTTTATCAACTGTTGCATTTGGTGGTATTTTATACGGCTTTAGTACAGCGGGGGATAAGGGTTGGTCAAGTCCATGGGTATATGGCACAATTACGATTGGCTTCATTGCTTTAATTATTTTCGTTGTTAAACAACTGAAAATGGATGAGCCATTACTGGAATTACGTATTTATAAGTATCCAATGTTTGCTTTAGGGTCAGTTATCTCTGTTATTGTCTCTATGGCAATGTTCTCAGGGATGATTTTGACACCAGCATATGTACAGTCTATCCGTGGTATCGAACCATTTGAAGCAGGCTTGATGATGCTTCCAGGTGCACTTGTCATGGGGATTATGTCACCAATCACTGGTAAGCTTTTCGATAAGTTTGGTCCCCGCGTGTTGGCCATTATTGGATTAACGATTACAACTATTGCAACTTTCGGTTTAACAAAGTTAGAAATTGATTCAAGCTACACATATATCGTATCCATGTACACGATTCGTATGTTCGGTATGTCGATGGTCATGATGCCTATTATGACAAACGGTTTAAATCAACTGCCACAAATGATGAATCCACATGGTACAGCGATTAACAATACATTACAGCAGGTATCAGGAGCAATCGGTAGTGCGATCCTTGTAACATTTATGAATAATCGTACAAAGGTTAAAGCGGAAGAATTAATTGCGGAAGCAAAAGCGAATGCTGCACAATCAGGAGCAGTGCCTACAGCAGAGCAAATGCAACAAATGCAGGATCAAATTATGCAAAATGCCTTATTAGATGGTATTACACACTCCTTCTTAATTGCAACGGGTATAACAGTCATTGCAGTGGTACTTGCATTCTTCTTGAAACGCGTAAAAGTTGAAAGCGCAGCAGCATCAATGGATTTAAAAAAACCAACTAAATAAATTAGAGAGTCCCTAGCCAGTAAATATTTACTAGCTAGGGATTTTTTTATTGTGCACATATGAAAAAAAAATTTAGGATTACTGTTATTTTTCATCATTTTATTTTATATGATAATACTAATTTACAGAAAATTTAGATATTTAAGTTGAGAGGTGCTTATTTGGTAGATGCATATATAAGTGACTTAGTGAAAGAACGAGAAATTCCAGGGGCTGTATTAATTGTTCAGCAGCAAGAAAGAAGGCTGTTTTCAGGCAGCTATGGAGCCTATACAGCTGAGGACGGCAGCGAGCAAGCTATTTTAAGCCATACGCTGTTTGATTTAGCCTCCTTAACAAAAGTTGTCGCAACACTCCCAGCTATTTTACTCCTGATAAGTCGAAATCAAGTTAATATAACAGATTCAATTCGAACATTTTTGCCTGATTTTAAATACCCACTTATAACAATCCAGCATTTATTGCAGCATTGCTCAGGACTGCCAGCAGATTTAACACCTGCAGTTAAGAGACATCATAAGCGTGACATCCTGCAGGAGGTATTGGCAAGTAATGTAGTATGTCAGCCAAATGAACAAGTGCAATATAGTGATTTAGGTATGATTATTTTAGGAAAGGTGATTGAGAAAGTTACAGACATATCATTAAAAAGTTTTGTAGAGCAAGAGGTTTTTAAGCCATGGGGCATGCATCATACATGTTTTCAACTGCCTGAGCATACAAGAAGGCTTGCAGCATCTACAGAAATGGTGGCAGGTCAATTTGTACAGGGAATAGTCCATGATGAGAAGGCTTTATTACTAGATGGTATTGCTGGGAGTGCAGGTTTATTTTCATGTGCAGAGGATTTAGCAAAGTATGCGGAAATTTGGTTGGGAATCAAGCAACAAACGGTGATTCCATACGAAGAGTTAGAGCTCGCCTATACGAAAACATTTAAAACGAGGGGACTTGGGTTTGAAGTATGGGGAGGGGACGAAGCATCATTTTGCTTTGGTAGGAGGTGGAGCAAGGGCTCATTTGGTCATACAGGATTTACAGGCACGAGTATTTGGATGGACCCTGTAAAACAGGCATTTGTCATTTTACTAACGAATGCTGTGCATTATGGGAGAAATACAAACATGAGAAGGATTAGAGAGAAGCTTCATACGATGATTTATGAAAAATTACTGATATGAAGGGTGGATCTGCTGGTATGAAACAAAAGAGTAAATGGTTATTGCTGCTTCTTTTATTACTCGTTGTGGGTTTAGTAGGCTGTAACACGAATGAGAAAATAACGACCTCAGCAACACCTGATAATGAAGAGAAGCCGAAAACTGAAGAGGTTTCGCTAACAATAGGGAGTTGGCGCACAGAAGATGTTGCCAAGTATGAAAAAGTGATTGCTTTATTTAATGAACAACATCCTGATATACATGTTTCATTTAACCCAACTAAAAACACTGAATATAATACAGTCCTCAATACGGCATTACAGGCTGGAGAGGGTCCAGATATTTTCCATTTGCGTCCTTATGCAGCTGGATTGAAGCTTGCAGAGGCAGGTTATGTTGAGAAAATAAATGGCTTAAATGGATTGAATGTATTTCCTGAGGAAGCTTTAAAGGCTTCTCGCGATGACCAAGGGAATCAGTACGGTGTACCGATAAACTTAAGCTCTACACAATTTTTCTATAATAAAAAGATCTTTAAAGATAATAATCTTGAAATTCCTACTACATGGGATGAATTCATGGCATTAAATGACCAATTATTAGAAAAGGGCATTACGCCAATTGCAATGGGTACAAAAGAAGGCTGGTTGTTATCGTTGCTACATGGGATTGTCGGTCCTGCTGTTTATGGGGGCAATGATTTTTATCAAGCAGTGCTCGGAGGAGAAAAGGATTTTACAGATGCGAAGTTTATTGAATCAATACAAGTGATGAATGACTTGAAAAAGTATTTTCCAGCCAACTCGGAAGGCTTAGGAATGGATGATATTCGTACTTTGTTTGCGCTGGAAGACGCAGCTATGTTCCCATTAGGTAGCTGGGAAATTCCTGTTGTATTAGAAATGAATCCAGATTTAGATTTAGGTTATTTCCCTATTCCATCTAAAGAGGGGAATAAAACAGTAACGACCTGGGTTGATGGCTCATTTGCGATCAATGCTAATTCGAAAAATAAAGAAGCGGCTAAAGTGTTTTTAGAGTTTTTAACAACAAAGGAGTTTGGTGAGTTGTTTGTGAAGGAGTTTTCCATGATCAGCGCCATTCCTGGTATAACTTCTGACGATGTATTGTTAAATGATATCAGTCATTCGACTGCAAATGAAGCAACGCCATATATGTGGGTAACTAATTTTACTGGTGGGGACCCAACAACAAAGAGCTTGCTTGAAAGTGAGCTACAAGGCATGTATTTAGGTCAAGTAACGCCTGAAGAGGTGGCCACAAAAATACAGGAAAACGCTAAGACTTGGTTTACGCCATTTCAAAAATAATGAAAGCATCTAATCAGTAGACCCCTGAAGTGCTATACAGGAGTTTAGGGGTCTTGTTGTCTCAGGATTAGTAAAAGGAGGCTGCTCATGATGAGAGAATATACAGCTTCATCAGTAAAAAAAAGGAAATCGAGAGCAGGGTGGACTATCCATCTTTTCCCTATACCTGCACTGATAGTATATGGGTTGTTTGTGCTTTATCCGATAATAGCGGCATTATCCTATAGTTTTTTTGAATGGAAAGGGATGGCTCGTGGCGATTTTATCGGTTTCCAAAATTTTGTGACGCTTTTTACGACAGAACCCTATGGCTCCATGTTTTGGAATGCCTTTAAACATAATGTCCTCTATTTTGTTGTGCAAATGATTGTTATGAATGGATTAGCCTTCTTTCTTGCCTTTATTATTTATCAAAAAGTTAAAGGAGCGGAGTTTTTTAAAGCTGCCTTCTTTTTACCGCGATTATTATCAGTTATTGTTGTAGGATTCTTATGGAAACTCATTCTAAATCCTAATTTTGGTACTTTAAATGTTATTTTGGAGAAATTAGGTCTTGAAACTTTACAAAAGGCTTGGCTTGGTGATCCCAAAACGGCGTTAATTGCCATTATTTTAGTCAATTGTTGGTTTGGATTAGGTTTTGGTGTCTTAATTTTTCTTGCTGGCTTTCAAGGGATTCCAAGTGAGTTAGTCGAAGCTGCAAAGTTAGATGGCGCTAAGGGCTTTACTTTATTGCGTACGATTTACTTGCCTTTAATGGTGCCATCAATTATGATCATGGGCATTTTAACATTTATCCAGTCGTTTGAGGCATTTGAATTAGTATATGCAATGCAGGGTTCTATGGGAGAGCCGTACTATTCTACAGATACGTTAGCTGTATTTTTCTATCGCTTAGCATTTGGTAGCTCTACCGCTTCTGGCACAACAGCTATTGGATTGGGTTCGGCATTGGCTACGGTACTATTCTTATTTATATTAGTTTGTACCACACTATTTTTACGTTTTGCCAATAAAAAGAATGTTCAAATGTAAGAGGTGAGTATAGTGAAGCAAGGCGCTATTTGGGTTCGACCATTTTATTATCTTGTGGTGTTTACGGTGGCGACCATTAGTTTATATCCGGTTTTGTTAATGATTTTATCTTCATTTAAAAAGAGCGTGGACATCTATAAAAATCCATTGGGTTTACCGACTAGCTTTAGCTTAGATACTTACCGTACATTATTATCAAAAATTCCATTTACAACGTACTTTCTAAACAGTCTATTTGTCAGTATTGTATCTGTTGTACTAATAGTGGTTGTTTGTTCACTTGCTTCATTTTATATTGCCCGCTTTAAATTCTCCTGGAATCATGCATTGTTCTTTATTTTTTTATTAGGCATGATGATTCCTATAAAACTGGGGATTGTTCCGCTCTTTATTTTAATGCGTGATTTAGGGCTGATCAATTCCTTATGGTCTTTAATTTTGATGAATACCGCGACAGGGATTCCATTATCCATGCTGATCTTAACTGGCTTTTTTAAAACAATGCCTTATGAGCTAGAGGAAGCGGCCCGGATAGATGGGGCGGGAAACTTAAGGGTTCTTTGGCATGTGATGTTACCGTTAATGAGACCTGCACTTGGCACAGTGGTAATTATAAATTTTATTGCTGCATGGAATGATTTCTTCTTCCCACTTATTTTTATTACAGAAAAAATGAAACGGACGATACCTGTTGGAATGATGTCGCTTTTTGGGGAGCATTCGGCAGATTGGGGCTCTCTTTTTGCAGGTTTAACATTAGCTTCATTACCAATGATCCTATTATTCTTGATTGCGTCAAAGCAATTTATGGAGGGGCTGACGGCTGGTGCCATTAAATAGACAATACATTATTGGGGTCGATGGTGGCGGGACGAGAACCCGTGCAGTGATTGGGACCAGAAAAGGTGAAGTGCTGGCTTTTGTTGAAGGAGCTGGAACGAATATAAAATCAATGCCACCAGAAAAGGTAAGGCTTCACATTATCCAACTCCTTGCCAAGTTACTACAAAAGATAGATGCGACAAAGAATGATATTTCTACAGTTTTCTTCTGCGTGGCAGGAGGCGATCGCCAGGTAGATAAAGAACGCTGGGAGCAATGGATGAGCTTCCTTTTCCCTGCCAGCTCCTGTAAGATAACCATCACCAATGATGCAATAGCGGCACTTACTAGCGGTACATTTACACAGCAAGGGCTCGTTGTGATAGCTGGAACGGGTTCTATCGTATATGGTGTTGGAAAAAATCATCAAATTAGTCGTGTGGGAGGATGGGGTTATTTATTAGGAGATGAGGGCAGTGGATACTATATTGGGCAAGAGGCATTGCGTTATATTGCACGACATTATGATGCATTTGGTGTAAATGAGAATCTATTTACTGAGACTATTTTGGAGCATCTGGCATTAAAAAATCCTACTGAAATTATTACGTATGTTTATGAGCATCCACAGCCCCGAGTAATCATAGCCTCCATAGCTCGAGCGGTGTTACGTTTAGCAGAACAAAATAATGATAGGGCAATGAAAATTATTGAACAGGCTACTCATCATTTAGTTCAATTCATCCAGACAATGTTCAAAAAAGAGCCGCAGCTACGAGTTTATCCTATTGTCCTATGTGGAGGTTTATTCGGAAATTCATATTTTGTTCAATGCTTTCGAGAGAAATTACAGCTTGCTAAAATACCTAATCGACTATTACAGCCAGAAGTGCCTCCTGTTATAGGAGCCTTCGTTAATGGACTTCTCAGTGAAGGAATATCAATGACGGAGGCTTTACAACGAACGATAAAAGAAACTTGGGTGAGCATCCATGAAAAATAGCGTAGGAGGGATTTGATTTCAATGGAACGAATGACAAAACTGACGACTGAAGGCTATCATCCAGATACGACAAATCTAGATTTAATGTCCACTATTGAAATTATAAAGCTGATGAATGAAGAGGATAAAAAAATACCGTTAGCCATAGCAAAGGTTTTACCTGAAATCGAACAAGCTATTACAGCTGTTGTACATGCATTAAAGAGTGGCGGTAGATTATTTTATGTAGGCGCAGGAACAAGTGGGCGAATTGGTTTGCTAGATGCAGTAGAATGTCCACCTACATTTAGTACGTCACCAAAGCTTGTGCAGGCAATATTGGCTGGCGGAGCAAATGCAGTAATGATTGCCATAGAAGGTGCAGAAGATGATCTTTCATTAGGAGCGGTTGAACTACAGAAACAACAGCTAACAAACCGTGATGTAGTGATAGGGATTGCAGCAAGTGGTCGAACACCTTTTGTGAAAGGGGCATTAATTTATGCACAACAACTAGGGGCAAAAACAATCAGCCTAGTCAGTAACGCTCATTCTGTTATTAGTGAGCATGCAGATATTGCAATAGAGGTGATTACAGGACCAGAAATTTTAACAGGTTCTACAAGACTAAAGGCTGCAACAGCTCATAAACAAATATTAAATATGATTACAACGACAACCATGATTAAGCTTGGAAAGGTCTATAAAAATTTAATGGTGGACGTTCATGCTAGTAATTTTAAATTGCGAGAGCGAGCCAAACATATCGTCTGTGAGGTAACGGGTGCTTCTTATAGTCAGGCTGAAAGTGTTCTTGAGCAAAACAATTATCAAGTAAAGCTCGCAATTGTGGTGCTACTGACGAATACAACGATTGAGGAAGCAACAGAATTACTTGCTCAAGCAGAAGGGCATGTTCGGAGAGCGGTGGAATTAAGAAAATACTGATGAGAGGGATGGATGGAAGACCTTCTTTTGTCGAAGGATGGGGATAGAAAAATGGAAAAAATGAATGCTGGTTTAATTATGCTCGCAGAAATGCGTGAAAAGTTACCACCCTCGGAAAAAAAGGTAGCTAGCTATATTTTAGAAAACCCAACACGAGCGATTAAAATGACTGCGGTTGAACTAGGAGAAGCAAGTCAAACAAGTAGTGCCGCGGTTATTCGACTGTGCAAATCGTTAAATATTAGTGGTGTTCAAGAGCTGAAATTGCGTATTGCTGGTGATTTACAACATACAATTACTGTAGATCGAGATATTGAGGCAGATGAGGAATTACCATCAATTGTAGAAAAGGTAACAATGCAAAGTAGTGAAATTTTGTCACAAACAGCTAATTTAATAGATATAGCTGAATTAGAGCGTGCCGTAGCGGCCTTATCACTTGCCCATAAAATTATATTTTTTGGAGTAGGAGCATCGGGTATAGCAGCAATGGATGCCGATCAAAAATTTTTAAGAATCAATAAAAATAGTAGAGCATTTGTGGATTTACATTTAGGAGCTACCGCCGTTGTCAATGCGCAGAAGGGGGATGTGGTAGTGGGTATTTCCTTTTCTGGAGAAACGCATGAAGTGGCTAAAATTCTAGAAATAGCTAACCAAACACCAGCTACTACAATAAGTTTAACGCGCTATGGTAGTTCACTAGTGTCTAGCCTTGCAGACATTTGTTTATATGTATCTCCAAATGTTGAAGCAACTTTTAGAAGTGGTGCTACTTCCTCACGTCTAGCACAGTTACTGGTCATTGATATTTTATTTATGGGGGTAGTGACGAGTGCCTATGAGCAGACAGTGGATTATTTAGATGAAACACGTTCTGTTATTCAAGGGTTGCATAAAAAAGTGGCTAAACGAAAAAATAAAATAAAAACATATTAATATTAGTATGTTCAGCCTGTAGACAAAAGCAAACGAGACGTTTTCTCTCGATAGCTTTTGTCATTTTTCTTTTTCTCCCATATTAAAAATCAGTAAATAGGAACGCCTAGTTCATGACTAATTTATTATTAATTTAAATTTCCATTTTCTCTGTTGCAATGAAGGGAAATTATCCGAAATCATCTACTCTTATTTAGTGTCTTAGTAAGGTAAAAATAACGTTACAGGTAATCGTATTTCTAAGATCTTTTTGCATGAGTGATACCCGAAATAAAAATGAATTCTGTTTTAAGGTATATAGTTAAATATTATTATAAATTTCTCTCTTAAAAATTTCTTATAAGCAACAACAATGTATTGATATTTTGGATTAAATGGTAGGTGAGTTAGTCCGTTTTGGAAAAAATATATTTTTTAACCCAATTTTAACCTTGCTATTGTAATGTGCTAGGTAAAGCAATATTTTGTAAGGAGGTTTTAAGAATGGATCAATATGTCGGAGAAATTCGATTATTTGCTGGTGATTATGCCCCAGATGGCTGGGCTCTTTGTAATGGTCAACTATTATCTATTTCCGAAAATGAAATACTTTTTTCTTTGATTGGCACAACCTATGGGGGAGATGGTCAATCAACCTTTGCATTACCAAATTTTCAAGGCAGGGTTGTAGTACATCAAGGACAAAATCCAATGACTGGCACTACCTTTGTCAATGGTCAAATGGGAGGGGTGGAAACCGTCACTTTAAATTCATCACAGCTTCCTGCACATACACATCAGGTAAGGGCATCTTCTCTTGATGGCACAACACCAAGTCCAGAAAATGCTGTTTGGGCAAAAAATATACAATATTCGACACAACCACCAAATAGCACAATGAATGCCGCCATTGTTTCAAGTGTGGGAGGAAACGCTCCTCATAACAATGTAATGCCGTTCTTAACAATTAGTTACATTATTGCCCTTTACGGTATTTATCCAACAGAATAGGAGGTATGAAGGATGAGTGAACCATATGTAGGTGAAATACGATTATTTGGCTTTGGGACAGTTCCAAGGGGATGGGCACGATGCGATGGGCAAATATTGCAAATTAATACAAACCAAGCGCTGTATTCAATTTTAGGAGCAACTTATGGTGGTAATGGCTCCTCAACGTTTGCATTACCTGATTTAAGGGGAAGAGTTCCAGTTCATGTAAGTAGTAGTATCACACGTGGACAAAAAGCAGGAGAAGAGGTACATGTATTAACAATTAATGAGATGCCGACTCATTCACATATTGTTAATGGTAGTTCAGAAAGTGCTACGTTGAAAGTGGCTTCTGGAAACGTATGGGGTTCTTCTTTTAAAAACATCTATGAAACAGCACAACTTAATACACAAATGAGCATACAAGCTTTATCATCTGCAGGAAACTCACAACCACATCAAAATATGCAACCTTACAGTGTAGCGAATTACTGCATAGCTTTAGTAGGAATTTATCCATCAAGAGACTAGGGAAGGAGGAAGACGAAAGTGTCAGAAGCATATATTGGAGAAATTAGAATATTTGGCGGTAATTTTGCACCAAAAGACTGGGCCTTGTGCGATGGCAAGATAATAAACATTGCCTCGAATAGTGCATTATATGCTATTTTGGGTAACAGATATGGAGGAGATGGAAAAACAACGTTTGCATTACCAAATTTAAATGGTAGAGCAGCTATTCATCAAGGAACAGGTGTAGGATTAACGCCTAGAATTATAGGCAGTACTGGCGGTGCATCCTCTGTATCGCTGTTGGAAAATGAGATACCTAGCCATAACCATCTAGCAAATTGTAACAATCTTCAAACTACTAATAATGATCCAACTGGTGCGATATGGACAGATCAGCAAGGGAAAGGCAGTGTCCCTGTTTATATGCCACAAGTAAATAAACCAATGAATCTAATGACCGTTAATGCTGCTGGTGGAAGTCAACCGCACAACAATATGCAACCATATTTAGGACTTACCTTTATTATTTGTTTATATGGGGATTGGCCCCCTAAAGGTTAAGGATTAATGAAGCGAAGGGTGTGAAACAACTAAGAAGGAGATTATAGGATGGGGAAAAAGATACTAACAATAACCTTGTGTTTAGTGTTAATGATTTATAGTCAATTGGCAGGGATAGGGTTCATGTTACCCTTAAAAGTGGAGGCAGCTGCTTGCGATTTACCGAATTTTCCGAAGTGTATACAGGATTTAACAGAGCCTAACTGGATCAGTGATGAAACAAATGGTTTCAAAGTGACTGGTGTTCCAGGAAATGATGGTATAGATTCATTTGAGTATAGTAACATTCCCCCTGTTGGTCATTCTTTCAATTTAGATGATACTTCAACAAAGTCGATTAGAATTTCTGCTGGAGATGGATTTGAAAATGGTATATTTAGTTTGAAAAATTTAACGTTTATAACGACTAATCCTTATACCATTGAAAGTTTATTTACTATAGAAATCAAAGGATTTGATATTACAGGTGCTCAGAAAGGATCTCCAATTGTATATGGGAGTAAAGCCAATGAACAAATCAATGTGGTTCCTATTAATTTAGATGATATTAACTCTTTTGAGATTACTGTCAATGTCCAGCAAATAGATGAGATGGGGGCAAGATTATGGGATCTGGTATTTACACAGTTTACAATAGCTAATCCTACTAAACCGAATAATCCGCCAATAATTTCAAATGGTACTATTACTACCTCAAATATTACTACCTCAGGCGTACAGTTGGACTGGGCTAAAGCATCTGATGATATATCAGCTCAAGAGGATTTAGAATATCAAGTCTATCAATCTAGTAGTAACAATATTGATACGGTTAGTACCATTGAATTGAATGGGACACCATTAGATGGCTATACCAAAGATAGTAACTCCTTTAATGTTACAGGCCTTGCTGCCAATACAACCTATTATTTTAATGTCATTGTCAAAGATACCGATGGCAATAAGAGTGCATATATGATGCAGGAGGTAACAACCCTTGCCATAAATAAACCACCGACATCCAGTAATGGAACTATAAATGTAAACGAGGGTCAAGTATATACATTTAATAGTACTTCCTTTTCTTTTTCTGATGAAGATGCAGGAGATACTTTGCAACAGATTCAAATCTCTACTATCCCAAATAGCGGTCAGCTCTTTCTTGATAACAACAATAACCAGCAATTTGATGGTGGGGAAGCGATTACAAATGGTATGACAATTAGTAAGGCTAATTTAGATGCAGGTAATTTAAAATATATTACGGAAAATGGCTCTAATTCATCTTTTACATTTAAGGTAAGCGATGGTAATGATTTTAGTAGTGTCTATACGATGAATCTAATCGTCAATGCACGTCCAGCAGTGACCATTACTACAAATAAACCTAGTCCAACAAATAGCTTTCCCATTTTTATAGCTATTGTTTTCAGTTGGTCAGTGACAGGCTTTACGATTGGAGATATAGAAGTTACAAATGGAAACGTGACAGCACTGTCTGGAATTGGTAACACATATACAGCCCTAATATCACCTGTTGCAGATGGAGCTGTGAAAATCAAAATTCCTGAAAAGGTTGTTGCAACTAGTGAAGGTGCATTAAATAAAGCATCAAATGAATTACAAATATTCTATGATAGTACACCACCTACTGATATTGAGCTCAATAATACTACTGTACAAGAAAAGAAACCCATTGGTACAACTGTTGGAACATTGGCGGCAGTGGATACAGGAAGCTCACAAACATTCAAGTATTCATTACAGTCTGGAGATACAAGCCTCTTTACGATTGATGGGAATGTATTAAAGACAAATGCACTGTTTGCATACGATACGAAAAATAGTTATAAGATTACGATAAGAGTAGCTGATGAGGCTGGTAATACGTTTGATAAGGAGTTTACAATCCAGATTACTAAAAATCATGCACCATCAGGTTCTATCCTTGTTAACGGTGGACAAATCTCGACAAGTTCTATAAATGTTACCTTAACTTTGACGGCAACAGATTTAGAAGGAGAAGCGATAGAAATGCGCTTTTCAAATGATGGTATTACTTGGTCCAGTTGGGAGTCAAAAGTATCTACGAAAAGTTGGACTTTGTCCCATGGAGAAGGTAGTAAAACAGTTTATATGCAACTAAGGGATACTGCTGGCAATATATCAAATACATTTTCAGATACAATTGTTCTAGATACAACACCTCCAGTCATAACAGGGGTTACAAATAATGGTGTTTACAACACCAACGTAACCATTAGCTTTAATGAAGGAACGGCAACCTTGAATGAAGCTATTTTCACAAGTGGATCCACTGTGAGTACCTCCGGAAATTATACATTGGTAGTAACGGATAGTGCAGGTAATACGGCAACCATTACATTTGTGATTGATAAAGCTCTGCCAAAAGCTGTAGAGGTGAAGATCAAATCGAATAATCTGGATCCTACAAAGGCTAAGGTAGGAGATACGATTACCTTAACAATGAAAACAGATAAAAATATACAAGCACCTATAATTACCATTTCGGGGAAAGCTGCTATTGTAACAGGAGCATCCACGAACTGGCAGGCAACATATGTTATAGCCAATGATGATTTAGAGGGAACAGCACCTTTTACCATTAACTTTAAAGATCTGCTAGGTAATTCAGCAATAGAGGTAACGGACGTAACTGATGGAAGCTATGTCATTGTCGAGAGCGTAAAGCCAACTGTAAAAAAGGTGACAATGGCTTCAAACAATGCTAATCCAACAGTTGCTAAGGTAGACGATGTAATCACAATCGACTTTGAGACAAGTGAGGACATTCAATCACCGAATGTATCTATCCTAGGACAAACAGCAAATGTAAATGATAAAGGTGATGGGGATGCTAAAACATGGCAAGCAAGCTATACGCTGAAGCCCGGAGACACAGAGGGACCAATTAGCTTTACAATTGATTATCAAGATTTAGCAGGGAATAACGGCTTACAGGTAACAGAGATTTCATCAGGAACAATTGTGATGTTTGATAAAAAGGCTCCTGAAATAACAACCTATTTCCCAGCGCATCAGGCAACTAATGTACAGCCTGCAGATAATCTTATATTAACATTTGATGAAAAGGTCTTACCTGTAACTAGTAAAAATATTGTCATAAGAAATGCTACAGATAACCAAATTGTCGAAACAATTGCTGTTACACAAGCAAATGTTTCTATCACTAATGAAACTGTGACAGTAAATCCTACGTTGGATTTAGCCCATAACACCACTTACAGCATTCAAATTGACGCAGGTGCATTTACTGATGTAGCAGGTAATGCGTATAAAGGTATTACTAATAATACATCCTGGAATTTTACGACTAGTGCACTGCAAACATATACGGTTACGTATGACAGTAACGGGGCTGATGGGGGGATAGTACCAATAGATTCAAAGCAGTATAAACATCAGGACCCTATCACAATACTGGGTAATACAGGTAATTTAATAAAAGCAGGCTATACATTTGTCGGATGGAATACGAAGGCTGATGGAAAAGGTGTTACTTATAAAATGGGGCAAACGATTCAAATGGGCAAAGGGAATTTGATCTTGTATGCTTTGTGGTCTAAAAACAATGTACCAGGAGATGGAGGATCATCAACACCTGATCCTGTTGCAACGGTTACGTATGACAGTAACGGGGCGGATGGGGGGATAGTACCAACAGATTCAAAGGAGTATAAACATCAGGACCCTATCACGATACTGGGTAATACAGGTAATTTAATAAAAGCAGGCTATACATTTGTAGGATGGAATACGAAGGCTGATGGAAAAGGTGTTACTTATAAAATGGGGCAAACGATTCAAATGGGCAAAGGGAATTTGATCTTGTATGCTTTGTGGTCTAAAAACAATGTACCAGGAGATGGAGGATCATCAACACCTGATCCTGTTGCAACGGTTACGTATGACAGTAACGGGGCGGATGGGGGGATAGTACCAACAGATTCAAAGCAGTATAAACATCAGGACCCTATCACAATACTGGGCAATACAGGTAATTTAATAAAAGCAGGCTATACATTTGTCGGATGGAATACGAAGGCTGATGGAAAAGGTGTTACTTATAAAATGGGGCAAACGATTCAAATGGGCAAAGGGAATTTGATCTTGTATGCTTTGTGGTCTAAAAACAATGTACCAGGAGATGGAGGATCATCAACACCTGATCCTGTTGCAACGGTTACGTATGACAGTAACGGGGCGGATGGGGGGATAGTACCAACAGATTCAAAGGAGTATAAACATCAGGACCCTATCACGATACTGGGTAATACAGGTAATTTAATAAAAGCAGGCTATACATTTGTAGGATGGAATACGAAGGCTGATGGAAAAGGTGTTACTTATAAAATGGGGCAAACGATTCAAATGGGGAAAGAGAATTTGATCCTGTATGCTTTGTGGTCTAAAAACAACGTACCAGGAGATGGAGGATCATCAACACCTGATCCTGTTGCAACGGTTACGTATGACAGTAACGGGGCTGATGGAGGGATAGTACCAACAGATTCAAAGCAGTATAAACATCAGGACCCTATCACAATACTGGGCAATACAGGTAATTTAATAAAAGCAGGCTATACATTTGTCGGATGGAATACGAAGGCTGATGGAAAAGGTGTTACTTATAAAATGGGGCAAACGATTCAAATGGGCAAAGGGAATTTGATCTTGTATGCTTTGTGGTCTAAAAACAATGTACCAGGAGATGGAGGATCATCAACGCCGAGTCCTACACCAACACCTGATCCTGCTGCACCAAGTAATCAGCTAAAGATAAATGTTGTAGATCAAAATATGCCAGATGATGTGGTCCTCCAAACCGTGTTAACACGTGTATTTAGTAACGGTAGCTTTCAAGATACAGTAAACTTTACGGTTGCAAATGCAAACGAGTTTCTTCGGATATTAGGAAATAAGGAAGATAAAAGATCTCGACTTGTGATCCCTAATATAGAACCACCAGCAAGTGCAACAAAGGTGATACTTGATAGAGGGGCTGCGAAACGATTAATAGAGGGCAAATCACATTTTAGTATAGCTATGGGAATGGTCGAAATAGATGTTCCTTTTGCTTCAATGAATGATTTTAATGAAGATATTTTCTTCCGAATTGTGCCGATTAAGGATGCATTGCAGCAAAAAGCTATCGAGGATCGGGCTAAAAAAGCTGAAATAGTTTTACAACTGGGTGATGGCGCTAATGTAAAACTCGTTGGTCAGCCAGTATCTATCGACACAAATCTCCAAAATCGCCAAGTAACATTGCTACTACCATTACCAGGGAATCTCACATCAGCTCAACGAGAAAATATGATGGTCTATGTAGAGCATAGTAATGGAACAGCTGAAATAATACATGGGCGTTTTGCAGAATTTACGAGAGGACAAACAAGTATAGCCTTTGATGTAGAGCACTTTTCTACATTTTCTCTACTTTATGTAGAACAAGAGCAGGAAGAAGGGCAACCAGAGAAAGAACCAATAGAGGTAGACAGCACATTTGCTTCCTATATTCATGGCTATACAGATGGCACTTTCCGTCCAAATGCAAATGTCACTCGTGCCCAAATGGCAGCGATGTTGGCAAGAAACCTAAGTGACAATCATGTACCAGAAGCCTCTAATCTATTTTATGCGGATACAGCTACTTCATGGGCAAAAAATGATATTGAATATATTCGTACAGAAGGAATTATGCAAGGACGTCATGATCGATCATTCGGACCGAATGATATGATTACTAGAGCCCAAATGGCGGTTATTGCTATGAGATGGATTGATAAGCAATGTGTAGAAGGGTCTACAGATACCTCGTATTGCGAAATAACGACAAGTGGCGAAACATATAGTGATGTGACGTTCACACATTGGGCAGCAAAAGAAATCAATCGCCTAAGTGCGATAGGTATAATGGTTGGCTCAGGCAATGGTGAATTTAGACCTGAAGAAAAACTAACACGTGCACAGGCAGTAAAGGTACTGAATCGAATCTTTAATCGTCCAATACCAACTGAGGACACAGAACAAATCTTCAAGGATATACCAAAAGAGCATTGGGCTTACTTTGAGATTCAAGCCGCTGCAAAAAAAGATCAATAGAATAAGCACGCTAGGTGGATAATGCCTAGCGTGCTTTTAATTCGATATAGTAGTTTGAATAAATTCGATTGCCATCAATGATATATATAGCTGGCTTTCTCTCCCCGAACTTATGGATTCGAAACAATGCATGCTTCAAAGACGCTCCTCTGTTTGAGGATCGAAGAAATGGAGCTTTTCTTCCTTCATGACTAGGAAAACCTTGTCAGATGGATGCAAATTGTTATCAGCCTGTACTCGAGCTATAAAACTTTGATTTGCCAACGAACAATAGAGATAAGTTTCTGCTCCTAGTAATTCTGCGACATCAATCGTTGCAGTGAAAGTGTAAGGGGAAATAATATCAGTCATTTGTAAATCCTCAGGTCGTATACCCATAATAATCTCTTTCCCTAAATAATTTTTTTCCTTTAACAACGGGAAGTACATGGAGGGAATAGGGAAGCTTTGCTCGCCTAAAAGGATTTCGGTATCTGTTAGACGACAATGGAAGAGGTTCATGGAAGGTGAACCAATAAAGCCTGCCACAAACATGTTATGTGGTGTATTATATACTTCTTTAGGTGTCCCAATTTGTTGGATAAGCCCATCCTTCATCACTACTAGACGGGTAGCCATCGTCATAGCTTCTGTTTGGTCATGTGTGACATAGATCGTTGTCGTTTGAATTCGATGATGGAGCTTCTGAATTTCTGCTCGCATTTGCACACGTAATTTGGCATCCAAATTCGAAAGAGGCTCATCCATTAAAAATACCTTAGCATCTCTGACAATGGCCCTGCCAAGTGCTACACGCTGACGTTGTCCACCTGATAAAGCTTTTGGCTTTCTTTTTAAATAATCCTCTAACCCTAAAATCTTAGCAGCTTCTTTTACACGACGATCTATTTCCTTTTTATCGACCCTTCGTAGCTTTAAGCTAAATGCCATATTATCATAGACTGTCATATGTGGATATAAAGCATAGCTTTGGAATACCATTGCGATGCTACGATCTTTTGATTCCACATCATTCATGAAAACATCGTCAATGTATAGTTCTCCCTTTGATATATCCTCTAAGCCAGCAATCATACGTAAGGTTGTTGTCTTACCACAGCCAGAAGGACCTACAAACACAATGAATTCCTTATCATGAATATGCAGATTAAAATCAGTTACGGCTTGGATATTTTTATCGTAAATCTTATAGATATGCTCTAACCGTAATTCCGCCATACATACTACACCCCTTTATAAGTCATATTTTCATTGTAAATGACTTTAGAGTAGAGTGTATATGGAAAGCGTGCACAGTGTTGTGACCATAAATTGTGCAGTTGGTCTTAAAGTGATTCAAAGAAAATAATGGCGAGATAAACTTCTAGTCGATGGGAAAATTGCCGAATATCCTTTTGCGTCATTTGTTGAAATTTATCTATGCGATTTTGTAAGGTATTGCGGTGCATATACATTTTTTTAGAGGCTAACGTAATGTTTCCCTCGTATACAATCAATTTCTTGATTGTATGGAGTAACGCTGGCTGAGAGGTGGCACTTTTTAGAATAGAGGAGATAAAAATCTCTTTCTCTTGATAGGCTAGATGCTGCGTTAGATATGGCACTAAAAGCTCTTGCTGTGTGAGTACATGCTTTGATGTATAAGTCCAAATGGATGGTAGGAGGTGAACAAACCAGTTAAATCGTTCCTTGGTCATGGTATGGTCGTTTATAACATCAGAAACAAAAATCTTAAAGTATACCTCTAAGTCCGCCATGATGGGATCAAGATAATGAGTAAAATCTAATAATTCATCACTATCGATACATTCGATTATGACAAATAATTGTGGATGAAGTGATAGCAGTATAATATCCTTCCCAAGTAAAGCCTCGAAGACTGAACGCAATAGGGTAGGCGCTGTAAAGTCTTTGTCAAATTGAAGAAATAACAAACGATGCATAGGAAGGACAGCTGGGGCAATGTCTTTTTTCCCTGTTAGATAATCAAGCCAAACGATATTGTAGTCATCAAATAAGACAGTGGGTCCTGAGAATATCCGCAATAGCTCATACTCACTTTGTGTCATTGTGTGTATTGGAATTTCGTAAAGCTGGTTGTCAAAATTAAATACATAATTTCCATCAGTTCTACCTGAGAAGGGGCTTAATAATGGGAAACGTTGCTGTAATTTTTGAAGATCCATGCATGCCACTCCTTATTTAAATAGAATGTAATAAGGTCAATTTACTAATTATATGATGAAATGCTTATAGTATTAATATAAAAAAACACGGACATGAGCATGTATGATAATCATACCTAGCTAATGTCCGTGCTATTTATTTAGGCATCCTTTTTAAATAACTTACCTGGCCAAAAAGCATATTTACCTAGTACTGTTGTGATAGCTGGTACGAGTAATGGTCGTACAATAAATGTATCGAGCAATACACCAATGGCTGTCACAACACCAAATTGAACAAGCACTTGAATCGGTAATGTTGCTAGCACCGCAAATGTACCTGCTAGGATGAGTCCAGCAGATGTAATAACGCTTCCTGTTCGGACAACACCTTCTTCTACAGCTGTTAAATGGTCAGTGGTTTTACGCTTTTTCCAAATTTCTGAGATCATAAAGATATTATAATCCTCTCCGAGAGCTACCAAGAACACAAAGGCATACAATGGAATAGCTCCAGAAATTGCCTCGGCCCCCATGATATGATGTAAGATTAACCATCCAGCGCCTAATGCCCCAAAGTAAGAAATAATCACAGTCGCTAATAGATAAACGGTTGCTGTAATAGAGCGTAAATAGACAAATAATAATAATGCGATTAAGGCAATCATGGTTGGCATGATTACTGTTTCATCACGCTTAGTTATTTGCTGTGTATCGTATTGACTAGCTGTTTCCCCGCCAAGCCAAACATGTTTCTCAGCTTGATTAAGACCTTGTGCCTCTAGCATTTTTATAACCTCTGTTTGTAGTTCAGGAATATGAGCTAATGACTCCTGTGCATAAGGGTTGGCATTGAGAGTGAGCTCATACAAGTGTATATTCTTATTTTTTTCGCCAATTTGTACATCTGCCACACTATCAATATAAGAGATAGCTTCAAGTTGTTGCTGTAAATTAATATCACTACCTTCTGTATCAATGACTAATTGAACAGGTGCTAGCTCTCCAGGCGAAAAATTCTCTTCTATTAATGTAAATCCTTCTCTAGAGGGCATATCCTTTGGGAAGGATGAAAGCAAATCAAAGGTATATTGAATACGTGGAACAAATGCTGCTAATCCTCCAAGTAAGATAACAGTGACAGCAATAACGACCCAAGGTTTATGGGTAACAAAATGACCAATTTTATGACTGACCTTATGTGAAGGCTTATGCTGTTTCTTGCCCTTTTTGTTTGCCATTTCCTCTGTGCGTGGAGTGAAGGGGAAGAATGCTACTCGCCCAATGAGAACAAGAATTGCGGGTAGGACAACAAGTGCTGCGATTCCCATGACAAGCACGCCAAAGCTAAATGGCACGGCAAAGCGTTGAAATGCGCCATAATGGGCAAGACTAAGGGTAGCTAAACCTATGACCACGGTTAGGGCACTCATTAAAATAGCACCACCCGATTCTTTAACAGCTAGCTTCATAGCGACCGTCTTATCCTCAACATCAAAAAGTATTTCTCTATATTTTGAAATTAAAAATAAACAATAGTCTGTACCTGCACCAAAAAGTAAAACCGTCATAATGGAAACTGCCTGTGAATCTTTTTCTATCCATCCCTGTTCAGCAAAAAAACCAAGTGTCGGGCTAATCACACCATAGGCAAGCCCTACAACAATTAACGGAATAATAGCTAGCAATGGAGAACGATAAATAATAATAAGTAATACTAAGACGAGTAATACAGTTGCGATCAATAGCTTCACATCTGCTTGTGAAAATAAACTGACAGCATCAGTGGCAATCCCCACTGGTCCAGAATAGCGCACATGGAGTGCATCGCTAGATAATTTCTCATCTAATTGTACTTGATAGCCTTCCATTATTTTTGTCAGCTTATCTAAACTGTCCTGTAGCATATCTGTTGCGACACCTTTTTCAAAAAACACAGGCGTTACAATTGTTGTGCCATTTTCGGAAGCGGAAGCCATTAAAGCCTGAGGTGGCATTTGATCAAATGGTGGAACCATTGTTTGATGGGCTAAGGGCTTTGCTTGCAGCTCGCTGTATACGCCTTGTATAGCCGAAAAATCATCAGGTGATAAGCCATTTTCACGATGCCAAACCAACAATAGAGGTGTTCCGGCATCATTAGGAAATTGCTCTGCAATAATGGACGCAGCTTGCTCAGACATTTCTGTATCAGGTAGGTTTTTGCCTGACTCACTTTCTATACTGTTGATTTGTGGCCAAGCAAATGACAATACAACTACTAATAACACCCAAAAAGCTAGTGCTAATAATCGTCCCTTTTTACTTGCAACCATTGAGCCCCATTGCTCAAGTGGATGTTTATTCATAAAAGACCCCCATTTCGTGTAAGTGATTTAATTATATATACTAGAAGGTTAATTAATCAATCCATAAATATTAATATGTTATAATATGTGTAAAAAGAATGCTTAATTAAGGAGGCGAACTTGTTGAAACAATCACCGCGTGTTCTCGGGAGACCTCGCCATGATGAAAATGCGAAACCTACAAAAGATATTGTCCTTGAAACGGCCACAAGACTTTTTATTAAAGAGGGCTACAAAAATATTTCAATGGATGATGTAGCAAAAGCTTGTAACGTAACAAAGGCGACTATCTATTACTACTACCCAACTAAAGGGGATTTATATACTTCTGCTTTAATCGCTATGATGGATCGTATCAAGCTATCTATTCTACAAATTTTAGAGCAGCCTAAACCATTTAAAGAACGACTCGAACAGCTCGTTGAAGTTCATTTATCAGCCACTATCGATATTGATATGAAGAATTTTATGAAAGAGGCTACCATCAATTTATCGGAAATGCAGCTGAGACAAGTTCAAGCATCCGAAAATGGTATGTATCAAACAATAGAGCAGGCTATGCAAAAAGAGATGGAAAAGGGCACAATTCGAAAAGGAAATGCAAAGTTTTTCGCTCATAACTTTATGGCATTGATGACTGTAGGGTATTTTAAAGATGGCGATGGTAAAACCTTACTAGGCTCAGTAGATTTGACGGCAAAGGAAGTAACAAATTTCTTTTGGCTTTCTGTTGAAAAACGTTAATACAAAATAGGTTTGTAAAAGGAGTTATCTCATTATTTGGGATACTTCTTTTTTTAAGTGATGTAAGTCACAGGCAATCAGAGCGATTCTTCATTATAGTGGAGGTGTGGCCAAGAAAGTAGAGGAACATCGTAAATCAAAAAGAAACTATAGTAGCCTAAAGCTAGGGACAACAGTGTAATGGAGGAATGACAATGACAATTATACCAATTCAAGCAATGTTAGAAGAAAAGACAAAACATATTGGTAAATTAGGGAGTATCGCTGGTGCAGATATTTTGAACATTCAATTGCGTGCAGGTGAAAGAATTCCTGAGCATCATGCGGACAATGAAGTGCTAATTATTGTTCAATTTGGTGAAGTTCGCTTTCTTGTAGAAGGTGTGGAGGAAATTTTAACACAAGATACAATTTTAACTTTAAAACCATCTGAAAAGCATAGCTTAGAAGCAATTACAGACGCTCGTGTTATTGTAATTAAATTAAAATAAAGAATAATCTTGAGCTTTGGGAAAGCCCCGTTAGACAATAGTACACATTTCTATTGACACTAAAAAAATCTAGCTTTCTTATTGAATACTACAAGAGAAACCTTAAGTCGTCGTTTATCTCTATTCCAAAAAGAAGGGTAAATAGAGATGATAGGAAAAAGAATTATCTATTAAAAATTATGATGCGCTGGAAAATTTATTATAGCAAGACAGTTAATAGTTGATAAAATCAATGAATTTTGAAAAGATTGTCGAAATTGTGATATAGCTCATTGAAATAATGTACAAACAGTCTTATAATGAAGGTTGTAATGTCACCAAGACAAGATAAGGATGGTATTATGATGAGCTTTTTGCGATTTAAAGTAAACATTGTAATAACAAGTCATACGAATCGCTATCCAGCCCTTGTGACTGGTGATTGTGTAAGATATACGCTGTAACGACTGTTAAGTTTTACCTTAATGGTCTTTTTTACATGTAAGCAATAAAAAATAGTACTAGTGATGGCAAAGGAGAGTTCAAAATGTCAGAAACGAATAACCAAACACAGGCTGAACAAGTAACTGTGAGTAAAGAGCAATTAGATGTACTAGATCAATTATTAAAGCCTGAAGTTCAAGAATCACTTACAACTTTAGTTGAGCAATTACCGAAGTTAACTGAAATGATGACATTATTAACGAAATCATATGAGTTTGCTCAAGCTGTTGCAACAGACGAAGTGCTTAAAAACGATACTGTTGGAGCAGTAACAGAAATCGCTGGTCCTGTAGTTGGCTCTGCGAAAAACCTTGCAGCAACTGCAATTGAAGCGAAAGACCGTGCATCTGAAAGCCATGAAGTAATTGGTTTATTCGGTCTTGTGAAAATGTTAAAAGACCCTCAAGTTCAAAATGTTTTCCGTTTTGTTAATGCTTTCTTACAAGTTAACGCAGAACGCAAAGCTAAATAAGACTCAAGGTAAATTCAATTCGTTAGGACGGAGGATTAATTAATCATGTCAAAAGAAATCGTCATCTTAGGTGCAGGTTACGCTGGCGTTTTAACTGCATTAACAGCACGTAAGTATCTATCAGCTGATGAAGCTAAAATTACTGTAGTAAACCAATTCCCAACACACCAAATTATCACTGAGCTTCACCGTTTAGCAGGTGGTACAATTGCAGAAGGTGCTGTTGCATTACCACTAAAAAAAATCTTTAAAGGTTTAGATATCGATCTACACATTGCGAAAGTATCAAAATTCAATGTAGATACTAAAAAAGTTGATCTAGATAATGGTTATACATTAACTTACGATACACTTGTAGTATCTTTAGGAAGCCAAACTGGATTCTTTGGTATCCCAGGATTAGAAGAAAACTCTATGGTTCTTAAATCAGTAAATGATGCTAATAAAATTAACAAACATATTGAAGACCGCATTAAAGCATATGCACAATCTAAAGATGAAGCAGATGCAACAATCGTTATTGGTGGTGGCGGTTTAACAGGTGTTGAGCTTGTTGGTGAAATTGTGGACAACTTCCCGAAAATCGCTGCAAAACACGGTGTTAATTTTGCTGATCTTAAAATTAAACTTGTTGAAGCTGGTCCGAAAATCTTGCCAGTTCTTCCAGATACACTTATCCAGCGCGCTACTGAAAGCTTAACAAAACGTGGTGTAGAATTTATTACAGGTACACCAGTAACAGGTGTTGACGGCAACGTTATTTCTTTAAAAGACCGTGAACCAATTGTTGCAAATACACTTGTTTGGACAGGTGGGGTAGCTCCACTTCCAATCGTAGGCGAGTCAGGTCTAGCTGCTGATCGTGGTAAAGCAACGATTAATGAATTCTTACAATCTACATCTCACGAAGATGTCTTTGTTATTGGTGATGCATCTGTTGCACTACCAGCTGATGGAGGTCGTCCACTATACGCTCCAACAGCACAAGTTGCATGGCAAATGGGTGAATGTGCTGGTTATAATGTATTTGCACAATACAAAAACCAAGACATGAAACCATTCTCAGCTGTAAACTCTGGTACACTTGCAAGCTTAGGTCGTAAAGATGCTGTTGCTACAATTGGTGCGAGCAACACAGAGCTTAAAGGCCTTCCTGCAACATTAATGAAAGAAGCTTCTAATATTCGTTACTTGACACATATTAAAGCTTTATTTGGTTTAGCCTATTAAAAACAAAACACTCACTACTATCATGCTATGTCGTTGTTAGTAGTGAGTGTTTGTTTTTTTCTAAAGATGTATATTAATTACTTTAAATCCAGTAAAATAAATACATATTCAATATTCTATTTTCTGAGGTGATGGCTGTGTTAACAATGTTTCAATCAAAAAAAGTGGATATAGCGCAATTTAAGGCTAAAATTGATGAACTGAATGCAAAGCTGGATAAGAAAGATCATGAATTTCAAATTTTTTTAAACGAGTTACATAAGGAAATCATTGAAACTATTGAACAACATAACAAGGTAAATGACCAGCATACTATTTTAGGAGAAATGGTCGCAGATATTGTAGGAGAGTTTAATAAAGTTGAGCATAGCACAATTCAATCCAATAAAATTTCTGAAAATGCCCTAGATAAAGGGAACTTATTAATCTCTTCCTCGGATCAAATGATGACATTATCGGTTGAAAGCAAGCAGGCTGTTCAGGAAGTCGAGCATTTGATTGATGCGTTAGGAGAGCAGTCTCAAAAAACGTCTTTAAGCATGAGTAATTTAAGTGAGCGCTCAAAGCAAATAGCGGAAATTGTAAATGTTATTGGGGAAATTTCAAATCAAACAAATTTACTAGCTTTGAATGCATCTATTGAGGCAGCAAGAGCAGGGGAGCATGGTAAAGGCTTTTCGGTTGTTGCTGAGGAAGTTCGCAAATTAGCTGAAAATACGAAAACAAGCACAGAAGATATTGCTAATTTAACAAAGAAAATAGAAGAACAAATTGGACTTGCTTACGAGGATAATAAAAATAATATGCAGCTAGTAACGGAAGGCATTGATAAAAGTGCTAAAACATCTGTGAAAATGGATCAATTGCTGCACATTATGACAAATGTGCAAACGGGAATAAATGAGCTATTAGCTTCAATTAAAGATCAGAAGCTATCAAACGAAGATGTTATGCATAAATTTAATAGGACGACAGCCTTATTTGAGGAAACAAATCGCGTTCTAACAAGCCATATTGATGAATCAGAAATTGTAACGAAAAAATTATTAGAGGCAGTTGATCAAGTAAAGCATTTCCCAACTGATAGATAGATAATCTAACTTCATTCTATGGAAATTTAAAAAGAACCCTGCATAGCAGCAACTTTTCAACTTCTTAGTGACTACTACAGGGTTCTTTTAATTATTACAAAAAGTCAACTTCAGTCATTTCATTCATCAATTTTCCATCTCTCATACCGCATCTTTCCATGATTTGAACACCTTGAACGGTCCTCCACTGTGCTAACGCTGACTCGATATAGGCAGCATCGGTCCTATACAAAGATATACTCCACATAACAACATTTTCTATTTGTCATCCCAGATTAATAGGTAACAAATAGGAGGATGTGAAAATCAGTTATAGAATAAAGCTCCTTTTTACTTAAAATAAACTTTTAATCAATGTATCAATCATAACAGGCATCTCTTTAAACGCACTATCCACATGCAATC
>NZ_JPVR01000053.1 GCF_000772935.1 Lysinibacillus boronitolerans JCM 21713 = 10a = NBRC 103108
TGGTTCACGGTCTTTCCTGCTGGCTGCGTTCCGATTGCTGGCGTCTCGGAATTTACTATTTCACCAACTGGAGACCCCCATAATTCAAACTCATAAATATTTGTTGGATTTGGCTTTCCAGCCTCAGCCATTAAAGGATCGACATTTGTTACTTTTATGCGAAAATATTGATATGTCACTGTAGGAGAAAGTGATTTATTAATAGTTACTGTATATCCATCTTCATCAACTGAATATCTATTTTCATCAATTGTAGTGTTATTTAAAGAAGAGTCAATAGGAGTAAAAACTTTTCCATCCTCACTACCTTCTAAATAAACATCTTTAAATTGATAATTCTCCTTTACTGAAAAGGCTATAACTTTCCAACGATTAATTATATGAGGACTCCCTAAATCAACCATTAACCAAGCTGGATTGGTTTCAGAAATAGGTTCACTACTTGGAAAATTATTTGTAGTCCATGAATACCATGAGGTTGTTTCGTCTCCGTCAACAGCGTTACCACCTACACCCCATTCTTCTTCGACTTCACTTGATACTGTAACTTCTTTCCCTAACGCAACATTCTCACCACCTGTATCTGAACTGGCACTTACTTCCATACCTGTAAATATACCAAAAGAAATTAAATTAAGAAGCAATAAACCAACCACAAATACGGAAGTTATTTCCAACCTCTTTTTATTATCCATTCAATCCTCTCCTCAAAATAAATTTAGCTCCTTGATTGTAAGGATTGTTAATACAAATCAAGATTTAAATTCCAATATATAAGCACTTTAAAAATTGTATTCTCACTATTAAATACCCCTTTAAGGATGTCCAAAATGTTCTAATATCGATCACAATCAATTAGGTACACCACAGATATCTATGAAATTATATTTTACGCTTAACAAATAATTAGCGTTATAAAATTCTAGTTTTCTTGTTAATGTGGCCTCATCGGATAAATACCCTGGTAACATATAATATAATTTATAACTAGATAAGGTTGCATATTCGCAACAGGAATGCCAGAGCCTGTTACGCCAGTATTCGATGTTCCTGTTATCGTTCCATTTACGGTTCCTGTTACTGTTCCCGTTACTGTTCCTGTAGCCTTCACCGTATCATTCTGTAGTGTAATATCTGGTGAATTTGTGCTGTATATGTTTACATCTTGATTAGCAGCCGTTTTTGCTACACCTAAACATTTATTTGAACCGGGCACAGATGTCGTATTCCCTGGTACCGTGGTTGCATTCTTAGGTAAATTCACAGTAACCTCACAAGCCCCATTACTAATACTTCCACCACTAATTCCTGCACTAAATGTATTATTTAATGTAACAGTATGATTATGTGGTGGTATCTGACTTGTTTGCAAGGTCACATTTTCACTACCTGCCATTTGTCCAATTTGCCTATTTGTTAATCCTACACCTTGCCCCATTCCTACTGGCACTCTACCTCGTAAATCGGGTAATTTAAAAGTAGTTGTAGCATTCCCTCCATATTGTGCACCTATTAATGAATAAATCGCCTGATATTGGTTTATTGGCAATTCCTGACCTTGACATAATAACCACCCATCAGGAGCCCAATCTAAAGACCAAGGTAATATAGTTCCGACAAAAGCTTCCATTATTAAATTCTCCCTTCTCACTTATAAATTATTTTTCAAAATTACTATCAATTAATCTCACTAAATTCAAATACCCTTATTATCGAATACCCACTTATCTATCAACCTCCCAAATCAATAGTAAATATGGGGGCGTTTCATCCGTAACAACAAACCCACATCTCTCATACAACCTCTGTGCAGGATTTCCCATCAACACATTAAGTTCTATAGGCAACCTCAATTCAGCAGCTACATGCTGAAATTCCCTCAATAGCGCTGTACAGATTCCTCTCCCTCTATATTCGGGAATTATAAAAATATCAATCAGACGTATTGCTTCTTGCTGTATCTCGGTGATCAATCTACCAATTCCTAAACCTTTGTACATTATGATTTCATATTTAGCATTAGGAAATTGTTGCTGATAAAAAGCTTTTTGAGCATCGTATTGCATGCGTAATAAACCTTCTATTTGTTGCTCATCCCATTCTAATATGGCAAATTCACTTTTTCTTGTAGATACAAATAATGAATAAAGGGTATCTTCCTCTTCAGGTAATGCTACTCTCAATTTCACTTTATCTTTCATTTTTGCTAAGCTACTCACCCCTTTTTTCAGAAATTTCAATCAATTTCAAGCAACTCTCGCTAAAATATCCTTATTTTCTTCTTTTATAGATTCGACTTCGTGGACTTCCATTTCTAAAACTCTTGCTATCTCGGATGGTGTGTGCTTCGTAAATAACATGTACATAGCCTTTATTTTCTTTGCTTGATCTCCAGAAACTTTTAAAGTATTTGAGATTTCAGCTAAATCCGTATGGCTCTCAATCAAATACGAGCCTAATAAAGTATTAGTGACTTTTTGTAGCTCATTTTGGTCCACAGCGTTTTTACATAATGCTTCTGCAGCTATACTCGCTGCCACAGATAAATCCATCCCTTTTTCATGCATCCGTTTCATAGCATTAAATTGATCCGACCATTTGCGTAATGTATAGTTTTGCTCCTTTACTAAGAAAACTAGCTCTCGATGATTTACATCCCTATCGTGTAAAAGTCCTGTCTCCTTAAAAGTCTTTGCAAGATCTTTAAAGAAAGCATTAACTTGGCTTTGCCCACGATTAATCTCTTCTTTTGTCTTAGTTAAATCCTCTTTTGCCTTATTTGTTTCTGCTTGAATATTTTCAAAATACTCTTTCCGTAATTCCCCTTGAATAATACCTGTAATAAGATAAAGGACAGCGGCTATTGCACCAAGCGTACCAAGTTTTGCAACTAAGCTATCCAGCACTTTTATTTTTCCAATCCATTGATTAACTACAAATAATGTAAGCGCGACGTATTTATCTAAAGTGATTTTTTTATAAGAAGGCACAACGATTGATAAGGAAATCAGTGGCAGCATATTTTTAAAGCACTTTCGCCATTCTAGAAATTCCATTAGCAAACTATTTAAATCATCTTGGATATCATGCTTTAAAATATTTAAGTCAATTGCTGTTCCGCTTAACTCACTTTTCAGCTCTTTTAAAAGCTTAATTGCTTGTGCCTTTCGCTCTGGGTTATCTGTACGAAATATATGGTCACCAATCCAAGCACTAATCTCTAAATCCTCGTCCAATAGCTTAGAAATGATACTATCAATTCCCTCCTTACATTCAGCCAGCTTGTCTTCTACCTCATAAATATTTTTTAGGGAAGGTTGTAATTCTTCTACATAGGTTGCTAATGTCGCTTCTGTAATCGCCATATTATCCATCCATTCTAAAATTATTTTTTAACTAACAATTGCTATTAAATCGCTATTCGTCTCTTGAATTGTCATGACTTCGTTTACATCCATTTCCAAGACTTGTGCAATTTCATCTGGCGTATGCATTTTAAATAACATGTAGGTTGCTTTTACTTTTTTAATTCTTTCTAAGGACATATCAAGCTTTTGAGACACCACACTATTGGACTCTCCAATTTCAATTAGATACGCACCCATTAACAGCTTGATATAATTGTCTAATTCATTTTCATCACCTTGTTTATTTACTAGATTTGCAGCAACCACTTCTGCTGAAAATTCAATATCTAAACCTTTATTAATCATTCGTTTCATCGAATCATATTGATCCGACCATCGTCTTAATGTACCAGCCTGTTGTTTTACAAACGATACTAGCTCCTGATGGTTTGTATATGACTTCGTTAACAAGCCTGTTTCTTGAAAGCTCTTTGCCACATCTTCAAAAAAGGTATTTACCTGCACCTGCACATCACGTATATCCTGCCTTAATTTATTAACATCTTCCATCGCAGCCTTTGTTTCTTTTTGGATATTTTCAAATAACTCCATTCTTTTCTCGCCTTGAATTATTCCATCTATTAACACCACCACGACAACAAGACCGAAAACACCTAACCCTAATACCTCAAATATTGGTAGTAATATATCCTTCAACACGATGGTTAATACAAACCCTAGCATTAATCGATGAAAGGGATTAAAAGCCTGAAATTTAGGTACAGCTATGGAGAACGCAATAAATGGTAGCCTATTATCAAAGTAAGTTTTCCATTCCCCATACTCTTTTAATAAAGTATTTAATTCATCTTGGATATCATGCTTTAAAATATTTAAATCAATTTTTGCATTAATTAATTCATTGTTTAAGTCATTTAACAGTTGAATAGCTGTTTCTTTCCTTTTTGGGTTATCTGTCCGAAATAGATTGTCACCAAGCCATGCACCTAGATCAAATCCTTCATCCTTTAATTTGGATAAAATACTGTCTATACCTCCACCGGCTTTTCCAAGCTTGTCTTCTAGTTCAATTATATTTTTGATACTGGGTTGAAGTTCCTTCACATAGTTATCTAATTGGTATTCCGAAATTGGCATAACATTTTCTCCTTTCTGATTAGGAAGTAATTAAAGAAAATAATTCTTTATTATCTTTATAAAAAGCTTCAATCTCCATAAACTCTAAGTTCACTTGTTCAGCAACTGCTGTTATGCTCTCTTGGTTTAGCAATAAGTATGCTGCTACTAACAGCTTTGCCTGTTGTTCAGATAGATTTGCATCTTGTACTAATGTCATATAGGTCGCGCCTGTTTCAAGTAGATAAGCTCCCTGTAAAGTACGCTGGTTTTGATAGATTTGCGCTGGTTCCTCTAAACTTTCGCTTAATACTTTTGCCGTTAGATGTAAAGCTTCTTGGAATTTCATATCTTTTCCAAGCATTGTATGAAGCATTTGATAATGGTCTGCCCATATTTTCAACAGTGCTCCCTTGCTTTTAATCTCAGCAATGAAGTCCTGTTGGGTATAGGGCGATGCTGTCAATCTATCACTTTGCTTTAAATTCGAGATGACATCGCCAAATTGCCTATCCAATTCATTTTCAGTATCCGTTATGATTGACATTAATTTAGCAACACTGCTTTTGGCTTCATTTATTTGCTCTTTAATGTTCACATCAAAATTTTCTAGGGTTACTATTATTTCATTCACTTGACTCGATTCAATTGTTGCAGTTAGGAGGGGTAATTTTGTTACTATCTCTTTTTCAATTAAGAGAGACAGCAATATGTTGAATTGAACATTTGAAGAAAGACTTGTCTTCAAAGGAAAGCTTGATACTGCAAATGGAAGTAAGGGAAGCATCTCCTTAAATGTTTGCTGTAATTCTCTGTTATTTTTTAGCAAAGTGTTTATTTCATTGACTAGTAGCTGTTTGACATGCGCAATACCAATTAAGGATTTTTGTAAATCCGATTGTAGTATTCTTAATTCTTCGAGATGTTTTTCTTTCTTTTTACTTGCTAATAAAAATCTTCTTTCTTTTTTTTGAATATATTTTTTGATATTGCTGTCAATGTGTACAATGACACTTTCGATTTGTCCCTCTAAATTGAAAAAGCACTGAATCGTTTGCCGTAAATTTTCTTCATATGTCTGTAAAGCCGTATTTGATATTGGCAATTCACATTCACCTCACTTTAGATTTTAATAATGGACGGGAATCAGCTTCAAAAGACTTGATACGATTATTGCCACCTCATTTTTAAATAGAGTTCATCAGTTGACACTACATGAAATCCTAGTCTCTCATATAGATTTCTTGCAGGATTTGTATGAAGAACTTGCAATATCACTGGTTTATTTTCTTCTTTTGCCTTTTGCTGAAGATTGCTAATTAGATAAGTTCCTCCTCCATTACCTTGGAAACCTGGCAAAATCCTTTTATTGAAAATCTTAATGATTATAGAATCATAAACCATGTGTGGCATATCTCCCTCACTTCATTTATCTAAAAATTCAGATTTTATAAACCCTATTAATAACTAATCCTTAATACCCAACTAAAAAGACTATTATTGCATTTATTTGGTGACTTTTAGCCTTTTTTTCATTATATTATAGGTCAATAGATTTCACTATGAAATCATTCCATTTTTTAGGTTAATTTTTCTTAACCTTTTATTATGATTAGTGAGGCTAGGAGCATTCTTTTTTAACTTCAACAATGTTCAAATACAAGTTTGCTATTGGCGAAGCTCCATGCTTTATAAAGGAATAAGCGAGAAGTAGGGTGGGTTTGCGACAATTCTCCCCAATTTAAAACACATATGATTGACGCTTTAGTCGCTATTAAGAGAGAAACTACTAAATGAAAAATAGGAATATCTAATCATCGGGGCTATGATGAGGTGGGTGGGGAAATTGAAAAGTTATTGTTACAAATTTATCCCAATATAATATGAATTGCCGGAAGACTCCTTAACAATAAACTTCCTGCAGGAGCCTATTTCTATTTGAAATGTCCTTTAAATACAAAAGGCATTTAGCTCTCCTCTAAACAGGGAAGCTAAATGCCTTTTGTATTTTATAAAACCTTCTCTAAAAAATCCTTTGCACGCTGTGTTGATGGCGCTGTAAAAAACTGATCTGGTGAAGCATCTTCTATTAGCTTGCCGCCATCTAAGAAAAGGATACGATCAGCAACCTCTCGAGCAAAGCCCATTTCATGTGTCACAATCAACATGGTCATACCAGAATCGGCGAGGTTTTTCATAACAGCTAATACCTCTTTAACCATTTCAGGGTCAAGTGCCGATGTAGGCTCATCAAATAATATAACTTTAGGGTCCATGGCAAGTGCACGCGCAATGGCAACACGCTGCTTTTGTCCCCCCGATAAGCGATTTGGATATTCTTGACGCTTCTCAAACAGACCTACTTTCTTTAGTAATTCTTCTGCTTTGCTGATAGCAGTTGCCTTATCCATACCCTTTACATTGATTGGCGCATAGGTTAAATTTTCAAGCACCGTTTTATGTGGGAAAAGATGAAAATGCTGAAATACCATACCTACTTCTTCACGTATTTTCATTATATTTGTCCCTTTATCTGTAAGGACATCCCCTGCAATCGTTACTTTTCCACTTGTAGGAGTTTCCAATAAGTTTAAGCAACGAAGAAATGTCGATTTACCTGATCCAGAGGGTCCAATAATCGCAATTACTTCTTTTTCTTTAACTTCAGTTGATATACCCTTTAATACTTCATTCTGTCCAAAGGATTTGTGTAAATCTTCAATTTTAATCACTTTTTCTCATTCCTTTCTCGATTCGTTTACCAAGGAACGTTAAAACAAGCGTCATGATGTAATAGATTACCCCTGCAAAAAGTAATGGCTCAAGATAACGATATGTCGAACCCCCTACAATGTAGGCACGGCGCATAATATCTAATGCACTAATTACTGTCACAACTGCCGTTTCTTTATTTAATGTAATAAATTCGTTTACTAAGGATGGTAAAATATTTTTTACCGCTTGCGGAATAATAATATCCTTCATCATTTTTGCATATGGAATACCCAGTGCTTGTGCCGCTTCCATTTGTCCTTTATCAACTGCATTGATACCAGCACGGATAATCTCTGAAATATATGCACCTGAGTTTAAACCAAAAGCGATAATAGCTGTTGGAATAGGCTCAATTTGGATATCTAGTAATTGTGGTACTGCATAATAAATAATTAATAATTGTAATACAAGTGGTGTACCGCGGAAAATCGACGTATAGAAATCGGCAAACCAACGTAAAAAATTCACTTTACCAATTTTACATAATGCTAAAAGTATACCTACGATAAAACCGATGATGGATGCACCGATTGCAATTTGAAGTGTAACACCTATCCCTTTTAAAATATAAGGAATAGAGGGAACGATAGCTGTAAAATCTAAATTCACAGCGCTCCCTCCTTTCTTTTCATCATGATGTAGCTGTGTTTTTGTACCCAACACAAATTTAATAGAGGCTTAAAGGATAATAATGAAAAGCACAAGCGATAGCCCAAAAGTAGAGCTATCGCACGCGATTATTATTCAACTTTTTCTAACCATTTTTCTTCTAGCTCTTGGATTTTGCCTTCTTCAGCTAGCTCTTTTAAAGCTTGGTTAATTTTATCTTTCAAATCGCTTCCCTTTGGAACAGCGATTGCTTTGAAATCTTCAGGCTGTTCTTCTACAGGGAAAGCTTCTAATTGATCATTCGTTTTTAAATAGCCTTTCGCCACGCCACCCTCTAAAATACCTGCGTCTAAACGTTTAGACATCATATCTTGAACGATCTCAGGGATACGTGTACGTCCTTCTACTGCTACATCAACCTTTTTCGCAATTTCATTACCTAAGTTTTCCTGGATAGATGCTGTTTGTACACCTATTTTTTTACCAGCTAAGTCCGCTTCTTTTTTAATACCGCTATCCTTTTTAACAAGGATTACTTGCTCTGTTTCATTATATTTATCTGAGAAATCAACTACTTTTTCACGCTCTGGGTTCGGTGTCATACCAGAAATAACGACATCGATTTTTCCTGCTTGTAGTGCTGGCACTAAACTGTTAAAGTCCATATCTTGTACTTGCATATCAACGCCTATTTTTTCTCCAACTAATTTGATTAAATCAATATCAAATCCGATAATTTCTTCACCTTTAGCTGCATCCACATATTCGAATGGCGCATAATCGGCTGATGTACCAACTTTTAATACTTGCTTACCCTCTGTATCCGTAGTAGATCCTGTATTGCTTGCATTATTGTCTTTAGTACCACATGCTGCAAGTACACCTATTACTAGTACTAGCATCATGATGAACAATTTGTTCTTCATATCCTGTAACTCCTTTTATTTATAATTTATTGTGTATGAGAATACATTTCTCTAAAATAATCGATTGGATATTTATTCATATTGAAGAATAAAAAATCTATCTGCTAATTAAGATATACTCTTTTGAAATAATAATCAAGATAAACTAAAAAATTTTCAGCCGAATATTATATACATAATTTTCTGATAAATCAATTTATTTTTGTTTTCATTTATTTTATAAAGTAACTTTACTATTTTCCGTTTTATCGTTATTTATTCCTCCATTATAAAAACAACTTAATTTCAACAGTTCAGAGATAGAGATTGATCATCATCATTTAAGCTCACAATATTTAGATCTTATCGTTAGTAGGAATTTTATATTAATGGCGTAAGTTATCTTGTATAATCCATATAAATCATTTGAAAGGGATTTTTACGATGAAAAAATTATCGTTGTTGTTCGCAATTATTATTGGTTCAATGCTGATAGCAGGCATTACCTTTTTCTTAACTCAACCTAAGTCTCATGGGCCGCAAGCGATTAAAGGTGTGATGGATTTACGTCAGCATACATTTCACGATAATACGCCTATCAAATTAGATGGGGAGTGGGCATTTATCCCGAATCAATTAGTGGATGGTGAAGCCTTTGATGCTTATCAAAGCTATCTTGTTGATGTCCCTTCCGCTTGGACAAAATATACAATTGATGGGAAACAAATACCTGTATTTGAAAGTGGAACTTATCGACTCAAGGTTTTAATCGATGATACTGAAGATATTTTAGGGATTAAAACGAGTAATATCCGAATGTCGAACGCATTGTATATTAACGGAAAGCGAGTTGGCCATAGTGGAGAGCCAGCTGAGGATAGCAGCTATATACCTCACAATACCCCGTATACTGCTTATTTTTCGCCTGATAAAAAAGAGCTTGAATTGATTGTACATGTAGCAAATTTCGATTATGCACCGGGAGGAGGAATTATTAGCTCCATTTTTTTAGGGGATCAATCAAGTATTGCAAAGCTTCGAGAGGGTGCCCTCTTCTACGATTTAATTACCTTAGCAGGTTTTTTAACAATGTTTATCTACTTTTTTGGCTCTTATCTTTATTCAAAATTTGGGATAGAGCAGCTTTACTTCTCTTTATTTTGTTTCGCAAGTGGGCTCTACACTCTCACACACGGCGAAAAATTTTTACTAGCCTTGATAAATATGCCCTACGCTCCATTTCAGAAAATACAAATGATCTCTAGTATAGCTGTAGGTCTTTTTATATTGTTGTATTTTTACCGTGCTTTAATCAAATATATGAATCGTTTGGTTGTGAAAGTGTTTTGCGCAATAGGTACTCTTCTTATGCTTGTTGCATTGCTTCCAACATCAATTAATTCACTATTTCAAAATATCAACTCATTGTATGTATTCGCAAATATTGTTTATATTTTCTATGTGCAAATTATAGCAATTTACCGACGTGCAACTGGTGTAATGTATTTAACTTTAAGCTCCCTAGCCATTTTGCTTTATTTTATCGTTGCGACGTTAAATACAAATATTAATCTTGAACTGAGTGCTCTACCACCGTTGTTGCCATTTATTTGCCTAACAATGCTTTCCCTATATATTTCTCATCGTTTTGCAGATTCTTATTTAGAAAAAGGCAAGCTAACAGAGGCACTTCTACGTGTAGATAAATTAAAGGATGAGTTTCTCGCTAAAACATCGCATGAATTCCAGACCCCTTTACATGGCATTATAGGTATTTCACAATCTATGCTGAAGGATAATAGTTTACCTATCTCAGCGGACGAACAAAAGGAAAAAGTATCCCTTATTTTTAATATTGCTGAACGTCTATCCTATTTAGTCAATGATTTACTTGATTTTTCAAAGCTGAAGGAGAATGAATTAACATTGCGGATGACTTCTGTTGATTTATATGCCATTACACATATGACTGTAGAAGTGCTCTCCTATACCATTAGCAAGAATGTCAAAATCTACAATCACATTGAGCGGGGAACCTTTGTCCAAGCAGATGAAAATCGTCTTCGCCAAATTTTATATAATTTAATTCATAATGCAGTGAAGTATACAAATGAAGGAAAAATTGATATAACTTGTTATGAGAAACAGTCATTCTTAGTAATTGAAATTAAGGATACCGGCTGTGGAATCGCGCCAGAAAATTTAAAAACTATTTTTAATCCATTCCAACAATTCAATTATTCAATCGGTGGCAGTGGATTAGGTTTACATATTACAAAGGAGCTTGTTGAGCGGCAGGGTGGGAAAATATTTGTGGATTCAATTGTCGGACAAGGTGCAACCTTTTCAATTAAATTACGAAAAGCACAGCCGACAAATGAGGAATTACCATCAATGCCAATCCAAACATACCAATATCCTTTCCTAACATTCCCACATATTGTTGAACAAATAGGAAAGAAAAAAATTCTTATTGTGGATGACGATGCTGTTAATTTAAAGGTGCTAATAGATATATTGACACAAGAAAACTATTCCATTATAGCAATTGATAATGGACACCATGTTTTTGAGTACCTTACACAGCAACCTAGTATTGATTTATTAATTTTGGATATTATGATGCCCACTATTTCTGGCTATGAGATTTGTCAACAGGTTAGACAAAATTACACGTCTACAGAGCTACCTATTCTAATGTTGACTGCGGCGATTCGCCCAGAGGATATGATTGCAGCCTTTCAATCTGGGGCAAATGATTTTTTACATAAACCTTTGGATGCTACCGAGCTTAAGACAAGGGTTCGCAATCTTCTTTTATTGAAGGAGTCTGCAGAAACAGCTGTGAAAATGGAAACCGCGTTTTTACAAGCACAAATTAAACCGCATTTTATTTATAATGTCTTAAATTCCATTCTATCCCTAAGCTATTTAGACTTAGATAAATCACGAGCAATGATTACAGATTTTGCTACATTTTTACGTAACAGTTTTGCCTTTGAAAATGCCAACAGTCTTGTTCCTTTGGAAAAGGAGCTTAGTCTTATTGAGGCATATGTAAATATTCATCGCACTAGATATCCTGAGCAATTAGAATTTAATATTTGCATGGATGAGCCTATCCAATGCCTTATTCCCCCTTTACTACTTCAGCCTCTAGTAGAGAATGCTCTTCTTCATGGTTTGAAAGTAAGGAAAGAGCGTAGCAAGCTACAATTAGTTATAAGGCAGGAAGAGCATATGATGATTTTCCAACTGATAGACAACGGCATTGGTATATCTTCAGAGCTTTTAAGGCAAATTCAAAATGGTGAAAAAACAGCTAGTCAAGGCATTGGCATTCTAAATATTTCTAAAAGATTAAAAAAATTCGATAACGCTACTATCCATTTTGATAGCCTCGAAAACAAAGGAACGACTGTGGAAATAAGATTTCCAATAATCACTATTTAGAGGATGTGAGCAGCTTGTTAAAAGCAATTATTATAGATGATGAAATTTTAGCCATTCGTTTATTAGAATCCATGCTAAAGGCAAGTGGCTCTATTGAGATTATTGGAACCTTCCAGAATCCAAAGGATGGCCTCGTAAATATTGATATATTAAAACCTGATATTTTATTTTTAGACATTGAAATGGCTGAAATGACAGGTCTTGAATTTGCTTCTAAAATAGAAGATGTCTCAAGCTATATAGATATTGTCTTTGTTACAGCGTACGAAAATTATGCTTTAGAAGCCTTTAATGTACAGGCTATAGATTATATTTTAAAGCCCATTGACCACAACCGACTCTTAAAAACAATTGAGCGGCTACTTGAACGAAGGGTACATAAAAAGTTGATGCAACATATTGATCATGCTTCTGTAAATGAAGGAACCAAAATTATTCATACATTACACTTTCATATACACTCAGGAAAGGTTTCAATCGGTGATACTGTATTAACTTTATCAACAAAGGAGTTCCAAATTTTATTCTTTTTAGCACAGCATTGCAATCAAGCCTTTCCAGCTGATGAGCTGTATCGACTTATTTGGGAAGAGGATAGCTTTGGGCAAACACAAGCCTTACGAGTTCATATCAGCAATTTAAGAAAAAAACTTGAAACCATTCCAGGTCACACAGCTAAAATAGTTATGGTAAGAGGCTCTGGGTATCAATTAGTTTTTCAAGCATAATTTGAAAGGGAAGTTGATTAAACCGCTCAACTTCCCTTTCACTTATTTAAACTCCACTTGAATGTTAAGACTTGTCCAATGTTTACTACCTTCAAGCCACTGCTCTCTCATCTCTCGTGCAGGGATTTCACCACTCTCTTTTAACAATCTATTGATCCATTTTGCAATTCAACTTTTTCATTTTTTTTTGCACTAAAAAGACTGTTTGCTTTCGGGCAAACAGTCCTCCTTCTATTTAACCGTATGTTCTTCAGGGAACAATTTTGATTTTAATTCATCTTCCCCAGAGCCCTTCGCTAATGGAACGCGAGAACGATAGGCTGCACGACAAATTAAATGCCCTGCGACTGGTGCTGTCACAAAGACAAAAAGAATACCTAAAATAAGCCGTACACTAACAAAACCGTCATGCACCCAGAAATAGATAAACGCTCCTAACAAACAGGTTAAAACGGATAATGTAGAGCTTTTCGTTGCAGCATGTGATCGTGTATAGACATCTGGTAAGCGAATCATTCCAAATGCGCTAATAACACTCACTATGGAACCTATAAGAATAAGGATAACTGCTGCCCATTCAATCATTTGATTTACGTTCAACAATCACACCTCTTTCTATATATTTTGTAAATGCAATCGTTCCGATAAACGCTAAAATACCTAAAATAAGGATAGCTTCTAAATATGCTTTAGTCTTCAATATAATTGAGACAATCGCAATAGCGGATAATAAATTAACACCAATTGTATCGAGAGCTATTGCTCGATCAGGCATTGATGGGCCGCGGATAACACGATATAACGACAGCGCAATTGAAATACTAAAGAAAGCAAGTGCAAGAAGTAATATATTGTTAATCATTAGCGTGTCACCTCCATTATTGCTTGTTCAAATTTTCCAATCGATCGTATAACGGCATCCTTAGACTGCTCTATGTCCATAGCATGGATATAAAAGACATCTCCCTCTTCCGATACCTCCATGACGACAGAGCCAGGTGTTAATGTTAGCAGTAAAGCAAGAGCTGTAATCTCCCAATCACCCTTTAATACAGTTTTATAGGTGAAAATACCAGGTGTAATATTTAGCTTAGGTGTAGTGATTTGTCTTAATACACTATAGCTTGATAAAAATAGCTCCCAGTTAAACAGCCATAATAACTTGATGATGGAAAAGACTCTTCGCATGTAAAATTGAGTACCATAAAAGCGATGCATCGCATATAGAATACCCATACCTACAACAAAGCCCATTAAAAATGTTGAAAATTGTGGTGTCACTTCATCCTGTAGAAGTAACCAAAGTGCTGCGATAAATAAATTTAAAATAAACTGCATCGCCATTATTTATTCACCTCACCTTGCCATTGTTGGCCATCTAAAACTGCATCAATATAAATAGATGGTGTATAAAGTGTTTCAGCTGCATCTGTGACAAATGGTGCCAGTTTTTCTGCCCCAATACCTAAACCAATTGTGCAAACAGCCAGTAATGTTAATGGCAACAATATACGTTTAGGTAACGGTTTTTCATCCTCTAAGCTAATAATGGTTTCCCCAAAAAAGGAAGAAAGAAATATCCGCAGTAGTGAATATAAAACAATTAAACTAGAGAAAAAACCTAGTCCTAATAGAACAAAATGGCCACCCTCTATCGCACCTTGCCCGATTAAAACCTTTCCTAAAAAGCCACTTAATGGTGGTATACCAGCTAGTGAACACATCGCTATAAAAAACAACCATCCAAAAAAGGGATAATTACGAATAAGTCCACTCATTTTATCAATTACTGTTTCCCCAGTGACATATATCATCATACCAACAGCTAAAAACAACATAGCCTTCGCTACCATATCGTGCATTAGATAATAGATAACACCTTGTAAGGCTGACTCAGTGCCTACCGCTAGCCCAATTATTATAAAACCAACGCCAATTAGCACATTGTAGGAGGCTATTGTTCTAACATCACGACCAGAAAGTGCACCGATACAACCTGCAATAATTGTAATTCCCGCCATGATGCCAAGTGCTGTGTGTGTGACTTCAGGATTATTAGGGAACAACAGCGTAAAAGTACGTACAAGTGCATACATCCCTACCTTTGTTAATAAAGCAGCAAATAAAGCTGCAATGGCAGTTGGTGGTACGCTGTACGAGCCTGGTAACCAGAAGAATAATAAAAGTCCAGCCTTCAAGCTAAAGACGATTAAGAAGATAAGCGCCACTGTTGTAATAAGCGGATTAGCTCCTGCCTCCATTACACGAATGGAAATATGGGCCATATTTAATGTGCCTACTGTTCCATACAGAAAAGCGAGTGCCACCAAGAAAATCCAAGAGGCAACAATGTTGATGAGCACATATTTTAATGCTTCACGTAGCTGAATTTTTTCACCACCTAGACTGATCAGTGCGTAGGAAGCAAGCAACATTACTTCAAAACATACAAATAAGTTAAAAATATCGCCCGTCAAAAATGAGCCATTGACACCTGCTATCATCAGCAGCGTAAATGGATAAAAATACATTTTTTCATATCTTAGCTCCATTGTAAAAATTGTATATAGCATACAAATGAGGGCTACAATATTTGCAACTAACACTAATAATGTCGCAAATGAATCGGCTACAAATGAGATTCCAAATGGTGGTGCCCATCCACTAAAATCAATGCGCATCACTCCCTGCTCTTGAATCTCTACTAATAAAATGACGCTAATGATAATAATAAAACTCAATGTCAATAAGCTGATGATGCGTTGTAGCGTCACATGTTCTTTTAAAAACACCAGTAAAATAGCCGTAATTACCGGTACAATTAATGGTAAAACAATCATATTACTCATCAGGTGTACCTCTCAATTCATCAAAATTCCCTGAACCATTTGTTTTGTACGCACGATACCCTAAAACGAGAACAAAGGCCGTGACAGCAAAGCTAATCACAATTGCTGTTAATATTAATGCTTGAGGTAATGCATCTGTATATGGTCCCTCTGATTCTCCTAATAACGGTACATCCCCTTTTTTTAGACCTCCCATAGTCAGAATCAGTAAGTGGGCAGCATGAGATAAAACAGCAGTACCTAAAATAACACGCAGTAACTGCTTCGAGAGGATTAAGTACGTCGCAACAGCTACTAATATACCTACTAAAACAAGTATTAAAGACTCCATTGGCTACTCATCCTCACTTATACTTAAAATAATTGTTACAACAACCCCGACCACCGTTAAAGCAACACCCGCTTCAAAAATAGTGACAGTTGAAAAGCCCATTTTCCCAAAAATAGGAGCATCTATATACGTATGTGCTTGTGTTAAAAATGGCACATCGAAAAACAACGAGCCTATTGCAGTTCCAGTTGCAAGCAATACACCAAGAGCTGCAACTTTTTTAAAGTCGAAAGGCATCCCCTTATGCACAGTTTCTATATCGTAGGCTAGATATAATAAGACAACGCCCGAGGCCAACACCAGACCACCTATAAAGCCACCACCAGGAGCGTGATGTCCAGCAAAGAACAAATACACACCGAGTGTTAAAATAATGAAAACGACAACCTTGGTGATGGTCCTTAAAATCACATCGTTAATTTTCATGATCTGCTTCCTCCTTTCGTGGCTTAAGCTTTGTCAGAGCATAGACCCCTAAGCCAGCAATTAGAAGAACAACAACCTCAAGCATCGTATCAAAAGCACGGAAATCCCCTAGTATTGTATTAACGATGTTGGAACCGCCAGCCAATTCATAAGCATCATTGAAGTAAGTAGACACTGGTTCAAAGCGATCATAGTGTACTACTGCTAAGCCAACAATTGTTACGGTTGCACCAACAAAAATAGAAATCAATGCTTTTGACCATTGAACCCTTTTACGCGGTACCTCTGGCATTAAATCTGGTAAATATTTAAAACATAAAAGGAATAAAGCTGTTGTAACCGATTCAACAACTAATTGTGTTAAAGCTAAATCTGGCGCACGGAAAATAACAAAGAAGAAGGCAATAGAATAGCCCAATACACCATTTAGCAACATGGCTGTCACTCGACCCTTTGCAAAAATCATCCAAACAGCTGCAAAGATCATAACAAATACAAGAATTAACTCGTAGGATTCTATAGCGGAATCTTTGTCAAAATTAAAGGTCATGGCATCTGACCAAACAAAATAACCAGCTATAAGTGCAACAAAAAATACATATATATAGACAAAATAATGTGTTAAATTACCTGTCATATATTTATTTGTAAGCTTCTGTGAGCCATTTTCACTCATCTCTATCATTCGATTGTAATACGTATTAAACGTATACTTTTGTGAAAATAGACGATAAAGGGGCTTCCAGCTTTTTAATGTTTTAAATAAGATAATCCCAATAATAATGACACCTACTGTCATCAATAACTCTGCATTGACGCCATGCCATGCATGAATATGTGGTGTTAGCTCGCTTGTAGTTGGGAATGTAGGATAAATACTTGCCATTGCAGGCTCTAAAATATAGTGACCTAATACATTAGGGAAGAAAAAGATACCAACTACCAACAAGCATAAAATAATCGGTGATAGTAACATGCCAAGTGGAGCTTCGTGTGGTTTTTTATCAATCTTCTCTGGCTGTAGTTTACCCAAAAATGTACGACTAATTAAAATCAAACTATAGACAAAGGTAAAAATACTTGCCACCCATGCTACGATTGGGAAAAGTAACCCTATATCAGCAATAGAAAATGCTTCTACATCGCGAATAGCTAATACTGCTGCAAAAAACATTTCCTTACTTAAAAAGCCATTAAATGGTGGTAATCCTGCCATTGAGAAGCTACCAATCACTGCGATTGTAAAAGTGATAGGCATGAAAGACATTAAGCCACCTAGACGACGAATATCACGAGTACCTACTTCATGATCGACAATTCCAACCATCATGAATAAAGCACCTTTAAAGGTCGAATGATTCACAAGGTGAAATAATGCCGCAAAGCTTGCTTGGGTGTATAGAATTGAGTTTTTCTCATAGCCATAATAATGACCAACAGACCCAAGACCAAAGAGGCTCATTATTAAACCAAGCTGACTCACTGTTGAAAAGGCTAATAATGCTTTTAAATCCGTCTGACGGACAGCATTAAATGAGCCCCAGAATAATGTAACTAGGCCGATTACGCTAACTAGCCAGAACCACACTGCCTCTCCACCAAAAACGGGTGAAAAACGAGCAACTAAATAAATGCCTGCCTTTACCATTGTTGCGGAATGTAAGTAAGCACTAACAGGTGTTGGGGCCTCCATAGCATCAGGCAACCAAATGTGGAATGGAAATTGTGCCGATTTTGTAAAAGCTCCTAGTAAAATTAGAATAAGCGCTGGGGTAAATAAGGCATGATCTCGTATAACCTCTACATTGGCTACAATTTCACGAATACTAAATGTATGAGAAGCTACATAGAGCATTAAGAAACCCGCAAGCATTGATAGTCCGCCAAAGACTGTAATCATCATCGCTTTTTTGGCCCCTGCCCGAGATGCCTTTCTATGATGCCAAAATGCGATTAATAGGAATGATGACACACTCGTTAATTCCCAAAATGTGTATAATACCATTAGGTTATCTGAAAAAACAACGCCAAGCATAGCGCCCATGAATAGTAATAAATAGCAGTAAAAATGATGAAGAGATTCTTTCGTTGATAAATAAAAAATAGAATATAAAATGACCAAACTACCTACACCTGTAATCAGCAGACCAAAAATCATACTGAGTCCATCTAGGTAAGTGGTGAAATTTATATTAAAAGAGGGAATCCACTCATATGTATGAATAAACGTTTTACCCTCGGCTAATTGAGGAATATAGCGAGCAAGTAAAAGAAACAAAATGAATGGAACAGATAAAACAAACCAGCCAAGATGTGTGACACGCCTTAGTCGCCTGTAAAGCAATGGAATTAGAGCAGCACAAACAAATGGCAAAAGTATCGCAATGAGAACTGTGACCAAATGAAAACCTCCTACTATCAAAATCATCTAGCAAATTTTTGTGGTGATTGACATGTAAAGTGCTAAGACTTTAGAAATTTGTTCAAGCTAAGTAACATATTAGATGTATTCTTGAAATTTTTTAATGGAATGTGGTGGGGTATCAAAGTGCCTAATTGTTTATAAAAATGGTTATTTTAGTTATTTAGTCACTTCTAACCCGATGCAAGCCTAAATAACTTGTGGAAAATCAGATAATTTATACAGTTATAACTCAGTTAATATCAGTACAATGAAGACACTTGACTATCTATTTAACTCACTGCATAATAGTGTGGCATATGAAAGCAAATTAACATAGATGCACAGAATGCATAAATTAAATAATCTCAAATTATTGATTTAAGCTTAATCCTTCAAGGGTTTTCCAATATATTTTCGTTAACTTTTATACATTTTTAAGTATACAATATAAATGAGCATAATGCACTGTAACAGCATTGATTTTAGCTGTTTTAGGATAATTTTTTCATAATCAACAGTGAAATTAACAAAATACCAACAGATAAGAGGTGTACATTTTTTATGAAGCATGTAAAAGGGCGTTTGGATGAAAGTATATTAGTTTGTGTTTACTACGGCTTAAATGGCGAACGTTTGATTCGTCGTGGTCATAAGATGGCCACAATGCTTGATTGCCCACTCTATATTCTTTCAGTCGATTCGCAACCCCTTGATGCATTTGACGCAGAAAAATCTAGTTATATAGAGCAATGGAAAAAGTTATCAGATGAGCTTGAGGTTGAAAAATTTATTTTGCAAGATAATGAAAAACGCCCCATACAAAAAGTTATTGCAGAGGTCGCAAAGAATTATAGTATTTCGCAAATTATCGTAGGGCAAAGCGCACAAAGCCGTTGGGAGGAAATCACGAAAGGTTCGTTCCTAAACGTACTGTTAAAAGAAGTTCCTTTTGTTGATTTTCATATTGTAGCTGTTCAACGCCCAACAGACGATGATGCAAATGAAACCTATGAAAAAGGAGTACGTGCTTACTTAATTAAAGAACAGGAGAACTTTAAAGTAGCATTTACATGTCCTAAGTATGTATCGATTGAAGGTATATTCTTCAAAGAAATTGGCACAGATTTTGACAACGGCATCTTTAAATTTACTTACAACGATAAAATGCATGAAGTTCATATTTCAGAGGGCTATGTAATTGATCAGGAGAAACTACCAGCAGAATTTTTAGCTCCATTAAGACAATAAAAAAAACGCGTATCTACGCGTTTTTTTATTAGACAGCAGCTGAAGCAGGTTTATCCTTCGGTAAGAAGAAGGCAACTAGTAATAATAAAGGTAATAATGAAACGACAATCATTGTAAAATCAATGCCTTTATGATCCATTAAAACGCCGATAACCATTGCCCCTATTGCGCCCATACCAAATGCAAAGCCCGTAGTTAAACCAGCCATTGTGCCAATTTTTGTTGGGACTAACTCTTGCGCATAGACCACCGTTACGGAGAAGCTAATCATAATCAACGTACCGATAATAACTAAAAATAGCATAGCGGCCCATAATGGTACATATGGCAATGCTAAACAAAATGGCATAGGGCCTACTACAGAAAGAATAATGACATTTTTCCTACCAATACGGTCTGATAAAGAACCTCCAAAAAAGGTACCTACTACACCAAATGCCATGAAGGTGAATATTAATATTTGCCCTAGTCGCAGGCTGACATCATAGTGATCCATCAAATAAAACACATAAAAGCTCGTTATATTTGTTGTATAAAATGATCGTGCAAAAATAATTGTAAATAATAAAGTTAATGCAATTCCAACTTGTTTCTTTGTTAATGGAGGCAATGTTGAGACGAGTACTCTCTTTTTCTTAGTGGTACGCTCCTGCTCCAACTGTTTTTTATACCATGTAGCAATTTTACTTAATAAAATGATACCAAATGTTGCAATGACTAATATGATCGCAGCCCCACGTTGCCCAAGAATATCAAAGATGTAAGCACTAATTAATGGTGCAAGTGCTTGCCCTGAATTTCCCCCCACTTGATAAATAGACTGCGCAAGACCTCGTTTAGATCCAGCTGCCATAAAGGAAACTCTCGATCCCTCAGGGTGAAAGATAGCTGACCCAAAGCCTATAAATAATACCGCAATAATAATAATCCAATACTGCGTTGTGAATGCTATAATGGCAATCCCTATAAACGAACTAATCATACCGATGGGTAAAGCATAGGGCATTGGTTTTTTATCACTGATAAAGCCTACAGCAGGCTGTAATGCAGAAGCAAATATGTTTAATACGAAAGAAATCAGCCCAATTTGTGTAAAGGTCAATCCTAACTCACTCTTAAATATCGGAAACATCGCCGGGATAACAGCTTGCATCGTATCATTAATAAGGTGAGCAACACCGATAGCAATCATAATTGGATAGATTGGGTTTGTTACGTTTAATTGTTTATTCATGTTGCCACCTCACTCTTTTTTATTTACACATGATTGTCGCATACTATCGACCATTTTGCACAAGCTATAATTCGACAGCTGTAAAAGGAGTTGATATATGCATGGAAAGCTTTATTCATGCTCACTTTTGGGAAATGATTCTACGAACAACACTTTCGTTTTTTGCCTTACTAATTCTGGCACGTCTACTAGGTAAAAAACAATTAGGCCAGTTAACGTTTTTCCATTACATTACAGGTATTACATTTGGGTCGATCGCTTCAGAAATTGCCTCTCAGGAAGAAACACCCTTTTTGGATGGTATGATTTCCCTCGTTTGGTGGAGTGCTTTAACGTATTTAATGACCGTTATAACGATTAAATCTAAAAAGGCCCGCGTTCTCATTGATGATAAGCCAACGATTGTGATTCAAAAGGGTCTTATATTAGAATCAGCACTACAAAAAAATCGTCTTCATCTAGATGAGCTTACAATGATGCTTCGTGAACAAGCTATTTTCTCCGTACAGGACGTTGAGTATGCCTTACTAGAAACGAATGGGAAACTCAGTGTGCTACAAAAAACCTCCGAACAAGTGGCTACAAAGCAGGATGTTAAAGCAGATGTAACACCACCTACCTATCTTCCTACCGAAGTTATTTCTGATGGTCAACTTATTACCGAAAATATTGTTGAACTTGAGCTGACAGAAGACTGGGTAATGAAGAAATTGAAAAAGCAAAATGTGCAGTCTGTAGAAGAAGTTTATTTTGCTCAAGTCCAAACAAATGGTTCCTTGTACATCAGCTTAAAAGATAAAGCGAGACATTCAAGCCCTTAATTGCTTGTCTAGTCTCGTTTTTTTATTAATCAATTTTGACAATATCTAATGGTGTAATAATACCGAGTAATTTTTGATGTGGTTGACCATGCTCCGTTATTAATAATGCCTCAAAGCGTCTCCCTCTTTCGACTCCTTGTTTAAATATTTCCTCAGCCTCATAGATGGATATAGATCTACTGACAAATTTGTAATTCACGCTATTTTTCTCATGCAATAAGATATCATGCAGGGTTGGAATTCTTTTCGGTAGATGATCCCCACCCATCTTTGACGCAAGCCAATTTGTGATTCCTACTGTTGTGATTAGCCCCTTAAACTGCTTATTATAATAAACAGGAAATTGTGTATATTTGCGCTGACGTATCACTTTTAAAACATGTTTTAAAGAATCATTTTCTTGAAAAATCAATACTCTTTTACGGAACATTTGCCCTACAAGCGTCGGCTTAGCAAGGGTAGCATCTATGTATTCAATTCGTTCTACAACATCAGTATGTGGCTCTGCAATCACATAATGTAATGATGTACGATGATGCACAATCGCATTTCGTAAGTCTGCATATGAGCGGAGATCATCTTCATATTTCTTCACCAAGACATCCTTTTTCTTTGCTTGATCAATCAGCCGATAAAAAGGCATAAAATCCTTAGCACCTACAATATCTCGTAGTCTATGATCTATTCGATTAAACGCTGTCAGGAAACGATCGGAATTCTCAGTTCCCAATTTCATGTCCCCTCTTTCTATAGTAGTCTATATATTTTCCGAGTTATTTGACAAATTTCGAGTTACACACCCATTATATTCCTAAGTTATAGAGATTCCAAGAAAGTAGTTTTACAATTCCGCTTGAAAGTGACGTTACGTCATTTAATATAATGTCATTAACAGAGAGGAGGAGTGATTACGTTGCTTACGATTCACAATGTATCAAAACAAACTGGCATTTCTGTTCGAACATTGCGTTATTACGAGGAGATCGGCTTGTTACTTCCTATAGCAAAGACTGAGGGAGGACACAGAATTTATGGTGAGAATGAGCTCAAAATGTTACAACAAATTGTTTTTTTAAAGGCATTGGGCTTCAAGTTGAAGGAAATTCAGACACTTATCAATAATTCATGGAATTGGGAAGCAAGTTTAGACCATCAGTTAGCTTTTCTAGCAGAAGAACAAAAGAAACTACAGCAGATGAAGAACGCCATCCTTGGATTAAAAAATGCCTCGTCTATCGAAGGTGGGCTAACAGAGTCCCTTATCCAAAAATACATTAAGCTTTCCAATCAAGAACGAGATAATAAGCAAGCCTTCCGCCAACAGATTTTTGTAGCTGCCGAAATGGAGCTTTTTCAGAAATTACCCAATTTAAATCAAAATGATCCTAATTCTTTAGAATGGATTGGTTTATTAGGTCAGTTAAAGCAGCTTCATAAGGAAAGCCCTGAAGCTGATTCCGTGCAGATTATTATCAAACGAATGATGGAAAAGGCTGAAATAGAATATAACGGAAATGATGAGTTTTTAGAGAAGATGTGGACAATAAGAAAATCCGCACACAAATCTGAACAAATGGGTTTTTATCCTTTAGAGGAAGAATTTCTACACTTTATAGAGCAGGCTTTTCATGTTTATGAAACAAAAAAACAGGTGTTAGGAAGGTCACAACCATGAACATAGAAATAATGCTTGTGATTGGTGCCTTAGCATTGTTAGACATGTTTAGTCCTTCTATTATTGGAGTATCCGTCTATGTATTGCTTGTGGCTAAAAAACAGCAAATCCGCCTTTTATTAACCTATTTAATGACTGTAGCCTTGTTTTACTTTAGTACTGGGATTTTTTTAATGTTAGGTCTAGGAGTCATATTCAACCCAATTTCTAATTTGCTAGATAGCTACTCAGCTCGATTAATCATGACCATTGTGGGGGCAGCTTTATTTATTGGCAGTTGGTTAGTACCAAAGAGAAAGACAAATGGAGCACCTAAACCAAAATCTTTACATGTGAGCTCTATGGTAGCTTTAGGTTTCACAACTTCTATTTTAGAAGTTGCAACCGCTCTTCCTTATTTCGCAGCAATAGGTATTTTAACGAGTAATCAAATAGAGTTTTATGAATGGTTACCAATATTAGCTGGTTACAATTTGATAATGATTGCACCAGGAATTATCCTTTTATGCTTCCATTTATTATTCCGCCGATTTATGAATAAGCCTTTAAGAAAAATTCAAACGCTCTTTGATCAAAGAACAAGTTCAACCCTTTCTTGGGTTATGTTCTTTGTGGGATTGATTTTACTTATAAATGGTGGGATGATTTAAAACAAAAAAACGGTAAAAATCCATTATAAGTTGGTTTTTACCGTTTTCTCTTCAGATTTTTATCATAGACGCATTTCTTTTCATCATCACGATACCAATGCCGATGCAGATAATTGTCAATGCTAGCGTAATTACTAAGCTCCACCAGTAATCTGACATCTCTATTGTTCCTCGAAATTTTGCAATTCCGTAACTTGCTAGCTTCCAGGGTGATATCGTCCAAAAGATTCCTATAATCATATCGATGATTTGCCCAACAAAAATCACTGTAAATGCACATGTAGTAGCAATAACTGTTTTAAAACTGGCACTCATCATTAATGTAACAGCTATCACAAATAGCAACCAAATATAGTACGTAGAAAAGCTTACTAACAGTGCACCAATATCCAACGTTCCGTATAGAATACTTGTATAATAGACACTTGCAGCAAACCCAGCTAAAATACTAACAAAACAAATGGTGCTCATAACAACAAATTTACTTAAAAAATATGCGGCAAATGAAATGGGCCGAGCATATAATAATGTTGCCATACCATTAGCACGTTCTTTACTAATAGCCCCTACAAACGAAGCCATCATCACCAATAAGCCTATCGTTTGAAACTGCCCGATCGAAGCTTGAATTAAATCAAGTGGCATTAATTCTGGCATCAACATTTCGAAGCCCTCTGGTACATTCCCAACAGCATTTAAAATATCCATCATATAATAGTTTGTTAGTGGATCACTCATTCCAAGCAGAGCAAACACAAGAGGAATCCATAGAAACTTCCAACTCCGCCACGCTTCTCTAAATTCCTTTTGCAGAAGTACATTGAATCCTCTCATGCCTTTTTCGCCACCTCCATGAAAATTTCTTCCAAAGATGCTGTCTGTCGCTCTACCTTTCTAATTGTATACGGACATTCACTTAATCGTTGAAGCAACTTCTTCATCGTTGGCTCCTCATTCACTATCTCAATATAGACATAACAACCGATTACATGATTAGATGGATTTGCAAAAAGCTTAGCCTCTTCTTCACTACCAAACTCAATGACATAATTTTGCTTATCAAAACGTTGCCTTACCTCACGTAATGTTCCCTGTTCTACGAGTTTTCCATTTTGCAAGAATAATAGTTGGTCTGTCATTTCTTCAGCATCATTTAAGATATGTGTTGAGTATAAAATAGTCGTCTCTTGCTGTAGTCCTTTTAATAAATCAAGTACTTCTCTACGGCCAACTGGATCTAATGCTGAAACAGGTTCGTCTAATAGCAGTAATTTAGGCTTATGCACTATTGCTTGGGAAATACCAAGTCGTTGCTTCATCCCACCAGAAAAAGAGCCAATTTTTTTATATTGGGCGGTCCCCAACCCTACGAATTCTAGGGTTTTTTGTGCTTCTAATTTAGCCTTTTTGGCTGCTACACCATTCAGCTTTGCAGCCATTTCTGTAAACTCTAGCGCAGTTAGCCAAGGATGAAACTGTGGATATTGCGGTAAAAAACCTATATTCGCATGTAAATCATTACCTAGCATCTTTACACTTCCAGCAGTCGGTCTTAAGAGCCCCGTTAACATAGATAAAGTGGTTGTCTTGCCAGCTCCATTTGGACCGATTAAAGCTGTAGAAGTTTTTTCCTCCAAGTTGAAATGAATATCATCTACAACTTTGTGCTGTGCAAATTGCTTGGTCAAACCTGTAACTTGAAGTAAAGTTGTCATGACTGCTTTCTCCCCACTATAAAGTACGCAATTGACCCTAATAGATTAGCAAAGATAATGATAAATACCCAAAGAATTTTAGGCCCGTTTGTTGCATGAATTTTACGTAAATCAATAAGTGCTACGATCATCAAAATAATTTGAACGATGATGAGCGGTGCTATAACTGCCCATGGAACTTTTGCTAATTCCTCCATCATACAGATCACCTCATTATTTGTTATACACTAACTATAACAACTTTGTTCTAATATGTATAGAACAAAATATCTCCTATACCTAAAAAAAGATGTACCTCAATGAGTACATCTTCTCTATTACTTATAAAGTTTTTGCAGAGCATCTTCCATTTTAGGGCGTATTGTTACCTCTGGACGAGCTTTTTTGACAGCTGCCTCTGCTGCCTCTAATGATTCAGCCATTCCCAACTCCATTAATATAGCGGTAGCTGCAACGCCTGCACGTCCCCCACCACTTCCACAGTGAACATATACTTTCTGCCCTGTCTCATAGGCCATAGCAACTTCTTGCGCAACTCGTTGGATGGATGATGCTACCTCACTATCTTCATCTGCTATAGGCATATGTTTATAAGAATAAGGAACTGTCTCCTGGTCTTGAGGGGATAGCCCTTGAACACGAACATCTATCACAACATCAACCGATTCTTGTATAAATGCAGCCTCTGCATCTTTTGCACCGCCAAAGAACAGTTGATCCTTTACTAAAACATCGTAGTCTTTCCCCATATTCTCCACGCCTCACATGTTTATTTTAGTAAATGCTTAATATCCTCATAATATGGTAGTGCCGTTAAAGCACCTGCTTTTGTTGCGGCAAAAGCGCCTAATTTGTTGCCAAAGCTTGTACAACGCACTAGTTCTTCTTTTGTTGTAGGTAAGCCATTGTAATGGACATCACGTAGGACACCTGCCATAAATGCATCTCCCGCACCTGTTGTATCCACAGGCACTACTTTCTCAGTCGGTACATGGATAACCTCACCATTAAGAACGGCATAAGTACCATTCTCTCCTACGGTGATTAAAATAATAGGCACCAAATAGCTATTTAATTGCTCGATCCCTTCTTCTAAGCTACTTGTCTCTGTCAGGAAGAATAACTCATCATCCGTCACCTTTAAAATATCGACATCCTCGAAAAATGATGTAATCGTTTCTCGACAAATTTCTTCACTGCTCCAACGTAATGGGCGAATATTTGCATCCATTGCAATAATTGCCCCCTTGTCCTTAGCCATTTCTACTGCTGCTCGTGTTGTAGCAAGGGCTGTTGGATGGAACATCGTGCCTGAACACACCGTTAAAGCAGATGCATGCTTAAAGGCTGCTTCATTTAGCTGTGATGGTTCAACTTGTAAATCGGGTGTTTCATCAACGTAATCCTTAAAAATTCGTTCACATGCTTCTGTTAGATGCACATATACACCACTCACACGTTTTGCTGGATCAAATACGGCATAATCCAGTTTTACACCCTCTTGGGCAAGCCCATCTCGTACAAATTGCGAGCCCTCGTCATCCCCTGTAATTGTAATCAACGCTGAAGGCGCACCAATGCGGCTAATACCCGCTGCAACATTGACCGTTGCGCCACCCATATATTTAGTAAAAGATGTGTTTGTTACATCATCAGCAATATAGTCAATAAAAGCATCTCCATAGACTAATATAAAATCCTTCTCTTGCTTTGTCATGATAGTCCTCCTGAAAGTCTAGTCATTATAGATTAACACGAAAATTGTCATTCTATAAAGGTTTTTACTTTTGGCATTTATTCATAAGGGGATGGATAGCTTGAGTCATCCCCTATCTTTGTTATACTTGCCTATAGAAAGGTAGGGATTATCAAAATGAGTATTACAATTCGACAAGCGCAACCACAGGATGCCCATGCCGTTGTGCCTCTAATTATCGATGCCATTGGCGATATTGCTAATCGCTTAACTGGCGAGCATTCAGCGGAGGCTGTTATGCAAGAACTGACTGTTCTTTTTCAACGAGAAGACAATCGACATTCTTATTTAAATACTTTTGTCGCTACTGAAAATGAACAGATTTTAGGAATTCTCGTTTATTATCACGGCGCACAAGCCGTTCACATGGATGCTAACCTTGTTAAATGGCTTGATGCAAAAAATGCACCATCCGTTGTTATTGATCGAGAAGCACATGAAGATGAGGCTTACATTGATACAGTTTGCGTTGCACCAGCTGCACGTGGTAAAGGAATCGGAACATTGCTTTTACAATTTGCTGAAGAGCTGACAAAGCAGCGTGGCTATACAAAATTATCATTAAATGTCGAAACCCAAAAAGAAGATGCTCGCCGTCTTTATGAAAGACTAGGCTTTGTTATTACAGAGCCTTGGTCAATAATTGATGAGCCTTTTTACCATATGGTTAAACAGTTTTAGGAAGTGAAGTGAATAACTAATATATGAAAAACAATTTGCTTTACCCTCTTTTGATTGTCATTGCATCTAGTAGTTACGGGATCTTGTCGACTATTGTGAAAGTAGCTATGCAGCATGGCTTTACATCAGCGGAGGCTGTATCAAGCCAGTATATTATTGGCTTTATACTCGTAATATCGATCTTTATTTTTACAGACAGAAAATTACCAAGACCGTCCAAGAAGGGCTTACTTATTTTAATATGTGCGGGAATTTTTACTGGGACGACAGGTATCGTGTACGGAGAATCTTTGAAGTATCTTCCTGCTTCTCTTGCAGTTGTCATGTTATTCCAATTTACATGGATTGGTTTACTAATTGATTGTGCCCTCCATAAAAGATTACCAAGTAGGCCTGAAGTAATTTCAATCGTCATCTTATTTATAGGAACGATTCTAGCTGCTGGTGTATTAAATGTAGATTTAAGTGACATCCCTATTCAAGGGTGGCTATTCGGTTTTACAGCAGCCGTTACTTTTGCATGTTTTATTCAATTTAATTCTCGACCTGTCGAGGGTGTTACTACCACATCAAGGGTATTAATCGTTTCCTCTGTAGCCCTTATTATGATCAGTATTTTCCTAAGCCCTGAGGTTATTTGGAACGGCAAACTATTCCTGCAAGGCCTGTGGAAATATGGACTAGCACTAGGTCTCTTCGGTATCATTTTACCGATTTATCTATTTTCGATTGCTATTCCTAAAATCGGTGGTGCGCTTGCTTCTATTTTAAGCGCCATCGAATTACCAGTGGCCGTTACTGTTTCTGTTATTGTATTGCATGAACCTTTAACTTTCGTACAAATTATCGGGATTGTTCTGGTGATTGCTGGCATGATGCTGCCAACCATTGTTGCACAGCGTCAACAAAAAGATAGCCTATCAGAAGCACATTCATAAAACGACAAAAACTCCTTAAAAATGGAAGGATTCCTTTTTAAGGAGTTTTTTTGAACTTTATTAAAATGCCATTGCTTACCAGTATGCACTTCGTTATGATGAATGCAAATGTAATTTTTTAATAATTCTAACATTAATATTCCCCTTCGGTATTATACTGCAATATGCAAGTAACTTACTTTAAGAAAGGGGAAGTTGATGAAAAAAGCCTATATTCTTGGTTTTTTCCTTATGTTAATGCTTTTTGTTTTAACTGCTTGTAACGGCAAAGATCAGCAAAAATCCACAAATGATGCAGCAAATAACGACGAGGCATCTGATGGTAAAAAAACAGAAGTAGTAGCATCGTCGCCTTCAGGCAAGCTAGTAATTTACACTGGACGTGACGAAGAAATGGTGCAAAATGTGATCGATCAGTTTAATGAAAAATATCCAGACATTGAAGTAGAATTTCTAACGATGGGTGCTCAACAAATTTTAGAACGTCTTCGTGGAGAGAAAGCCAATCCTCAAGCAGATTTTTGGTGGGGCGGAACGCAATCAGCTCTCATTGTTGGTGCAAATGAAGACTTACTACATGCTTGGCAGCCGAGCTTTATTGACTCAATTGATGGCGCACACAAAGATTTAGAAGGACGATGGTTCGGCGAGATGCTGTTACCAGAAGTAATTATGATTAATAGTGATTTACTAACAAAAGAAACTGGTCCACAGGACTGGGATGATTTATTAGATCCTAAATGGAAGGATCAAATTTTAATCAGAGGTGTACTTGCGTCAGGCACAATGCGTACGATTTATTCTTCGATGATTGTACGACAAGGTGCCGATTCACCTGATAAAGGCTATGAATGGTTACTACAATTAGATGCCAATACAAAGGAGTACACACAAGACCCGAATGCTTTGTATTTAAAGCTAACACGTCAAGAAGGCAGTGTCTCTCTATGGAATCTGCAAGATATTTTGTTAAAAAAATATACGACAGATTATCCCTTTGATTATATTTATCCAAAAAGTGGAGCCCCTATTTTAGTAGATGGTGTAGCAGTTGTAAACAATGCGAAAAATCTAGAAAATGCGAAACTGTTTGTAGAGTTTTTATTTGAAAAAGAGATGGTAACACAATTAGCTAATGATTATTATCAAATTCCTACACGTTCTGATATCGATAAAGCCTCCATGCCAGAATGGTATCAAGAATTAGATTTAAAGACTTTCGATATTGATTGGCAGCTAATGTCTGACAAAGAAGCTGAATGGATGGAATACTGGGATAACAATATTAAAGGGCGAGGTAAATAGTAGAACGGGTAAAAATTCGGCTTATGTAGCGAATTTTTACCTTCCTGTATCATCTAGATTCTTTGTTGGAGAGGAGTTTATGATTGAGAAGTGTCAGAATCGAAAATGTCTCGAAGCAATTTGGTCAAGTGTATGGCGTGAAAGATTTAAATCTTGAAATAAAAGCTGGTGAATTTTTTACCTTTCTCGGTCCTAGCGGCTGTGGCAAAACAACCACTTTAAGGATGCTTGCAGGCTTTTATTACCCTACTAAAGGCAAAATTCTTTTCGATGATCGAGATGTCACTCGACTTCAGCCCAATAAGCGTAATATCGGCATGGTATTTCAAAACTATGCCCTTTTCCCCCATATGACGGTTGATGAGAATATTGCATTTGGTTTACAGGTTCGAAAATTTTCAAAGGCTGAGATTCAACACAGGGTTGATCGAATTAGAGGACAAGTGCATCTTGCTGCTTACGGCAACAGAAAAATAAATGAGCTATCTGGTGGGCAGCAGCAGCGGGTTGCTTTAGCTAGAGCACTCGTGATAGAGCCAGATATTTTACTGCTAGATGAACCTCTATCGAATCTAGATGCAAAATTGCGTGAGGAAACACGTATTGAAATCAAACGCATCCAATCTGAGTTGGGAGTCACAACCATTTACGTTACACATGATCAAATGGAGGCCATGTCCATGTCTGATCGAATTATGGTCATGGAGGATGGAAATATTAAACAAGTTGGGACTCCTCAAGAAATTTATCATCAGCCCAAAGATCGTTTTGTGGCAAATTTTATTGGTGAAACTAATTTAATTGAAGGTTCAATCCAAGCTATTAAAGGGGAAAATGTACAAGTACGAACAGTAAATGGACATATTTTAACTGGGCGAAAGCAACAAAGCTCTCCCTCTTTAACGCATATGATTGGAGACAAAGTATTTATTTCTATTCGTCCAGAATCGATTCAACTTGGTACTGGTGAAAACACATTATCAGGAAAAATTACATTTGTTGAGTTTACAGGTATTAGCGTTAATTACATTGTAGATTTTACAGCGTTCTCACTTAAAGTAATGCTTATTAATTCTTATGACCAAATCAAAAAGATTGGTGAAGATATTACAATCCATATGGCACAAGATTCACTGTATTTTTTAGGGGAATAGGAGGAAGCCAATATGGAGAAACAGTCTGTAAGTGCGTGGACGCGAATATTTCATGCCAATTGGTTTGTCTATGTTTTAATTTCGCCATTATTTTTAGTGTTGTTCGCCTATGTGGTTTATCCCTTCTATCAAACCTTCATCCAAAGCTTTGCAGGTGATGAAGCATTCTTTCATTATAAGAAATTTTTTGATATCGCTAGTCCAGCAAATTTAGAAGCTTTGTGGACCAGTATTTATATTTCATTTGTCAGTGTTATTTGCTGTGCACTTGTCGGGGTAACAATGGCCTTTTTACTAGAACGCTATAATTTCCCTGGGAGACGCATATTGTCTGTTTTAGTTTTGGTTCCAATGGCTCTTCCTCCTTTAGTGGGGGTACTGTCCTTTTCATTTTTATATGGAGATAGCGGGATTTTCCCACGAATTTTTCAGCATCTATTTGGGTTGGATCACGTGCCTTTTGCCTTGAAGGGAATATGGGGAGTCATCGTCGTTCATACATTCACAATGTATACGTACTTCTATTTAACAGCCTCTGCTGCAATTAAGGGCCTTGATCCTGCTCTTGAAGAGGCAGCTACTAGTCTGGGGGCGGGGCGTATTCGCGTATGGACAAAGGTTATTTTACCAATGCTCACACCTTCTATTGTTGCCTCATCCTTATTGGTGTTTATGATTTCTATGGCTTCTTATACTGCACCTTTGATGTTTGGTGTGGAGCGCACTATGACGATGCAAATTTATTTATCACGGACAAATGGGAATCTTGAGATGGCTGCAACACAGTCGATGATATTATCCTTTGTATCTATCACTTTTTTAATCATTATGCGTTGGTATCAAAATCGCCGAAATTATCAAAACCTGAGTAAGGGCATTAGCGTTCATCGTTCAGAGGTATCCTCAAAAAAAGTAAAGATTCTAGCAACAATTGCCTCTTTTGCTGGCACATTAATATTGATACTGCCTATTTTAGTGTTGATATTGATCTCCTTTTCTGTGGATGGCGCTTGGAAAACGCAAATTCTCCCGACCGACTATACAATCGATCATTATATTGCCCTTTTTACGGATGAACGCACATGGCGACCAATTTGGAACTCCATTCAAATGGGTGTCATTGCAACACTGGGTAATATCATCTTCGGTGTCGCGGCTGCTTATGCTATGGTGCGCTTAAATTTTAAAGGGAAAACCTTGCTCGACATTTTGATAATGGTACCATGGGCTTTGCCAGGAACAGTTGTTGCTGTTAATTTAATTGCTGCCTTTAGTACAGAAAGTATCTTTAGTTTTAATCAAGTATTGATCGGGACATTTTGGATTTTGCCATTAGCCTACTTTATTCGACATTTACCACTTGTTTTTCGATCAACATCCGCCTCTCTTGTACAGCTAGATCAATCGATTGAAGAGGCATCACGTGGCTTAGGGGCCAATTGGTGGTATACATTTAGACGTATTGTCGTGCCTTTAACATTCACCGGGATTTTAGCAGGGACACTCTTAGCCCTCGTGCAAAGCTTTGGTGAATTTGTTGCATCCATTCTAATTTACAGTACATCCACTATTCCATTGTCTGTAGCGATATTCCAAAAATTATATGCATTTAAATTTGGGACCGCCTGTGCTTATGGTGTCTTACAAATTTGTTTAATTTTAGTTGTCCTTATTATTTCTGAAAAACTATCAAAAGGCAGTGCTGGTACAGCCATCTAGCTGCCAATCTATTAGGGGGCCATGACAATGTTTGAAGATTTTCGCAACAAAACACAGCAGGAAGATGGGATGATATTCCCATCTAACATCTATCGAAAAATCGTTTTACAGCCAGCTTATGATGAGGCGAAGAAAAATTTTTTAACAATCATGCTACAAATCAATATTGCTCATTTGAAAATGTTAGAAGAACAAGGACTTGTAAAAAAAGATGAAGCAAAGCAAATTGGGATCGCTCTAAAAAAAATAGACTTAAATTATTATCGTTTAGAGGATTACAGTCCCCAATATGAGGATTTATTTTTCCGCATTGAAAATAAATTAATAGAGCTTGCTGGTGATATTGCTGGAAATCTTCACATTGGCAGAAGCCGAAATGATATGGGTATCGCCATTTATCGAATGACATTAAGAAAAAAACTATTATTATTAATGCGAGAATTACTTACATTACGCGATGATTTAATCGCTGCTGCAGAGGAACATATCGATACCATTATGATTGGTTACACACATACACAGCAGGCACAACCTACAACCTTCGCCCATTATTTAAAGGCTGTCATCGACCAACTAGAGCGTGATTTTGAACGCATGCAACATGTCTATAAAACAGTCAATCGTAGCAGTATGGGAGCCGCTGCCTTAACAACGACAGGCTTTAATATTAGTAGAGAGCGTATGCGTGAGCTACTAGCCTTTGATGATATTATCGAAAATGCATGGGATGCAGTTGCAGGCGCAGATTATATAGCTGAGGCTGCAAGTATTGTACAGCTTGCTGCACTCAATCTTGGCCGAACTTCTCAAGACTTTTTATTATGGGCTACTCAGGAGTTTAATGCGTTTACACTCGCAAGTCCATATGTGCAAATAAGCTCTATTATGCCTCAAAAGCGTAATCCTGTTTCTATAGAACATACACGCTCATTACTATCTGCGGTTGTAGGAGATGCAAGTACAGTATTACAGATGGTACATAATACACCGTTTGGAGATATCGTAGACACCGAGGATGATATGCAGCCTTATTTATGGCGTGCCATTGACCGCTTAATTGGCATTTATAAGTTGTTTGGTTCGCTTGTTGTCACAATGGATGTCAATAAGAAGAAGTTGAAAAATCGCGCTGAAAATAGCTTTGCAAATGTCACTGAGCTCGCTGATACATTAGTCCGTTCAGAGGGTATTTCATTCCGTCAAGCACATAGTATTGTTAGTAAATGTATTAAAGTTCTGCTTGCTCACGGAGAAGAATCATTAGCTAGTCTTACATGGGGACTTGCAAATACACAATCGAAATTGATCACGGGTAAGGAATTAACTATTTCGGAAGAGGATTTCTATAAGACATTAAAACCAGAATCTTTTGTTGGTGTGCGAACATTACTAGGTGGTCCCGCTCCAGCCACTATGAAAGCTGCTCTTGAACGCTCCAAACTGAATGCACATGATTTTTATGAGTGGATTCGCTTAAAAGAAAGTTCCATTATGGAAGCAGAAAAAGAACTAGCCGCCTTTCTAGAGGAATGGAATCAATGAAGCAATGGTTATTAATTATTGATGGTGGGGCGACAAAAACAGCATGTGCAGTCGTTCATGCTGAATCTGGTGACGTTGAATATTCTACATCCGCTAAAGGCTCTAATTATCAAGCCATTGGTGTTGAATCAGCTACAGCAATATTACAAGAGCTTTTAGCAAATGTTGAAACATTTTTGCAAAAGTATCCTAATTCTCAAATTGCTGTAGCTACCTTTGCATTAGCTGGAATTGATTCGCCGAAGGATCATACAGCAGTAGTGGCCATTGTTCAAAACGCTCTTCAGACCACACAGCTACAAGTCGATACATTGATTATTGAAAATGATGCAGAGGCCACACTCCTAGGTGTGACTGCTGGACAGGCAGGTGCTCTGCTCATTGCTGGAACAGGAGCTATTGCCTATGCCTATGATGGACAACAAATTGTACGTGCAGGGGGCTGGGGACATCGGGCTGGCGATGAGGGAAGTGGATATTGGTTAGGGCAGGAGGTAGTAAGAGCTATATTTAAAATGGAGGATGGTCGTGGTAAACCAACAATCTTAAAGGAAGCTGTCTATCAATCTTTAGGTATACAGGATGTTACAGAGCTCGCCGAATGGCTATTCCACCCTTCCTATACAAATGCACAACTGGCCAAGATGGGCTCCTTTGTGGCAAAGGCAGTCGAGCAAGAAGATGCTTGCGCCATCGAAATATCTCAACAAGCTGCACATGAACTAGTCCTTCTAGCGAGCGCTGTATTGAAAAAAATTGACTATCAGAATGAACCATTTACTTTTTATTGTAATGGTGGTGCCATCAAGCATAATCCACTCATTTTAAAGATTTTTACAGAGCAAATTACCTTCATGTATCCTCAAGTGGACATTTCACTTTGTCAGCATCAACCTATTACTTATCTAATTGAACGTACAAAAAGGGCATATGACTGTTTATAAGTCATAGCCCTTTTCTTGTTTTAAAGTGCCATTCTCTTCAATTCATTTGTCGTAAAATAGAGATAGCCATCCTTTATAAATAAATCCTTCGTATCCTCCCTATTTAGTACCTCTTCGCCACTACCATCTGGACGAATCTTTGTTAAATACGCCCCTCGGGAATAATTACTAAAGTAGAGCCAGCCATCCGAATACACGATATATTGTGCACGGGAATTTGTGACACGCTTCGTCTTACCAGTTTTCATATCTAGTACATATAACTTATTGTCATCTGCAATATTACTATAAAACAATTGATCACCAACTTGTGCTGGGAAGTCAATATCATGATAATAACTATACATTGTGCTTGTTGCCTTAGGATAGTCTTCAGCAATCCACGTGTGATCCTTCGCCATTGTACGATCATCTACTAAAAAGTATTGGTAGCGTATTGCGCCCTTACGATCGGGTACCGGATCATTCCATGTCGTATCAAGATGATACCACTGTCCATCAAGTTTGACGAGATTCCACGCATGTCCCTCTTGACCTACATAGCCCACGATATATTTTGTTTCAATACCCAATTTTTGAAGCATGGAGTGAGCAAGTAAAGCATAGCCCTGGCATACTCCTCCATGCTCGGCAAGAACAGTATAGGCGCTGTGTGGGCTAGAATTCGTTTGATCTGTATAGGAAGTATTGGCAACAATATAGTCATTGACAGCTCGTACCTTTTCTACATCCGTCATAGATTTTTTACTGATCTTAGCGATAATTTCTTGAACATTCATCTCTACATATGCAGCCTGCTCTGGCGTCATTAAATAGCTCTGTTCTCCATAAATAGTTGCTTTATTTCGCCCATATTCATATCGAATTGAATGCTTACTTACATGGCCGTAAACATAGTCATCTCGTTTGATAGCATTGTTATAGGCCTCTTCTACAATTTGTTCAATTCGCTGTGTATTCCCTTTATATTGAATTTCAAACTTTGGTGAAAAGCTATTATAATACGCATACATCGCATCAGCCATTTCCTTGGCATTTGTCACGACTAACTTTGTTTCAGGTTTCTGAATGGGTGGAGCTGCAGGGGCTACCTCCGCTTCATGTATATCTTCAATAGGCAGGGCTGTTTCAATTGAGGCATTATCTGAAAGTCTTGCCGTAACATCTACGATTTTCTCCTTTGTTGAAAGTAGCATAGTTTCTATTTCATCATTATTTGTCCAATCGATCACCTGCTGAACAGCAGCCTTACCAGCCGTATAAATGGGATCAATAAAAATAATAATAATGGCAATTATAGCTAATTTCTTCCACAAACTCCTCACCTCCAACCGTCTTCTTTACATTATATACAAAAAAAGCACAAAGAACTCATTTAAGGGTCCATTTGCGCTTGTTAATATTTGTTTGTTGATTTCCGAAAGTCTTTAATTACTCTACTTTGTATTTTTGTTACGAATTCATAGCTTTTATCTACTTTTCACAACTAAATTAACTGCTTCCTGAATGGCTTCATTCATTTTTTCGCCATCCCCTTCAGCATTCTGAACACATTCCAATAGGTTTGTACTAACAATAACCCCAACTGTACGGTCTACAGCAGAGCGTACTGCTGATAATTGTGTAATGACTGCCTTACAGTCTTTTTCCTCCTCCATCATTTTCAAAATGCCACGTAGCTGTCCTTCCATCCGTTTCACACGATTTTTTACTTGATCTGAATATTCCATAACCATTGCTCCTTTTCTTATACTCGCTACGCTCTAATGAGTGATCGTTATTCTTTATCCTAGCTCGTTATTTTAAATTTAAACCTAGCCATTACTATTCCTTGGCTTTAAATAATTCATGAGCATTCTCGTAATAATGGTACCAGCGTTTGTTATTTCATCGTATTGGATTATTGAATTCTTCTTTATACGTAATTGTCCAATTTCTACCTCGAAAATTGGACACTTTCTTTTAAGTGCAGCAATTAACATATTTGTATCATAATCATAACGTTCACCTTTTACTTTTATTAGCCAAGGCAACTCATTAATCGAAATATAGCGCAAACCTGTTTGTGTATCCATTAATTTCTTGTGATACAGTAACTCAAAAAATAAGCTTGTTGCACGATTTCCCCAGTAAGAAAGAAATGTACTATCAGCTGAATGAAAGTTACGTACACCTAGCACAATCCCTTCAGAAAACACCTTTGTCATTGTTAAAACAAGCTTAACATCTTGTAAAGTATGTTGCCCATGTGCCCCAACTGTAAGGATACCATGACACCTGGCTTGTTGTTCTCTTATATATGCAAAGGCGGTCTTAAGTGCGCCACCCTTCCCTATATTGCAATCATGCTGCAGTACTTGGCAGCGTTCAATTTTATTTAAGTTTTCAAAAATATCCTTATATTTTTGATCACTCCCATCATTGACAATGATGATTTGTGTAATAGTCGTTGCTAATAATTGATGTACATAAGTAATGAGTGATTGTTGTGGATTATATGCTGGTATAATAGCTGCAATATTTTTCATTTCGATCCCCCAACTAAAGGCTGACAGGTCCTCCGTAGCTACGAATCTCCCTTATATCAAATAGTATCATGTAACAGCAACAATTCAACTGATGAATCCCATTAAAACATATCAATAATATCGATTTTTCTCCGATATATGAACAAAGAGATAAAGCGGCGCTTTGTAAAAAAGTTCAAATGGATTTAGGACGCAATGTATATTTGTGCCAATGCTTGCAATGACGCGGAGGTAATTAATGAAAGAGGTGAGTACTATCGTCATGCATTACGAAAATCTTGAAGAACAATGTCAAAAATTAAGACAGCTGTCCTTCACAATATTAGCTAAAAATTTACAGGATGCTAGTTTGCTCGCCATTTCAACCCCAGCAGAATCCTTACAAAAGTCACTTCTTGTATTAGAGGAAATTTTATATGAGATTTATCGATTAGAAATGCATACCGAACCTAAAATCAAAAATGTTCGAATGCTATTAAATAATCGAAGTTTTGTAGCGCAAATTCACCCACGTCGGATTTATTTATTAATGAATTTAATTCATAAGATGACTAGCCATGCTAGTAATGACATTGTAGAAGCCAAAGCAGCTAAAATTGTTTTGGACTATCTGCACGATATTGTTGAATGGTTTATGAAGCGCTATGATCGTAGTTTCAGATCTGCTCGCCCTTCTTCTCATATCTCAGAGCTTCCTTCAATATTTGATAAAAACATACTTCAGCATCATCCATCTCCAGAGGCTTACGAACATGCTGCCAAATGGTTTGAAGTAGCTGCCCAAAATGGGGATGCAAGTGCTCAATATAATTTAGGTGCTCTTTACAATCATGGGCGGGGAGTAGAAAGAGACTATTGTCTTGCAAAAATGTGGTATGAACGAGCTGCCGCACAAAATGACGCAAATGCTCACTATAGCCTCGGCGTACTTTATCATCTAGGCCACGGTGTTTTACAGGATTATTTGGAAGCCGCACGTCATTACCAAATAGCAGCTGATTTAGAGAATGCAGACGCCCAATACAATTTAGGTGTGCTCTATAATCAAGGCTTAGGTCTATCTCAAAATTTTAACGAAGCTGCCAAGTGGTACACGTTAGCAGCCAATCAAGGTAATACAAGTGCACAAAACAATCTAGGTTTCCTTTATCATCATGGCTCAGGTGTAGAGCAAAGCTATGAAAAGGCCATCGCTTATTTTGAAATGGCCGCCTTAGCAGGGGATGCAAGTGCTCAATATAATCTCGGCTATATGCATCTTAAAGGGCGTGGCATTCCTCAAAACCTAGAAGAAGCGGCAAAATGGTTTCATATGGCTGCTTTACAGGACCATGTGAACGCAGAGTTTCAGCTGGCAATGCTCTACAACACTGGGCATGGAATGATGAAAGATCATCTAGAAGCTTTAAAATGGTTCAAGCTAGCAGCACATAAAGGACATTTAAATTCTCAGTACTGTCTTGGTCTACTGTATGAAAAAGAACAGGATCTTGTGTCAGCAGAGAAGTGGCTACTGCTGGCCGCTGACAATGGTCATATCAGCGCTGGCTTCGAGCTAGGACGTCTTTATGTATATCACCTGCGAGAACCAGCCAAAGCAATGTCCTATTTTATGGTTGCGGCTGAAAAAGGCTATGCAGATGCACAGTATGAGCTTGGTCTATTACTGACGTCAGGCACAGGCATTCCTATAAATTATAGTGAGGCCGCTAAATGGTGGCGTGCGGCAACAGATCAGTCACATATTCAAGCTGAATATCAATTAGGCCTACTATATGAACAGGGATTAGGAGTTACCTTGAATCTTGAGGAGGCACGTAGATGTTATCGCCTAGCAGCCATTCAAGGGCATGCAGGCGCGCAGTATCAACTTGGCAATTTATTTGATAAAGGTAAAGGTGTAGAACAGGATTACACAGAGGCAGCTAAATGGATTGAAAAGGCTGCGTCACAAGGACATATGAAGGCACAATACCAATTAGCCCAAATGCATATTCATGGACAGGGCGTACCAAAGGACTTTGCAAAGGCTGCCCAGCTTTATCGACTATCTGCTAATCAAGGGCATCAAAAAGCTCAATTCCAGCTTGGTATGCTCTACAAAAAAGGGCATGGTGTTGCACAAGACTATCAAGAGGCAACAAGATGGCTGAAAAAATCACTTGAAGAAATTAAATAAATATATTAAAACCTACCGCATCCCATAAGATACGGTAGGTTTTATTAATGACTGAAATTATCCTTTTGTTGTTGAATCATGAATGTTACAACAATAAATAAAGCAAAGCTAATCAATAGCGTAGTTCCTCCTACAATAAAGAAGACTAATGTAAAAGTACTACCGAAATTAAATGGATTTATATTGTAAAACCACATGCCTAATGTTAAGCCCAGAACACCCACAATAGCTGTCCAACCATGAATGGTTACTAATTTTTGTGATTTCACTTTGAAGGCTCGATAAAAAATACCCCAGGCAAACATACTAAGCCAGCCAACAAGTAAAATATGTGCATGTATCGGTCTATATTCATAACTACCTGATCCCGACATATGTGAGCCTAAATATGTGCCAATTAAGGCAAAAATTGCCGCTAATCGAATAAGGCGTATGCTCCACTTTTGTTCCATACGATAACTCCCCCTATGTTTGTTTCAACTAAGTAGCAGTTTATCGCGTGAACATGAACTTTACATGAACTCCTTATGACAAAATTGGTAGATGGATATAAACCTTTGTGCCTGCATGCACTTTACTTTCCATCTGTATGGTCCCTCCATGTAGCTCAACAATTTGTTTGACAATCGCTAAGCCTAGCCCCGTCCCTTGCTTGGTTCTAGACGCATCGGCGCGATAAAAACGGTCATATACTTTTGCTAATTGATCCTCAGTCATTCCTATTCCACTGTCCTCAACAAGAATTTCAAGTGAGGCAGATTTTCTTTGTACATGTAGACGTATTTGCCCACCCTCTACATTATATTTAATGGCATTTGTCAGTAAATTATCCCATACATTTTGTAAAAGCCCTGCATCGCCATCAAAAATAATTTGCTCTAGCTTATATGATACTTGAAGCTGTGACTCTTCCATTTGCCAACGATACTTTCGTACGGTTTCCTTTAGCTGTTCATCTAACCGATAAGACTCACGTTTTACGATTCTTGTCGATTGATCAAGCGATGTTAATAATAATAATTGCTTGGTCAATGTAGATAGGCGTTTTGTTTCTAGCTCAATGATTGCTGCATATTCCTGTCTTTCCTGCTCAGTAAGGGAAGGATTTTTCAGTAAATCAACATACCCTTGAATATTTAATAAAGGTGATTGGAAGTCATGTGATACATTACTGATAAATTCCTTCCTTGTACGATCATTTTCCTGTAGTCTCTCAGTCATCCTATTAAAGCTTGCCGCTAATTGACCAATTTCATCTGCACGATCAATATCTAGAACTGTATCAAATTTTTCATGTGCTAGCTGTTGAGTGGCTGCTGTTAGCTTTGTAATGGGGCGAATTAATGCTTTAGCAAATAATAGCATGGCAAGTAGGCTCAGTACCGTCATAACCAACATTAATCCTGCAAGTATTGTATGCACCTCAGAAAACAATAAACGAATATCAGGTCTTATGAATAAAGCATAGGGCTTGTTTTCATAGGTAAATGGCACACCAATTGTATTATTTAGTTCATTAGCAAAAAAGCCTGTTACAAAGGTTTCTTTAGGGAAATCTCGCATACCATGATAGGTTTCTCCGTTTAAAACATGCTCAACAACAGATGCTGACAATGTTTTATCACGATATGGACCGCCAAAAAAATGCCCCTCCTCACCAGTTGTTACATAAATTTGATAGCCAATCTCGCCCAATGTTGTCAAATAGCTATTTAAATCTTCTGGTTTGTCTGTCTCAATATAATGCACAATATCCTGTGCTATGCTAACGTTTTTCGTATCATTTTTTTCTTTTACAACTTGATGGTAATAGGTATTTGTTACTAAAAAGCCCAAACATAAGCTTCCAATCATTACCAGCATTGTTGTTACAACAAATTTACTATATAACGTTTTCATGTTGTTTCCTCTAGCTTATAGCCAACACCTCTTACTGTTGTAATTTCAACAGCCGTGTCATATCGATTTAATCTTTCACGAATCCGCTTCACATGCGTATTTAACGTTTGCTCATCTCCATCATAGTCATAGCCCCATACTTGTTCCATAATATAGCTACGAGTAAACACTTGATGGGGTCGTGATGCTAACAAAGCCAGTAATTCAAATTCCTTTAAAGGTAATATAAGTGTATTTCCCTCTATTACAACCTCAAAGCTTCGACGATCAATTACTAGTTTGCCTACTTGAATGGTTACTTGATTTTTTTTATCCAATCTCCTCAAAATCGCGGCTATACGAAATAATAACTCCTTTGGTTCAAAGGGCTTTACAACATAATCGTCAGATCCTGCTAAAAAGCCACGTTCTTTATCCTCTAGCTCCCCCTTTGCTGTTAATAATAAAACAGGAATATCATAATCTTGGGTTAAAGACTCTGTTAGTGTAAAACCATCCATTCCTGGCATCATTACATCGACCACAGCTAAATCAGGCAGACTCCCTTCAAGTAAGGCTAGTGCCTGCTGTGCATTTTCAGCAAGTAACACTTGATAACCTTCCCTTGTAAGATAAATATTTACTAGTTGTAAAATATGAACATCATCATCAACAACAAGGATCTTCATCTGCCCACCTCCAGTTAATAAGAAAAAATCCGATCATATAGAACGAATTTTTTCATCACAAATTACTATTATTTTATAACGAAAATATAGAAATCAACAGCAATAAGAGAAAAGGTAAACCAATAACAATATAGCCTCTAGGATTGGCAAGGTTCATAGTCCATCCTACCCCAAAGCGTTTCTCCACAAAAATGGAAGGGTCTTGTCGATTCATATAAATTAAGCCACCCTTCCAATAGCGATCCTCATCCACGTCCATTACCTGTGAATCTATATTTGCTTCATAGCGTACTTTGTGTTTATGTTTTTTCAAAACATATATAAGTAATGAGCCCAGCAAAACAACTAAGAACAAAATAAATACAGGTAATAGCTTATAGCCTACTGTCATAGAAGGATAGATATTGCTTAATTGCAAAATTGTTAATAAAGCTGTTAATGCATAACTTATCATTAATATTTGCCAACTCATGTATTTTCGCGTTTTGAGCTGATCCTCCAACGATTCCTCTTTGTGATTTACAGCTAATTTAATTGCAGAACGTTTAATGGAGTCGGTAATTCCCCACATCATACATTGCATCATTAGCATTATCAATGGCAGTGAAATAGCCGTAAAATAGGTCTTATCTCTCCAGGCATCTGCTTCTCCACTCGGCCCCCAATGTACTGCTATATCATTTGGCATTTGATCGTAATGTAGTACTGTGTAAATGATCAAAAATACTGATATTCCTAACGGTACAGCAAAAAAAGACCAAGGAAGCATTTCATCGCGGCTTCGTGCAGTTAAATCTATTGCCCGTACTTGTTTAATATTTACGCCCCACTGCTCTTGTTTTTTCAAAGTGGATACCTTTTGATGATTTATCCAATACAGCACCATACTTACTGTAAGCATACTAAACAAACAACTTAATAAAACAATACTTTGCATGGATTCAGAAGGCGCTAATTGATTGTAACTAATAATCATGATGATTAGAAATACTATCCCTGTGCCTCCTACGAATTGAACATACTGTTTTTTCAATTGAGCTAGGATGGGATGTTTAATCTTTTGTTCAGGCACAGTGACTCCAAAAACGATTGTCTCTCGTACAATATAAGGAACCACTATTTGCAAAGCTAATGTCATGATGTAAATGGTTGTAAAAACACCAAGTAGCATTTTGCTACACTCCCTCTGCTGGAATTTGCAAATCAGCGAATACTTTTTTCATCATGTGCTCAATTTGTTCAGCTGTTGCGCCGAGCACCATTCCTTCTGCCACAACAGGTTTCAAATTCTTTTCGATTTGTCGTAGTTGCTCAGGTGTTAAAGCTCTCTCCTCTGTAGAACATATAATAGCTCCAGATTTTGGTCGAATGGTAATAATCCCTTTTGCCTCTAATTCATGATAGCTCTTATTAACAGTATGCATATTAACACCTAGATCAGCAGCTAAACTTCGCACAGACGGTAAAGTATCACCTGGTTTCATTTCTCCTCTAGCAATTCCTTCAATAATTTGACGTGTCACCTGCTCATAAATAGGTACGTCTGATTGAAATTCTATTTGAATAAGCATGTTTATCATCTCCATATTTGTTATACAACTAATATAACAAATTTCTCTCCACCTTGCATGAGATACAAATTTTTAAATGGGAGAATTTTTAATGGTTTCAATAAATCTTTGCACAAGTAAATTCTGCTTCTCATTATTCCTCGTACAAATCGCAATTTTATGTTTAATGGCATGTATATCCTTGACATAAACCCTCGCCAATTGCCCACTCTCTACATACTCTCTAACCGCAAGAGAAGAAATAAAATTTGCACCATAGCCTGCCATGACTGAGCGAATGGTTTCATGAATGCCATTAAATTGGAGTGCGATTTTTGGTGGTCTCACTTGGTATGTTTGACATAATGAGAAAAGATGCTCCCTCATCGAACTCCCTACTTCTCTCATAATAAAAGGCTCCTGAAACATTTCGACTAATTAATAGATTGATGTGCATAACGATGATTTGGCGATACTACAAACCATAATTCATCCTCATATAATTCCTCCCACACTATTTCCTTAGGTCTTTCAGACATTCCCCCACCATAAATAGCCATATCCGCTTTATAGTTTATTAACTGTTCAAAGGCATCCTTTGTATTGGTCGTTGTAATCATTAAATTCGCCTGTTCATTTGCAGCCTTGAAAGTAGCTGCCCATTTAGGAATTAAAAAATTAGCAGGTAAGTAGGTTGCAACAATGTGTAAATTTCCTGCTCTTGCAAGTCGATAATCTTCTATAAATGTTTCAATATGTTGTTCAAGAGCAATAAGATTTTGAGCTTTTTCTGCTAGTGCCACACCGAATTCAGTAAGTACTACACCACGTCCCTGTTGTTGAAATAGCTGGACGCCAATTTCATGCTCAAAACGTTTGATTTGACTTGAAACGGCAGGTTGACTGATACATAGCTTTTCTGCAGCTTTTGTAAAACTGCCTGTAGCCGCAACTTGATAAAACAATTTTAAGCCATGACTATTCATGATTTAACCTCAATTCATAATCTTTAGTTATGTATAAATAATAATAATATATTTTTATTATGATTCATTCTATCATACACTTTATTGGCAAGCTTGCACTTTAAAAAAATAGTGAAATGAGGCTGTACAATGACAGAATTAAATGTTTGGCATAATGTAGATGATTATTTCATGACTAAGCTCCTACCAGAAAACGAACACCTTAATAGTGCACTACAGGCTAATAAAGCTGCAGGTATTCCAGAAATTGATGTATCTCCTACTCAAGGGAAACTATTATATTTACTCGCTAAAATGAAAAGTGCGGTAAATATTTTAGAGATCGGTACACTTGGAGGCTATAGCAGTATTTGCTTAGCCCAAGCTCTTCCTCAAGCAGGAAAGGTAGTGACTTTAGAAATTAATGAAGATTACGCCAAAATCGCCAAGCAAAATATAGAGAATGCAGGCTATGAACAAATGATTGAGGTAATTGTAGGAAATGCCCTAGATACATTGCCAAACTTAAAAAAAGCTGGACTATTATTCGACTTTATCTTTATTGATGCTGATAAACCTAATAACCCTGCTTACTTAGAGTGGGCGTTAAAATTAGCACAGGCTGGGGCTGTTATCATCGCTGATAATGTTGTGCGTAACGGTGCGGTAACTGATGAAAATAGTGAGGATGAACGCGTTAGAGGCGTACAGGAATTTGTGGATTTACTAAAAGCAGACCCTAGAATTGAAGCAACAGCTATACAAACAGTTGGTGTGAAAGGGTATGATGGCTTTGTACTAGCCATAGTAAATTAGAATAGAAAAGCCGCGTAACTTTTAAAACAGTTACGCGGATGTACAATAAAAAGATGCCTTACCGCTCCCCATCTAAGCTAGTAAGACATCTTTAAACCCTTAAAATCTCTTAACTTTTATTTATAGACCCCTTTTAATTCAATCGTGCTCATCTCTTTAAACGGGGGAACAGACCCCGTCACGTTATGTTAGTGGAATAGGCTGGACTGTACCCGAGTGCAATCCATAGATAGTTATTAGGAAAGTTTGATATGTTGGATAGTAGATTTGTATTTTACGCTAATTTTTCATACCCTGGAAGTGTCAAGAATTCTGCAAATTCATCTTGTTCAATTAAGGATTTAAACAGTTCAGCAGCTTCTTCATAGCGACCACTGTTATAAGCTTGTTCCCCAACAGCCTCTTTAATCTTCACAAGTTCTTCTTCCAATATTTCTAAAACAAATGCTAATGTAATACCACGTCCATCATCTAAGATTCCTTTCGGATGACGGATCCATTGCCATACTTGTGTACGAGAGATTTCTGCTGTTGCAGCATCCTCCATCAAGTTATTAATTGGTGCAGCCCCGTTACCTCGAAGCCATGAAGCAATATATTGTACACCAACACTACAGTTAATACGTAGACCTTCAATTGTAATTGTTCCTTCTGGTACAGCTACTAAATCTTCGGCAGATACTTGTACATCCTCACGCTTTTTATGAATTTGGTTAGGCGTTGTCATAATTGCATCAAATTGCTCCATCGCTGTTGCAACCATACCAGGATGTGCTACCCATGTACCGTCGTGCCCCTCTGTTGCCTCACGACGTTTATCTTCTGCCACCTTTGCAAATGCCACTGCATTCGCCTCATCGTCATTTTTAACTGGAATTTGAGCTGCCATTCCGCCCATTGCTGGTGCATTCCGCTTATGACATGTTTGAATACATAAAGATGTATAGGCTTTCATGAAAGGTACTGTCATCGTTACTTGCCCACGGTCTGGCAAAATAACGTCAGCTTGATTGCGTAGACGTTTAATATAGCTGAAAATATAATCCCAGCGACCACAATTCAAACCAGCTGAATGTTCACGTAGCTCATATAAAATTTCATCCATCTCAAACGCGGCTAAAATTGTTTCAATTAATACAGTAGCTTTTATTGTCCCCTGTGGAATACCAATATAATCTTGAGCAAACACAAAGACATCATTCCATAGTCGAGCCTCTAAATGGCTTTCAAGCTTTGGTAGATAGAAGTATGGCCCTGTACCTTGTGCAAGTGCGTTTTTGGCATTGTGGAATAGATATAAACCGAAGTCAAAGAAACTGCCTGAAATCGGCTCTCCATCCACTAGTACATGCTTCTCAAGCAAGTGTAAACCTCGTGGACGTACTAACAGCACTGCTGTCTCATCATTTAATTTATATGTTTTGCCATTGGATGCTTGTGTAAATTCAATCGTCTTATTAATAGCATCACGCATATTAATTTGACCACCAATCATATTTTCCCATGTTGGGGAAGATGCATCCTCAAAGCATGCCATGAACATTTTTGCTCCAGAATTTAACGCATTAATAACCATCTTCCGATCAACTGGCCCTGTAATTTCAACACGGCGATCTTGCAAGTCTTTTGGAAGTGGTGCAATTACCCAATCACCTTCACGAATATGCTTCGTCTCTGGCAGGAAATCCAGCTTCTCTCCCGCATCAAGTCGTTTTTGGCGTTCTTGTCGAGCCTCCAACAGCTCCTTGCGGCGAGCATCAAATTTTTCGTGCAGGGCAAGAACAAATTCAAGAGCTTCAGGTGTCAAAATTTCATTAGTTTGCTCGTTTTGTTCTCCAACAATTTTAAGCTTACCTGTCGTTGCTTGTTCCATTAGCTGTTTACCCACCTTTGCCATTTTAGTTTCGTCATCCTCCGCTTTAGGAGGAGCGGAGGAGACTATTCTATGATTATGAATTTAGGAAAACACGTATTTTAAACTAAGACTTATACAAACTGTTCTGTTTCAGTAGAACCTGCCATTGCAGTTGTAGAAGAAGTACCACCAGAGATAACTTGAGAGATTTCATCAAAGTATCCAGTACCTACTTCACGTTGGTGACGTGTAGCTGTATAGCCTTTAGACTCAGAAGCAAACTCTGCTTGCTGTAGCTTAGAATATGCAGCCATACCATTATCTTTATAGTCATGAGCAAGCTCAAACATAGAGTGGTTAAGTGCATGGAAACCTGCTAAAGTAACAAATTGGAATTTATAACCTAACTTACCAAGTTCACGTTGATACTCTGCAATTTCTTCTTCTGAAAGATTTGCCTTCCAGTTGAATGAAGGTGAGCAGTTGTATGCAAGCATTTTACCTGGGAACTCAGCATGAATAGCCTCAGCAAATTCTCTAGCTTCTTCAAGTGATGGTTTAGAAGTTTCACACCAAATTAAATCTGCATATGGCGCGTAAGCTAAACCACGAGCAATTGCTTGTTTGATTCCAGCTTTTGTACGGAAGAAGCCTTCGGGTGTGCGTTCACCAGTGATGAACTCTGCATCACGTGGATCAATATCTGATGTAACCATATCAGCAGCATCAGCATCTGTACGTGCAATTAAAATTGTATCTACACCCATAACATCTGTTGCTAAACGTGCAGCTACTAAGTTACGAACAGCATTTTGTGTTGGAAGTAATACTTTACCTCCAAGGTGTCCACATTTCTTTTCAGAAGCTAATTGATCTTCTAAGTGAACACCAGCTGCTCCAGCCTCAATCATACCTTTTACAAGCTCGAATACGTTTAGAGGCCCACCAAAACCTGCTTCTGCGTCTGCTACGATTGGCGCGAACCAATCAAATTGATCAACACGTCCTTCAGCATGATCAATTTGATCTGCACGTTGAAGTGCTTGATTAATTCGTTTTACTACTGCTGGTACAGAGTTAGCTGGATATAATGATTGGTCAGGATACATTTGACCAGACAGGTTTGCATCTGCAGCTACTTGCCAGCCTGATAGATAGATAGCCTTTAAGCCAGCTTTTACTTGTTGTACTGCCTGATTCCCCGTTAATGCCCCCAATGCATTGATAAACGGTTCCTCATGTAATGAATTCCAAAGTCGAGTAGCACCTTTTTGCGCTAGTGTTTGTTCAATTACTACTGTCCCCTGTAATTTAACAACCTCTTCAGCTGAATATGTGCGTTCAATACCAGCCCAACGTGGGTTTTCAGCCCATTGTTTTTCTAAAGCTTCGATTCTTTCTTGACGAGTTGACATATTGAAATTCCACCTTCCCCTTTGTGTACAATATACTCTGTTAAAAAACTTTTAATTATCTGTTCCATAACAGGTTTATTTGTTGTAAATTAATATATAACAGACTATTTGAATTTTCATTATTTTTCGATAAAAGATCAAATTTTAAGGATAAAACTACCTTTTTTAAGGATGAAATTTGGAAGACTGTTTACAAACAAGGGGGATATTCACAATGAACAATGAGTTAAATTCTTTCGTAAAAGATATTTCACAACAATATATTTTTATGTTAAAAGACTGGATACCTGCTGATTCATCCATTGCGATTGCTGTTGAACATTCTTATGTTTATTTTCACTCTGGTCACCAAAGTATTCATTTAGAGATAGGGCAACAAGTATTACCTGGGAGTATTGCGGACCAAGTGTTACAGACTCAAAAAAAAACAGATGCTATTTTAGATAATTCCCTATTTGATACGCCATATTACGGCATTGGTTATCCCATATACATTCAAAATAAGCCTGCTGCTCTTGTCATTGTCCTACCGTCATCATTTACAACAAAAAGAGCCGAACCATATCAATTTTTAACTGGAAAGCAAGAGGAGGAATGGAATCCTGTAGCAATTAATAAAATATCTCATATTGAAAGCCTACAGAAAAAAACATGGTTTTATGTAGAGGGTGATCAGTATAAAACGAGTATTACACTTAAAGAACTTCAATTACGATTACCATCATATTTTATTCGTATCCATAGATCTTACATTGTAAATATACATTTCATAAAAAAAATGGCACGCGATTTAACATCAAATTTTATTGTCACTTTAATTGATGGAAGTGAGTTACCAGTGAGTCAATCTTATCTAAATGATCTTCGGAATGCTCTTGAGTTTTAAGTATAAGGCTGTCCTTTTCCGGGAACAGCCTACTTTCTTAATTTCAGTACAACAAAAAAGACCAGAGAAGAAATTCTCTGGTCTTTCATTTGCCTAGCGACGTCCTACTCTCACAGGGGGAAGCCCCCAACT
>NZ_JPVR01000051.1 GCF_000772935.1 Lysinibacillus boronitolerans JCM 21713 = 10a = NBRC 103108
TCCCCCTGTGAGAGTAGGACGTCGCTAGGCAAACAAAACAGTCAGCTGTATGCTGGCTGTTTTTTTACTTTCTCTTTTGATAACTTTTAACGCTACTAAAGAGATTGTTCAAAAGTGTTTTCTGAATTTAAAAAATGTAAATAAATGCCTCGAAAATGTAGTTAATTATTTGTATTGTTTATCTTAATTGTTATTTGTTAAAAATCTGAATTGTCTTTCTTTTATAAGTTCCTTGACAGTAGCAGTCCACGTTGTTAATCTTACAATTAATATTCTTTTAACTATAGGAGGAAGTTACGAAAATGTGGGAGACTAAATTTGCCAAAGAAGGTTTAACTTTTGATGATGTATTATTAGTACCAGCTCATTCCGAAGTACTACCGAAAGATGTTGATTTATCTGTTCAATTAACACCAAAGATTAAATTAAACATCCCAATGGTCAGCGCAGGTATGGATACAGTTACAGAGTCTAAAATGGCGATTGCGATGGCACGTCAAGGCGGTATCGGTATTATCCATAAAAACATGGGGATTGATGAGCAAGCTGAACAAGTAGAAAAAGTAAAACGTTCTGAAAATGGTGTTATTACAAACCCATTCTTCTTAACTCCGACACATCAAGTTTTCGATGCTGAGCATCTAATGGGTAAATACCGAATCTCTGGTGTTCCTATTGTTGATAGTATGGAAAATCAAAAGCTAGTAGGGATTATTACAAACCGTGATTTACGTTTTATCTCTGACTACTCTTTAAAAATTGAAGATGTAATGACGAAAGAAGATTTGATTACAGCACCAGTTGGAACGACTTTAGAGGATGCTGAAAAAATTCTTCAACAATATAAAATCGAAAAGCTTCCAATTGTGGATGAAGAAGGTAGATTAACTGGACTTATTACAATTAAGGATATCGAGAAAGTTATTGAATTCCCGAATGCTGCGAAAGATACACATGGTCGTTTACTTGTAGGCGCAGCAGTTGGTGTATCAAAAGATACGATGGTACGTATTGAGAAGCTTGTAGAGGCACAAGTTGACATTGTTGTAATCGATACAGCCCATGGTCATTCAGAAGGCGTATTACAAACAATTCGCTCAATCCGTGAGACTTACCCTGAGCTAGAAATCATCGCTGGTAATGTTGCTACAGGAGAAGGCGCACGTGCATTATTTGAAGCTGGAGCAGATGTTGTTAAAGTAGGTATCGGTCCTGGTTCAATTTGTACTACACGTGTTGTAGCAGGTGTAGGTGTACCACAAATTACAGCAGTATATGATTGTGCTACAGTAGCTCGTGAGCTAGGTAAAACAATAATTGCTGATGGTGGTATTAAATATTCTGGTGATATCGTAAAAGCTCTAGCAGCTGGAGGCAACGTTGTAATGCTTGGTTCCCTTCTAGCAGGCACATCTGAATCTCCTGGAGAAACAGAAATCTTCCAAGGACGTCGCTTCAAAGTTTATCGTGGTATGGGTTCTATCGGCGCTATGGAAAAAGGTTCTAAAGATCGTTACTTCCAAGAGGATGCAAAAAAATTAGTACCTGAAGGTATTGAGGGCCGTCTTCCTTATAAAGGACCATTAGCTGATACAATTTACCAACTTATTGGTGGTATTCGCGCTGGTATGGGTTATTGTGGAGCTCCACATCTTGAGCACCTACGCGAGAATGCACAATTTGTTAGAATGACAGGTGCTGGTCTACGTGAATCACATCCACATGATGTACAGATTACAAAAGAATCACCAAACTATTCCATGTAATATATTACTTGCAACTTTTATGCTTTCGCATCGTCTACAAAGATGGCGCGAGAGCATTTTTTTATGGTAGAGAGTCAACACGTTTGTTGTTATCTATGATAAAATGTCGAGGACAAGATTATTTTTTGGAGGGCTTTAAAGGTGAAAAAGAAAATGAACACCGTATTACGCTTACTCCTAATTCCTGTTTTATTATTTAGTATTTTTGCAGGTATTCCTGCAAAGGCAAATGCGGAAACAGATTTAGGATTAACAGTGGATGCTGCGATTTTAATTGATGCAGATTCAGGAAAAATTTTATTTGAACAAAATGCAGATACTTCACTAGGTATTGCAAGTATGACAAAGATGATGACTGAATACCTGTTATTGGACGCGATTGATGCAGGGAAAGTTAAATGGGATCAAGAATATCACGTAACAGATTATACGTATCGTATGTCTCAAAATCGTGCATTAAGTAATGTACCTTTACGTAGAGATGGCTCTTATACGATTCGTGAGTTATATGAGGCAATGGCAATCTATTCAGCAAATGCAGCAACCGTAGCTATTGCTGAAACAATCGCAGGTTCTGAAACTGAATTTTTAAAGTTAATGAATAAAAAAGCAGAAGAACTTGGTTTAGAGGGCTATAAATTTGTCAATGCTACTGGTCTTAATAATGCTGATTTATTTGGAATGCATCCATCAGGTACAGGCCCAGAAGATGAAAATGTGATGCCTGCAAAATCTGTAGCAAAATTAGCGTATCATTTATTAAAAGATCACCCAAAGGTATTAGAGACATCTAAAATTGCAAAAAAGACATTCCGTGAAGGAACAGAAGATGCAATTAAAATGGAAAACTGGAACTTTATGTTGCCAGGATTAGTGTATGAATATCAAGGTGTAGATGGATTAAAAACAGGTACAACAAACTTTGCAGGTCACTGCTTTACAGGTACTGCAGAGCGCAATGGGACTCGCTTGATTGCAGTTGTCATGAAGGCTGTAGATGCAAATGGTCAAGGATCATATAAAGCTCGTTTTGATGCCACAGCAAAATTATTTAACTACGGTTTTTCACAATTCTCAAAGCAAGAAATTTTACCAGGGAACTATACTTTCAAAGATCAAAAAACAGTTAAAGTCACAAAAGGTAAAGAAGACAAAGTATCGATTGCAGTAAAAGAACCAATTTCCTTTATGATTAAGTCTGCTGATAAAGACTTATATAAACCTACATTGGTTTTAGATAAAAAGAGTTTAGAGGCAGATGTTAAAAAAGACACTGTTGTAGGAAAGGTCGTTATTGAGCGCACAGAAGGCACAGATTACGGCTTTATTGATGGCAAGGATATTTCATCCGATGTTGTCACAACAGAGGCTGTAGAGCGCGCTAGCGGTATCTCATTGTTCTTCCAAGGTGTAGGTAGCTTCTTCGGTAATTTATGGGGAGGCATTACAGACTTTGTTGGGGGATTGTTCTAATATTTAAATACGAGCACATGAATGTACTTAAGCATTCATGTGCTTTTTTCACATTTTTACATGCTACTGCATACGCTAATAGGCGAAAGGATGTGGCTAAATGTGTGGCATTACAGGCTGGGCTAGTTTTCACAAGGATTTAAGAACAAGTGACACAATATTAAAATCGATGACGCAAACATTAAATAAGAGAGGGCCAGATGATGAAAATATTTGGTGTAGTGAGCATATTGCATTTGGCCATCGACGGTTAGCTGTTATTGATTTAATTGGCGGCAAACAACCGATGAAAAAAATCCATGATGGATTAAACTATGTCATTACATATAATGGCGAACTTTATAATACAGAAGAGCTACGTAAGGAACTTCAAAAAAGAGGACATAGTTTTATAACACAATCGGATACTGAAGTGTTATTAACGGCCTATATTGAATGGAAAGAGCAATGTGTAGAATTTCTAAATGGTATTTTTGCCTTTGGTGTTTGGGATGAGCAAAGACAATCTTTATTTTTGTGTAGAGATCGATTAGGTGTAAAACCCTTGTATTATACAGAGCAACAAGAGGGTGTACTTTTTGCATCTGAAGTGAAGGCTCTGCTAGCACACCCCACGGTCCAAGCAAGTGTAAATGTTGAAGGGTTGGCAAGTATGATGGCTGTAGGGCCTTCTAGAGCGCCAGGTAAAACACTCTTTCAAAATATTGAAGAATTACGACCTGGCTATGCGATGCGATTCTCTAGAGAAGAAGGTTTAAGAAAGTGGCCGTATTGGCAGCTACAAAGCCGTAAGCATGAAGAAACATTAGAAGAAACAATGGAGCATGTTCGTTTTTTGTTAACGGATGCTATAGAACGTCAGCTAGTTTCGGATGTTCCTATTTGTACATTTCTTTCGGGAGGACTAGATTCCAGTATTATCACGGGCATTGCGGCAAATAGTTTCCAACAGCAAAACCATCAATTGCATACGTATTCTATTGATTACGAGGATAACGAGCGCTTCTTTAACCCACACTCTTTCCAAACTTCCACGGATACGTACTGGATTCAAAAAATGACAGATACTTTTCAGACGGCACACCATGCAGAGGAAATCACTCAGCAACAGTTAATTGATTTATTAGTGGAATCGGTCATCGTTCGTGATTCCCCTGGTATGGCAGATGTAGATTCTTCGTTATTGTGGTTTTGTCGAGAAATAAAAAAGGAATTTACTGTAGCGCTATCAGGAGAGTGTGCAGATGAAATTTTTGGTGGGTATCCATGGTTTAAAGAAAGGACTTCGGGTTTTCCTTGGATCCGTTCATTGTCTGAAAGAAGTGCATTACTTCAAGAGAAGTGGGATAAAAAATTGACAATTGAGTCCTATGCACAACAACTATATACACAAACAATAGCTGAAGTGCCATTATTAGATGGAGAAGGTTTAGCAGAGGCAAGACATCGTGAAATGTCTTACTTAAATATGCTATGGTTCATGCAAACATTATTAGAGCGGAAGGATCGTATGAGTATGGGGGCAAGTTTAGAGGTACGTGTCCCTTTTGCAGATCATCGGCTTGTAGAATATGCCTGGAATATTCCGTGGGAAATGAAGAATTTGGATGGCATAGAAAAAGGATTACTTCGAAAATCAATGGCACATCTATTGCCGAATGAAGTGTTATATCGTAAAAAAAATCCTTATCCAAAAACCTATCATCCTGTCTATACAGCAGGGGTGCAAAAATGGTTGAAGGAAATTCTACATGATAAAAATTCGATTTTACATGAACTATTTGAACGACAAAAGCTTGAGGAGTTAGTTGAATCTGGCGGTAGCTCTTTTAAGATTCCATGGTATGGGCAATTAATGGCAGGTCCTCAACTTTTAGCGTATCTAGGGCAAATTCATACTTGGTTTGAGCATTATCAAATTCAATTGATTGAGACTTAATTTAAAATGACCTATCTACTCACGGGTAGATGGGTCATTTTTTTGTATTCCCCAGCAATCCATCAACTGCTCAATGGATGATTCGATTGCTTGTACGGGAATTCCTCCAAAGCCTAATAAAAATTGAGCTTGTGAAGATTCATAATGATCTAGTCGATAGGCTGATAATGGATAGATACCGATCTGTGCTTGAGAGGCGAGCTGTTGTAATTGTTTTTCTGTGAATGTGTGTTGAACCTCTAATAAAATATGCATACCAGCTTGCTCACCAGTAATGTTAATGGATGATGAATATTTTTCTAAAATAGAAGTTAGTTTATCATGTTTTTTACGATAAATTTTACGCATACGATTGAGATGCTTTGCAAAATGCCCATCACCCATAAAATTTGCCACAATATGCTGATCAAAACGAGGCACAGTGGATGAATAATAATTAAAGACATCGTTATAAGTAGCAAGTAGTTTAGGTGGAAGTACAAAATAAGCTACTCGTAAGGATGGCATTAAAGATTTGGTAAAAGTACTCATGTAAATAACTTTATCGTTGCGATCTAGTGCGTGTAGGGCAGGAATTGGTTTTCCAGCATAACGAAATTCCGAATCATAGTCATCCTCTATAATATAGCGAGAGGTGCTTTGTGCCGCCCAATTTAAAGCCTGTGCTCGTCTTGTAGCAGATAATACAGCCCCAGTTGGGAATTGATGTGAGGGTGTAATATACACAACATTAGCATTTGTCTTTTCAAGATCATGAATAATTATGCCCTCTTCATCAACTGCAATTGGGTAAACTTTTCGTTTATGCTGCGAAAACATTCGATGCACGGCAGGGTATCCTGGATTTTCTAATGCAAAGCTTGTGTCCTCACTAAAAAGGCGGAGAATCATAGGGAGAAGCTGCTCCGTACCTGAACCAATAACAATTTGTTCTGGGTGGCATACAACACCACGGGATTGATATAAATAATTAGCAATCTCTGTGCGTAGAGACAGTTCTCCTTGTGGTTCCCCTGTTAATAATAGCTCCTTTGAGGTGTCGTCAAAAAGCTCTTTCGCATACTTTCTCCATGTTTGAAATGGAAAGGCATCGATATCAATAGAACCAGGATTAAAATCAATTTTATATGACTTTTTCTTAGGATGTTCATTAATGGACGCCACAGTATCTTGTTGAATGTAGGGCAGTTCATCTATCTCTTCTACAAAATAGCCAATACGTGATTTGGACATAATATAGCCTTCAGCTAAGAGCTGGGCATAGGCAATTTCAATTGTTGTTTGGGAAATGTTTAAAAAATCAGCTAATTTCCTTTTTGAAGGCAATTTTTCTCCTACAGTTATTTTCTTAGAAATAATAGCTTCTTTAATACCATTATAAAGCTGATCATAAAGCGGTTTATCACTATCTCTTTCCAGCTGAAATAAAAGCATATCCATGATCTGGAACCTCCTGACCTTATAAATATTTTGAAAACTGGATATTTTGATATGGTCAATTTCTATTATACTAAACTTCATCATAAAGGTGGAGGTTAGAAAATGAAACAAACAGGTACAGAGCTAGTAAAACGTGGTATGGCAGAAATGCAAAAAGGCGGTGTCATTATGGATGTCATTAATGCAGAGCAAGCAAAAATTGCAGAAGCTGCAGGTGCTGTAGCAGTGATGGCATTAGAAAGAGTACCTTCAGATATTCGGAAAGCTGGTGGCGTTGCACGCATGGCTGATCCTCGTATTGTTGAGGAAGTAATGGGGGCTGTAACTATTCCTGTGATGGCCAAAGCACGTATTGGTCATATTGTTGAAGCACGTGTCTTAGAAGCAATGGGTGTCGATTATATTGATGAAAGTGAAGTTTTAACACCAGCAGATGAAGAATACCATTTATTAAAAAGTGAATACACCGTACCGTTTGTGTGTGGCTGTCGTGATTTAGGGGAGGCAGCCCGTCGTATCGGAGAAGGCGCATCGATGTTACGAACAAAAGGTGAACCAGGAACAGGGAATATTGTGGAGGCAGTTCGACATATTCGTAAAGTAAATGCACAGGTTCGTAAAGTCGTAGGAATGACAGAGGATGAATTAATGACAGAGGCGAAATTACTAGGAGCTCCTTTCGAGTTATTAAGAGAAATTAAACGTCTTGGTCGTTTACCAGTCGTAAACTTCGCAGCAGGAGGAGTGGCAACGCCTGCTGATGCAGCCTTAATGATGGAACTTGGAGCTGATGGCGTTTTCGTTGGTTCAGGTATTTTTAAATCTGAGAACCCTGAAAAATTTGCACGTGCCATTGTAGAGGCGACTACTCATTATAAAGACTATAAGCTTATTGCGGAAATATCAAAAGAGCTCGGAGTGCCTATGAAGGGGATTGATATTGCACAGCTTGGACACAACGAGCGTATGCAAGAGCGAGGTTGGTAGCATGAAGCGAATTGGTGTATTAGCATTACAAGGAGCAGTTCGTGAGCATATACAAATGTTAGAAGCTCTTGGCTGTGAAGCAATTCAAGTAAAACAGAGAAAGGATTTAGAAAACCTAGATGGACTTGTGTTACCAGGTGGAGAAAGCACAACAATGAGAAAATTGCTGGATCGATTTGATCTGCTAGAGCCAATTCGTGGACTTGCACAGCAAGGATTACCGATGCTTGGTACATGTGCGGGATTAATTTTATTAGCCAAGGATCTAATTGAAGATGAACCACATTTGGCTGTGATGGACGTGACTGTAGCAAGAAACTCATATGGACGTCAGGTCAATAGCTTTGAAGTACAACTAGATATTCCTAAAGTAGGTGTAGGGATTCCAGCAGTATTTATTCGTGCACCTCATATTGAAGCCGTAGGTAAAGATGTTGAAATTCTTGCACAACATGAGGGGAAAATAATCTTGGCACAAGATGGCCATTTATTGGGTTGTTCGTTTCATCCCGAATTAACAGAGGACACACGAATTATTGAATATTTTGTATCCTCTATGGTATGACTTGCAAAATTTGTTTTCATATAGTACAGTATGGTTAAATTTTAAATAACTGAACACGATGATGGGAAGTAGTAGCAAGCACGTTTTTTTTAGAGAGTCAGCGGTTGGTGGAAGCTGATAAAAACACTTGTGAATCCGTCCTGGAGTTGCACAGTCGAAGTGAATGAAGTAGGCTGTAGCCGGCTGAAATGCCGTTATGAAATAAGTGGATTAGGCAGAAATAAGTCTAGTCAATTAGGGTGGCAACGCGGGTAGCTCTCGTCCCTTTTTAGGGATGAGGGCTTTTTTGTGTTCATTTTGCTGCAATGATTTCCCATCATGAAGAAACTATTGGAGGTATGAAGATGTTAGATATTAAACGCGTACGCGAAAATTTCGCGGAAATTAAAGAGATGTTATTAACACGTAATGAGGACTTAGGAAATTTAGATGACTTTGAAGACTTAGATGCAAAACGTCGTGAATTGATTGCCAAAACAGAAGAATTAAAAGCAGAACGCAATAAAGTATCTGAACAAATTTCAGTTATGAAACGCAACAAGGAAAATGCGGATGAAGTCATTGCTCGTATGCGTCAGGTTGGCGATGAAATTAAAGAATTAGATGTACAATTAAATGATGTTGAAGAACGCTTTAAAGATATGATGATGCGTTTACCAAACATTCCGCATGAATCTGTACCAGTAGGCACAACAGAGGACGACAATGTTGAAGAATATACTTGGGGTGATATTCCTGCATTTGATTTTGGTATTAAAGCACACTGGGACCTTGCTACGGATTTAAAAATTGTAGACTTTGAACGCGGCGCGAAAGTAACAGGTAGCCGTTTCTTATTCTATCGTGGTCTTGGCGCTCGTTTAGAACGAGCATTAATGACATTCATGATGGATTTACATGCAGAGGAGCATGGTTACGAGGAAATGCTACCACCTGTTATTGTTAATCGAGATAGCCTAACAGGTACAGGGCAACTTCCGAAATTTGAAGAAGATGTATTCAAATTAGAGGAAACAGATTATTTCATGATTCCAACTGCAGAAGTACCAGTTACGAACTTCTATCGAGATGAAATTTTACCGGCTGAAGCTTTACCACAAGGCTTTGCAGCGTATAGCGCATGCTTCCGTTCAGAAGCGGGATCAGCAGGTCGTGATACACGTGGTTTAATTCGTCAACACCAGTTTAATAAAGTTGAATTAGTTCGTTTTGTAAAACCAGAGGAGTCATACGAACAATTAGAGCTATTAACAAGTCATGCAGAAAAGGTATTACAATTACTAGGCTTACCATATCGTAAGCTAAAAATGTGTACAGCTGATTTAGGTTTTACTGCAGCGAAAAAATATGATTTAGAAGTCTGGATTCCTGCACAAAACATGTACCGTGAAATTTCTTCTTGCTCTAACTTTGAGGATTTCCAGGCACGACGAGCAAATATCCGCTTCCGTCGTGAGCCAAATGCAAAACCAGAATATGTGCATACATTAAACGGTTCAGGTCTTGCCATTGGCCGTACAGTTGCTGCTATTCTAGAAAATTATCAACAAGCTGATGGCAGCGTAGTAATTCCAGAAGTTTTAAGACCTTATATGGGCGGTAAAGAAGTAATCACAGCAAAATAAACGACAGATAAAGCTATTTTAGACAATTCTTTTATGGATGTTCTAAAATAGCTTTTTTGTGTTGCAAAAATTGAATTCTCTCATAATTTTTGAAAATTCGTTATAATGGGTAATATTCATGGGGACAAGGGGGAGAAATTCATGGAATTGCAACAATTTGCACAAGCCTTCAATGAATTTGATAATGTGTTAATTACAGATGATAAAGGCTGTGCAATCTTTTATGACTTAGCAGATTTAAATATATTATTGGAAATCGGCTTAACACCAGATGAATTTTTTCATAGCACTGTGACTGATAATTATCAAAATTTATCACCTGAGACAAGTACTGTTTTTCAAGTCATACAAACAGGGCAGCCAGTTTTATACTATGAACAACAACTGACAACATTGAATGGTTTTAGTTATTTATCACTGAGTTCGACCTATCCCATTATGGAGCATGGAAAAGCCATTGGTGCCATTGAATTTTCAAAACATTTTTATGAAAGCAAACAAATTAAATACTTAGATAATTTCCTGGGACATAAATTATATCGAGATAATTATACGACCTACCGTTTGGAGGATTTCATTACGACAAATGCTGAAATGAAAACTCAACTTGAAAAGGCACGTCGAAGTGCTCAAAAAAGTGCCCCTGTTTTACTAACTGGGGAAACTGGAACTGGGAAAGATATTATCGCACAAGGCATACACAATGAAAGTGAACGCTATACAAAGCCGTTTATTACTTTGAACTGTTCAACATTGACAGAGGATAATCTATTTACTCAGCTATACGGATCAGAGAATGAAGCAAAAAGTGGAAAGTTACAGGAGGCTAATGGCGGGACACTACTCATTGATCACCTTAATTTATTGGATATATCTTTGCAGGCGAAACTTTTGCATGCAGTAGATATAAAAGTGCTGAATGGTGAGCCGTTGGATATACGGTATATTACGACTGTCAATGAAGATATAGATAAACTATTAGCTGAAAAAAGGTTACGCGAGGACTTATTTTATCGCTTAAATGTTCTCCAAATTGATTTGCCACCGTTAAGATTAAGGAAGGAAGATATTCCAGCTATCCTTGATTTTTATATACAATTTTACAGTGAACATACACTACAGAAAAATGTAAGCTATCGTAATGAAGTAATTCAATTATTTTATGCCTATCATTGGCCAGGTAATGTGCGTGAACTAAAAAATGCTCTTGAATCGGCATATAATAATTTGCTTGGAGATGAAATACTTGTTGAGCATATTCCAGAAAGGATTAGAAAAAATGTTCAACATTCAACTCAGCAGATAATGCAAAACAACCAAACTGGACATTTACGAGATTTAACGGAAGCCTATGAGCGCCTAATTATAGCGGAAAAGTTGCGTGAAACTGATGGACGTTTAGCGGAAACTGCTCGTCGTTTAGGTATTTCGCGTCAATTACTAAAATATAAGTGTTTAAAATATGAATTGCTGTAAAAAAATTTTTACAAAAAGGGGATAAAAATTTATCTCCTTTTTTCGTGCTTTTAAATTTTCTATTATTTAAATAAATCTTCTGTAAACGATTATAAAGGGGTTGAGTATATGTCTAAAGTTGTGCAGCATACGATAATTGTCGGGCTAGCCTTATTTGCTATATTTTTTGGTGCCGGGAATTTAATCTTTCCGCCATCCATAGGAAATAGTGCAGGGGAATCATGGATTTCTGCTTTGATGGGCTTTAGCTTAACGGGCGTTATTTTACCTGTGCTTGCGGTGTACGCAATTTATAATACTGGGGGAACCGTGGAAGCGCTCACAAGACCAATCGGAAATTGGTTTTATAAAGCCTTTAATACGGTCATGATGGTTTGTATTGGAATGGTTGTCACAATACCGAGGATGTCAGCGACAACTCATGAATTAGGGGTATCACAAATTATTCCGAACATACCTTTAATTGCGTCAGTATTAGCGTTTTTCGCGATTTGCTTTTACTTTGCGATGGATCAATCAAATGTTATCGATAAGATTGGGAAATGGCTGACACCCGTTCTTGTTCTTATCCTCATTATCCTCATTGGTAAAGGGGTACTAGATCCAATGGGAACAGCAGTCAATACAGGGGCTGAAGGGGTGTTTGCTAACTCGATAATAGCTGCCTATCAAACAGGAGATGTAGGGACAGGTATTCTTTGTGCTCCGATCTTTTTAGCAGCAATAGTTGGTTATGGCTATAAAGGGAAACAATCTAAAAAGGTTGCGCTAGGTGGAATGGCTATTGCTGCAATAGGATTAATAGCAGTTTATGGTGGCCTACTTTATTTAGGGGCTACAAGTAGTGGTATCATCACAAATCCTGGCAGTGATACAGAACTATTAGCAGCCATTGCCTTTAGTGTCATTGGTAATTTGGGTAAGGCGTTACTAGCTATATGTGTTGTTTTTGCCTGCTTAACATCAGCGATTGGCGTCATGGTCATATCATCACAATTTTTAAACGAACTAACAAAAGAGAAGCTAGGCTATAAAACGTGGGTCTTTATTATGTGTGTAGTAGGCGCAACTATCGGCTCCTTAGGTGTAGGTGCCATCGTCGAAATTACATTGCCCATTTTCTTGGTAATTTATCCTGTCATTATTGTACTTGTGCTACTGGGGGCTTTTGATCGTTTTGTGCCAAATGCAGGAGCCTATAAAGGAACAGTACTATTTGCATTTCTAGTAAGCGTTGTTGAAACATTTGCTAGCTATGAAATTACCATACCTGGTGTGACACAGATGGTCTTACATTTACCATTGCAGTCTAGCGGATTTGCTTGGATTATACCATCTATTGTTGGCTTTATTATCGGTACTATTTTGCATAGGATGCTGAAAGCAGAAGATCCTGAAAAATCTACTTTTGGTATGGAAGAAATAGGAGTTGAAAAATGATGAAAATTATTTGTAATGCAAAGATTTATACGGCAGATATTAATCAGCCATCTGCAACTGCCATGGTGATTGAAGACGGAAAAGTACTTTGGATTGGACAACAGGATCAATTACCTCCCTATCAGGGAGAAATAATAGATGTACAAGGAAAGGTCATTATTCCTGGGATAATTGACGCTCATATGCATCCAATTATGCTAGCGGATGTTTTGGAACAAGTGGCATGCCTCCCTCCATATATTCATTCCATTGAGGACATAATTAATGCACTGGCCAAATATGATGCAAGTCAGCGTGGATGGATATTAGGCTGGGGTTATGATGAAGGAAAACTAAAAGAAAGAAGAGCGCCTTTAAAAGAGGATTTAGATCTTGCCTCCACTGAATTACCTATCATTGTTATGCGTACATGTGGTCATATTATATCGGTCAATAGCAAGGCATTAGCAATTGCAGGTATTACAAAGGATACCCCTGATCCAAAGGGTGGGCAAATCGATCGTAATGACAATGGGGAACCTACAGGCGTACTGCGTGAAAATGCACGAAATCTAGTGCTACAGCATTTACCTACACCCACTGAAGAAGAAATTGTCAACAGGCTTCTAAAGCTATCACAAACTTTGGCATCCTATGGTGTAACAAGTATTACGGAATTAATGGCCACTGTAGCACCGATTGATTATTTAAGCCTGTACCGTAAAGCCCGAGAAAAAGGCTTTAAGCAACGTGTAGCAGTTTATTATGTTTGGGAGGATATTCAACGATATGAGCTGTTAACAGCAGATAATATCGATCGTTCTGCAGGAGCCTATATTGGAGGCATCAAGCTATTTTCGGATGGCAGTGTTTCAGGCCGTACAGCACTTGTTTCTGAGCCATTTTTGGGAAGTAAAGAAAAAGGCATAGCAATGACTTCGAAAGAGGAGCTGCTAGCGGCTGCTGCGGAAGCAAAAGAATGTGGTATTCAATTAGTGGTTCATGCAATGGGGGACAGAGCCATTGATTTAATTGTCGACACATTTTATGAGGAAAAAGCTTGGTTAACAGATGCACCTTCTGTTCGTATTGAGCATGCCGCCATGCCTTCTGAAAGTGCCTTGCAAAAAGCTGCTGAATGGGGGATAGGCTTTGTGCCACAACCCATCTTCTTATTCTGCGAAATTGAGAGTTATTTAGAGAACCTGGGGCTAGAAAAAACACAGACTTTATATGGTGTACAAACATTTCTACAGAGGGGTATTGCGACAGCACTCTCTTCAGATGCGCCTGCCACATCTTGGGCAGAAGCGGCTAATCCCTTTGTTACGATACAAGCTGCTGTTACACGAAGAGCTTATGATGGAACAGATTTAGGCGCGGCAGAAAAAATCTCTGTAGAGGAGGCAATACAGCTATATACAGTTGATGCCAAGACGATGATTCGTATGGAGAACGTTGGTCAGTTAAAAGAGGGCTATGAAGCTAATTTTGTTGTACTAACAGATGATCTGATGACCCTTTCACATATCCAGATTATGCATGTAAAACCATTCGCTACATATATCGAAGGAGAATGTGTTTTTACACAATCCACTATTCAAGCTCAATAAATTAGTTATGAAGATGCTGTCGCTGCTACGACACATTTCATATATATCGCCATTCCCTTAAATATAAAGAAGGTGTCTCATTAGGAGGCACCATCTTTAATGACCATTTACATTGTTGGAAGCTAATCGTGCTTTTTTCTCAGCCTTTTTACGGTCTCGTAAAGCCTTAAAGAAGTCTGTTAAAATTTGACCACATTCCTCGGCTAAAATCCCTTCTGTTACATCACATTCATGATTAAAGCGTTCATCATTTAATAAATGGTAAAGAGAATCTACACAGCCAGCTTTTTGATCTCTTGCACCATAAACAACCCGGGGCACACGCGATTGGAGAATGGCTCCTGCACACATTGGACAAGGCTCCAATGTAACATAAAGAGTAGTATCTTCCAGTCGCCAACTTCCTATTTTTTTGCAGGCTTCTTGAATCACTAACAGCTCCGCATGTGTTGTTGCATTTTGCGTTGTTTCTCGTAAATTATGTGCACGTGCAATGATTTTTCCTTGATAAACAAGTACTGCACCAATTGGTACTTCCCCAAGTAAGGCTGCGTGTTGAGCTTCCTCTAATGCTTGTTTCATAAATAAACGATCTGCTTCAAAAATATCCACTAAATATCTCCCCTTAAAAGTAGTTTATCCTGCTTAATGAGTAATTGCTACTTTTAACTTCTTGCAGATTTCCAAAGCATTATGTATTGACATCCCTAAAATATCCCTATATATTTATATATGAACACATGCTCATATATAAATATTGAAGAATGGGGTAAACTTCTATGGATGAAAAATTAAGCAGTTCAGAAATGCAAAAAAATATTGATCAGCATTTAGATGAAGAGACATTATTTGTAGTATCTCAGACTTTTAAAGCATTGAGTGATCCAACACGAATTCGTATTTTAAACTTACTTTGTTCTGATGAACATTCTGTAAATGATATTGCAGAAATTTTAGATTTAGGCCAATCAACCGTTTCCCACCAATTACGCTTTCTTAAAAATTTAAGATTGGTGAAATTTAGAAGAGAGGGAACAACCTTATATTATTCTAAGGACGATGATCACATTATGAATTTATTGAAGCAGGCTATTGAGCATGCAGCTCATAACTAAATGAAATGGGGGAATAACAATGGGACATCAACACGATCATGGCCATGATCATACACATGGCGCAAATAAAAAGGTATTATTACTGTCGTTTATTATTATTACAGTGTATATGGTAGTGGAAGCCATTGGTGGCTTTTTAACAAATAGTTTGGCTCTTTTATCAGATGCAGGGCATATGTTAAGTGACTCGATCTCTTTAGGTATAGCGATGTTAGCTTTTATGTTTGGGGAAAAAGCTGCAAGCTATAGTAAAACATACGGCTATAAACGATTTGAGATTTTAGCTGCTGTATTGAATGGTATTACACTAATAGGAATAGCATTATTCATTTTCTATGAAGCGATTGAACGATTTACAAACCCACCAGAAGTAGCTACAACAGGAATGCTTATTATAAGTACAATTGGTTTGTTCGTTAATATTTTAGTTGCCTGGATTATGATGCGTGGAAGTGATACAAAGGACAATTTAAATATGCGCGGAGCCTTTTTACATGTACTAAGTGATATGCTAGGGTCTGTAGGGGCTATTGTTGCAGCATTATTAATTATGTTTTTTGGCTGGGGCTGGGCAGATCCTCTTGCTAGCGTTATTGTTGCATTATTGGTCGTACGAAGTGGCTACCATGTCACAAAAGCCTCAATCCATGTCTTAATGGAGGGGACACCTTCAAATGTAGATGTTCAGGAGATTATTCAGTTAATAGAGCAAACTGAAGGAATAGAAAGTATTCACGATTTACACATCTGGACAATTACTAGTGGAACGAATGCATTATCGTGTCATGCCGTTGTAAATGATCAATTGAAAATAGCTGAGAGTGAGCATATCTTGCGAAAAATTGAGCATAATCTTCAGCATAAGGGCATAAAGCATGTAACAATTCAATTAGAAACAGCATTACATCGACATGATGAGTCTATTTTATGTAAATTAGAAAATGACCATAACCATCATCATGATGATAAATAAATTTTTTTATGGCTTGCATACCCTTCTCGGGTATAGTATGATAATTACAAATAGGAGGTGTAGTGAATGGAGGAGACAGTAAAAGAGGATGCTTGTCATACAGAGGAAGCTACGTCTTGCCGAAAAAGTCATCACCCTGAGCGTGTGAAAAAGGATTTAACAACCCGTTTAAATCGTATTGAAGGACAGATTCGTGGTATTAAGGGAATGATTGATAAAGACGTTTACTGTGATGATATTATTACGCAACTATCTGCTACACAATCTGCATTAAATAGTGTGGCTAAAATATTATTAGAAGGTCATTTAAAGGGTTGTGTAGTGGATCGTCTATCAGAGGGCGATGAGGCAGTATTAGATGAGTTAGTAGTAACAATTCAAAAGTTAATGAAAAAATAGATTGAAAACATACAAAAGGAGAGATTTTATTATGCAAAACGTAACATTAAACGTACAAGGAATGTCATGTGGTCATTGTGTAAACGCTGTGGAAAAAAGTGTCGGTGCTTTAGCTGGTGTTGAACAAGTAAAAGTAAATTTAGCAGAAGGTTTAGTTGATGTTGCATTTGACGATGCACAAGTATCACTTGATCAAATTAAAGAGACAATTGATGATCAAGGCTATGAAGTAAAATAAAATTTGTAGAGTGCTTCTGTGGCACTCTCTTATTTTCAAAAATATATACCCCTAGTCGGTATAAGGAGAGGTGAAAGGTAAATGAGTTCTGATCATAAGGAAGCTAATTTGCAAATTACAGGGATGACATGTGCGGCCTGTGCCACTCGAATAGAAAAAGGGTTAAATAAAATGGATGGTGTAGAAAATGCAACAGTAAATTTAGCACTTGAAAAATCATCTATTAAATATGACCCAGCTAAACTAAGTGAAGCAGATTTTGAAAGAAAAATAGAAGCACTTGGCTATGGTGTTGTTAAACAAAAAGCTGAGCTTGATATTACAGGTATGACATGTGCAGCCTGTGCAACTCGCATTGAAAAAGGGTTAAATAAGCTAAGTGGTATTTCCTCTGCTAATGTCAACTTAGCACTGGAAAAAGCGATGATTGAGTTTAATCCTTCGGAAGTATCCATTGCAGATATCATTACAAAGGTTGAGAAGCTAGGCTATGGGGCACATCAAAAGGCAGATGAACAGGAAACTGTAGATCATCGCGAAAAAGCAATTAAACAGCAACAACATAAATTTATTTTATCGGCTATTCTTTCATTACCACTGCTTTGGACGATGGTTGGTCATTTTTCCTTTACATCATTTTTATATGTTCCAGAATTTCTAATGAATCCATGGGTCCAAATGGTATTGGCTACTCCTGTGCAATTTATAATTGGTAAGCAATTTTATGTAGGGGCTTATAAAGCATTACGCAATGGTAGTGCAAATATGGATGTGCTTGTTGTAATGGGAACATCAGCGGCCTATTTCTATAGTGTCTATCAAGCGATTGTAACGATAGGATCACACCATGGTCCACATCTTTATTTTGAAACGAGTGCTGTTTTAATTACACTTATTTTATTAGGTAAATTATTTGAGGCAAAGGCAAAAGGACGCTCATCTGAAGCCATAAAAAAACTAATGGGACTTCAAGCAAAAACAGCTATCGTTGTACGTGACGGTGTAGAAAAAGAGGTCCCATTAGAAGAAGTCATCATTGGCGATGTTATTTTAGTGAAACCAGGTGAAAAAATTCCTGTAGATGGTGAGGTAATAGAGGGGACAACAGCTGTTGATGAATCGATGTTAACAGGAGAGAGTCTACCAGTTGATAAAAAGCAAGGTGATCTATTATTTGGCTCAACGATTAACAAAAATGGTTTTATTAAAATGACTGCAACAAAGGTTGGCCGAGATACAGCATTAGCACAAATTATTAAAGTGGTCGAAGATGCACAAGGATCGAAAGCACCTATTCAACGTTTAGCAGATCAGATTTCGGGTATTTTCGTACCTATTGTTGTTGGCATAGCCATTGTCACTTTTTTAATTTGGATTATTTGGGTCCGTCCAGGTGAATTTACACCTGCTTTAGAGGTATTAATCGCAGTTCTTGTCATTGCTTGTCCATGTGCACTTGGGTTAGCAACACCGACTTCAATAATGGCAGGCTCTGGACGTGCAGCTGAATTTGGTATTTTATTCAAAGGTGGAGAACATTTAGAGCAAACACAAGGCATAGATACAGTTGTTGTAGATAAAACAGGAACGGTGACACATGGTAAACCTGAGCTTACAGATGTTTTGTTAGCGCCAGAGCAAGATGAAGCACGCTTTTTATCCTTAATCGGCGCAGCAGAGAAGCAGTCAGAGCATCCACTAGCAGAAGCCATTGTTCAAGGAATAGAAAAACGCGGCATAGCTTTAGGTGATGTTCAATTCTTCGAAGCAATACCTGGTTATGGTGTGCAGGCAACTGTCTCAGGTCAAGGTATTGTCATTGGCACACGTAAATTAATGCAACAATATGGAATTGGTATTAATGATATTTTACCAACAATGGAGCAATTAGAACGAAACGGTAAAACAGCCATGTTAGCTGCCATCAATGGGCAATATGCGGGTTTAGTCGCTGTGGCTGATACCGTGAAAGATACATCAAAAGAAGCTATTCGTCGTTTACAGGATATGGGCATTACGGTCATTATGATGACAGGTGATAACGAACGTACTGCTCAAGCAATTGGAACAGAGGTAGGCGTGAATCATGTTATTGCCGAGGTCTTACCCGAAGGTAAAGCTGATGAAGTGAAAAAACTTCAAGCCCAAGGGAAAAAAGTGGCGATGGTAGGTGACGGTATTAATGACGCACCTGCCTTGGCAACAGCGAATATTGGGATGGCAATTGGTACAGGGACAGATGTGGCGATGGAAGCAGCAGATATTACACTTATTCGTGGAGACTTAAATAGTATCGCGGATGCCATTCTAATGAGTAGAAAAACAATGCGTAATATTAAACAAAATCTATTTTGGGCATTTGCTTATAATACATTAGGTATTCCAATTGCTGCACTCGGTCTGCTTGCGCCATGGGTAGCAGGTGCAGCGATGGCCTTTAGTTCAGTATCGGTTGTATTAAATGCACTTCGTTTACAACGAGTGAAATTATAAGAAGGTATAAAGGCATCGGGAAGTAGATTCTCGATGTCTTTTTTCTATGTCTTTTTTCTATATCATCAGGAGAATACCACAGGTAAATTTACTAGAACAATAGGTTGATTCTGTTTTTCATTTTCCTACTATGATAAAATGAAAGGTACTGATTCATTTTATGTAGGACACAATGATCGAATCCATAGAACAAAAGGAGGAGCTTCTGGTGACGGTTCCATTTGTTACGGTAGAAGGTCCGATTGGTGTTGGTAAAACCTCTTTATCGAAAGAGATAGCAGCGACATTAAATTACCATCTATTAAAAGAAATTGTAGACGAAAACCCTTTTTTAAATAAGTTTTATGAAAACATTGAGGAATGGAGTTTCCAAACGGAAATGTTCTTCCTTTGTAATCGCTATAAGCAACTAACCGATATTAAAAAATTTCGTTTAGCACATGCCAAACCTGTTGTAGCAGACTATCATATTTTTAAAAATTTAATATTTGCGAAGCGTACATTGGCACCAACTGAATACGAGAAGTATGAGGAGATCTATAGAATTTTAACGAAAGACATGCCTGTCCCAAATGTAGTGGTTTATTTACATGCCAGCGTTGAGACATTAATGAAGCGTATCGCCATGCGAGGGCGAGAGTTTGAAAAGATGATTTCACGTGATTACATGGAGCAGCTTGTGGCCGACTATCATTCTTTTATCGAGCATTTTGAGAGCATGCATCCCGAAATTCCAGTTATTCAATTTAATGGAGATCAGCTTGATTTTGTAAAAAATCCAAATGATTTAAATCATGTTTTAAAAATAATTAAAGATACGTTACAACAAAGGAGTTTGCAATAATGAATTTAAGAGAGAAGTACGATATTCCACCACAAACGGTTATTACGATTGCTGGTACTGTTGGGGTAGGAAAATCGACGATGACAAAGGCTTTAGCAGAGGCACTGAACTTTCGTACCTCGTTCGAGAAAGTAGACACAAATCCATACCTTGATAAATTTTATGAGGATTTTGAAAAATGGAGCTTTCATTTACAGGTCTACTTTTTAGCAGAGCGCTTTAAAGAACAGAAGCGTATTTTTGAATATGGTGGAGGATTTGTACAAGATCGTTCTATTTATGAGGATACTGGCATTTTTGCTAAGATGCATTATGATAAAGGAACAATGAGCCCAACAGATTATGAGACTTATACAAATTTGTTTGATGCAATGGTGATGACACCTTATTTCCCACATCCAGATTTGCTTGTCTATCTTGAAGGACCTATTGATGCAGTTATTGGACGTATTCAAGAGCGTGGACGTACAATGGAGCAACAAACACCCAATGATTATTGGATAGAAATGCATGAACGCTATGAAAATTGGATAAATAATTTTAATTCTTGTCCAGTTCTACGTTTAGATATTAATGATTATGATTTATTAAAAAATCCTGATGCCATTGAATCAATTGTGAGCCGTATCAGTCATATGCTAAAACAAACAAGCCATTTACGAAAATAAAAGTAAAATAAATGACCAAAAAACGTGAGACAATATATAGCCAATTGTTTCACGTTTTTTGAATAGGAGGGATTATTATAAGAATCGCAGTGTATTGCGGATCCGGTTTGGGTAAAAGCCCTATTTATGCAGAGAAAGCGGCTGAGCTTGGTACAGCGCTGGCAAAAAACGGTCATGGGGTTGTCTATGGTGGTTCTAAAACAGGCCTAATGGGGAAGGTAGCCGATGCTGTTTTAGCAGCAGGGGGAGAAGTGATTGGTGTGATGCCAACACATTTACAAAAGCGTGAATTGGCACATGCCTCATTAACAGAGATTCATATTGTAGACTCTATGCATATTCGTAAAGCTAAAATGGCCGAGTTAGCCGATGCTTTTATTGCTCTGCCAGGTGGCGCAGGGACTTTAGATGAATATTTTGAGGTATTTACTTGGGCTCAAATTGGGCTTCATACAAAACCTGTCATTTTATATAATGTCCAGGGATTCTATGATGCGCTTCTACAGCATTTTAAAATAATGCTAGAGGAAGGCTTTATACGTGCTGAGCAAAAGAAGTTTCTACGTGTAGCGGCTACCTCTGAAGGGATTTTACGTATATTAAAAAAACATGGATGAACATTCTCCATGTTTTTTACCTTGATGCAGCAGGTGCACTAACATCGTTGCAATTACACTCAGGCATAATTGATGTAATATAAAAGTAAAATAATTAAATTTTAAGTAAAAAAATAGTAATGGGTGGGGTGTTGTTTATGTATAGGGTAGAGGCTCAAGTAACCGATGATTTAGTAGTACAGGCTATTGAACGAAATATAGCTATTATACGCTTCGATATGGAGAGAAGAGTGGCATATGTCAATGAACTATTTGCTCAAACATTAGGCTATACAGTGCAGGAAATGCTAGGAAAACATCATAAAGACTTTTGTTTGCCTGACTTCGCAAATAGTATGGAGTACGATAAATTTTGGCGCAATCTAACGGCAGGAAACAGCTATCAGGACAAAATAGAAAGAATGGATGCTAGAGGTAATATAATTTGGCTGGAAGCGACATATATGCCTGTTTTCGCAAATAATACAAGAAAAGTAATAGGTGTATCCAAAATAGCTACCAATATTACTGAACGACAGCATGAAATAGTTAGTGTTGCTGACAAGTTGAAGGGCATGTCTAATAAGCTTTACCAGCGTTCGGAGGCAGGCATTCAAAATAGCCAAGATCTACTAGAAACCATTAAAGTGGTTTCTAAGGAATCAAATGAAAATGTAAGTAATCTTGTGCAGCTTCAGAAACAAGCAGATTCTATTAAAGGAATTGTCAAGACGATACAAGAAATTGCTTCACAAACTAATTTATTGGCACTAAATGCAGCGATTGAAGCTGCTAGGGCTGGAGAATATGGTAGAGGTTTTGATGTAGTGGCGAAAGAGGTACGTAAGCTTTCTGTAAGAGTTGAACAATCTATTTCAGAAGTGAAGGATAATGTGGAGGGCATTGAACGAGAGATTGGTCAGGTGACTGACAGTATTACAAAAATAGCTGAAAAAATAGATAAAACAAATGAGCAAATTACTGTCACAGCTAATGACTTTAGTGAAATAGCATCTGCTGCTGAAGCCTTAGACGAGCAATCAAAGCAATTTGTCGAAATTATTTAATTCTAATAAGTAGATGTTCTGACTACTATTTCCGAGATATATTGAAATAGTAGATGTTTTTTATTTACAATAATAGAGTAAGTCATTAATCATAATAGGGGTGTTATGTATGACAAAAGTAGAAGTAAGCTTTCAGCATTTACCAACAACAGCTATTTCAGATGCAACAGGCGGGCATACCAATTTGCGAAGTGATATTAAGCCGTTAGCAGACCATTTTAAAGTTGCGGGGCGAGCTGTAACTGTACGTTTACCAGATGGTGAAAATGGGGCAGTTTTGGAAGCGATAAGGGCTGCAAATGAAGGGGATATTTTAGTCATTGATGCAAAGGGAAATACTAACCGAGCTGTTGCTGGGGATTTTGTGATCTCCTTAGCAAAAGGGATAGGTGTACAAGGTTTTGTTGTGGATGGTGTAATCCGCGATATTGCAGCAATTCGTGAATTAAATTTCCCTGTATTTTCGTTAGGCACTACTGTAGCTGCGGGCAATAAAAACGGCGGTGGTCAAGTAAATGTACCGATCGCCATTGGAGGAGTTACGGTTCATCCTGGAGATTATATTATTGGGGATGTGGATGGTGTAATTGTTGTGCCACAGCAAGATGCTGAAAAAATTGTTGTAGCAGCAGAGGCTAAGCTTGAAAAAGATGAAAAACGTGCTCAAGAAGCACATGCCAATGGAAAAGAATCAATTATCGCTTATTTAGATAAAGTAGTAGCAAAATAAAAAAACCCTCACGATGCCATCCAACATCGTGAGGATTTTTTTAAATTACGCTAAATTTTCATTATCATTAAAGTAATTTTTCATTTTTTCTCGATCGAAACGGCCTTCCCATTTCGCCATTACTAATGACGCTAATGAGTTACCAATTACGTTAACAACTGTACGTCCCATATCAAGAATACGGTCAATACCAGCAATAAAGGCTAGTCCCTCAAGTGGAATACCTACAGTACCTAAAGTTGCTAGAAGTACTACGAATGATACCCCTGGTACACCTGCAATACCTTTAGATGTAACCATTAATACAAGCATTAACGTAATTTGTTCACCAATGCTTAGGTGAATACCGTACATTTGTGCAATAAATAATGCTGCAATGGCTTGATATAATGTTGAACCATCTAAGTTAAAGGAGTAACCGGTTGGTATAACAAAAGATACAATATCCTTTGGCGCCCCTAATTTCTCCATTTTCATCATAATACGTGGTAGTACAGCTTCAGAACTTGCTGTTGAGAAGGCTAAAATTAGCTCATCTTTTAACACTTTAATTAAATAGAAGATGCTGATTCCTGCGAATTTTGCCACAAGTCCAAGAACGACAAAGATGAAGAACAGCATTGTTGCATAAACAAGAATAGCTAATTTGGCAAGTGGAACCAGTGAAGCAAACCCATATTTGGAAACGGTTACACCAATTAGACCAAATACCCCTAGTGGAGCGAATTTCATTACGAGGTTTGTTACCCAGAACATAGCATCTGCTACCCCTTGGAAGAAGTCTAAGACTGGTTTCCCTCGATCACCTACTGCAGCAACCCCTAAACCGAAAATAACTGAGAAGAAGATAATTGCTAGCATATTACCTTCAGCCATTGACTGAATAATATTTGTTGGGACAATGCCTACAATGATATCAAATGGTCCCTCATGCTGTACTTCCTCAGTTGTTGATACATACTTCGAAATATCCCCTTGAGATAATTCATTCATGTTAAGACCTGCACCAGGTTGGAAAATATTTGCGGAAAGTAATCCAACTACGATTGCAACTGTTGTAATAATCTCAAAGTAAATTATAGATTTCCCGCCTAATCGTCCAAGTTGCTTCATATCTCCTGTACCAGCAACACCAACGATTAATGTCGAAATAATAATCGGTACAACAATCATCTTAATAAGATGTAAAAATATATCCCCTAATGGTTGTAGATATGTCTCAATTTTGGGGTTTCCGTAAAAGATACCACCAACAATGATCCCTAAAATCAAACCGATTAAAATCTGAGCGGCTAAGCTGACTTTAAATTTCTTTTTCAAATCCTTTGTACCTCCCCTAATATTAAATTTTTAGGACACGCCTTACTTTAATAATACGGAGGACTTATGGAATCCGACAAAATCCGAGAAAATTAATTTACTTTTGTTAAAATGTCTGAATATAACACTTGAATAAACTTCTTAATATTTACCTTTGCTTTACGATTATCGTGATCTTCAATCTGTGTCATGAGCTGACGAATTTCTTTAAAATCAAAGTAGCGAGGGGCATAATACTCGAATTCTGAGTTTGTATAATCAACAACCCCTAAATTAGCGAGATTAATCATGGCAGCTAATATAGTTCGACGCACACGTTGCTCGATGGCTTTACTTTCTTTTAAAATTTCATCTGGTGTAGCCTTGGTCACAGCTGCAATTTCTTCATAAAGCTCTTTTAATGGAGGAAGGGGTGCAATCTTGTGCTGGTGAGCAAGTAATGTTTCTATAATGGCAATGATATCCTCACTACCGATTTCCCCGACAATCCCCATATCATTTAAAATAGATTGAATATGGTCTCGTGATGTAGCTTTATGAGCCTTTTGTTCACTTAACTCAATGTTTGTAAGAGATTGACGTATCACTAATAGTGAGTTTTTAAGTCGAAATTGTTCAGTTGTTTTTTTCAAAACATTCTCGACTTCAATACGATTGATTGGTTTATGAATGAAGAAATCAATTCCTTGCTCATAAGCTTCACCAACCATTTCCTTATTCACTACCTGTGAAATCATAATAAATTGTCCCTCGAACCGATTTTGCATTAGTTGTTCTACAGTTGCTATACCATCAAGCTTAGGCATTAGTAAATCAATAAGCACAAACTCTGGCTGCGTCATTAAAATTTGTGGAATAGCATCCTCACCATTGCGAGCCTCACCAATAACTGTGCCTAACCCGCTATCCTCAATAATTTGCTTTAACATAACACGACTTGCACGATCATCGTCTACAATAAAATACCTCATTTAAGTCTCTCCCGTTTGAATAGTTTGCGTAGGAATTATGATTTTAAACGTTGTGTATTGATTGTTTGATTCAACGGTTATTGAGCCTTTTAATTTTTCTACTAGTTCAGCAACATGTGAAAGCCCAATGCCAGTTGCTGCAACACCATCAACATTGAATTTTGTGGTGTATCCAGGTTCAAAAATAACAGAAATATCTGCTTGTGAAATCCCTTGTCCATTATCACATACTGTTATTACAGTATTATCTTCTTGGCGCTCAATAGCAATAGAAATGATCCCCTGCTCTTTAATAGCCTCAACAGCATTGGCTGATAAATTATTTAATAGAGCAAGGAGTGCAATATGATCTTTTGTTTGAAAATCGAAGTCTATACATGTATTAAATTGTATTTCCTTCCCAAGTAATTCCGCATATTTCCTATTACCTTCTTCAATATAATGCAATAATTCAGATAATACAAAAGGGCCAAAGCTCTTTTCACCAACAATCTTTGAAATACCAGCATATATCCGTTGAGAATCCTTTTTCACTTCATGGATTTCCTGGGCAATATGAAGCGCTTGTAAACTTTCTGCTCGAAAACCTAGAGCCTTTAGCTGTCGATATAATTCATAACCACTACCTGTAATCGTTTCAATATGATTCATTGATTTTTTTAAATATAGTGTCTCAACATAGAGGTCAGATCCAATATTAAGCATTTCTTGTACCCGCTTTTTTTGTTCAGCAATCAAAATCGAACTGTAAATCCCTACTACAAAAAAGCTACGTAATAATGCTACCGCTAATAGGATCAAGAGGTCATGGAGAAATAAAAAATTATACGTTTGGACAAAAAAGCGGAAAATCTGTTCCGCTAAATTACTAATGACCTCACTAAAGGCAACGAGTAAACCAAGTTTTAATGGTTTTTCTCTGTATTGTTGAATATTTAAAATTTGCAGGCATAGTGCAAACAATACATAAAATAAACCGGCTGGTAAATGGTTAAATATACTCTCAGAAATTGGAACATCATGTAATGCCGAATTAAAAACCCGAAAAATAGTTGTTACAATACTGGTAGCTATACCAGCTAAAATAATTGGTGTAGGTTTAATTAATGTACATAAAAAGAAGACAATTGTTCCTAAACCAAAACGAAAAGTTGTATTCGCAAAAGGCATAATTTTTATTTCACTACCAATTGCAGTCATAACAGCAATTATGAATATCCAAGTAAGGGAAGCACGCGTCATAAGTAATTTCGATTGCAATTCAACAACCTCCCATCATTGATATAATAAAAAATACCACAACCGAGGCGGAAGTGGTATCTAACAAGTAATACATACAATTTAGGCAAAAAAAAACGGCTACATTCGTAGTCGGAAATTTAAAACTGGAGGAGGTAGAGGGATTCGAACCCCCGCGCGGTGTTACCCGCCTGTCGGTTTTCAAGACCGATCCCTTCAGCCAGACTTGGGTATACCTCCATGTTATGTTGCTCTGTTGTCTTATCGACAAAAATAAATTTATCATAACTAGAAACAAGCGTCAATATATATTTCGAAAAATTTTTTATTGTTTTAATCATGAGTAGCGAATAAATAATTTGTGCATTAAGTTGCAATTTATACAAACAGTCAGTATACTAGTTATTGCCGTGCTAGGTGGGAAGGTAGCGGTGTCCTGTAACTCGCAATCCGCTCTAGCGAGACTGAATTCCTTTTTCGAGGCTGTCCGTATTGTTTGGTCTGCCTTTTGCACGTAGTGTTGACGATTGGGTCCTGCGCAATGGATACCCATGAACCATGTCAGGTCCGGAAGGAAGCAGCATTAAGTGGTCTTATTCATGTGCCGCGGGGTTGCCTAATCTGAGCTAACGACAAGAGTAACGCTTATGTGCGGCTGTCAAGGAAAGGTGCACGGCATTAAATTGCCAATTCAAAGCATCCGTCTATTATAGGCGGATGCTTTTTTATTTTAAATTTAGCAACTTCATTTTCTATATAATGCAGCAAATGCTATAATAAAACTATTCAATTAAATGGAGAAGGAGAGAGGAAATCAGTGACGTATCAAGCATTTTACCGTGTGTATCGACCGCAATCTTTTCGAGAAATGTCTGGTCAGGCACATGTCAAAAGAACGCTACAAAATGCTCTCCTAGCAAATAAAACAACACATGCTTACCTGTTTTCTGGGCCCCGTGGTACAGGGAAAACAAGTACGGCTAAAATCTTTGCGAAGGCCTTAAATTGCGAACATGCACCATCGAAAGAGCCGTGTAATGAATGTGCTACATGCATAAGTATTACAGATGGTTCTCATCCAGATGTAATTGAGTTTGATGCAGCCTCGAATTCACGTGTTGAAGAGATTAGGGATATCATAGAAAAGGTTCGCTTTGCTCCGGCAAGCAGTAGATATAAGGTGTATATCATAGATGAAGTGCATATGCTTTCTACAAGTGCTTTTAACGCTCTTTTAAAAACATTGGAAGAACCACCTCCCCACGCTGTGTTTATTTTAGCAACAACAGAGCCTCATAAATTGCCTGCAACGATTATTTCCCGTTGCCAGCGCTTTGATTTTAAACGACTTTCTACTAATGATATTATTGAACGGATGAAGGTTGTTTTAGAAGACATTGACTTACCATATGAAGAACAAGGTTTAAAGGTGATTGCACAATCTGCCGCAGGAGGAATGCGTGATGCTTTAAGCTTATTGGACCAAGTTGTGTCTTTTAGTGGGGAAAAATTAAAACTTGAGGATACGTTGCTAGTTACAGGTTCTATTAGTCAGGATATTTTTTATGAATTGGCTGAGGCACTCAAAGTGAAAGATGTTGCGCAAATGCTTGCGCTTTTAGAGCAACTTATAGCTGACGGTAAGGACCCTTTGCGACTCTCAGAGGATTTAATTACATTTTTCCGTGATTTATTATTACTTCAAACAAGCGATGATTTAGCTGAACTTTTAGAGCTTGTGTCACCTGAGGAACGTGTATTTACATTAGCACATGAGTTTGCACCAGATTTGCTTTATGGTTATATTGATATACTCGCAAAAACACAGCAGGAAATGCGTTTCTCTCACCATACGAAAATCTATTTAGAGACGGCTTTGCTTAAAATGGTTCAGTTTTCGGGGGGAGTAACCCATCAATCAGTGGCCACAAACGAAACGATGCAAAGCCCTGAGCTCACTCAAAAAATTATAGATCTTGAGCAAATAGTTCAGCAATTATCCTTACAACTGCAAACAGGGACACCTGTGCAAGCGTCGGCAGCACAAAAAGAGCAACGACCCCGAGCTAAAAACCCGAATGGTTATAAAGCACCGACAGGTCGTATTCAGGAAGTGCTGAAAGATGCAACAAAGCAAGATGTGCAACGCATTAAGTCCATTTGGGCACAAGCCTTAAGTCAAATGCAAAAATCTCAATCGGCTCTTTTAGCAGAAGCCGAACCTGTTGCGGCATCTTCAAGTGCTTTTGTGTTAAAATTCAAGTATGATATTCATTGTCAGATGGTTGCCGACAACCAGTCTTTAAAGGCTCACTTTACACAATTAATTGCAGGGCAAACTGGTACAATGTACGAGATGCTATGCATACCAGAAGAATCATGGTTAAAAATGCGTGAAGAGTTTATTCGTGATCATGGTCTGCAGCAAAAGAAATCACAGACTGTATCAGAGCATGGAGAAGAATTATTAGAGCCACCACCGGCAGAAATGCCAGAAGAACCATTTATCGATGATGCTCAACCTCTTGCTTCACAGGATCCGCTTGTGACAGAGGCTGAAAAGCTCTTTGGTAAAGATTTTGTAGAAATTATTGAAGATTAAATTTTTAGGAGGAAACATTTATGCGTGGAATGGGAAATATGCAAGGTATGATGAAAAAAATGCAAAAAATGCAAAAGGAAATGATGGAGGCTCAAGAAGCTTTAAATGCTGAGCAATTTGAAGGTGTTGCGGGCGGCGGTATGGTGAAAGTAACAGTTTCTGGTCAGCGTGAAGTAGTTTCAGTAAATCTAGATGAATCTGTAGTAGACCCAGAAGACATCGAAATGTTACAAGACCTAATTGTTATTGCAACAAATGAAGCGTTGAAAAAGGTAGAAGAAAAAACAAACTCAACTATGGGTAAATTCACTCAAGGCTTAAACCTTCCATTCTAGGAGGTATTCATATGTACTACCCAGAACCAATATCTAAATTGATCGATAGTTTTATGAAATTGCCAGGTATCGGGCCGAAAACTGCGGCTCGTCTGGCGTTTTTTGTGTTATCCATGAAGGAAGACGATGTATTATCCTTCTCTAAAGCACTGATTGATGCTAAACGAAACCTAAGCTACTGTTCTGTTTGTGGCAATATAACGGATGTAGATCCATGTCACATTTGTACGGACAAGCAGCGAGATCATTCTATTATTTGTGTTGTGCAAGATACAAAAGACGTAATCGCAATGGAAAAAATGCGTGACTACAACGGTATGTACCATGTGCTTCAAGGGGCTATTTCACCAATGGATGGTATTGGTCCAGAAGATATTAATGTTGCTTCCTTGCTAGTGCGCTTGCAAGATGAAAGTGTCCAAGAACTTATTTTAGCTACGAATTCAACAATCGAGGGTGAGGCAACCGCTATGTACATTTCTCGCCTTGTCAAACCGTCAGGCATTCGTACAACCCGTATTGCTCATGGATTACCAGTAGGTGGAGATCTAGAATACGCAGATGAGGTTACGCTATCTAAGGCAATGGAAGGTCGACGTGAGTTATGAGTGAGGGATTAATATGTTCTTCCGTAGTAAAGGGAAATTAAAAAAAGAATTCGATGATAAGCTTGTGAATCTGATTAAAGAAACAAAAGAGGATTTACAGCAGGCGAAGATAATAGAAGAATTAATGGATGATTATGACCTAGGTGTGATTGCTCAACGCAAAACAGCAGAAAGTATTCATTTCTATTTGTTTAAGGAAGCTAGAATTCGTAAGGTATTAATAAAATAGTTCTTTTTAAAATATTCATAGAAGCAAAACAGGAAACATAAACTTTCATAATTATTTAATTGAGGAGGCAACTATATGTCTTGGTTAGTTATTGTGAGTATTTGTATTCCTGTCGGGCTTCTTTTTCTTTATATAATAATAAGACATGCTAAACTGGGGAAAATTTTAGAAGGATTATCGGTGTTTTGGTTTAGATTTGCATTTGCTTTTCTATTATTATTCGTAATCCATTTAGGTATTGGTTATATAGGATATAATGTACCAATCAATCTGTTTTCTGTCTTAACAATCGCCGTCTTAGGTATTCCTGGTGTATTAGGAATAACAGCCTTAATATTTATTTTATAAAAAGCTTGCAATATAAAAAGATTATGGTATAGTTATAGGAGTCGCTAATACAACTGATTGAAACAAAAAAAGATTTTGAAATTATTGTTGACACAGTGTGAAGCACATGGTATTATATAAGAGTTGCTGCTGAAACAGCGGCGAACAAATGAACCTTGAAAACTGAACAAGCAAAACGTAATCAATAAAGTTTTA
>NZ_JPVR01000024.1 GCF_000772935.1 Lysinibacillus boronitolerans JCM 21713 = 10a = NBRC 103108
GCCGTATGCGATGAAAGTCGCCTGTACGGTGAAGGCTCGTTATAAAACCGTGTTATAAAAGGGTATAAAACGAGAATAGCGACATAACACCTCTTGCAGCTTCTTTTAATCTTACAGAATATGAGGCTAATAACGGTGGAAACTTTGCATATATGTATGCTCCTTTTTACCTCGAGGATGATGATAGTAACCTAATTGAAACTTCTGTCTATAATGGAAGCTTTTCTATTGGTGAAATCTCCAACTTAACGGGGGCTTTAGTAGGGAAAAACGTAACGTTTACTGGCTCATACAAAGCTATATCTATCGGTACAGGATATAGTGTTGGTCAATCTGGTACATTTGATTTAGAATTAACAGGTTCAAATGGTCAAAAAATAATCGTTACTTTTACAATTACAATTGGGAAGTAATCGATTTTACCTCACCTATAATTAGGTGGGGTATATTCTTGAACGAATTAAACGTAACATAGTTAAGGTTAATTTTAATGCCTTCCACGGTAATCGTGGAGGGCAATTTTTATAAAACAAGACCTAAGTAATGCTGTGCCGAGCAATGTTATTTTTTATGTAGAGTTGAGGGCAGTGGAGCTTTTAGTAATAACAGGGACAGGTATAGCTGAAAAAGTGGCCAATAGTTTAAATCCGTGGATTTACTTATCAATCATATTAATAAGCGCGGTATTGATTGCTGGACGCTACATTTTCAATCGCATCGTGATGAATCAAAAGAGCGGGAAAAAGCATTAATGACGCATTTACAACGTTCTAATGAATCACAAGAAAGGACAGCAAATGCATTAGAAGGAATT
>NZ_JPVR01000050.1 GCF_000772935.1 Lysinibacillus boronitolerans JCM 21713 = 10a = NBRC 103108
AATTAGAGGGTCGAGTTGACCGTATTGAAAAACATACTTTTAACAAGGAGAGTGCGTAAAATGGATTAACAAATATTTTTATGATTGCAATCGGAAATGTTGCAATTGTCTTAGCAGTTGCGGAGGTACTTAAAAAGACTATTAATCTAAATACTCAAAACATGCCAATCACATCAGTAGTGATTGGTATTTTTATTGGTTTGGTATTATGGCCGTTAGCTGAATTTCCACTGTACGTTATGTTGATTTCTGGCTTTATAGCAGGACTAACAGCATCAGGCACATTTGATTTGATTATAGGCAGCTAATAAGGAAGGTGAACAATAATGAGTTACGTTATTGAGCAACAGTTGATGTCTGGATTACCAAATCTGGCGCTCACGGCAGCAAAATATGTTATTGCCCATGAATCAGGAAATCCGAAAAATTGTAGTCCTGATGCTTTAGAAAGAGAAATAGCATATATGAACAAAAATAAAGCAAAAGCATTTACGTCTCACTAGGTTGGTGGTGGGCGTATCGTGCAAATTGCGCCAATTAATCGTGTGCAGTACGGTTGTGGCCCAATAGGTAATCCACTTAGCTAAACAAAGAATCATAGACCAAATGATAAAAAAACTTTATTATAAAATTATCCAATGTATATCAGTAATTATTAACCATTTTATAAATAATATGTAAAAAAGAGGTTTTTCAGGAAAATAATAGAATCATATTATTGTACCGGTGCATAATATAATCGAAAGGGGTAAAGAGCAATGAAGAAAGTTTATTTATCTGTTTTGTTTACAATCTTAGTATTGCCACTGTTTTTTTTAAACCAACCTGCTGCTTTGGGTGCACTAGTGGATAGTGAAAGGAATTTAGACAGCCTTTCTCCTGCCGTATTGGAAACTAAAGAAATCGATGGGACAGTAGTAACAGTTTACGAAGAATTACCGGATGAATTTACTGTAAACGTTAATCAAGAAACTGATGTACAGGGTATTTCTCCATTATGTGCTACTTGTAATCAAAAATACTATACAAAGGTAAGCTCATGGACTGAATCATCAGATTATAACTTTGGATGGCATCCAGGCTTCAAGGATTATAATCGCGCAAGCGGGTACTGGTTTAGCACGTCTACAACATCATTTGGAGTATCTGTATCTTACGGTTTTGTCTCAGTTTCGATCAGTTCTGCTGGGGGTAACGGCTATTACGTTAGTGCCGATTACAATAGATGGAGTAGACCAGCAGTATACGGAAAGTATAATGTAACAAAGTATAAAGTAGAGGAATATAATCCTGCTGGGATTTATCTGAGAACTTATTACGAGAACTTCCCAAGCGCACAGGATACTTATGTGAAAATTCTATACAAATAAAAGAGATGGAGGGTGCGCCCTCCTTCTTTTTACAAGGTGGGGGATAGCTGATGAGAAAGATAATAGTATTTTCTTTATTTTTTACTCTTGTATTATTAAGTGGGTGTAATGAAAATGAAAAATTATCAAATCCAGTTTTCAATTGGGACGGAAATAATTATTTTGTCACTAATGAACCCATAAATAAAATTGAATTGGAAGAAAAGATCGGGGAAATTGTATTACAAACAAAAAAATTACCCACTAAACACCAAGAGGGATACAGACTTAGTGAAGGAACTAATCTATACAAAATAAAAAATATGGAAATTACGAATAATATTGATAGTGTAATAGCTGTAGAAATAAATGGGGAATATAAAATAGCCAGAATACTTAATGAGATAAAGTAAAAAATACGTTAATATAAAGGATATGTAGCAGATGTAACAAAAGGAACAAATGTAAAACATGTAGCATGTTTTTGTGATAGAAAAAATATGATGTAAACTCGGAGGTAGGTCGGCGCGGTAAGGTTTTCCTCTCTTGGTATTACATTAACAAGGCACGGAAATGCACTATAAAATTAGAACACAATTCCTTACAAAATAACGTGGTACGCTCTGCCATGAGTCGCAAGTGAGCTCTCGACAATAGGATTATCACAATATTAAAGCCTTCATCCATGAGAAGAGGCTTTTTCTTTATCTGTTTTTTTATAAAAAATAGGTAATAAAACATAGTTAGTAATTTTTGGTGAGACAAAAGTTTATTTGTCTTGTCAGCCCTAATAATCAAATGTATCTAAATGAATTGTCAGAAAATATTAATATATTCTATAATGAGTAAAAATTTGAGAATTTGAGGTGATTATTTGGGTAAACCAGTAGATGACAATCTATTTCCAGCCTTTCAAGACTCCCTAGATTCCAGACTCGATGAACGTAAAAAAGACTATATTGAAGAACTAGAAAAAGTGAAAAATGAGGGTGTTGTATTAAGATTTGAAGAAGCTACTGACGACTTGCCCCCTTAAAGCATCTCTTATCGAGGTGTTTTTTATTTTGCTTTGAAAACTGCATCAAACAGCCAAAACGCTATGAGTTGAGAGGGCAGAGTTTGGTGTGGTTTTGAGAGTGGAATTTGTAGTATATGGTTCCAAATTATTCTCTTCCTGATTATTATAGTGTGTAAGGGGTTTATGAAATTGTAATTTTGTTCTTACTAATAATACTGAAGGAGTGTTCTTATGAATAAGTTTTCTATGTATTCAATAATTCTTGGAGTTATCGGTATACTATCTTTTATCACTTCAGGTCTCAGCGCGATACAAAGAGGAATGGAAGACTATTCCGTTATGCAGTTAACACTTTTTTATGTATTTTTTGCTACGGGGATACTTTGTTTTATTATGAGCTTTATGTTAGGTTTATTAGGTTTTCGTAAGAATGTAGGGGATAAGAGATTAAAATATGTAGGTCTTCTTTTTGTACCGATTATTGTAAGTACTAGCGTGACATTTGGATTGTTTATAGCTTGGACTGCTTTTAGATGATTGGTGTTTATAGATAAAGAAAAAAGAATAAAAATTCATGAAGCCATCTAAGGAAGGCTTTTTCTTTTGCTCTGAAGAGTGAGTATCGAGCAGTTTCCTCCCCTTTGATTCGTCGGTACTTGCTTTTGAGAGCAAAAACTTTACCACATCTACTAAAGGGGTGGAGGTGATTGTATGTCTATTCTAGAAGAAGTACGTTGGGTTGAATGTAGTGAATTTTATAATGAATTGCTATGAATGGTAACAAATGCTTTTCTTGTTCTGAAGAACCAGAGGAGTATGAAACTGAATCAGAAGAATAATATTTGGATCTGTACTAAAAAGTACAGGCCTTTTCAAGCTATTAGCATAATGGGGTGATGCCATTGGACATCGTAGTAACGATTCCTAAGAGTGAATATGTAAATGATGATAAAGAAACTTTTGTTTATGAACAAGGTGGATACGAACAATTCTGGCAACTATCCAGGCAACCTAAAAAACTAAACATTGGTGACAGAATGTATTTCGTAAAAAATGGAGTTATTGGATCATCAATGAGGATGATAAGAATTGAAACAAAGGCAACTGTGTCATGTGAGGTAACTAATCGCACATGGAACGGTTGTCTTATTTTTATGGATGATTTAAGGCAACAAGTAAGAGGCTTCCAAGGCTTTTAGGTAGCGAGTTAGATAAATACTATCGCTTACCATTTCCACCGCTTCAAGCAGCTTGGCATACAGCTAAAAGTGGTGGGCGCAAATCGATCCCGCTTGAAACATTTGAAGAACATGCAAGCGAAGCTATATCAATGGACGGCTATAGAATGCACTACTTGCTGCCATTTATCGAAAGTAGGTGGTGAAGATGTTACAGGGAAAATGTGTTGATACTGGTGGTTCTACTAATCTTACAAAAGGTGAACTTTACTATCTTTTCCCACATGGCGGTCATGCATATTGTGCTAGCCGCTTCCCTAGACCCGGATCTCACTTTGGAACCTACCAAAAGAATCACTTTGAGTTAGTGGATGTTTCAATTGATACTCCGATGCAAGTACTTAATAAATATTTGGCCCGTGTAGTGAAGCCACCCTCACATTTTTATCGAATTGACGAGGAATACATCATTACGGAGCCACGAGCAGATGGTTACTACAGTGTGTTTTTTAAGCATCGTCCAGATGGTTCTCCAATCGGCGCCTATAAACGTACAGAATGTTTTGAGCGTATTGTAAATCATGAAGAATCAGTAAAAGACACAGCTACCATATTTGAGGTGGGTGACATTGTAGAAATTATAGACGCATCACTTATCAGGCATAAACATTATGAAAATGGAGAGCAGGCAACGGTGATAGAGAATTTTTATGGTTGCATATCAATTAAGAGAAATGAGCTTGTAGATAGGAAGGACATAAGTAGCGTGCTTTTAATAGGAGATGAACTACAGGTTATTAGAAAAGTTGGATCTAGACCCGTACTGGAAGCTGTTATGGTGAACGATAAGCAGGAAAAGGTGAACCAAACGACAAAAATTGAGTGCGAAATATCTGAAATAGTGAAATTACCTGTCAAGAAGTAAAAATATGAGCAGTTGAGCTTATTTTAGGAGGGACTGAAATGAATGAGCAATTAAGTTTTCGTGATGAATTACGAAAGCAAGAACTAGAACGCCCAGCAAGTTCTGCACCAGTTGTCCGATTTGAAGGAAGTAAATCAGAGCGAAATCTACCAAAGGGATCATTATGTTTTGTTAATGGCTGCAGATCAGGTGAATTTGATACCCATGTTTGGTCCCGAATTAAAAGTTCATTTGTAGATTACTTAGATTTAGTGCCCATGAAAGTAATCGACTTTACAGAGGAAGAATTGACACGAAGATATCCAAAAAGGTGGGAGCATGTACGAATTATTTCAAATGCCACACTACAAGTTGTAGACGAAGGGTTACTTGCTGTCATTGGACCACAATGGTGTGAGTTAACAGAGAAACTTTCCAAAGGTGGATATACCCAAAATCGGAGAGTGGATATGCTAACTAGTCATTTTGATGGTTACAAACCCGCACGTCTTTTGGTCTACAAAGACGAATTAGAGGAGAACACAAATGAAAGCAATTACAATTAAACAACCTTGGGCTACTCTTATTGCTTTAGGTGAGAAGCGGTTCGAGACACGTAGCTGGCAGACGAAATATTGAGGTCCAATTGCTATCCATGCTGGTAAAACAATGGATATGGAATATTGCGAATATCCACCAATTAAGAGAGTTCTTCAAAAGCATGGAATTGATAATGCTGATTTACCACTTGGAGTTGTCGTTGCTACTGCAGAATTAGTTGAATGCCATTTGATATCGAACGAGTTAAGCGCTGCTGGCATTGAATTCGGAAAAAATTAGAGGGTGACGAACTTTACTTCGGTGATTTTATGGATGGTCGTTATGCATGGGAGCTGAATACAGTGCAAGTTTTACTTAAGCCAGTGCCAGCTAAAGGACAATTGAGCTTGTGGAATTGGGATGATGGGAGCAAGTGAAAGATTTTGTAGGGGGTACGGTTAATGTGTGAAAAAGTTTGCTGGACTTGTGGTAATTATGCTTTTGGTTGTTTTGTAACAGGTGAATACAACAATACAGTTCAGGTAGATGACACATGTGAAAAGTGGTGTCCAGAAGGAACGCAAGGGACTGTAACAGACTTTGGTTATGATGATGGGAAAAATGAAGAGTGGTTAAAAGACGATATGTCTAATCTTTAGTTGAAAGAAATTGTACAGGAGGGATGAAGGGAATGAAATACGGTCCAAAACTTAACCTATTTTTAGTAGATAACACGGAGCTTACAAATGAGCAAAAAGCCGAAGAAGTAGCAAAGTTAGAAACAGATGATTTATTCGACTTAATGCGTAATGTCGAGGGAGCTCAAGACAAGTACGACAGAATGGTAATTAAAGCAGTTGCTGGTGCTTTGCTTGCTAAAAATATTTTCATATTTTAATTGACAAAAGGAAGAGATTAATGTGGCTGAAAGATGCGAAGGATGTGGAGTTTACGAATGGTTAGAGTATCACGATTATTTATGCCCACATTGTGGACATGACAATGGAGAGGATGAGAAACGTGGATAACACTAAATGGGTTTATATACAATCTGAACCAGTTCTTTATACAGTAGGCTTTTATGCACCAGATGGAGAGTGGCATACAGACAGTGACCACGGTAGTCGTGACGATGCGGCCAAGCGTGTGCATTATTTAAATGGTGGTAAGGAGTAGATTGTTAAGCACAGCGAGGAGTATTCGAAAGAAAATGTACAGAAAGGATGAAGGATATGCAGCGTGTTTTAGATGCCTGTTGTGGTAGCCGAATGTTTTGGTTTGACAAACAAAATGAAGATGCATTGTACATGGATATTCGTGAAGAAGAAGCTATCTTGTGCGATGGACGACAATTAATCGTGAAGCCAGATGTTGTAGCTGATTTCCGTAACATGCCGTTTGCAGATGAAATTTTTCACATGGTGGTCTTTGAACCACCACACCTGGTACGTGCAGGTGAAAATTCATGGCTTGCTAAAAAATACGGTAAATTGAACGAAGCTACTTGGCGTATGGATTTAATGCAAGGTTTTGATGAATGTATGCGAGTGCTAAAACCAAATGGCACATTGATATTCAAGTGGAATGAGGATCAAATAACTTTACGTGAGGTTTTAGATTGCTTTGGCCACAAACCATTATTCGGTGATAAGCGCAGTAAAACTCACTGGATTGTATTTATGAAATAACGATAAATATTACACACTGGAAAGATATTGCACAGGAAGGATAGAGGAAATGGCCAAAAAGTTAAAGTGTCATTACTGCAAAAATACAATAACTGAAAAATCACCAAGTCATTACAATTGCGGTTGTCGTACTCGTCCAGCACCAACAAGCGTGTCCGTAGGCTTTGTATTAGCTCATGATGAATATAAGAAGGCGATAGAAGAAATAGCACATTTAACTATTCACCATGAGAGTATGAGCGAACAAGACATGAGAAAAACGTTATCAGAAGTAGCGAAATCAGTTAAAGAAGCGATTGTTAATGTTGAAAACTATAAAATGACTTACTGAACATTTTGAGCAATTTGTACAGGAGGTGCTTTACATTGCTTATTAGTGAAGGTGAACTATATACAGATAGTCATAGCGTAGGACCATTTAAAGTGTACCTAGCGCTTGAAGATGCAAAATATGTCGATGATATAGTTAAAGTAATTGACCTTGTTTCAGATACTAAAGTTTATCTTACAAGTAGCACTGTGAATAAATTTGAAGGTAATTTAGATATGGAATTATTAGACGTTGCAAGAAAATATAATTACAAAATTTGAAGAAAAAAACTGTAGTGTGTGACGACACTACAGCTCTAAATTGGTTCCTGCCCTTTTTTAAGTTCAGTCAGATAATTGATTATATCATAGGGGGCAAAACTATGACACAACAGACATCTATCGAACAAATCAACACATCTGAAAACGGTGTATACATCGTACAAGATGGAGTAATTACACCGCTAAAACCAAAACAATTTGGGCAAGACACAATCATTTGGCACAATGGTCAAGTACTTGATGTGGAGCGGGCTGAACGTATACGTATTAAAAAAACAAAATAATCGTCCTTACGGAAAAACCGATGGACACTAGTAGTTGTTGGCAATTATGTCAGCTCTATTAGTGTCCTTTTTATTTTTACATAGAATAGAAAGGAAGATGGCCATGTACTTTCCAGATTTAATCGAAGAATATAAACGATCTCTTAAAGAGTTAAAAGTAGCAGGAGGGTGTCTCAGTATGATGAAAGATATGCAGGAAGCTATTAAATGGATGGAAACAGGCTATGATCCAGCAGAGTATAGAGCCGCTACACGTACAGATGTTTATGTTATGGACCATCACTTAATGCAAGACCTAATTATGTATGTCGATAGTGATAAAATGACTCCTAGTGTACTTGCTGAGGTCATTGATTATAACTACGATAATTCTGCATTTAAAGAAATAGAAAGAATGTTTAATGTTAAAGATACAGCTAATCAAGCTTTGGCCGGTTTAACGGAAAATGAACGTACCGCTTTCATTATGATACGAGCCGAGCATATGACTTTTAGTAAGGTTGCCAAAATACTAGGGGTAAATCGTGGTACCGTGCAAAATTATGTGAAACGTGCGGAATCTAAAATTGCAGACAATATTAGTAAAGAAAAACTTTTTTTATATGCTGTATAAAGTTTGTCGTACAAATGCCTATATAGTATAGAAATAAATTTTTCTCTACGTGAGAGAACTAGTTATAGATATGATGAAATGACCGACAGGTTGCTTCGCTTTATATATTATTCAAAGAATACGAACCGTTTTCTAACATTATTAAATCATCATAGTTTGTAGCGTGGTATCGTTTTTTAGCATTAGCGCAGCATCTATATTTAATGTGAATTCTGATTGTACTCTTTTTAAATGTTGTCCCTCGACTGTTCATAAAGGTAATGACTTCATTAATAGTGAATTCATTCTTACCTGTAGTTTTAATTAATTCAAGAACAGCTATTAGTAATTCATCTCGACATGTTTTCTTTTCAATTAGCAATTTAATCACCTCTTACATGTATTTGAGAATAATCTATCACATTTTATGAAAATACGTAAGTAATTGAAGATATATGATTTGAGTGCTGTGATTAGAAGTATATGTGTTACATTGGTGTGGTTTTGAGAGCAAGTTATTACATATATTTCATTGCTAGGGTATGATTGGGTAGATAGGAGGTGGAAATATGAGATTGAAAGAGTATTTAGATAAACGAATAAACAATGAAAGATATTATATCTTAATTGATACACTTCGGAAATTATACAAAAATGAATTGGATGAAATGCTTGTATACTATCAAGATATCCCTAACCAACCGTATAAAAACGGTAGATTGCTATTGATTTTTAATGAGTCATCATTAATTAAGGTTGATTTTACAGAGGATACGATTAATATAAGTTCTATTATGTACGAAGACATAAAGTATTCATTCTTTAGAAAAGACCATACTGATGATTATCAACCAGGGACTTTAAATCTGATTATTAGCAATGAAGAAATATCTTTAAATCCAATGAAGGATTTTGTATATGAGATTAATGAAAAAGTAGATTTAATTATGAAAATCTTTAAGTATTTATCAACAAAATAACTAATTTTCGCGAGTCGGTCATACGACTCGTTTTTTTTATTTTTACAAAGCGACTTGCCAAATGGGTGATTACAAAACAAACAAATGATGGAGGTGGTGGTGTATGAAATATGGCTAGACCAAGAAATCCTAAACGGGATGAAGCGTTTCAAATGTGGCTTGAAAGCAAAGGGCAGATGCTCCTGAAGGATATTGCAGAGCAACTAGAATTATCCGATTCACAGATACGTAAGTGGAAGAACCAAGATAAATGGGATGACCATTTGAAAGGTAACGTTACTAAATCCAATGGTAACGTTACTAAACGGAGTAGAGGAGCTCCTGCAGGAAACAATAACGCAAAGGGCCATGGTGCACCTAAGCAAAATCAGAATGCAACAACTCATGGCTTCTTTGCTAAGTTCTTGCCAAAGGAAACACTTGAAATCATAGAGGCAATGAATGAGCGTTCTCCAGCCGATTTAATCTGGGATCAAATACAGATACAGTACGCTGCTATTATTCGGGCTCAACGAATCATGCATGTTGAATCGAAAGATGAAATGATTAAGGAGCTCAAAAAGGCAAAATACGATTACTATCCACGTTCTAAAGAGGATGGAAGAGGCATAGAAAAGGCTGTAACTGAAGAAGAATATGAATTCCAATTCGCATGGGAACGACAGGCGCAACTACTCACTGCTCAATCGAGAGCAATTGGGGAGTTGCGTTCTTCTATTCGTCAATTTGTTGATATGGCAGATTATGATGATGAGCGTAGACTCAAACTTGAACAGTTGCAGCTAAACATAGAGAAAACAAAAACAGACATCGAACTTACCAAAATCGCTATCCGCAAAGAAAATGGTGATGACGAAGATGAGTTTGAGGATGATGGTTTCTTAGAGGCGCTGAAGGGAACGGAAGTGGATTGGGATGAGTAAACGAAAGAAACCCGCTCTATTCAAATTCAAACCGTTTAGTAAGAAGCAACTCAAAGTACTCAAATGGTGGCAATCTGATTCCCCTCACAAGGATAAAGACGGCCTTATTTGTGATGGTTCTGTTCGTGCTGGTAAAACAATCGTTATGTCTCTATCGTTTGTTATGTGGGCAATGGAAACATTTGATGACGAGAATTTAGGCATGGCTGGTAAAACAATTGGTTCATTCCGGCGAAACGTTTTCAAACCATTGAAGCGGATGTTGCAGTCCCGTGGCTATAAAGTAAAAGAATATCGTTCAGAAAATATGTTCACCGTCACTCGAAATGGCAAGGTGAACTATTTTTATATTTTCGGCGGAAGAGATGAGGCATCACAAGATCTTATTCAAGGTATAACTCTTGCGGGTATGTTCTTTGACGAAGTAGCTCTTATGCCACAATCATTCGTTAACCAAGCAACTGCACGATGTTCTGTAGATGGAGCGAAATTTTGGTTTAACTGTAACCCCGCTGGACCTTATCATTGGTTTAAATTAGAGTACTTAGACCAGTTAGAAGATAAGAACATGCTCCATCTTCATTTTACGATGGATGATAACCTATCGCTTTCGCAACGTATAAAAGATCGTTATAAGCGAATGTATAAAGGTGTGTTCTATCAACGTTTCATCCTTGGTTTATGGGTGCTGGCAGAGGGCGTTATCTACGACATGTTTGATAAGAAATTGCATGCAGTCGAGACGATACCACGTAACTATACGAAATACTATGTCAGTGTTGACTATGGCACTCAGAACCCTACAACGTTCGGTCTGTGGGGCTTTTTTGATGGAGTTTGGTACAAGGTTAAAGAATATCATTATGACGGTCGTAAGAGGAGTAAACAAAAGACGGACCAAGAGTATTATAAGGACTTATTAGACTTCATTGAGGGTATACAAAACTTCCAAGGTGTTATTGTTGACCCGTCCGCTTCTTCGTTTATCACACTTCTAAAACAGAATGGTATACGTGTGATAAAGGCAAAAAATGATGTATTAGAAGGTATTAGAAACGTTGGTAATGCGCTTATTAACGGTTTAATCAAATATAACGATTGCTGCAAGGAAACTTTCCGAGAGTTTTCATCTTACATTTGGGATGAAAAAGCGGCAGATCGTGGCGAGGATAAGCCAGTAAAACATAATGACCACCAGATGGATAGTGACAGATATTTTGTTAATACAGTTGTGTTCAAAAAAGGCGGTTTATCCGTTCTAAAGTGAGGTGATTAAATGCTAATTGAGGATTTATATAGACCACGTTGGCATGAACAGATGGAGGAGGTGATAAAACGAATGGTAGAAAGCGTTATTAAAAATGAACAAGTGATAATTAATGAGATCAAGGATTGGGAAAACTCACCGAAGCGTAAGCTCATGTTAATTGGAGATATGTATTACAAAAATAAGATGGACATTGAAAAAAAGACGCGTGATGCAGAGTGGAAGTCTAATATAAAGCTGATACATGGCTATGTGAAGAAACTTGTAGATCAAAAGGTTGGGTATACGCTAGCAAAAATGCCATCTGTGACTAGTGAGAATACAGAGTATCAGAAAAAGCTAAATGACATATTTGATGCAGGCATGATTAACCGCTTGCGTAAAGTAGGTAAAGAAGCCATAAATAAAGGCGTTGCTTACCTGCATCCGTACTTTAATGAAGATGGTGATCTTAGCTTTATGAGGTTTCCTGCCGAGCAAATCATACCGTTTTATACTGACTCAGAAAATATGGAAATTGAGTCGTTTTTGCGAGTGTTTGAAACTAATCATTATGAAGGTACAACCAAAAAGACGCTGAAAAAGGTAGAACATTATCACAGGGAGGGTATTAGTCACTTCGTATTTGAAGGTTCAACTCTTATTTCTGATATTCCAGCAGGAGGGGAACAAGGTTATCATTTTTTATTAGGTAATCAACCGGCTTTGTGGGAAAAGATACCTCTTATCCATTTCAGGTATAACGAAGAAGAACAACCTTTGGTTGAACAAATTAAGTCATTAGTTGATAACTACAACACTCAAGCATCAACAAATGCCGATGTACTTGCTGATATCCCAAATTTCATTTACAAACTAATTAACTATGGTGGGGTTGATTTAAAAGAATTTATTAATGATCTTAATATTTATCGTGTGGTCAAAACAGATGAAAATGGTGATGTTGGCAAATTGACAGCAGATATACAGACCGAAGCCAATGAGAAGGAACTTGAACGCACTCGTAGAGCCATTTACGAGCTTGGGCGTGGAGTTGATACATTACATGAAAATCTGGGCAATGCATCAGGAGTGGCACTCAAATTCCGCTACAGTGATTTAGATATGGATTGTAATATCTTAGAAAGTGAAATGCAGTCAAGTATCGAACATATGATGTGGTTTGTTACTCATTACTTGGTTATGGTTGGTCAAGGTGATTTCACAAATGAAAAAATTAAGTTTGTATTTAATCGTGACATTATTATTAATGAAGTAGAAGCGGTTGAAATGTGCGAGAAGTCAGTAGGGATTATTGATGATCAAACCAACCGTGAAAATCATCCATGGTACACGCCAGAAGTTGAAGACAGGTTAGCCAAACAAAAAGAAGAAGAGCAGAAAGAGATAGATGAGTACCAAGAGGCTTTGGAGAAACAGCGCCAGTCTCAATCGGAAGTGACTGACAATGAGTAAGTATTGGGAAAATCGTTCTGCACAACGTGAATTGGAATCACAGCTTATTGCCAGTAAGTACCTTGCTCGTATGGAAGAACAGCTACGCATGGCACAAGTGAACATCATACAGCAGATTGAGGTGTTTTATTCTCGTTATGCTATTGATAATAAGATTTCCTATGCAGAGGCTAAGAAGTATTTAACGGCCAAAGAGTTAAAAGATTTTCGTAATATTACATTGCAGCAATACAAAACACTTTCCGTGTCAGGGAATCCAGAATACGATCGTATATTAGAGGCAATTGGCTATCGTGCCCGTATCTCTAGATTAGAGATGCTCCATTTACAGATTCAATTGCAAATGCTTGAGTTATATGGTGGTGCGAAAGGGTTACAGGCTTATACGTATACAGGTTTAACAGAAGTATACGAAAACTCTTATTATAAAGGTTTATATGACATTGCCACATTCACTGCTGTTTATCAGCCTGTCACTAGGTTAACGGATAGCGTTATGAAAGAAGTACTCACCTATAACTGGTCAGGTAAGGAGTTTTCAAAGCGCATTTGGGGCCATGAAGCGGCAACTATGGTTACGATTAGAAAGGAGTTAGAAAAGGCTTTTATGCAAGGCCGCTCCCTTAGTAAAACATCAAGGGCAATCAGCAAAGCTACTGACGTGGTATTAAGTAGAGCAGAGGCACTGGTAAGAACAGAAGCTAACTTCTTTCATAACATTGCCGCTAATAACTCATACATTGAAGCGGATCTGGAACGTTATCAAATCCTTGCTACTTTGGACAATCGCACATCTGAAATTTGCCAAGAGCAGGATATGAATATTTACTTTGTGAAGGATTACAAGCCAGGTACTAATGCACCTCCATTTCATGCGCGATGCAGAACTACGACGATTCCATTTTTTGATGAAGCTGAGTATATGGCTTATGAAACACGAAATTCTGCTAACGGTAGGATTAAGAAAATGAACTATAAAGAATGGGAAACGAAGTACGTCCTATAAGTTTATCGTCTTTTTTTGCGCTTGTAGACGTTAAAGAGCAAGTGTCTAATACCTAACGTGTCGTTGCACGTAAAAAACGAATTAGGAGGAAAATAGACATGAATAAAGATCAATTAATAGCATTAGGTTTATCAGAGGAACAGGCACAATCGGTTTTAGATGGTTTTGGTCAAATGGTTCCCAAAAGTCGATTGGATGATAAAATCCAAGAGCTTAACACAGCTAAGAACATCATCACAAAGTACGAAATAGATTTAGAGGAATTGAAACCGAAAGCAGCAGGCAACGAGGCTTTATTACAACAAATTCAACAATTGCAAGACGATAATAAAACAGCTAAAGACCAATATGAGGCAGAGCTTGCGGAAACGCGCTTAACAAGTGCGGTTAAACTTGCCCTAACTGGTAAGGTACAAGATTTAGATATTGTATCAAGCTTACTTGATAAATCAAAAATTGAATTAGATGAACAAGGCAATGTAAAAGGTGGCCTTGACGAACAATTAACGACTTTAAAAGAATCGAAGTCGTTTTTATTTGTGCCTGAAACCGAGGAAAGAACGCTACCTAAGGGAACTAAACCAGGTGAAGGTAGATCGAGTGACAAACCTATTTCTATAGGTGCTCAATTTGCACAACAAGCCAATGAACAATCAAAAAGCACAGAAAAAACACCTTGGGATTAAGAAAGGAGAATTAATATGTACGCAAAAAAACAAAACGTTAGTCAAGTTAATTTCTTAGCAAGTTCACGATTTCAAGCATTTACAACGCAAGTGGAACAAACAGGTGTAACGGCAGATGAGAATGGACGAAAAATCGTTCCCGCTGGCACTGTTTACCCTGCAAATGATGCAACTGCAAAAGGTATCTTGTTGCACGATGTGGATGTAACAAATGGTTCGCAAGCAGGTTCACTTATTGTTGAGGGCTATGTTATTGCAGAACGTTTACCAACCGCTCCTACACCAGAAGCAAAAGCAGCTATGCAAGAGATTAAATATCGATAAAAAATACATTCAGAAAAGAGGATATAAACAATGCCAAACGTATTAGAATTATTTAATCAACGTGAAGTTTTAAATTACTTACAAAACCGTGAGTATCCCGCTTTATTAGGAGCAACGTTATTCCCAGAAACCAAAAAACCAACATTAGAATTTGATTCTATTAAAGGTGCAGGCCGTACACCTGTAATCGCTTCTGTTCATGCTTTTGATACTGAGGCGGAGATTGGTTCCCGTGAGGCTAGCAAAAAGGCTCTTGAAGCGGCATTAATTAAACGTAAAATGCAATTGACGGAAAAAGAGATCATTGCACTTGAAAAACCACGAGACGAAGCTGAGAAACAATACTTAATGCAAAATGTCTATAACGATATTGATGTATTGGTTGCAGGGGTAAACGCACGTGTAGAAGCAATGCGAATGGAAGTATTAGCGAAAGGAACAGTAACTTTAGATGAAAATGGTTTAGATGCTGTTATTAACTATGGTGTTCCTACTGAAAACCAAGAGACTTTATCAGGCACATCGTTATGGACAGATAAAGACAATTCTGACCCAATAGCTGATATGCAACGCTGGGTTAGTAACTTAGCTACCCGTCCTTCACGTGCTTTAACATCAACAAAAGTCTTAGGAACACTTTTATCACATCCAAAAGTAATTTCTGCACTTTTCGGAAAGGATTCTGGTCGTGTTGCTTCACGTAATGATCTAAATGCATTTTTAACTCAATTAGAGTTACCAACTATCGCGGTATATGATGCAAAATATCGTAAGCAAGAAAAGAATGGAAAGTATACACAACATCGTTATTTCCCAGAAAATTGCTTTGTAATGTTCCCTGACGGTTCATTAGGTGAAACTTTATTTGGTCCAACCGCTGAGGAATTACGTTTAACACGTGACCCATCAATTGAAACGAATATGATCGGGAATGTTTTAGCTATGGTCTATGAAGAAAATGTAGATCCAGTGAGTACCTGGACCAAAGCTGTAGCGACTGCTATTCCGTCTTTCCCAGTCGCAGATGAAGTATTCCAAGCACAACCGATTGCATAAGGGAGGACTCGAATTGAAAACTTTAGTTAGAGTAAAAAAGGGCAGCTTCCCAGTACGTTACAACAATGAGAAGTACAATGTTGGGGATGAGTTTGAGGTGCTTAATGAACATGCAAATCACTCGAGTTTTGAAATTTTAGGTGAAATTGAGCCACCTAAAAAACGAAGTACAAAAACCACGCCTAATGAATAGGAGGTATGATCTTGAATGTATTCAACATGGTAAGAAGTAAAATACCAATTGAACAAGTTCCTGATGAAGAATTACTTTTCAAAGTTGAACAAGTATCGCAAACTATTAAAACTTATTGTAACCGTGAGGACATACCCAACGAATTGAGATTTGTTCATACAAATATGGTAATAGACATTTTGACGCAAGAAATAAAGGCTAAAGAACCTTCAAATTCTATGGTAGCGAAATCGGTTAAAGAAGGAGATGTGAGTGTGGAGTTTGGGACTACCACGACAGCAAGTGAGCAGTCCACAATGATTATTCTAGCTAACTATACATCTCAACTTAACCGCTTCCGTAAATTGAGGTGGTAGTATGAACATCCGAAAGTTATTGGCTACAGCAACGAAGTCAGTTGAACTTTTATATGATCGTGAGGCTATTGTGAAGCGGTATGAAGAATATGAAAAACCAAACGGTTCAACGTCCCAGAAATGGGTCACTAAACACGAAAAAATCCCTTGTCGATTATCGACAGTAGGTATGCAGACGTTAAACAATACAGCACAAGATGATGCAAATCAGATTACTTATGATGCTAAGTTATTTCTTACATCAGAAGTTGATATTTTAGCAGGCGACGAAATAACAGTACAGCTCTTTGATGGTGAAATACTAATTATTACAGAGGAGTTTACATCCGCTAAAAAGCCTTTTTTATATGTAACCCATCAAGAAGTATTACTAACAAAGAAGGTATATGCTTAATGGCCTTTGAGTTTGATGAAGTAAAGCAACTCGCAGAAAAGATGAAAGAACTGACTATTGCTTCGGGTAAAATCCATAAGAAAGTAGCTGAAAGAGTTGCGCAATTAGCCATCCGTAAGGTTAAAATGCTCACCCCAGTTGATACAGGAGATTTACGGAACAATTGGAAGTATCACATTTTAAAGCAAGGCGATACTTATAAAATAGTCATTTATAACAATGTAGAATATGCGTTGTTTGTTGAGAAAGGCCACCGTATAGTAATAGCAGGCCGTACAGTAGGCTTTGTTGACGGTCAGTTTATGTTAGAACTGACAGAACAAGAAATGGAGAGACTGGCACCCCGGATGTGGGAACGTGAAGTTGAGAAGGAGTGGAGGCGTATCTTAGGTGAGTAATGTAACAGAGGGAATTAAGACGCTTGCTATTATGCAAATACGTACTCTTTTCCCATCAATGAAAGTTTATGATAAACCGATTAAGCAGGGCTTGAAAGTACCTGCTTTTTTAGTACGTATTTTTAATGTGCATCAAGAGCGAGGAATGAAGTATCAAGCAAATCGTACCTATTCGTTTAGCATGGTTTATTTCCCTTCTACAGACGATATAGACGAGGAATGCCTAAATGTATTAGAAGTCGTGCATAACAACTTTAAATACCTCGCTGACAGGTTTCACGTACATGAAATTGATGGTGAAATAGTAGATGAAACGCTTGTAATTAAATATCAAGTCAAAGCTTGTCTACACGACATATTAGAAGAAGTGAAAATGAGAACATTGGAGGGCGTTGATTTTGACACAAGAGACGACAAACAAAACAAACACGAAGAAGCAGCCGGAGAATAAAAAGTTCTCTAAGGTTGCTTTTTTAGAGTCCGCTTCTTCCACAAAAGCTCGTTTAGAGTATGAGGTAGTGCTTGAAGATGGTAAAACCTATACGAAAAATGAAGCTGATAAATTGGTCGATGAGTGGAAAAAGAAAGGGGTTGGAGCTTAATGGGTGGTATGTGGGAAACACAAAATAAAGTACGACCGGATGCGTATATCAATTTTGAAACTAATAGCTTAAATACGATGGGGCTAGATTCAAATGGCGCTCTAGTAATACCTGTAATGTTCGATTGGGGAGAAGTTGGGAAGTTTATTAAACTTTCTTCTAACACTAAATTTCGGGCTTTATTTGGTAAATCACTAGATGCTATTTTACCAGTTCGTGAGGCATTTAAAGCTACAAGTAACATCTTTCTTTACAACTTAAATGGATTAGGTGAGAAAGCAAAGGCAACTGCCGAAAGTTTTACTGTGACTGCGAAACATGGAGGTACAGACGGTAACAAGATTCATGTTACTGCAACAGTAGGGTTAGATGGCTCTACAACAGTAAAAACATATTTTGATGCTATTCAAGTTGACTCTCAAAAGGTGTCCACTTTCGGAGAATTAAAATCAAATGATTATGTAGTGTTCAGCGGATCTTTACCAACAGGAGATGCCACATTGACGTTGGTTGGTGGAACTACAGTAGCAGCTACAAACGAATCTATATCAGAGTTTGCTTCTGCATTAGATACATTAAATTTTAAGGTTGTTGCTTACGGAACTGATGACAATACTACAAAAGCTTTATTGTCTTTAAAATCAAAAGAGTTTCGTGAACAGGTTGGAAAGAGGGTAACTTTTGTAACGAACAATTACAATGTAGCAGACCATGAGAGTACCGTATCTATTAAAAATGGCGTCACTTTGGATGGTGGAGAAGTGCTAACAGCAAAAGATGCTGTATATTGGTTTGCTGCAGCATTTGCCGCTTCTACAGTAGGATCGCTTACCTATGCAACATACCCTGGGGCGATTGAGGCAGAAGCGATGACCAATGATGAGATTATTCAAGCATTAAAAGACGGCCATATTGTTTATTCATTCAATAATGATGAGGTTGTGGTGGAGCAAGATATTAACACATTCCGTTCATTCACACCGAAAAAAAATCAGGATTTTCGGAAGGGGAAGATTGATCGTGGCATGTCGATTATCGAGAACAACGCTCGACATATTTTCCGTAAATACTTCATTGGTAAAGTGAATAATGATTCAAATGGCCGTGATTTATTTAAGAAACAACTTATGAAAACTGTTCTTGATCCTTATGTAAGACTAGGTGTAATTGATCCGTACTTGCCAGAAGATATTGTGATTGAACCAGGTGATGAAAAAGACGCTGTGTTCGCAGTCTTAGGTGTCAAGTTCATTGATGCAATGGAAAAATTATATATGCGTGTCGAGTGCAAATAAGAAGGAGGTAAGACTCAATGACAGCAAATGTTATGCAAACAAAAGACGCCATGTCCTCACGTGAAGGCTTGGTGTTTATTAATATTGATGGACAAACATTCGAATTTGCTGAAATTCTAAAATTTAAAGCAGAAGTAGAATACAACAAAGTGGAAGTAAAACGCCTAAATGCGCGTATGGAGGGTTCAAAGATTGTTGGAGCTAAGGGTGTTGGAGAAACGACTATTTACTATCATCGACCAGAAATCCGATCAATGGCTTCAGAATATTTACGGTCAGGTAAGTCTCCAATGTTTGATGCAACAATCGTCAATGCTGATATTACGAGTGCTGCTGGCAAACAAACAGTAGATATTCGAAACATAGTGCCTGACAAAACTTTACTAACAATGCTTGATGCAGACAGCGCCGATACATTAAAAGACGAATTCCCATTTACATTTGACGATTTTGAAATCTTAAACCAATTCAGTGTTATCCAATAAGGAGGAACTTATAAATGAGTAATTTTAAAGCTTTTATGAAAGAAAATGTACGTCAAGCAGATCCAGTAGAACTGAAATTAGAAAGATTTACAGAATCAATTAAATTACGTCCTTTAACATCTGCGGAGTCCGATTTAATTAATGACCGTTGCTTTAAAAATAAGCCTGGTAGAAAAGGGCGCCAAGAGCGTGTGTTTGATCCAGTCGCTTATAACCGGGGTATTAGTGTTGCTTCGATTATTTATCCGGATTTAAACGATACAGAGTTACAAAAATCATATGGAGTTAAAGGTGCTGAGCAATTGTTTGGTGCAATGTTCTGGGTTGGAGAAGCATCTCAAATTTCTGAAAAAGTATCAGAGATTAGTGGTTTAGATCATGCTTTAGAAGATGAAATAGAAGAAGCAAAAAACTAATACAGGGCAGTGAGGATGAGCGTGACGGACTAGCTTTCTATGCACACGTTGCGCTTCATCGGTTCAATATACTGCCCAATAGCTTTTTGAATATGGATCGTAAGGAAAGGGCATTTATCATTGCGAGCTTGGATATAGAGCTGGAAAAAGAAGCAGAAGCGGCAAAGAAATAGTATATTTATGCCAATACTGTATAGTGAAATCCCTCCAAGTTATGTATATTTGTGTATGAGGAGGGATACACATGGCTCAAAATAAGGTGCTTGCAGGAGATTATGAAGGAAAAAACATAATGATTGGCCAACAGGGGTTCTTCAGTAAAGAAGAGGTTTTTTTATTCACAGGATTTACTAAAAAATTTCCTTTAAATAAAGAAACTGTTGAATCTTATGAATTAATTACGGAAGAACATAGAAAAAGTGCAGTAAGCGGCGTGACTCGGGGATTAGTTGGCGGAGCATTATTAGGACCTGTCGGACTCTTAGCAGGCTTATCTGCAAAAAATAAAGGTACACATACATTGGTTATTGAGTTCAAAGATGGCAAGAAAAGTTTGATTGAAGTTAATGAAAAAATTTATAAGTTATTGATGCAAAAAATGTTTTAAGCACTCTTATTGAGTGCTTTTTATTTTGGCTAGAGAGGAGGACGATTAAACTGTCTGTACGCACAACAATGTCATTAACAGATAAAATGACTGGCACTCTTCAAAAAATGATGAAAGCAATGAATAGTACCATTAGGGCAATGGAACAAATGCACACAGCATCTAATAGAGCTAGTGATATGCGCAGTTTGCAGAGAGCTCGGCGAGACATAGAAAGTGCAAGTGCTTCTTTTGAGCGTTTAAGATCAAGTGCTAGGTTGGCAGGTAGCGAGGGGCAAACTTCAGGAAATAGATTAAGAGATAGTCTAAATGGAGTCCGAGATAGTGCGAATTCGGCCACCAGTAGCGTACGTATGTTGTTAACTAATCTATTGGGTTTTACAACTGCGTACCTATCTATTCAAGGCATTACTAACGGGTTTAGTAAATTTACACAAGCATCTGATAATTATTCAAATACTAATGCCCGTTTAGCTAATATTAACGACGGATTGCAGACCCAGAAGGAGTTGCAAGACAAGATTTATAGGGCATCTCAACGAAGTTTAAGTTCATATAACGATACAGCGTCAAGTGTTGCTAAGTTAAATCTATTAGCTAAAGATGCTTTTGCAAGCAATGATGAAGCTTTACGTTTTACAGAGCTTATGAATAAATCATTTAGCGTATCAGGAGCGGGGACACAAGAGAAACAAGCAGGTATGTACCAATTGACACAAGCGATGGCTTCAGGGCGACTACAGGGCGATGAATTTCGTTCAATAATGGAAAATGCTCCGCTCCTAGGCCAAGCGATTGCTGATGCTACAGGTGTTGGAATGGAAGGCTTGAAGGATATGTCGTCAGATGGTGAAATTACTGCTGATATTATTAAAAAATCTTTATTTGCAGCAGCTACGGAAATTGAAGACAAATTCAATAAAATGCCACTGACATTTGCTGATGCTATGACAGTCTTGAATAACTGGGCACAGCGAGCTTTCGAGCCGTTATTCGTACGTTTTAGACAATTTGTAAATTCCAATGCTTTCGGAACTTTAGCAGGGCATGCAATGGTGTTTATTAATCTTTTTGTATCAGGGCTATCATTTGTATTCTCGATTCTTGAGGCATTGTATAACATGATTGGGGCTATAGGCCAGTTTATGTATGATAATGCTAGTTTGGTGGTACCTATTTTAGTTATTTTAGGAACGATTATAGGATCAATAGTAGCAATACTAGCAACTAAATATGCAATATTAGGTTTAATTAGAGTAGCCACTCTTGCTTGGGCAGCGGCACAATGGGTTGTAAATGCTGCATTTCTTTCAAATCCAATAACGTGGGTACTTATTGCCATCATTACAGTAATTGCCTTAGTAGTAATGGCCATGGTTATGTGGGGTGAAGAGACTGCCACGGTAGTTGGGTTTGTAGCAGGCATTTTCGCAGCATTAGGAGCCTATATCCTTAATCAATTTATAAATATAGCAAATTTCTTAACAATTTTTGCCGAATTCTTTATTAATTTATTTATTGATCCCGTTTATGCAGTAAAAAAATTATTTTATGATTTGGTTATGATGGTAGTCGAAAATATGTCAGCTATGACAGGGAGTTTTGATAGTGCTGCAACAGCGTTAGGAAATGCCTTTGTTGCAGGCGTTAACATTGCTATCAAGGCTGTAAATGGATTAATCACCTTAGTTAATAAAATACCTGGTGTTAATTTCGGTAAAATAGGTGAGTTACAGACTGGTAAATCAAATGTTATTACAAAGCATTGGCAGAACTTTGCTGCAAATATTAAAGCTCCAACCAGTGATAAAAACGTAGTTAGTTTGTCTAAGACCAAGCTCTTTAGTATCCCAGATACTTTTAATAAAGCAAACGAATGGGCATATGACGGTATGATGAGCGCTGCTGATAAAGTGAGTGGCTTAGTTGATAAGGCAAAAAGTTTAGCTGGATTAGGTAAAAATGATAAAAATAAAGAAAATCCTTTTCTTGATAAAGCAAGCTTAATGGACGACGTTGTAAAAACCGCTCCTTCTGAATCTGGATTAGGTGCAGCAGGAGATCCAGACAAAGGAAAATTAAAAGGTGGTAAGCTTGATAAGGTCAAAAAGATTGAGGACAAAATAAACCTTGCAGACGAATATCTTGAGATATTTAAAGATATAGCAGAGGGTAAGGCGATTAATAACATTGTATCTTTAACACCAAACTTACAGGTCCATAATAAGTTTGAGGATACCACAGGTAGCAAAATGGAGAAGATGCTTAATAAATTTGGTGATTTGTCTAGGGTAGGCGGCAATACAACGGAAATTAATGATCTCGTATCCCAAACATTAACCTCTCCGTCAAGAGATGACGTTGCAGTGTCAAAAGACATCCGTGAAAATGTTTCCGCTTCACCAATTACCAACAATAACAAAACCATAGTACAGCATATTAAAAGTGATCCTAAAATTGAATTTTCAGGTGATATTCATAAGGATGTGGACTTGCAGGAACTAATCAAACAAATTGTTAAGTGGTTAAAAGATGAGCAAGATCGTTCAGTTGAGGGGGTATATACATGATAGGCATCTATCTTAGTGCTAAAAATGATACCGAGGGCTTTCGTATACCTGTAAATCCGCCTGAACTCCCTTTTAAAAATACCGCCGATGGTGAAGAATTTTCCATCGCTAAAAAGGGAACTGTTAATGTACCTAAACCAATGAAACTAACAGAGTTTGCATTCTCATCATTTTTCCCTGCTGATGATACACACTATGCAGAAACTCAATTCAAAGAGCCTCAGATATATATAGACCAGATAAACAAGTGGATGGCCGCAGAAACGGTTATCCGCTTTATTTATGTTGGTGGTTCCTTTTCCGTTAATGAATTGGTGACAATTGAAAGCTTTGAACCAAAGGATCAATTTGGCACAGAAGATGTAGATTACACGATTTCTTTTAAAAAACATGTGCCGTTTGGTTTTAAAAAGATGGAAGTAGTAAAAAAGAATGCTGCTAAAAAGGGAGCGGCCACTAAACAGGCAGTAACAGTGGCTAAAAAGGAAGCTCCGCGAGATAATCCTAAACCTGTTCCACAGACTTATAGTTTAGTAAAAGGGGATTCGCTTTGGAAGATTGCTCAAAAGTATACAGGGAATGGAGCAAACTACAAGGCGCTACAATCGTTGAATGGAATAAAGGACAGTGAGTTAAGGAAATTACCTATAGGTCTAAAAGTAAAAATACCGCCTGAGTGGACAGCTAAGAAATGAGGTGACAGGTATAGAAGTATTAATCGACAATCGTGATGGAAAGATATATGAAATCCCTGTCACGTCAATTAGTTGGAAAACAGAAAAAACAGGAAAAGCTTCTGAACTGAATGTTAATCTGTTAAATCCGAAGCCACTCGAAAATAAAATTATATCTGGTGCGATTGTAAGGGTGACTGATGAGAAGCACAAAATTTTCTATGGTTATTCATTTAAAGCTGGATTGGGGAAAAGCAGCGAATTTAAGATTACTGCCTATGATCAACTGAGGTATTTAATGTTCAATGACACGTTTGTCATGAAATCAATGCAGTCCGAGGCGGCTATAGCTCAAATATGCAGTCAAGCAAAATTAAAATTAAGTGTATCTACGAAGACAGGCTTTAAAGCACCAGCAATGATAGAGGAAGATAAAAAGGCCTTAGATGTCATTATGAAATATATTGATTCGGCTATTGTAGCAACCAATCAAAGTTTTGTTTTCATGGACGATTTTGGCTCGCTTGGGCTTCATAATATTAAAGATTTAGTTATTCCACCTACTGATTTTTATATAGGTGAAGAAAGTCTTTTGCATGATTATGATTATTCCATCTCTATAGATGATAGTTACAATCGCATTAAACTCGTTTTAGATGATAAAAAGGCATCAAAGAGACGGGTATTTATAGCGCAGGATAGTAACAATATCGCTAAATGGGGGCAATTACAGTATTACGAAAAAGTAGATGAAAATATGACGAAAGCGCAAGTTGAGAGCTTACTAGATGCATTACTAGCTGTACACAATAAAGAAAAAAAGAAACTGTCTTTGAAATGTTTAGGTGACTGGCGTGTACGAGCAGGCAAAATGGTGTTTATCTTCATCGAAAAGCTAGGGTTAAAGCAATTGTTTTTGGTGGATGCTTGTACCCATGATTGGACACCTAAAGTTCATACAATGTCATTAGAATTGAAGGTGATATGATGAGTTTACTAGATTTAATCAAAACAACAGCCATGGCTGCCTTCCAAGCATCCAATCCAGTCAATATCGTTGTAGGCGAAGTAATTGAATCGAAGCCCCTGAAAATAGAAGTCCATTCCAAGCTCATCTTAACGGATGAGTTTTTGCTTGTTGCAGAGCATTTGACAAGGCATGAACGTATAGTTTCGCTTGCTTATGAAGATGCACAAAATTTTTCTAGTGGTCGTATGGGAGATTCATTGAAACAAGCAAGTTCTTCACGAAAAAATATAGGGGAATCGGCACCTAATCCTTATGAAAAATACGAGATGAAATACGCAAAATTTATTTATGAAGATGGACTTAAAATTGGTGATAAAGTTGTGCTCCATAGAGTGCAGGGCGGTCAAAAATATTTTGTATCAGACAGATATAAGGAAGGTGATAGTGTATGGTAGTCCCAACAGAGGCAATAACAATAACCCCAGAAATTGAGGTAATCGAAGCCGTTGAATTACCCACTCGAACATACCACTTGGATTTCAAAAAAGGGTGTTGTACAGGATTTATTGATGGTCAGAAAGCAATGGAACAAGCAATTTTCAAAGCTTTAAATACCATCCGCTTTGAACATCTTATCTACACAAATAACTATGGTTTTCAGAATATGGTTGGTTATGATGAATTGTATGTAAGAGGAGACTTAGCTAGGCGTATACATGATGCAGTCCTACAAGATGAGCGTATTACATCATTAGAAAATTTCAGCCTTGAATTTACTTCAAAGGAAGATGTATTAGTGACTTTTACTGCTCGTACTATTTATGGTGATGTAAGTCTCTTGAAGGAGGCGATAAGAATTGCTTGATTACTTAGAAGCTCAATCTTTTGATAGTATCTTAACAGCATTGCTTGAACGGGTTCCAGATGACGTTGATAAGCGAGAGGGTAGTGTCATATACGATGCACTTGCTCCATCAGCGTTGAAACTTGCTGAGACTTATTGGGATATGGCTATGCTCTATCGTCGCACTTTTGCTGCTACGGCAGACGGTGATGATCTTGAAAAGCGTGTAAATGAGCATGGAGTTGAGCGAAAAAAAGCAGGTAAGGCTATTCGTCGTGCTTTGTTTACAGATGGTGATGGACAACCACTTGATGTGTCAATAAGTAGCCAATATCGTTTAGATGAAATTGTATATACGATAATTGAAAGGATAGAAGCGGGTGAATTTAAAGCCGAAGCTCAGACAGCTGGATCCGTTGGAAATAAAGATTATGGTGAAATGCTCCCTTTAGAGGCAAACAATCAGTTAGGGAAAGCGATTTTAGCAGATGTCCTTGTGCCTGGTGAAGATGACGAAACAGACGAATCCCTTTATCAAAAGTTTTTAGACCATATTCGTGAGAAAGCTTTTGGAGGGAATCGTGCTGATTATAAGAAAAAGTTAAGGGCCATTCAAGGTGTAGGTGGTGTTCGTTTAAGGCGTGCGCCATTTGGAGGGGGAACAGTAAAGGCTATTATTATTGATTCTGATTTTAATGTACCGACACCAGAGTTTGTATCCTATGTTCAAGAGATTATAGATCCAATCGAGTTTAAAGGTGAGGGCTACGGCACGGCACCTATTGGCCATGAAGTCACCGTGGAAGGTGTAGGAAAAAATGATATTGTTGTTGAAAGTGAACTAATTCTTAATGGAGTAACAATTGGGCAAATCGAGGCACAAATAAACGAAACTTTAGAAGAGTATTTTGCAGAACTACGTGCAATTTGGTATAAGGATTTAGACATTAATGTGCGGATTACCCATATTGAAGCGAGACTTTTGGAAATCGAAGGAGTAGAGGATATTACTTCAACCACGTTAAATGGGCTTGATAAGAACATCAATATGATTGAAGATATCCCTGTTCTCTCACAAGTAATACTGAGGGAAGTGAGTACATGACCAATCTCTTTTTAGAGGAATTACCACCTTACTATAAAAATATTAGAGAGTTTCGTGAGATGTCCAACACAGTTACAGCAAGTTGGGACCAACTTGACGAAGCTCTTTTTGGTATGGAAAATGATCAGTTTATTTTAACATCAAGCGAAACTGCTGTTGCGATGAGAGAAAAAGATTTCGGGATTCGTGCTGACTTGAAAAGTGAAACATTGAAATTTCGCAAGCTGAGATTACTTGCTCGTATGCAAGATAAAGCGCCCTATGTACTTGAACACTTAATTAAGGTTCTTACTAATTTATTGGGTGAAAATAAACATCAAATTTTACTAGACATTGATCATTTCGAAATGGAAGTATCCATTGATGTAGAGCAAACAATTTACTATAAAGAGGTAATAAATATAATTGAGCGTATTGTGCCTTTGAATATAGACTTAATGGCGACAATACTTGCTATTAAGGATTCTTTAGTGTTGATCGCTGGAACATATGCTTGGAATTTTAACAATAATCGTATATGTGGACGATTTAAAACAGGTTCAAAATCAGCAATCATAGGCAAAGAAAATGTAAGTGTACGAGATGGATCGTATGCTTTTTTACTTCGCGCACGGACTTGTGGGCGATTTAGAGCAGGAGGTGGATTAGTGTGAGCGAAATACAGCCTTTATTAATACAACTTACAGAAGCAATTTTAAGTAATTTGGTAGTTGGAGCAAAGGTAACAATTGATGGGGTGGTTTATGATAAACCTATTTCACATACTAGTGATCGTTATGGATTGAGAAAATATGTGAAATTAACAACCGAAAAAGGTCTTATTACTCGAGTAGTTTTAGTAGATTCGATGGACCGAGAGCTGTACGTAAAAAATATGAATTACCAAAAAGGCGCGCAGGGTTATACCATTGCATTCCCACTCACACTTGAAGCAAAGGAAGTGAAAGAAAATGGCTGAATTTATGACAGGAGAAATTCCTTTGAATTTTAAAACAAATCCATATAAACGAGTGGAATGGGAGGATGATTTAACTGACCCCAACACTGGTGAAGTGCTAGAAGAGGGCACGATTTTTTGGGCGGAATATGGAAATAATCTTGAGTGGGGTCTTTATAATGCATACCGTTTTTTGATAGAACAAGCTCGTCAAATGCAACGTATACAAGTTCAACTTGAGTTGGATGGCCGTGTTCCAGAGAACAGCGGGACATTTAGTGATACATTGGATGGCAGCTCAAATAAAATCAGCTTAGATAAAGCCTTAACAGACATTGTAGAGCCTGTGGCAGTTGGTACAACTACTTTAAAAGTGGCGAGTGTTGATGGTTTTACACCATTTACACAAGTCACTATTTTTGATGATACAAATACTGAAGATGTGTTAATTACAGCGATCGATGCAAGTGCTAAGACTATCACTGTACAAGCTCTAGCATTTTCGTACAAAAAGGGCGCTAAAGTGGCTCGTAGTAACGTTTCAA
>NZ_JPVR01000049.1 GCF_000772935.1 Lysinibacillus boronitolerans JCM 21713 = 10a = NBRC 103108
TGAAAAAATTAGTAACTGATCCGATAGGCGTATTAAAAGAAACGAAAGATAATTTGAAAAATTTTGCTACCCATCCACTGGCAACTGTGAAAACCATAGCGGGTTCAGTAAAAGACTCTTTTGAAAAAGATGTTATTCATGGTAATGACTACTCACGAGTATACTGGGGAACAAAAGCAACCATAAATACAGCTACAGCAGTTGTTGGTACAAAGGGTGTTGGAACACTAACAAAAGTAGAGAAGACTTCGACTGGAGTAACAAGTGGTAAGTCTACTAGCAGTTCGAGTAGTAGTAAGGGTACGGGTAAAGTTCAAACTGGTGGTAGGAAACTTTCGGTAGATGAGTATTTAAAACGGCTTGATAAAGCAGATGAAATGTACGAATCCTTTAGAAAATCCAAAACTGATGTAAGCTCTATCGCAAAAAATACTGGAATGAATGAACAAAGAGTACAGAGAATCAAAGAACATTTATTTTTTAAAGAGCATATTAAGGAACATGGAGTTAGGCGCTTTGAGTCAGATTATGAAATTGCGCAAGCGTGGGATAGGCTCCAAAAAGGAACCTATAAAAAGAATGATATTGATTTATTAAATCATGAACTTTTTGAATCAAAATTTGAAGGAATATTTAAAACGGACTATAGGAAAGCGCATGATAGAACAGTAGAGTCTGGGCGTCCATGGTATCCACCTGAGGAGGAATAAAAATGGCTTCATATGTTTTGTTATTAAAGGAATATGAAGATAATGAAATTGTTGTTTATAGATTTGGACCGAATGAAGATATTATGGGGAAAATTGAGTTAAATAAATTTACTAGAAAATTTTCGGAGTTAGAAGCTATCCCAAACAGTAATTTCCCATCTAAATTTTATTATGAGAGGGCTGCTCAAAGATTGGCAGTTTGTCTAGTAAGAGAAGGTGGTATATTTCCAGATAGAACAGCTTTTGAATCCTAGTAATTAAAACCTTGATTGGCTCTATGCCTTTCAAGGTTTTTATTATGGTTAAAATAACAAGAATCTCGGATTACAGCTTATAACAGGAGAGCAAAAGAGAGATTAGAATTTGTTGATAAAATAAAGTCATGCTACGTTCAGAATCAAATATCATGAAGGCAGTGCCATCATGAGTATTACTAAACAATAAAAAGCATGAGAAGTAAGCGAGATGACATTTTACACAGGAGGGTAGTTAGAACAAGAAATAGTAACAAACAAATAAAATTGAAAACGCTCGTGGCGATAAACAACACAAACTCCTAGAAATTAGATATTTTAAGTGATTCAGAAAATTTTGTGGGGTTAAGTAAATCTGCAATACTTCTAAGCAGTCTAAATCGTATGAAGAGTGGACACATTATAAGAAAGGGAAGCCAGGAGAAATAGAGGTAAATCCTGAATTTAGGGAAAAAATGATTGTCAAAGAAAAAGAGCTTGAAAGAAAGATACAGAAACAGAAACAGAAACAGATAGATGATTTTAATGAGTTAAATAAAAAAGGAGATGACTAGAGATGAACCAAAAACTTACTTATTTAAAAAAGTACAATGAAAATGTTCGCATATTAACAATTGATCAAATTGAAAAACTTGAGGATAATGAAATACCAATTGAATGGAAAAAAATCTTTTATAATGACGATATCAAAAAAAGAATTGATTTATTTATGAAAATTTGGGAAAAAAATATAGGGATTGAACTACGGAACACGATCTCTTATCTAAACGAATATCTTACAAATATTGAAATAATCGATGTGGAAGGAGAATATTCGGTTTTATACACTATAAGAAATTCAAAAGGAAACATATTATATTACGAAGGGCGTAATCCTCAAAAGAGACAAAAAAACATAGAATTAGAGAAATCGTGGAGTAAAATACCTTCATCGATTCAAAATTTTTATGAAAATGTTCACGCTGGTTTTTATTATTATGCGAGTGAGTCGATGGGCTTAGTTCCACTAGAATCAGTAACATATCTTGGTGATGAAGATTTTGAATGGAGTATTATTGATGATTTAGAAGAATCGATAAAAATTAACCTAGATTCATCTTTTGGCTTTTTCACTAACGGTATGGGAAGCTATATAGCGATAGATTATACAAATTGTGTTGATAATAATGCAACCTTTTGGTCTGCGAAATTAAAGCCAAAATATAATATCAATTTTTGGAGTTATGTAGATGAATGGATTGTAATTGGATTTGAAAATTAACTTTGTAAAGGTATTTTTATTTAAAATATAAGCAAGGTTTTTTAGAACCTAAAAATATTGTTAGGAAAATTACTTAAAGCACTTGATTGTATAACACTCAACAAAGAATTATAGTAACGTTGCAAGATTGGATGTAAATATTTCTGGGCTTAAGCCCTAATTTAAAGCGCACAGTAGGACAAAAGAGCAGATAAAGCACTCGATTCTCCATATAATTTTGCAAATTATCTAACTCTAGGTGCAGTAGATGATATTTGGTCTGGAGCCAAAGGTAGAGCAGATAAGATGCGCAACATTTGGTTTACGGGAAATATTTTAATAAAGGGATTATCTCTCATTATGCAGTAGAATTGATGGAAATTGGTGACGAAAGTGCATTTGTTCATGAACTTGCTTGGGGAGTATCTAGTGAAGATTTAGATAAACTCATGTTAGCTATAAGAACTAATTATTTTCCTCAATTAAATGAAGAAAGCACAATATTGGTTAATTATATGCCCCAAGAACTTCCAACTACGCATGAAGATATAATGAAAAGGTTTGAAAATTTTTTAAAACGAGAGAGAATTAGATATAGTTAGCTATTTTAATGGGCAAAGAAAGAAAAGCATAAAAGACAAGTAAAAAAAGTGAAAGAATGGATGAATGGTGGAAAATGAAAAAGGAAGAATTGTTTAAGATTGAACAAGAAAAATGGATTTCTAAGATTTCATTAGAAAACAATTTTCAGTTAGCAGCTATTCGTCGGGTAGCTGGAATTGACATTGCATATTGGACAGAGGGGAAGCAAGATTATGGGGTTTGTTGTATTGTCGTAATCGATTATATTACCAAACAAATTATCGAAGAAGTAGAATATTGGGGTCAAATAGATGTGCCATATATTCCAGGATATCTTGCTTTTAGGGAACTTCCGATGGTGATAGAAGCAGTGAAAAAGCTGCAATGTGAACCAGATCTTTATATGTTTGATGGAAATGGTTATTTACATTATAGGCATATGGGAATCGCAACACATGCCTCATTTTATTTGAAGAAACCCACAATAGGCGTTGCAAAAAGCTACTTAAAGATAAAAGACACGGATTTTCAAATGCCAAAAAATGAAACAGGAAATTTTACTTATATTAAGGTTGATGGAGAAGTATATGGAGCAGTATTGAGAACGAGAAAGGATGTAAAGCCCATTTTTATTTCATGCGGTAACTGGATCGATTTAGAGACTTCAATAAAAATAACTCTACATTTTGTAGAAAAAAATAGTCGATTACCAATTACGACACGTTATGCAGATTTAGCTACTCATGAGAGTAGAAGGAAATATACTCAATAGATTCATTAACAGGTAAACATATTTGTTAGTGTATAAGAAGGAGTTTTTGGTTACTCATAGATTTAGAGGTTATGTGATATAAAAGGTGTCGTACAATCAATTAAGAAATCACCCTACAACGTTATAAACTTAGTAAATAAAAGTTCTTTTTTTTCAAATACACATTGGGAGTTTATGATAAAACACATCAAGACCCTTTAGGACTGGATTCATGTAAAGAGGAATCTGTTTTTTTATAAATATATATAATCTACATAAAATAAATATCTCACAAAAATATATGGCTAGATTATCTTTTGAAATCAACTGCTTGAATCACCTATTTAAATGTGATTTAAGCTTTTTTTATGAATAAAGGTTAGTGTTAATTCGACTTTCTAATATAATAAGAAATTCTTAACGAGAGATGGATAAAAAATCAAAATGTCAAATAGATGTACCAAACCTCAAATGGAAAGAAGATCACTATTTAATAAAAAGATATAAATTGGTATACTTACATTAATTTGTATTTTAGTTAAAAGGTAGATAATTTGATCTATATTTGCATACAGGTTTTCAAAGCTTATAAGGGGGAAGGAGCAAAAATGCAAGCAACTCAATGTGAATTGAGCTTACCGATAAATAGTGTTCTGAATAATACATATAAAATAAAAGAAGTTGTTGCTACTAGTAAATTATCCATCGTCTACCTTGCGGAAAATATTAACAATGAAGAGCAACTAATTGTTAAAGAATTCTTTCCAAAAGAAATGGCTATACGGGATTTAGATAATAGAACAATCATCAATCGTTTGCCTTCAACAAAGCAAAAATTCAAGGATCTAAAAGGAATTTTTCTAAATGAAGCATTTATTATGCAGCAAATAAATCATCGTAATATAGTCAAATATACTGATCATTTTGAGGAAAATGGATCGATTTATATCATTATGGATTATTATGAAGGAAAACTATTAGATCAATATTTAAAGGATTTTCCTGTCCAGGATCGAGACCATTTATACAAAAGTATCTTTCTTCCTTTAATAGATGCACTGTGCTATGTACATAAACAGGGGATTCTCCATCGTGACATTAAGCCAAGTAATATTTTAATAGATTCAGAAGGTAATCCATTTTTACTAGATTTTGGGTCAGCAATTTTTTATAAAACAGCTAAAGATAATCAAATTTTTACAAGCTCAGGTTACTCTCCTCTTGAGCAATATTCTAATAAGTCCGCGCAAGGTGTCTATACTGATCTATATAGTTTTGCTGCAACATTTTACTTTTCAATGACAGATAGTATTCCTCCTGATGTTTCTCAGCGGCTTATTGAGGATAAAATTGAACAAGTAAAAGAACATAATAATAGTGTAAGTCTTCTTTTATCCTACATCATTATGTGGGGGTTGGCAGTACAAGTAAAAAAACGATGTCCTTCCCTACAAATCATGAAGTGGGTAATAACAGTTGAAGAATTTGTCAATAGGATAAGGAACTATTTAAAGGTAAATAATTCTAAATGACCAATTATCTAGAAAAAGTAATCCAATCTTATCATTTTGTAGTGTAAGATCAGCGCTCTGTACAGCCTAAGAGGATTAAAAAATTCACCCTAGGCTGTCTTTTTTTATTAAAAAAAAGTGGAAAAACACATTTTTTTTAAAAAAATATCATAAAATTAGGTATGTTTAATTTTTCCTATTAAACTATCAATTTACATTTTAATTAACAAAATATTCTAATGTAAATATTGACAATAAAATAAGATATTGTATAGTTACGTTGTGATACATAATGTCATTTGTGATGTAGATAAGATGGTTATAAAATTTTAACTTCAGTTTAACCAAACTGCAGTTTCTTTTTCTTTAAATGGAATTTTATAACTAAAAAGTTAATTTTAAGTTTCTGCTCGCAGATGATTGTGCTTACTCGAAATCCGATGTAAAAAGGAGGGATGGCTGTATAATAATACAGCCGAATGAATGGATATTATTAGTCAAACAAACAGAACCATGCTATTTGAAGAAATTAATCCTGAAAAGATGGACTTAATTACGCTTGTTGGAGATGTAAAGGGGATCGACAGTCTAAGTGATGAAAAGATTAAAGAAATTCATCAATATCTTCTTGTCAAAAGCTTTGACGAATTTTTAGATAAGTTTTCTCCAACGGTTTATTCATTCTACAATGCCGCTAATCAAAAGGTAATGTATACCCTGAAGAAACCTGAAGGTATTCAAGATGATTGTATTTCTGAAATAGCAATCGATCAAAATAATGATTTTTTAAAGATGCTCTTCACCCTCATTGATACCAAAAGAAGCCAGGGCATCACAAATGTAGATTTTAAATTCGAAAATCTACTTGATATGATCTCTCCTAAGAAAGTCATGGACGACATTCGCCAAGTTCGTAAGGAAATTCATTACCTTTACGGTGAATATGAGAAGCTAGATGAGGGTGATCCGAAAAAATTAGATACTGGTGACAAGCTGAATCTGATGTTTGAAGTAGCCAGTAAAAATTACAACAATGTCATGGCCATGCTACCTTTAGCAATCGAAGATATTAAAACTAGATTATTGTTAGGCGTTAATCAGGATGAAGGGGAATCCGAAAAATTACAAATTGGGACCCTTTCTATTGGTGATAATGGCGAGTTGAAAATTATTGAGGCACCTCAAAACAATAGCTCGGAACTGATGGTGATTGAAGAAAATAGTAACTATGGTTTAAGTACTGTTTTTGAAGAAGATTATGAGGCCATTACAGAGTCTCCTTCTTCCTATGTAAAAGATTTAGTTGTAAGAACGTTCTCTCCTCTACCAGCTGTGAAGGCGGAATTTGATGTGGAAACAGAGGTTCAAAATTACAATACATACCTTGAGTTCTATAAGAATGCGAAGGATGAATTTGTAAAAACGGTCAAACCTCTAGTGGAAAAGCTCTTAGGCATTAAAATGTACTTTGATCAGTACACAACGAAAAATAAAGGGATGCAGCCGTCATTGCTTGTGACAAACACTAAGCTCGATATGCTCGTGAAAAGTAATAACCTACCGCGATTACGGACGTATTTAAATACTGTAAACTCTAAAAATGACTTTACGGATACGGTGTGGTACGGCATTGTTCCTGCACTGGAACTAGAGGCTACTGGAAAAATGAAGGTCAGCCGATCTAGATTTAAAGGGAATGAAAAGGTTGCCAAGCAAGAAGGCAATACAATGGAATCCCTATCGATTCTTCTAGATACGATAAAAGATTACAAAGTGCAGGTTTTCTTTAACTTCATGGCGGAGGAAGAAACAACATTCAATGGGATTGCAACCGCAGGGATAGATCGTCTGATTGATAAATGCGCCGTGCTTGTTCGAAAAGACTATAGTGAGTTTGCGATACCGTGCTTACCGAACTTCACCATAATTCCAAAAGATAAATCAGGTGTCGTTATTGATGCGAGAATGTACACGACGGAAAATGGCGCCCGTTTATCTAAAGAAAAGGAAGATATTTTAAAGCTATGGATCGAAGGGGTCTATGTCGGGGCTAGCTATGTAGCCGCAGGCATTGTTTCCGCCTACCAATGCCCTGAGTATTTAAAGGAGTCCTTCAGAAATGTAAAACGTAATTATCCTGGCGTACGATTCGATATTGAAGCCGGTGAAAACTCGCTTAGAGCTGTTACAACGATGGCAAAGGAAATCTCAGGCTTTACGAATAATATTAAAGATGCGATTAACAGCAGAAGCTTTGGCTTTGTGTTCTCGTCAGAAAATGCCCAGCTCCAAGATAAAGATATTAAACGTATTACTGTCTATAAAGCTAGAAGCTTAGCGATGGAAGAGGATGGATTCGATTCTATCTACAAAACACAGGTGAGTACGTATATTGAAAGAATACTTCGATTCCAATCAGGTGACTTTAAGCATGAAAATATTGTTAGGTTCTTCAGTAATAATCCAAGCAGTCAAAAAAGTAAATGGCTGAATGATAAAGGCTATGTCAACTCCATTATCCATGATGGAGATGATATCGGCTACATTATCGACGAGAAAACGAGCACGTGTCAAATTGACCTTGTGTTTAATGGCAATGTGAAGAATTTAGAAGTAATGATTACAAAAGGGACAAGTGCTGTTAAAGCCTAACAAGTTTAAACATACAATTATTCAATTTTTCAGTCGTATGTTTAAGATTTTTTAAATCTTTTAACATAAATAAGAATCTTCATTAAGGTGGAGTGTTACATATTTCTCGATGTTTTATTGAGAAATGAAAACAGCAAGTGTTAAAAACTTTCATCTTATGAACAGGAGATTCAAAAAATATTAGGAGGGAATTAGAATGGGTTTTGTATTAAAAGTAGAAGGATCAGAGGCAATTGAACTAGGGTTAGAAAGCATTATGTCTGTTGAATATGAAACAGATACGCCAAATGATTCGAACGCTCGCTCTACAGATGTTGGAGCCACTTTAAAAGTAAGAGGTAAAATTCTTACAGCAACTGATGGTGATAATTCTGATGATACGATGAAATTAGGTTTATGGTCATTAGTACCAGCTGAAAAGGCTGACTGTTACCGTAAAGTGACATTAGAGGTTGTTTCAGCAGATCAAGTAGTAAGAAAAATTCATTTCCCAAATGCTTTTGTGGTGGATTATACAGAAAGATATGGTGACACAGAAGGTATTGGTGAATTCTTCTTATTTGTTAAACAAAAGAAAGACAAAACAGATTTGGCAAAAATCGAAGGCGGCTACGCTGTCTAAGAGTGAGATAGCACACTAAAAATTATCTAAGGGGCTTAATATAGCTCCTTAGATAATTTTTGAATAATCCTAGTACTGGGGATGAAAAAATGAAAACACATTATGACACATTAGGTATTAGTAAAGACGCGACACAAGATCAAATAAAGCTCGCTTATCGAAAGCTTTCAAAAAAGCATCATCCTGATGTAAGCGGAGGAAACAAAGAGTCTGAAAAAATTTTCTTAGAAGTAACAGAGGCATATAAAGTTTTGAAGGATGAAGCGGCTAGGAAGGCATATGATGCTCGACTAGATGGCGCTGCGCAAAGCTGGAATCATGAACACTCAGCTAACAAGCAATCGACAAGTCAACAATCGACTGCAAAAAGGCCAGATTTTAATATGAACAATATTGAAAAAAACTTTGAACATTTCTTTGGCTTTAATCCTAAAACAAAGGAAACGTCCTCAACGTTACATAAGAAAAATAAGAAGAATCCTCTTGATACTACAGATTTATTCGAACGTTTCTTTAATAAATAATTCAAAATGGCAAGAGGGAGTGTGATTATATGCAGGAACCATATTCAAGTAAAGATTATAGTAACAATGCAAGGAAAAAAATGTTTATAAGACTCATCGATATTATTATTATCACAATTGCCTTCTTTTTTATCCTATATGTTTTTGTTATGAATCAGGAAGTCCTTTTAAAATTTGTTATCGGAACCGTAATGGTGATACTTGCCATTATTTATGGTTCTCTCAAATACGAGGCAAAATCACTCACTCAAGCGAAAACAAACAACGACATTTCAAAGCTTGTACTACTTAATGAACGCGGGATGAAAGTAGATGAATGGGAGCTTGGTGATCAAATTTCATTGCTTATCGGGAAAAGTACAGCTGAACATAAGGCAGATATTGATTTATGTGGAACGGAATATGAATCTCTTGTGAATTATGAGCATGCTGTATTAAATTGTGTAGCTGGTATTTGGTATATAGAGGATATTGATTCAGTAAATGGTGTTGGCTTAAAAAAAGCTAATAAGCGCGTTAAAAATAGATTAAAACAAGAGATCCCTTACCCATTAGGTAATGGTGACACGATATACATAGCAAATACGCGAATTTTGGTGAAATAGAGAAAGAAATTCGGAACATAGATGGGGGATAACGAAATGAGTTTGATAAGATGTACAAATGGTCACATGTTTAGTTCAAGGAGACATCGCAATATTTGTCCATATTGTAACGTGATGGTGGAGCAAGAGCACAGACAAAATAGCCCAACAGCTCCTGTCGTTGAATCAGAAGATAAAACATTGCCCTATTTAGGAGAAATGGATGGAATTGATCCAGTAACAGGTTGGTTGGTTTGTATTGAAGGCCCTCAAATGGGGAGAGATTATCGCATCTTATCTGAAAAGAATTTTATAGGTAGAGCAGAAGACATGCATATCCGGATAGCAGGAGATAATTCCATCTCGAATCGTAATCATGCTGTCATTGTATATGATCCGAAAAAGCGTAATTTTTATTTATTACCAGGTGATGCCTCGGGATTAGCTTATCTAAATAATGAAGCCGTTTATACCCCAACTGAATTAGCAGCTTATGATGTTATTCAGTTAGGGAGAAGTATGTTTTTATTTATTCCATTATGTGGCGTTCACTTTGAATGGGAAAACAATCAAAGTGAGGAATGATGATATATGGACCAAAATTTAGTGCCTTACATAATTGCCTTAATTTTCATCATTATACTCATCGTTTTGCTAATTATCAGATTTATTCTAGCTCAAAAAATGGATAAAGGGAAAATTTATATTGGGAATGGTCAAACGATTGGGAGACGTGATGAACAGGATGATTATTTCTCCACAACCGAAACAACGCATGGCACAATTGCAGTGCTTGCAGATGGTATAAGTGGTTTAGCCAATGGTCGTATGGCCAGTACTATCGCTGTAACGACTTTTATAGAAGAATTTAAAAAGCTTACTACCTTAAAAAATCTACCTAACTTTTTTAAGGAAGCAGCCATAGCAAGTAATCATATGATTTTAGAAAATTTAAATGGCTCGAACGGAGGAACTACCCTAGTCACGGCCATTATCGACAAGGAAGGTTTACTCCATTGGGGGGCTGTAGGAGATAGTGTTATCAAAATTTTTAGGAATGGCGAATTTATAGCGGTTAACCAAAAGCATATTTTTGAATCAGTATTAACAGAGCGATATATTTCTGGTGAAATAACTCAGCTTGAGGTGCAAGAAAATCCTCTGAAAAAGAGACTTATCAATTATTTAGGGTATGAAGGCTTTAAAAATTTAGATATAGGGAAGAGCCCTATTCAGCTAAATAGGGGCGATAAGGTATGTCTATTTAGCGATGGAGTCTATGATACGTTAACAGAGGTTGAAATGGAAAAAATTCTCTCACAGCCAACTCCTCCCTATGATATTGCTCAAGACATTATTAAAGCTGTTGAACAAAAACGCTTAAAAAATCAAGATAATGCAACCATCGTTATTCTAGAAAAAACATGGTAAACATTTTACATGTTAAGGAGGAGTAATCATGAGAAAAGAAAACAGCGACTTTAAAACTAGTTTTCTATCTGAAGCTGGTTCATTTTTGCAGAACAAAGATTACTTTGCCTATACAGAGCTCGACGATGTAGCCTGCTGGGTAGCTGTAAAAGGGTTAGATTCTGATCAGGAAATAAGTAGCGCAGAACTTGCTGTGAAGGCAATTTTGGAAAAGTTTATGGAAAAACCATCTATGTCCAGAAGAAGTATTAAAAAATATCTAAAAAATGCGCAAGCTATACTTCAGGCTCAAAGCTTAAGGGTGAGATTAAAGGCAAGTATTGTTATCGTCATATCAGATTACTCAAAAATGATTGTTGCAGTCGCGGGAAATTCGAGGCTATATCATTTTAGAAATGGTACTTTATCGTATAAAACTACTGATCAAAGCTTAGCGCAGGAGATCGTTAACAGCAGAAATCGTTCACTGGATATAAGCCAGCACGAGGAAAGAAGCAACCTACTAAATTATCTTGGTAAACCTGAAGATTTTAAGCCCTTTGTGTCTAAGAAAATGAAGTTATTGGATGGAGATGTGTTAGTGCTTTGTACGGCGGGCTTTTGGGAGGATGTTAATGAGATAGAAATGGCCGACGCGCTGGAGGACACGAAAGACCCTGAGCAATACACGGATTTATTGGAAGAGGTGCTTCTAAGTAGGCAAAGGAAGGTTGTAAATAATTATACAATTGCCACTATATTTGCTAATAAGGTTTATCAGGAAACAAATAAGAAAAAAATGAAGTACATTAAAATGATTGCTGCCGCATTAATCGTAGCGTTAGTCGTTGGGGGCAGTACTATTTTTTATCAAGCGAAGCAAGCCAAAAAAATGGCAGAATTAACCGTTGAAATGAAGGACCATGAAAAGAGCGGAAATCTTTATTTTCAAGATGGAAATTATGAAAAAGCGCTTCTGGAATATAGTGAGGGCAGAAATGCAGCCAAAAAATTGAAGGATCCAATACATAGAAATTTACTGGCTAAAAAGTTAAGAATTACTGATCTCATCTTAAATGGAGATAAATCAGCTGAAGCTGGAAAATTTACAGATGCTCTTGAGCAATATGAAAAGGCTAAAAAAGAAGGGAAGCTCATTAAGAACTTTGGAAAGGAAGCTACTGAGCAAAGAATAGCGAATATGGATACGATTGTTCAAATTGCTGAAGCTGTGAAGGATGGAGATTTTCGATTTGAAGCAGAAGATTACAATGGGGCACTTGAAACATATGAAAAGGCAAGGAAAAAGGCCCTCACCATCTCCTATACTGGCGAGCCTCAAATAAAGACAAAAATAGAAGAGACAGAGGCTAAAATTGCTGAATTGAAAAAGGCCCAGAAGGAATTGAAGGCAGAAGGTTTAGAAAAAAGTGGAGATCAGAGCTATGCACGTCAAGAGTACGGAAAAGCGATTGAATATTATACACTTGCACAGGAAATTTATCAGGAGACAGAGCTACTGTCAAAGGTTTTAGGTCTTGAGCGAAAGGTTATGAACGCCAATGATAAATTAAATCCACCTCCTCAGGCACCGGCTACTGATATAGACCCATCTTACGAAGCGGCAATACCATTTGAAGAAGGAGCAGCTGCTAATGAGTCATCTGATGCTGAAGTGATGAAAGAGGGAAAGTAAAGTGATAAAAGAGCTCATGTTTGAACGGTTACGCAAAATAGAGGATTTAGAGCAACGTCAACTGCTAAAAGATATTGTCAGTGGCGTTTTTGTAAATTTAATTGACTATCAGGATGAAATGAATAGAAAGCTTGAAGAGCGAGTATTTAACGAAATAGAAGATGTTGAGAATAGGTTTGACATTTATGTCACGCTTAGTTCAAAGGAGGATGTTGACCCGATTCATCAATGTTTATTTCCGATGCGACCAACTGATTTAGAAACGAAAGCAATCGATACAGCCAAATTACTTCAATCGTTTAAAAACAAAGAACAAGCCGTCCTGTGTACTTTATTTCTAGAGTGTGACTCGATACAAATTCAGCAGTTATTAGTTGAGAAACGACGCTTTAACGGAACTCTCGTCACAACAGAAGGACAACTAGAGATAAAGGTAAGTCTTTCAAGAAATTCAGACTATTTGCAAGAAATCGATCAGCTATATCCGATATTTCAAATTAATGGATTGCCATGGAAAACCATTCATCACCCATACGCCTATAAATTTTTGGATGTACATTTAGTGGATTGTCCACCTTTCAATGAAGATACTGAAATCATTGAGATAATAGTTGATTTAGAGGAATACGAGCCAAAAAAGAGACTGGACATGGTTCCACTATGGAATATTGAGCGACATGAGGTCAAGAATGTGGGATTCCCCATTCCTGCTATCGATAAGGTCAATTATGAGCATGTCCTTTCAATCCGCAAAATTGGCAACGAGCATGGGTATCTTGTTGAAGCGGATGAGGAGAATGTTCGCTACGTTAAACGTTCAGATAATGAATTAACCATTGTTTCACCACAAGACAAATCAGGGGTTTGGCAGTTAATCAAAATTGCAAAAATGGAAGATGAAAAAATTGGAAAGCTTCATTATGAGCTTGTTTCCAATCGACGAATAGAGCATTTTATGCACAAATTTGCTAGTAAGTATACTGCAAATGTTAAAACGAAGGGGGAGATTACTAGGATGATTAACTCCTTCGAGGCAGCTGTTAGCGTTGAGCTAGTAGATGTGGAGATAGTGGACTCTTTTTCAAGGGCAGGTTTTACGCATTCAGTAAACCCTTTCTTAACAGAAATGATAGGTGAAAATAGTCATAAAAAAACGATGCTACTAAAGTTTAAGGCAAAAGAGAAAAAAGATTTTATAGCAAATGATATTTTGAGCTTTTTAGTATCCGAGGTACAGCGACATTTCTTCGAATATAAATGTGTAGGTGTGTGGCTATGAATTATATTTGGGATTTGCTCATTAAAGCCGAGGATGAAGGACTTTCTAAAAAGGATATAAATTTTCACCTTGCCGAGACATATTCGCCCTATATGGAGCTTAGTCCACAGTTTTTAAATACACAGTTGGTTGAGCAGCACGTCGAAGTAAATCCGTACTATCGCTACTTTGATATTTTTAACAATCTTTTTCACCCGGATAATACATCTGATAGAGCGTTTAGGGAATATTTTTTTGACATCGTACTGCATTTCTTAGCTGACATTGATCGTATGCAGGGGATGAATAAAAAAGAGTTTTTTATTCGCTTTATTTTAAAAGATATCGAAGCCAATGTATTTGGCAATGTAGTACGTCATAATATTTGTTCGTTTTCAAAAAAGGAACAAGAAATCGTGGTCCTGAACATGCTGAGACTGTACCAGACCGGGGATGAAATTTACTTATTAAAGGATACGCTAAAAAGGCTCTTTAAAGGTTGTTTCATCTATGTAAAATCAGAGGAGCAAGATGAGTTGCTTTTATATATACGTCAGAAGAAGACAGAGCAGAATGAGCAAAAGGTACAGCTCATACAGGAAATATTTTTGCCTATCAGCTTCCATATAGAGGTTTATTGGCAATATCACTTCGGCATAATCGATGCAGAGGAAACAATGAAGCTAGATCGAATAGCTCTTTACTAAACAGGGCAGAGGAGGGATTCGTAATGACGACTAAATATTCATATAAACTGTATGCGAATAAGCGTTATACAGAAAAAAAGTTTATGACCTATACACGAGTAGAATTAATGGAAATGACAACCTTCCAGCTGAGGAATATTTGTTATAAGGAAAAACTTGTGACAGGGCTTATTAATACATTAACCAGAGACGAGTTAATCGACAAAATTTTACGATATCGTGGCGCTGAAGAAAACCCTCTAATTAAAGAAAGTAAGGATGGGGGATTCGAAAGAGTAGAAGCGGCTGTGCAGCAGTATTTAAAAACACCACTGTCTGACAATGGTGAGATAAAAATTCCTGCCAAAATGAGCTTATATAGCGGTATGAAAATTGATAAGCCAGATCAGTATTTCGTAGAAACAGGAGGATTTCTAGTTGAATCCAATGTACTGCTAGTCAATGAGCAGCTAGATCTTTGCGGCATCCTTCATGTTATAAAAGACGATCAGCAGCCAAACAAGTACTATTTTGCGGCAGATGAGGCACTAGAAATTCGAAAGACTAACAATAAAAACTACAGCTTTATATTTTTAAGAAAGCAAGATTCTGAGTATATCTATAAGACTTACTATCAGGAGACCCCACTTCCGCCTACAAACCTTCACTACTATAAGGTTCCAATACCAGATTTAGAGATTAAACAGCTGGAAACAACCGATGCGATTCTTGCCATTGATTTTGGAACTACCAATACAACGGCTGGTGTTTACTTAGAAAGTGATTATGTCTCTTCTCCTTGTAGCCATGACCTATTAAATGACAGAATTCAGCTAAATAGCATTAATTTTGTCCAGTTTCCAGATCCGCTTCACCAAAATGAATGGATCGAAGTAGTGCCGACAGTCATGACAGTGGCAGATTGCTCAAATCAAGATCAAGTGAGCTATTACTATGGCTATGAAGCGTTAAAAATGATGAAAAAAAATAGCTACACTTCATTGGCAACGAAATTCCAAGGCATTAAACGCTGGGTTAGTAATTATGCCAAATTGGAAGAGATAATGGATGCGAACGGAAATACAGCACTTGTTCCGCGAAGTCAGATATTAAGAGAGTTTATGCTTTATATTATTCAAATGGCAGAGCATCAATTTAAATGTCGCTTCAAGCATTTACATATTTCCAGTCCTGTAAAGCTGAAAAATCAATTTTTAGATATGTTTCAGACAATTTTACCTGAATACAACATCGAAACAGAACATGCTCTCGATGAAGGGATGGCGGTTCTTTATAATACAATCGCCAATCAAATAGAGAATAATAGCTTCTTGGATGGGAAGGAATATAAGGCACTGGTCATTGATTGTGGTGGTGGAACAACCGACCTTTCCTCCTGTAAGTTTCGAATAGAGGATGGACATATTTCATACAAAATTGATATTCATACAACCTATGAAAATGGAGATACCAATTTTGGGGGCAACAATATTACCTATCGTATTTTCCAATTTATGAAGATTGTCTTTGCCAATTACTATAGTCGGGGAAAAAGTGCTTATGATATTGATGCACTCATTGATATTCCAGGCAAGGATATTTATCGATATGTAGACGATCATGGGGTTGACGAGGTATACAAACAATTTGAAAAAGCCTTTTCAGATGCTGAGTATATCATTCCAACTCGCTTTAAGGAATATGAAAATCGCACACGTGATGAATACTTACGTGTCCGAAATAATTATTATTTCTTATGGGAAATGGCAGAGGAAATGAAGAAGGAATTTTTCCGTAAAACAGGCATTTTAAGAAGCCGCTTTTATTCGGACAGTGATATGCAGCACGATAGCGATTTAAATGTGACAGCAGTAGATCGATGGTGCCTATCTCTGCTTGAAAACAATCAATTTAAGGAAGTTTATGATTATCCAAATGTCTTTTTCAACATAAAAGAAATTAATCATCTTATCAAGGCTGATATTTATGATATTGTGCGTGAGTTTTTAGAGGAATTTTATGAGAGTGGTCTTTTGGGCGAATACTCTATTATTAAATTAACTGGACAGTCCTGTAAGATTGATGCATTTCGTGAGGCTTTAAAAGAATTTGTACCCGGACGAAGCATTGAATTTAGGCAAAAAGCTGAAAATATTGGTAAAGTGCCAGAATTAAAGCTTGCTTGCCTTAGAGGAGCACTGCGCTATTTAAATGCGAAAAAGATAGGCATGATTGAAACAAAAGTGACAAATCATGCTCCTGTTGTACCTTATGCTGTAAGTGCCTTTACACATAATCGCCAGGAAAAATTACTTATTAGTAGCTTAGAAAGGCTAAACCAAATTCATGGTACTATTTCCCGTCCATGGGGTGTAACAGAGGTGGAGTTTTTCCTAACTGGCAGTGACAATCAGTCATCCTATAAATACACTTACTTTAATCGTCCTGAGAATTTTAAGCCTGTTCTTTATGAAAATATTGCGGCAAACTATTACGATAAAATTCCACAAGACGAGACGGATTCTATCATGAATGGCGAAGTGAAATTCTTTGTTTTTGCAGGCGAAGATCATTGGGGCTTTCATGTGGTGCCAGTAGCACGAAAAGACGAACAGCTGTTTATTGGAAAGAAGGAATTCTTCGCCTTTGAAGCTGATTTATCGGAACTAGATTTCTTTGACGGATTAAAGTAGAGCAAGCTCACGTGATAAAAAAGAAAAGAGGTGGGTGACAGCTTGTTTGCTAATCAATATCCACATTTTCATAAAGGTCGCATTTTAAAGCGAGAAATGCTGGAGAATTTGCGAGATTACCCAAGAGATTTTTTAGATTTATATTTTCAAGATTATTCAAACGGCATCATTGCTGGTGTCCATATTATTGTAGCGGATACACGTCTTATCATTACAAAAGGCATTATTAAGCATAAAGGAAGGCTCTATATGCTAGATAGTAGCTATGAGCTTCCTTATGAAGCTACAGGAAGTGAAACGATTTTAAAAGTGCGATTTGCTGAAGAAGCAAATGACTTAGACTTTAGCAATTACAGAACAGAGATTGTCTTAGACGATTCGTTAGAGCTTGCTCATAATGAACTAGAATTAGCGCGCTTTAAATTAAAATTAGGTGCCAAATTACGCTCACAGCATACCGATTTTTTCGACTTTGCGACAGAATATAATACTGTTAATTATCTTCATTGTCAGTATGCAGGGCTAGAAAAAAGCACCTACCATCCACTCATTTTGCAATACTTTTCGCGAGAGCTTTTAAAAAATCGACCCACTAATCCGTATGATATTGCCTTTGCCTTAGAGTGCTTAAATCAGGAGAGAGTGCAACGAGATGTAATTGATTTCTATATTTGCAACCGGCTAGAGTTGGACTATCAATCTTTATCTAATAGCCAAATTCATAAATATTTAAATCGCATTTTGTTGGAATCTAAGGGCAGTAGTCGGATGAAAGGGGTCGGTCAAGGGCGACCTAAGCGCATGATAGTTGATTAATAGTCTACTAGTGAATTAAGAGGTTGGCTAGTTAGAGGAAGATAAGAAATACGAATAACAAAGGAGGGGAAAAAATGAATTTCATGGATGAAGAAGTCATTGAGATGACGAAGCATGCAAGGCAGAAGAAACGACTGGAGAACATTGAAAACCAATTGTTACATACTGACATCGTTCAAGCCATTAAAGAAGGCCAGCTAATGATTGAAGATGAAATGATTGAATTTGCAGAGAGTAGTTTTTATGAGGACCAAATTCGGATGTTTATCCCTACAGCTTTTGAAGAGATGGAACCTGAATTAATGGATATTAAATATCCATCAAGCCGTAGACCCGATTATATCTACACAAGTGAAAGTACATCTATTAACATCACGATGAAAATGATGGAGCAACAGATTCAAGAAGAGGAATTAGAAGATTTCACACATACGATGATGAATATCCTTCGAAAATTACAGCCAGATGCTGATATGTTAGATATTGGCATAAAAGAAGTGGATGGTCGTCAAATCGGCTATTTTGATTTCATTACGAAGGCTCTAGACTCTAAAATTTACAATTTAATGTTTTTGTTTATGGTAGGCGATAATGTAGCAACAGGCTCGGTCAATTGCTTGAAATCAGAAATGCCTATTTGGCAACCCATTGCATACGGCATGATGGAATCAATCTCAATCGAAAACAAATCATTAGATGGAGAAGGTGTTGTTTGATGGAGCGAGTAAATAAGGAAACAGCTTTAACGTATAAAGATATGGTTGTGATGCCCTATAATATCCGCGTTAGTGAAATCGAAATTACACAACAAATGAACGAGCATGCAACATTGCGTTTAACAGGCGTGATTCCAGATGAACTTGAAGATTCCTACGTCTATATGACAGATGCAGAAACAGCCATTGAAGTATTACAAATTGGTAGCAATGGACAATCCACACCTATATTTAATGGGCTTGCGTTAGATGTCCAAGTGAAAATGGTTATGGGTACGTATTATTTGGAGGTTAAAGCCGTTTCACATACGTATAAGTTAGATGTGAAGAAGAAAAATCAAACATATCAAAATGCAAGCATGCCCTATAGTGAATTAATCAATGTATGTATTGCCGATCAACCAGGCGCGGATTTTATGGACCATGTCACAAAGGGGGCTAGTCTTGGTAGCTTCACGATGCAATATTTAGAGACCGATTGGGAATTTCTTAAGCGAATGGCATCGAGATTTCATACAGGCTTGGTGCCAGATACCATTCATGGGGCGGCAAAGTTCTACTTCGGTGTACCGTTTCAACCGGGTAACACACCAAAAATGGATGCCCTTAATTACCGAGTTAAAAAAGCAATCGGCAACTTCCTAATCTCTAGTAAAAATCATCTCGATAGCATTACGGATAGTGACTACATGTACTATGAGGTGGAGTCGACTCAATCATTCAAAATAGGTAATGAAGTTACTTTCCAATCAATGAAATTGTATGTTTATAAAATTGTCTCAAAGCTAAAAAATGGTTTATTAAAGCATATCTATACGTTAACACCACAAAATGGCTTTAGTGTTCACACGACTTACAATCAAGCTATTATTGGTGCCTCTATTCAAGGAAAAGTAATTGATGTGGCTGGGGACAAAATTCGTATTCATGTCAATTTTGATGAGGGGCAAGAAAAGGACACGGCCTATTGGTTTCCATATTCAACAATCTATGCATCGGAAGATAATACAGGATGGTATTTTATGCCTGAGTTATCTGACAACGTTAGAATTTATTTCCCAAGCAATCGTGAGGATGAAGGGATTGCCATTAGCTCCGTATCAAAAGCACCTCCCCAATCTGGAGCAATGTTAGCAGCAACGAATCCTACTAGTCAAGATGGTGGTGGGCAATCAGGTGCTACAGCGCCAGAAGATAGTCGCCAAGACCCGATGCGAATGGCTGACCCAGATGTGAAAACACTGAGAACGAAGCATGGGAAACAAATTCTACTAGCTCCTGATCGGATTGTCATTTCTGGTGGGGGATTAATGATTTCACTTATGGATGATAATGGTATTTCAATCATAAGTGATAAAAATATTAACTTAAAAGCAACAGATAAAGTCGTCATCAATGCGAAGCAAATTATGATTAATGCAAATGAGAAAATTGAGATGACGTGTAAAGATAATTCCATCAAGATGGAAGACAAAATGGAAATTAAGGGAACGGAAGTACGAGCAAATTAGTGAGGAAGTGGATGCATGAAACGAGAAGAAGCATTACAGCATTTTATGGATGAATGCGTGTCAGTTCATGTCAGCCGATTGCAAGTTAAAGTTGTTCGACGGTTTCGCCAAAACAAGGAACTTTTGCTACAGCCAATCATTCACTCCCTTGAACAGTTGTTTGCGAATATTAGAGAGCAGCAAGGGCAGGGAAGATTAGCATCTGTTGCTTTTATTCATTTTTCATTGCTAAGAACGTCTTTGCTAGAAAACAAGTTTACGTATTTGCTAGAAGCCTATGGAGAAGCTTGGTATTACGAATGGACAGAATGCACGGCACAGTATGAAGCGGATTGGCTAAGTGAGGCAATTACAGAGTTACAAACAATACTTGAAAAAGAAAGAAAACCCTATCTCAGCATTCAAGCAGCGGACGTTCGAGTCATTATTCAGCAGACAGTTATCCTATTTCATCACTTTATCATTCAATTGATACGCTATCTCTTTCGCTATCAAAAAGAATGCGTACCAAAAATCAATTTTCAACGAACAGCGTGCTTACGTTTTCGTGTCGGTGAATATAAAGGGTTCAGTGAAGATGTTGCAATCATCGACGAACGGGAACGTGAGGAGAAGAACCTTCTTTTATGGTTAGAGAACAAAGAGACCGACCAATCGTATACGTTTGAAAACTTCTCGAACCTTCCCTTACAGCAGAAAGATTTCAATCAGCTGGACTTCTCCTATGCGAATTTCAAAGAGAGTAATTTAGAAGGCTCCTCATGGAAACACAGTGTATGCATCGGTACTAGTTTTCAACAGTGTAGATTAGCCAATGCTGATTTTTCATATGCAGCCATTCAAGATGCTGATTTTCGACAGGCTAATTTAGCAGGCGCGAATTTTACTCATGCGCAGGGAAAAACGCTAAGGCTTTCCAATTATGAAGTTGCGAGCTATCTTGGCACAGATTTCAGTAATGCGAATTTAGAAAATGCAAGATTTGAGTTTGCGCAGATGGCAGGTGCCAATTTTACAGGTGCCAATCTTAAAGGTGCAACCTTCTTTAAACGCGATCAAGAAAAGTATCTATTCAGCCCAGAACAGATAAAAGACATTCATTGGATTCATTAACTTTGTACAAAAGTGATGAAGGGAAGCAATGGTGGTTACAGGAGGAAAAGATGGAGTATTTTATTCTTCGACAAGATCAAAGTATTACTAATCCAATTATTCCTATGAAGACAGACCTCGATGATGATTTTGTCTGTTCGTCTGTTTTTGGAGAAGTGATAGAAAAAGAGAATGCACTCTATTTGGATTATTTAGAAAAGCCTCGGAGAATCGTGTCTGAACAATTAAAAAAGTTATTAGTAAAATACGAGGATAACTTAGCATTTACGGCCATTGTTTTTACGGATGTTATGAAAGGAACACAGCGCATCTATTGGCTTTTGGACATTGTGAAAAAGCATTGTATTTCACATGAAACGACGTATTATCCAGACGGACGCATAAAGGAGCTTGTGATTAACCCCAAAAGTGTGGAATTGGATTGTATTTTTCAGGTTGATGGCAAAAGGGAATCTTTTACCATCGTTAATTTGGATGTGGCAGAAAGTCTCTTAAGGCGATCATTTCTTGGAATTCAGCTACAGCGAGTAAAGCTAGAGAAACGATAAATTATGAAACACTGTAGCTACAGTGTAAACGCGAAAATGATCACAAATAATCTGAAGGGAAGGATAGCAAATGGCTCAAGTTGTAGAAAATTTGGAGACAGAGGGTTCGGGACAAGAGCAATTTAGTTATGTGGTACATGGAGCAATCATTTCCTGTGAGCATGGTAGCCATCTGAATTATTTAAATTTACCACAGGATCATGGCGTTTATATAAAAGGCAAAGCCGTTATGAATGTAGGCGATCGAAACCCTGAAAATATCCCAACCTTTGGTGTTTGCTTGAAATTAAAAAAGCCGTGTACGCCAGCATGTTCCATCGACTGGATGGAAGGGATGGAAAATGTCAATATCGAGGGGAAGCAAGCGCTATTAAACCGTTGTCATACGCAATGCTCTGCAGGCGGAGGCAAAATCGATATAGTTCATGATGGACAAGAGGATTTGGAAATACCAAAACAAGGTTTTTAAAAAAATAAATTGCTTGAAAGGAGGTAAGCAATGACAACGCTAGAAAAAAAAGAAGTCCACATGATTAGTACGTATGAGGATCTTGTGCTTGAATGGCCTTATCCTCTTATTCATTTAGATAAACTAACCATTAAACATAAAGGCAATGACCATGCGAGATTGTACTTTACAGGAATGATTGCTGAAGAGCAAGCACAAAAGTATATTCAAAGGGTCAGTCATACTGATGAAGTGGTTGTGAAATTTGGACGAGAGCAAGGTATTTTGTTTTCAGGACGAATCGAAAATGCAGAGTTACAGGCTGTTCAAGGTGTGCATTATGTCTTAGTTGAAGCGGTATCGTTTACAGCAAACATGGATATTGAGAAACGCTCCCGGTCTTTCCAAGATGCGACTATGACGTATGTAGAGTTAATGAATCATATTGTGGGAGCCTACCCTCAGGGTGATTACATCGACCATGCTTCTAATAGCCAAGCCATTGGTCATATTTCCATTCAATACTTAGAAACAGATTGGGCATTTATTAAAAGAATGGCCTCAAATCTAAATGCGGTTGTTTTCCCAGATTTAAAAGGAAAAGGGCCGCGATTTTGGTTGGGTACACCGCAAAGTAGGAAAAGCATATCAATCGACCATTTACCTTCCACATTACGAATGGATATCGATACGTATCGGCTGATTACTGAAAACGATGGCACTGATGTAAGCGAAATCGATTATACTTTTTGTGAGTTTGAAAGCACAGAGGCCTATGAGCTAGGCACTACAGTCCAATTAAAAGGAAGATCCTATGTTATTACGGCTCGGGAAGTCTGTCTTGAGGGTGGTGTCTTAACGTTTCACTATACTGCCCAACCAGAGAAAAGTATTCGCCAGCGATTGGTACGCAATTTAGATCTTATTGGGGCAGCTTTTACAGGAAAGATCATCGATGTCACACAGAACACGGTGAAAATTCATTTGGATATCGATAAAAAACAGGATAAAGCAAAGGCCCATTGGTTTGCTTATTCTGCCGATGCGAATGGGGTTATGTATTTAATGCCTCAAATAGGAGCACGTGCCCAATTACATTTTCCGAGTGCAGTGGAAGAAGAGGCTATCGTTATTAGCTCTGTCCGGGTTGACCCAGTCACACCTGAGGGTAGTCAAAAGCAGACGAAGAAAATGGCGGACACGACCGTTAAATCATTAGCGACCAATGCTGGGAAAGATGTGACATTAGGTGTTGGGGATATTACCTTTAGTGCAGTAGATGGGGTATTGGATTTAAAGATGGATGATGGAGAAGGTGTAACATTTCTTAGTAACAGTACCATCATGCTTGCAGCGGACGAAACACTTGACATTAGCGGTATGAAAGAGCTATCTGTAGAGGCGGAAGAGTGGATTGCCATTTCAGCAAAGGAGCAAAGTCATGTAATCCTTGCTGCTGACACACAGTTAATTAGTACACTTATTGATCAGGAAGGTACAGAGAAGAAAAGCCAACCTCCGAAGTTAAATGAAGAAGCAATCGAAGCTACGTCGAAAGTTGACGTCATTTTCCCCCAAAAGGCAGAGGTGAAAAAAGAGAAAAAAGGCTTTTTTAGTAGTTTATTAGATGGTGTAAGTTTGGCACTGGATGTAGCTGGATTCATTCCTGGTATAGGGACAATTGCAGATATTGCGAATGCAGGTATTAGTTTAGCTCGGGGAGACTATATGGGCGCAGCCATGAACTTAGTGGGGGCGGTTCCAATAGTTGGTGATGCAGCAAAAACAGCATACAAGGCCAAGAAAGCAGCAAAAGTGGCAGAGGCAGCGAGTAAAACGGCAAAGGCTGCGGATAAGGCAGTTGATGCCTCAAAAGCAGTTAAAGGGATGAAAGCAGCTTACACAAAAGTATCCAAGACGCTAGATACCGTATCAGCGGTAGCCAACAAGGGCTCAAAGAGCGTCAAGACAGCAGCAGATAAAGTCATCGCCTCCATGGACGAAGTGCTAGCTGTTTCGAAGGCAGTAGACGGTATGAAAGCAATGGCCAAAACAGAGCTAACGAAATTTAACCATGGGGTATTAAAGAAATTTAATTGTACAAAAGGGTTAAGTGATAAATTCTGTAAAAAAGGCTTTGAACCTGTTGATTTAATTACAGGACGAATGATATATGAAGGTGTAGACTTTGAGCTACCTGGACCAATCCCTCTTTCATGGGAACGAGCTTGGTACAGTGATAGTAGCCGGGTTGGCTTGTCAGGTCATGGTATGCACTTTATCTACGATCTTGCCTTAGAGATATTTGAGGAAGAAGACCTGATTGGGATTGTAGTAACAGATGGTCGTGCAGTTGGGTTTCCAATTTTACCAATAAATTTGCCATATTTTAATAAAAAAGAAAGAATGACCCTGATAAATACGGGGGAAGAGTATCATTTGTTTGAGCATGATACACGATTAATTTATGCATTCGAACAAGTAACAGCAACAACATACCGATTAAAAGAAGTAAAAAATGAGCAAGAGCACAATCTTCAATTTGTTTATAACAATAAAGGTTTCCTATCTCAAGTAACAGATAGCGTTGGCAGAATTCTAGATGTTACGACCAATGAGGCAGGAAGAATGACAGAAGTTGCCTTACGTAATCAGAACAATCGTGAAGTATTGGTGCGCTATGTTTATAATGATGTTCAGGATCTAATCGAAATTCAAGATGCATTAGGTCAGAGCACGCATATAACCTATGTGAATCACTTAATGATGCAAAAAATCGACCGCAATAAAAATAGCTTCTTCTGGCGCTACGATGGCCCAACAACAGGGGCAAGAGTAATCAAAACATGGGGAGATGGCAATGTTCTAGCAGGTGAGCTTGCCTATTTCGACGGCTATAATGAAATCACTAATAGTTTAGGACATACAAGCTATTACTATTTTAATAAAGATAACTTGTGTACGAAAATTGTCTATCCAGATGGCAGTGAAGTCAGCTATGAATATAATGAGGACTTTGAATTACTCCAAGAAGTAGATGAAGATGGCCGCACAACAACATTCAGCTATGATGAATGGGCAAATCCGGTAACCATCACTCTTACAGATGGCAGTACATTATCCTCACAGTATGATACTAAGGATAGGCTCATTCAAGCAGTTAACGCAGAGGGCGGAAGTCGTCAGTGGATCTATAATGAAGACGGTACATTGCAGGCAATTATGTTAGAAGACGGTACAAAGACTGAATTTTCCTATAATGAGCATCGTTTAATTGACACAGTGACAAATGCGCAAGGTCATATGGTAAGCTTAGCGTATGATGCAGATTTGAACTTGAGCCAAGTGACATTACCAGACGGGACAAGCTCCACTTGGACATATGACCGCCGAGGTAACTGCATTAGTACAACCAATCCATTAGGGGCGACAGAGAAGTTCCGTTACGATCACTTGAATCGCCTTGTTCGTGCAAATCTTTCAGATGGTAACGATGTGCAATTACAGTACAATGCCTATGACGATATTATTTTTGCGAAGGATAACCATACGCAAGTTGCCTTTGATTACACGATTCTTGGTAGCCTAACGTCTCGAAAACAAGGTGGTAAGAAAGTACAATTCACTTATGATACAGAGGAGCAATTAACCGCTGTGATCAATGAAAGAGGCGAAGCATATACGTTTGAACGTGATACGAAAGGTCATATCATCAAGGAAATCGGCTTTGATGATATGGAAAAAACGTATGAGCGAAGTCCAGCAGGATTGGTTCAGCGCATCCAACGTCCAGGAAATCGTTGGACAGCGTATCAGCATGATGATCTAGGGAATGTCATACGATCAGACTACTATGATGGCACATGGGAAACGTTTGCCTATGACAAAAACGGCTCGCTAAAAGAAACGGAAAACGACCATGTAACCGTCAAACTAGAACGAGACCTGTCCGGCCAAGTCATCAAGGAGTGGCAAAATGACCAGTGGATTGCCAGTAGCTATGACGAGTTAGGCAATCGCTCCCAAATAACAAGCAGCCTCGGTGCCAAAATCGATGTCATGCGTAATGAGCTGGGCAATATCTTACAAATGACTGCCTCTCGCTCCGAGCAAGGCCAGTGGACAGCCTCGATGCAATACAATGAACTCGGGCAAGAGATTGAGCGAATCCTGCCAGGGGATGTCATCAGTAAATGGCAATATGATATCACAGGTAGACCAACACACCATCGCGTATGTAGTCAAAGCCGAAATACGCGAAGACGTGTGTATAATTGGGATGTGAATCACCAATTACGCAGCATGGTCAATGAGCTAACCGGTGTAAAAGTAACGTATGGTTACGACGAATTCAGTAACCTCGTCTGGGCCAATCAAGATAGTAAATTTGATTTCTTATACCGTAGCGTCGATGATGTCGGCAATCTATATGAAACAAAAGACAAAAAAGATCGTGTTTATGGTGCTGGCAGTAGATTACTAGCAACACAAGATGCCCAATTCTCTTATGATGAAGAAGGAAATCTCATAGAGAAAGTCGAAAAGAATGGAGATACGTGGAAGTACGAGTATTATGGCAATGGCATGTTGTCGAAGGTCATTAAGCCAGATCATACGGAAGTTACTTTCAAGTATGATGCTCTAGGTAGACGGATAGAGAAGCGTTCTGAGGATAAGGCAACGCATTTTGTATGGGATGGCAATACGATTCTGCATGAGTACTCCACACAGAATGTTGTAGATACTTTAGACAATCTGAATTCTTCACAGACTGATACCGCTATAGCAGATAATCTAGTTACATGGGTGTTTAATGAAGGGTTTGTCCCTTCTGCAAAGATTACGAGTGAAGGTCATTATAGTATTATTAGTGATTATCTTGGAACACCTGTTGAGGCATATGACGAAGAGGGTAATAGGGTTTGGTCTG
>NZ_JPVR01000048.1 GCF_000772935.1 Lysinibacillus boronitolerans JCM 21713 = 10a = NBRC 103108
ATATGTTTGAAGCATTCAATGCACCGTTTATCCAGTTTTGAAAGAACAAATCTTTCAACAAAAAAAGAGAGCTTCAAGACACAAGTAGTACAAGGAAGCAAACGAGTGATTGAAGGAGCGTACTTATGTACGTGACTGATTGAACGAGAGCAGCTGACGCAGTAATACGCCGTGTATTGGAGGTCGAATAAGTCTAGTGATGATGGCAAAGAGGTCACACCCGTTCCCATACCGAACACGGAAGTTAAGCTCTTTAGCGCCGATGGTAGTTGGGGGCTTCCCCCTGTGAGAGTAGGACGTCGCTAGGCGCAAAAAGTCGCTACTGATACACTCAGTAGTGGCTTTTTTTATTTGAACGGATTCTTTATTTATAAACGCATAAATAAGAAGGCATCCGTTGAGGATGCCTTCTTATTTTAATACTTAATGTGTATGAACTGTAGTAGCTCGTAGTTCAATACGACGAATTTTCCCTGATGTTGTTTTTGGTAACTCATCAATAAAGACAATGCTACGAGGATATTTATAAGGGGCTGTTAACGCTTTAACATGCTCTTGTAACTCCTTTGTTAACTCATCTTCATCACGCTCTTTGAAGCCTTCTCGTAAGATCACAAATGCCTTTACGATATGTCCTCTGATTTCATCTGGCGCAGCTACAACTGCACACTCTTGTACAGCTTCATGTTTGTTTAATGCATCTTCAACTTCAAATGGTCCGATCGTATAACCAGATGAAATAATTATGTCATCCCCACGGCCTTCAAACCAAAAGTAACCGTCTTCATCACATTTTGCTTGATCACCTGTAATATACCAATCCCCCCGGAATGCAGCTTGTGTGCGCTCGGGTTCTTTATAATATTCTTTAAATAAAGCTGGTGAAGATTTGTGAACAGCAATATCACCAACTTCGCCAATCGGTGCTTCGTTTCCTTCATTGTCGATAATACGTACAATATTACCTGGAGTTGGAACACCCATAGATCCAGGGCGTAATTCTGTGTTTTCTAGTGTACCAATTAATAATGTGTTTTCTGTTTGTCCATAGCCGTCACGTACTTTTAGTCCAAAATGATTCATAAACGTTTCGATAACTGGGCGATTTAAAGGTTCACCAGCAGAAACAGCACTACGTAAAGATGATAGATTATAATCTTGTAAATTATCAATTTTCGCCATAATACGGTATTCAGTCGGTGTACAACATAGAACATTAACTTTTTCATCCTGCATTAATTGAAGGTAGGTTTTTGCATCGAATCCACCATGATAGACAAATGCGGTAGCACCGAGCATGATTGTTGATAAAAAAGGACTCCATATCCACTTTTGCCAACCTGGAGCAGCTGTTGCCCACACAAGGTCTCCTTCACGTACACAAAGCCATTTTGAAGCTGCAGTTCTAATATGCGCATAACCCCAGCCATGTGAATGAACAACACCTTTAGGTTTGCCAGTGGTACCAGATGTATAAGATAGGAATGCCATGTCATCACGTGTAGTAGCTACAGCTGTAAATGTAACTGGTTGCTTGTTTGCCAATTCATCTAGTGAAGTCCAATCTCCTTTCGCAGCACCGATCACTAGTTTATTTTTCAATGCGTCTACAGAAGAAGTAATTTGATCAATTTCACTAGTAAAAGCCTCATAGGCAATCACTGCACTAGCAGAAGAATGCTCCATACGATATTCTAAATCGCTTGCACGTAGCATCTCTGAACATGAAATAGGTACGATGCCAGCCTTTAAGCAGCCTAAAAAAACGAAATAGGCTTCTGGTAGTCGAGGAATAATAACTAATACACGATCACCCTTTTGAAGCCCCTTCTCCGTAAAAGCATTTGCGTATTGATTCATTTTTTGATTAAGTTCCACATAAGAAACTGTACGTCTCTCTTGTTGTGTATTTAACCAACGTATTGCTTGGCGATCACTATCTTGCGAAAATTTTTCTAATTCCTCTGTGATGTTATAAAATTCAGGTGCAATTAAATCATTTGATACCATCTTGAACATCCTCCCCCAGAAAATTTGATAGAAAATTCGTAAAACTATTTTTATTTTAACAATTGAAATAATATACAGCAAGAATAATTAGTACGTTAAATAGAAATATTAGAGTTAATAGAGAACTATTATGCTGTGACACGAATATAGAAGCAGACTTCGACAAAAAAATATAAAAATTTTCATAAAATGTGTTGCATTATTTATAATGCTTGCTATAATAATAAATGTACTTAAGAGGTTTTCTAAAACCAAAGTGAATAGTATCGTTCCGAAGTAGCTCAGTTGGTAGTAGCACCTGACTGTTAATCAGGTTGTCGCAGGTTCGAGTCCTGCCTTCGGAGCCATTTTTTTGCCCTTTTTTTAAGTACTATTAATACATAAAAAATTTTTAAAAAAGCATTGCAATTATTAATTAAAAATGTTATTATAATTCTTGTCTTGTTTGAGACGTAATATTGGCCCCTTGGTCAAGTGGTTAAGACACCGCCCTTTCACGGCGGTAACACGGGTTCGAATCCCGTAGGGGTCACCATTTAAAACATAGGCTTTATAAAGAAAATAAACTGTGATATAACACCTGTTTCTATGGAGGATTAGCTCAGCTGGGAGAGCATCTGCCTTACAAGCAGAGGGTCGGCGGTTCGAGCCCGTCATCCTCCACCATTCTTATTGTGTTATTTCGGAGGGGTAGCGAAGTGGCTAAACGCGGCGGACTGTAAATCCGCTCCTTAGGGTTCGGCGGTTCGAATCCGTCCCCCTCCACCAGTTTTATAAATGATTGGGGTATAGCCAAGCGGTAAGGCAACGGATTTTGATTCCGTCATGCCTAGGTTCGAATCCTAGTACCCCAGCCATTTTTTCTTTTATGAGCCATTAGCTCAGTTGGTAGAGCATCTGACTTTTAATCAGAGGGTCGAAGGTTCGAGTCCTTCATGGCTCACTTTTCTAGAATAAAATTATTCAAAAGTGTTATATTAACTACAGATAACTAATCTCTTACTGAAAACAGTAGGAGATTTTTTTATGTTATTTATAAATGAATAAATATGCAACTTTTTGTCGAGTTGAGCCAAGTAGTATGTAGGCTTTACAATAATCTTATAACTTTTAGGGGGTATAAAAACATGAATAAACTTAATATTTCTATTATTGGAGTACCAACAGATTACGGACAAACACGTCGTGGTGTAGATATGGGACCAAGTGCTATTCGATATGCAGGTGTTGTTGAACGTTTAGAGGCTATCGGACACGATGTACAGGATCAAGGGGATATTCGTGTTAGTCAAAAGCTTGCAGACGGAGCTGTGGATGAAAAATTACTAAATTTAGAGGAAGTTGTAGAAGTTAGCACTGCATTAGCCAATAGTGTACATGAAGTAGTGGAACAAAAAAAATTCCCACTAGTATTTGGTGGAGATCATAGTATTGCTATTGGAACATTAGCAGGATTAGGCGAGCATTACAAAAATCTTGGTGTTATCTGGTATGACGCTCATGCAGATTTAAATACACCTGAAACAACACCTTCAGGCAATATACATGGGATGCCGTTAGCAGTTAGTATTGGGCTAGGACATGAGCGTTTAGTGCAAATTCGTAACTATGCTCCAAAAATTAAGCCAGAAAACGTTATAATTATTGGAGCTCGTTCAGTAGACCCAGGAGAGCGTGAATTGATTCGTCAACAAGGAATTAAAGTATATACAATGCATGAAATTGACCGACTTGGCATGACACGTGTGATGGAAGATGCACTTGCTTATTTAAAGGAACGAAATGTTGATGGCTTACATTTATCGCTTGATTTAGACGGACTAGATCCACTTTATACGCCAGGTGTGGGTACACCAGTCCCAGGCGGAATTACTTATCGAGAAAGCCATTTAGCAATGGAAATGTTACAAGAATCAGGCATGGTAACTTCAGCAGAGTTTGTAGAGGTAAATCCTATATTAGATGAAAAGAATACAACAGCAAATGTGGCTGTTGCATTAATGGGATCTTTATTTGGCGAAACACTAGTTTAAAGAAAATTTGACAAAAAATTGCCTGTTGCCACATTGCATAAAAATCTTTTGCTATAATTGAATTAAAACGAAACTTTTCTTATCGGTGCTTCGTATAGTATAAGACAGTTGTAAAGGTGGAGAAGTCAACACAATGGATGCGTTAGTAAATAAGAGAATAAAACAAGTGCTTAAAGGCGATCAAAACGCATTTGCCGATATTGTGAGTCTCTATCAGCACAAACTGTACCAAGTATGCTATCGAATGTTAGGCAACAAACAAGAATCTGAAGATATTGCTCAAGAGGCTTTTGTGCGTGCTTATATGAACTTGCATACATTTGATCAGAAAAGAAAGTTTTCGACGTGGCTTTATCGCATAGCGACAAACCTCTGCATTGACCGTATTCGAAAAAAGAAACCGGATTATTATTTAGATGCAGAAGTAGCTGGTACAGAAGGGCTTGATATGTATTCGCAAATCGCAGCAGACGACCAGCTACCAGAGGAGCAGTTAGAACAAATGGAGCTGCAAGATCGCATTCAATATGAAATTGGACGATTGCCGGATAAATACCGTTCGGTTATAGTATTGAAATATATAGAAGAGTTATCGTTACAAGAGATTAGCGAGATTTTAGATATGCCGCTTGGAACGGTGAAAACGAGGATTCACCGCGGACGTGAGGCATTACGTAAGCAATTAAACAATCTGTAGGAGGGGGAGCGTCATGAATACTTGTCCAGAGCATATTATAGACTATATGCATGATTATTTAGACGGTGACATTAGTCGTGAGCATGAGCAAGAGTTGAAACAACACTTGCATACATGTAATGATTGTAAACAGTTGATGCAAGAATTGAGTGAAACAATCGCCTTTGTGAAGAGTGCTTCCCATATTACAGCGCCTCCGGATTTTGAAGCAGCAGTGATGGCTCGTTTACCAAAACCAAAAAGTCGAGTAGGTATACAAAAATGGATTCGCCGGCATCCGTTCTTTGTGGCAGCAGCAGTATTTTGCTTATTCATGAGTGCTACATTATTGGGTAGCTTCATGGATGACCAGCATTTCTCAGTGACCAAGCAACCTAATTTAGTTGTTGAAGGTCAAACAGTGATTGTCCCTGAAGGGGAAGTGGTGAAAGGCGATATTGTTGTAAAAAATGGCGATTTGATTGTTGAAGGTGAAGTTGATGGCAACGTCACAGTAATTAACGGGCAATATATGGCATCTTCAGCGGTAGTTTCAGGGAGAATCGAAGAAATAGACGAAGTATTTGAATGGTTATGGTATACGATTAAAAATTCTGTTAAGACTGCCATGACATTTGAGGAAAAAGAAGAAACTAAATAACACTCTATACGTCCTAAAAAATAGTGCACGTGAGAGGCTGAAAGGTCTACTCTTCTGAGTAGACTTTTTATTTGAAAAAAGTTACATTTGTTAAGAATGTGATATACTTGAATGTGTATGGATTCGTAATGAAAAGTGGGGGATGCCACGTGCAAATTATCGAACATTTCACGGATTTAACGCCTGTGAATATTGTTATTAACTTCATTGATGTACTGCTCGTTTGGTACGTTGTTTATAAAGTCTTAACCCTCATTAAAGGTACGAAGGCTGTCCAATTACTTAAGGGAATATTCGTCATTATTATTGCACGAATTGCAACAGACCTTTTAGGGTTACAAACACTTGGCTGGATGCTACAACAAGTTATTGAGTTTGGTTTCCTAGCGATTATTATCATTTTCCAACCTGAAATCAGACGTGGTTTAGAACAAATTGGGCGAGGAAAGCTATTCCAACGCTCATCTAGTCAAGAGGAAGAAGAACAAACAAGACTTATTGAGGCAATGAAGAAGTCTGTAAGTTATATGGCTAAACGTCGAATAGGTGCGTTAATTTCTATTGAAAAAGAAACAGGTCTTAATGAATATATCGAAACAGGTATAGGGCTAAATGCTGAAATTTCATCAGAATTACTGATAAATATCTTTATACCAAATACGCCGCTACATGATGGGGCGGTTATTATGCAAAAAGATAAAGTGACAGCAGCAGCTTGTTATTTACCTTTATCTGAAAGCCCATTTATTTCAAAAGAGTTAGGGACACGCCACCGTGCTGCTCTCGGCTTAAGTGAAGTTACAGATGCTATTACAATTGTTGTGTCAGAAGAAACAGGCGCAATTAGTATAACATTAAATGGTAATCTCCATCGAAATCTTTCTCTAGAGGAGTTCGAAACATTATTACGAAAAATGTGGTTCGGATCAGCACAAGAATCAAATGCATCCTCTAAGTTGACTTGGAGGGGGAAAAAGAATGGATAAAATGATGGATAGCCCTTGGGTATTAAGAATCATCGCGCTATTTTTAGCATTTTTGCTTTTTTTCTCAGTGCGTACCGAGTTGTCACCATTAAATAAAGCTACCTCAAATGAACAAACGGATGTTATTCGCGATGTTCCAGTAGATGTTTATTACGATAATGAGAATCTTATTGTGACAGGTTTACCTGAAACCGTAGATGTAACGATAGAAGGTCCGATGGCATTGGTTTTAAAAGCAAAGGGAGCTAAGGATTTTTCTATATTTGCCGATTTAAGCAACTTATTACTTGGAGAGCATGATGTAAAACTGCAATACGAAAATATTTCAGAAAAGTTAAAAGTGACATTAGACCCTGCAACTGTTCATGTAAATATTGAGGAAAAGGTCACACAGGAGTTTCGAGTAGACCCTGAAATGAACAAACGTTTAATCGAAGAAGGTTTTATCTTAAAAGAAATGACGGCCAATCCGCCAACTGTTTATGTAACGGGTGCAAAAAGTGCTATTGAAAGCATTAGTTATGTAAAAGCAACTGTTACAGGAGAGCAAGGCTTGAAGGAATCGTTCTCTCAGGAAGCCGCTGTAAAAGTATTAGATCGAGATTTAAATAAGTTAGACGTGACTATTGAACCTGAAATTGTGAAGGTTCAAGTAGATATAGCGGAGTATAGTCGAGAGATCCCAGTTGTCCTTAAGGAAACAGGGCAAGCAGCGGAAGACATTACTATTAATTCATTAACATTTACACCAAAAATGGTCAAAGTGTATGGTAGAAAATCAATTATTGATAGTTTAACATCCATTCCAATAACAGTTGATCTGTCAAAAATTACTGAGTCCAAAACTTATGAATTTGATGTAAAATTACCAGATGGTGTGACAAAAATATCTGACAAGAAAATAAAAGTGAAGGCGGATATTACAAAGATTGAGAAAGAAGAACAGCAGAAAACACCAGCTTCTACAGAGGAAACGCCACCTCCAACGGAAGAACCTAATGTGACAGATGAGAACACTACAACTGATAAAAATACGTCAACCGAGGAATCGGAAGATATTGATTCTTAAACAATATGTGACTATAATTTTATTTTGATTCTAAATCAAAAATCCAATCAGGTTTGTGATTCAGGTTTCATCAATCAAACTGGCAGAGTGGAAAATTAATAATTACCAACGAATGAACAAAAGCAGACTTTTCCAAAAGTAAGCGGACAAGTGTCTAATGCTTGATAGAAACTCACTAGGCACTGTCTTGCATTGAAGGAGAGAATAAGTAGAATGGGTAAATATTTTGGAACAGATGGCGTCCGTGGCGTCGCGAATAGTGAATTAACACCAGAATTTGCATTTAAACTTGGTCGTATAGGCGGCTATGTTTTAACCAAAGATGCAACTGACCGTCCAAAGGTTTTAATTGGTCGTGACACACGTATTTCAGGTGAGATGCTTGAAGGTGCACTTGTGGCTGGTCTTTTATCAATTGGGGTAGAGGTAATGCGACTTGGTATTATTTCAACACCAGGTGTGGCATACCTTACTCGAATTATGAGCGCAGATGCAGGCGTCATGATTTCAGCTTCACATAACCCAGTTGCAGATAACGGTATTAAATTTTTCGGTCCTGATGGCTTTAAGCTAACAGATGCACAGGAAGCGGAAATTGAAGCGTTAATTGATGCACAAGAGGATACATTACCACGTCCTATAGGAGCAGATTTAGGATCTGTAAGTGACTATTTCGAAGGTGGTCAAAAATATATTCAATACTTAAAGCAAACAGTGGATGAAGAATTTGATGGTATCCATGTAGCGCTTGATTGTGCACATGGTGCAACTTCCTCTTTAGCTACACATTTATTTGCTGATTTAGAAGCTGACATTTCTACAATGGGCGCTTCTCCAACTGGCTTAAATATCAATGATGGTGTAGGCTCAACACATCCAGAAGGACTAGCAAAATTTGTTACTGAAAAAGGTGCAGATGTTGGTTTAGCTTTTGATGGCGATGGAGACCGTTTAATTGCTGTAGATGAAAACGGAAAAGTTGTTGACGGTGACCAAATTATGTTTATCATTGGTAAGCATTTAAATGCAGTAGGGCGTTTGAAGAAGCAAACAATTGTTTCAACAGTAATGAGCAATATGGGCTTCTATAAAGCTGTGGCTGACAATGGTATGCAGAGTATACAAACAGCTGTAGGAGATCGTTATGTTGTGGAAGAAATGCGTGCCAATGAATACAATTTAGGTGGCGAGCAATCAGGGCATATCGTCTTCCTAGATTTTAATACAACAGGTGATGGCTTACTGACAGGAATTCAGCTTGTCAACATTATGAAAGCGACGGGTAAAAAGCTTTCAGAACTTGCAGCTGAAATGAAAATATACCCTCAGCGTCTTGTCAATGTGCGTGTAACAGATAAGCATGCTGTGACTGATAATGCAAAAGTAGCTACAGTAATTGCAGAGGTAGAAGCTGAAATGGCTGGAAATGGTCGTGTTTTAGTGCGTCCTTCAGGTACAGAGCCATTAGTACGTGTCATGGTGGAAGCGGCAACAGAAACAGATTGCGAGCGTTTTGTCGAGCGTATTGCGGATGTGGTACGTGCAGAAATGGGCCTAACAGAATAGGAAATATAGTGTAAACCCGATTTCCGTAAACAGGAAATCGGGTTTACTTATTTGAAAGAAATGTTTTAAATAAGCGAGATGGGGAACAGTAATTAAGAGTCACAATAACAAGGAGTGTTTAATTGATATGGCTAAAATTGCTACAGTTATAACAGATATGTTTGAGGACATTGAGTTTACAAGCCCTAAGGAAGCTTTAGAATCAGCTGGGCATCAGCTTGTAACAATTGATACCGAAGCGGGTAAGGAAATTAAGGGTAAGCATGGAGAGTCAGTGAAAATTGATAAAGGCATTGATGAAGTAAAAGCTACTGATTACGATGCGTTATTTATTCCTGGTGGTTTTTCTCCTGATATATTACGTGCGGATGATCGTGTAGTAGCATTTGTAAAGTCCTTTATGGATGAAATGAAGCCTACCTTTGCCATTTGTCATGGACCACAACTTCTCATTACTGCAAAGACATTAAATGGTCGTGACGCCACAGGCTATAAATCCATTCAAGTGGATTTAGAAAATGCAGGGGCAAACTTCCATGATGAAGAGGTATTTGTCTGTCAAAAGCAGCTTGTAACAAGTAGAACGCCAGACGATCTTCCTGCGTTTAATCGAGAAATCGTTAAATTATTAGACAGTAAATAAAGGAGAGGCACAAGCATTTTAAATGCTTGTGCCTATTTTGTATTACAATGCTTATCAAAGTGCTTATATATCGCTTTGTCTACATATTTGTCACGAAAAAGCCTTAGGACTAGGTGTTTTTTATAACGAAAATTTGACGGATAGCATATGATTGAGTATGATGGAGAAGTTGAAGATGAGGTCCGACCTTATCCTTTAACGAGCGCCTAAGGAGGGAAGAAAGCGCAAAATCGGAAAACAATTATAGCGCCTGAGCTGAAGAAATCGGACGAAAAGATCTTCAGCAGACGAGGTGGAGGTTTATCGAAAATTCGGCGGATGCCTCCCAATCGACATACCCGATTGTCATTTTCCATTTTGAAAGCATTTGAGTGATTGAATGTACAGAAAATGGAGAAGGTATTGTAAAAGCAATAGATAAATAGATGAAGCTTCACATATCGAAGATCTCTATTCAGTTGACTGAGTAGAGTGAGTAGCTTGTGTGTATTGGAGTGCTTTATTTTTTATAAAAATAAAGCAATGCTTGTACATTCAAAAAATTCGATAGGATGAGGCCTAGTTTGTCATTGCATTAAATTGACATTATCGGAGGACGAGAATTATGTGTGGAATTGTAGGATATATTGGTGAATCAGATGCAAAGGAAATTTTATTAAAAGGCTTAGAAAAGCTAGAATACCGTGGTTATGACTCAGCTGGTATTGCAGTACGTAATGAGGAAGGCGTAACGGTTTTCAAAGAAAAAGGACGTATTGCAGATTTACGAGAAGCGGTAGATGAAGATGTTACGGCTAAAATTGGTATTGGTCATACACGTTGGGCAACACATGGTGTACCAAATCGTTTAAATGCTCACCCACATCAAAGTGCATCAGGACGCTTTACACTTGTGCATAATGGGGTTATTGAAAACTATCACTTATTGCAAAAAACATATTTAAAAGGCATTCCAATGAAATCTGATACAGATACAGAGGTTATTGTGCAATTAGTAGAGTTATTTGTGAAAGATGGTCTAAGCACAGCAGACGCTTTCCGTAAAACATTATCTCTATTACATGGCTCCTATGCACTAGCACTATTAGATGCAGAGGCAGCAGATACAATCTTTGTAGCAAAAAATAAATCACCACTTCTAGTTGGAATTGGTGAAGGCTTCAATGTTGTTGCGTCAGATGCAATGGCGATGCTACAGGTAACAGATCAATACGTAGAGCTTCACGATAAAGAGGTAGTTATCGTACACAAAGCAAGTGTGGAAATTACAAAATTAGATGGTACTGTAGTAGAGCGTGCACCATATACTGCTGAGCTTGATATGAGTGATATTGAAAAAGGCACATATCCACACTATATGTTAAAAGAAATGGATGAGCAGCCTACAGTTATTCGTAAAATCATTCAGGCATATGAAGGTGACAATGGCGATTTAACGATTGATGCGGAGATTTTAGAAGCCTTACGAGCAGCAGATCGTTTATATATTATTGCAGCGGGCACTAGCTACCATGCTGGTCTTATTGGTAAACAATATTTCGAAAAAATGGCTGGTATCCCTGTAGAAGTGCATATTTCGAGTGAATTTGGCTATAACATGCCATTACTTTCAGAAAGACCATTATTTATCTTCATTACACAATCAGGTGAAACAGCAGATAGCCGTCAAGTACTTGTAAAAATTAAAGAGTTGGGCTATCCAACATTAACGATTACAAATGTACCTGGCTCTACGTTATCACGTGAAGCTGACCATACATTGTTATTACATGCAGGTCCAGAAATTGCTGTAGCTTCTACAAAAGCTTATGTGGCACAAGTAGCAGTACTTGCATTAGCTGCCTATGTAACAGCAAAGGCAAATGGCAAAGGCTTAGAATTTGATTTAAAACAAGAGCTCGCGATTGCCGCTAATGGCATCCAAACAATTATTGATTCAAAAGATGTGTTAGAAGACATTGCAGAAGATTACTTAAAAATCGCACGCAACGCATTCTTCATTGGCCGTAATATGGACTTCTATGTCAGCCTTGAAGGTGCCTTAAAACTAAAAGAAATCTCGTATATCCAAGCAGAAGGCTTTGCTGGTGGAGAACTGAAGCATGGAACAATTGCCTTAATCGAAGAAGGTACACCTGTGTTTGCGCTTGTCACACAAGCTTCAGTAGGATTAAACATCCGTGGTAATGTCAAAGAAGTAGCAGCTCGTGGTGCATATCCATGTATTATCGCGATGGCAGGCATTGATGAAGATGGCGACCGTTTAGTCATTCCACATGTTCATGAATTACTAACACCGCTTGTATCAGTAGTACCTTTACAATTAATTAGCTACTATGCTGCACTTCACCGTCGCTGTGATGTAGATAAACCACGTAACCTAGCAAAATCGGTAACTGTTGAGTAAGAACAAAAATTAGATTTAATTTTGTTTGTTCAGTTACAATAAAGTTCTATACTAGACAAAATAGTTGTATACTTTACAATAAAGTCTTATACTGGACAAAAAAGTTGTATACTGGATATTCAAACAATTTCTATGAGTGATTCTAACTATATTATTGTATATAAATAAGATAAACCTTGATACAGTATGATGCTGTATCAGGGTTTTTGTTTTTTCAAAATGGCTTTCAAACCTTTCATTTTTCTAACTATATATATAAAGTAGGTACATTAAAATAACCTTGGTACATTGTCTACTGTGCCAGGGTTTTGTTTTGTCATTATTACCGTTGAATTATAATCCTTAGAGCAGGAATTAAAACTTTTTTTAAAAAAAAATTGCTATTAATTAATGAGTTGTAGAAAGGTATCAAAAATAAACTTCTTAATTTTGATATGTATCAACATATGCATATATTCTCCACATTTATAGTCTATACTTTATTTTTAAATGTTCTGTAGAAAGGTTGCGTGAGAGTATTTGTTAGAACAATTAAATTTAATACTTGCATTTGGGGCTGGATTATTATCATTTGTATCACCTTGTTCATTACCATTGTATCCTGCTTTTCTATCTTATATAACAGGAATATCCTTTAATGAACTAAAAGAAGAGAAAGGGATCTTAAGACGAAAGTCTTTAATACATACCCTGCTTTTTTTACTTGGTTTTTCTATTATTTTTATGGCATTAGGTTTCTCAACTTCTTTTATCGGAAAGATTTTTATTCAGTATAAAGAGTTACTAAGGCAATTTGGAGCAATTTTCATGGTCTTTTTTGGATTAGTTATTCTAGGTTTCTTTAAATTCGATATTTTACAATCGGAAAAAAAGATTAGTTTTAAAAAAAGGCCCAAAGGATATTTTGGCTCAGTACTTATTGGTATGGGTTTTGCAGCTGGATGGACACCTTGTACTGGACCAATTCTTGCCGGAGTAATAGCTTTAGGAGTGTCTAACCCCGGGCAAGGAATGTTGTACATGTTATTTTATGTGCTAGGTTTCTCTATACCTTTCCTAATAATGTCCTTATTTATTGGAAAAATGAAGTTTCTTCAAAGAAAAAATGGACTGTTTATGAAAATAGGTGGTGCAATAATGATTCTGATGGGGGTTTTATTGTACTTTGATATGATGACTAAAATTATTGCGTTTTTAACACCTATTTTTGGAGGATTTACTGGCTTTTAGTTTTATATCATATAAGAGGGGAAGGAACCAAACTTAATTATGGATAAAAAAAAGAGACGATTTCTTATGCGTTCAATTATATTAATTGTATTATTTGGGGCAATATTATTTACAGTATATACAACTTTAACTAAAGAAAAAAATGAAGTATTACAAATAGGGGATAATGCTCCAAATTTTACTCTAGTTGATATGTATGGTGATAAACATAATTTGGAGGAATACAAAGGACAAGGTGTCTTTTTAAACTTTTGGGGGACTTGGTGCAAACCCTGTGAAAGGGAATTCCCAATTATAGATAGATATTATAAGGAATATAAAGAAAAAGGTATACAGGTATTAGCTATAAATATAGCAGAATCCGACTTCGTGGTTCAAAATTATATTGACCGAAAAGGTTTAACTTTTCCGGTATTAATTGACAAAAACAAAAGTGTAATGGAAGCATATAATATAAATCCATTACCAACGACTATTCTTATTAATTCAGAGGGTAAAATAGAAAAAATAATCACTGGAGAAATGAAAGAACAGGATATAAAGAGTTACATGGAACAAATTTTACCAGACTAAGTAATAATTTTTTAGACTAATAAGAGAGGTGAAAAAATTAGTGAACAAAATCTCTACAAAATTAGCATCGTGTTTTTTTATTGTAGTGCTAATAATGGATTTATTTCTTATGTTTTATCTTCATCGAAATATAATTAATTCGAGAGTTGAAGAAGAATATTATACATTATTGGCGAATGGTGCTAATCATAGAGATGTTTTAATTGAAAATTTTTCTGAAACTACAATAAAACATATCGTTTTGATGGAAAAAAGTAAAGATCGTGCGGTGATCATTACCGATAATAAAGGAAATATCATTGGTAGTTCAGATATTAGTGAATCTTTAAGTGGACAAATAGTTTCTTTAATAAAGAACGTAGACGTAGAAACAGATGAATTATTGACTTCTAACTGGAAAGAATCCCCTTATATTATGAGTGTGCATCCTTATATCTCAAATACAAATCAATCTGGATACGTTTTAATGCTACAAAGTACTGGTTCTCTTAATAAGATGGTTCATGAATTAACTGAACATTTTGGTATGGCAGGTGCTACAAGTTTTATTGTACTTTTTATTGTTTACGCGGTTCTGTCAAAAGTTATAACAAGACCTTTAATACGGATGAAAGAGGCAACAGAGAAATTAAGCAAAGGTGAGTTTAATGTAAAGCTTGCAATTAAAAGTAAAAACGAGCTTGGTGAGTTAGCAAGTTCAATTCAGAAATTAGCCAATGATTTAGAACGTTTAAAAACAGACCGGAATGAATTTCTGGCGTCAGTGGCTCATGAATTAAGTACACCGTTGACATATTTAATTGGATATTCAAAAGTAGCGATGAGAGAGAGTCTAAGTAAGAAACAAAGAGAACAGTATCTTGAAATTATTGTTGAAGAGTCCAATAGAATGAAGGAATTGGTAAAAAATTTATTAGACTTGGCTAGAATGGACGAAAACACATTTACTGTCATGAAAGAATCTTTCTCTGCTCGATATTTTTTCGAAGCAATATGTAAACTTGTTGCTCCTTCATATGATCTCAAGAATATTAAGTTGAACTTTGTTTGCACTGAAGATTTTCAAATATATGCTGACCCATTACGTTTAGAGCAAATTGTCATAAACCTATTGGATAATGCTTTGAAATATTCAAAGGAAAATACAGAGGTAACATTAAAGGCTTGTAAAAATGAAGGGAAAACAAGAATTGAGGTTATTGATACAGGTATTGGCATTCCACAAGAAGAAATTGACTTCATTTTTGAGAAGCTATATCGTGTTGAGAAATCACGTTCTCGTGCATATGGTGGTTCAGGAATTGGACTTGCTGTTGTGAAGGAATTAGTAGAAGCACACAATGGTACCATTGAAGTCAAAAGTAAACTTGGAGAAGGAAGTACATTTACGGTGATCATATAACACATGGAGGTTAAATATGCAGACAATTTTGATTGTGGATGATGAAGAAAGAATGCTCGATTTAGTCGAATTATTTTTAATTCCACATGGATATACCTGTATTAAAGAAAAGAGCGGAATAAAGGCAATAGAGAGAATTAAGAAAGAAAATATCGATCTCGTTTTATTAGATGTTATGATGCCTGAAATGGATGGATGGGATGTTTGTGAATCTATTCGTGAATTTTCAAAAGTACCCATTATAATGCTAACTGCAAGAGCTGATAAATCTGATTTAGCTAAGGGACTTTTATTAGGTGCAGATGACTATATATCCAAGCCATTCGATGAAAGAGAGTTAATAGCAAGAATCAATGCTGTTTTGCGTAGAATTGTCGGATTTGAAAAGGATAATGAAAATATCACTTTTAAAGATTTTGTTTTAGATAAAGAAACATATTCTCTACACTACCAAAATTCAAGTGTGCAACTTACTTTAAAAGAATTTTTAATTATAAAAGCATTAATATCTCGACCTTCTAAGACATTTACAAGAGAGGAATTACTGCATGCTGCATGGGAATATGAAACAGATACAGATACGCGGACTGTTGATTCACATATAAGAAATCTAAGAGAAAAATTAAGTAAATCTGACTTTCCTACCGATGAGTTCCTTAAAACGGTTTGGGGAATAGGGTATAAATGGAGTTAAAAGGAGAAAAGTATGAAAAATTACAAAATTTGGTTAGGTCTATTAGTTATTGTTTTAGTTTTAAGTGCTTGTAATTCAAAAGAAAAAGATAGTTATTCATTTGAAGAAGTGGATAACCCAAAAATTGAACATATACATGGTTTGGGATATATAAATGGTAAAAGTGATTTTGTAATTGCAACACATAGAGGATTGTATAAATATGGTGTAAAGGGTTGGGAAGAAGCGAACAGCCAAAAACATGACTATATGGGCTTTCAGGCGGTCAAAGATGGCTTCTATTCAAGTGGACATCCTGAGGAAGGCTCAAACCTTAAAAACCCTTTAGGAGTTATAAAAAGTACAGATGAAGGAGCAAATCTAGAACAATTAGCCTTTTACGGCGAAATTGATTTTCATTATCTTGCAGCTGGTTATGATTCGAATACAATCTATGTCATTAATGAAACACCTACAGAGAATATGAGTGGTGGATTGCATTATTCAATTGATGAAGGGAAGTCTTGGACTGAATCAGCTATGAATGGCTTTAATTCCGAGTTTGTTTCTAATTTATCAGCTCACCCTTCCAAAAAAGAAATAGTTGCAATTGGTAGTAAAGATGGAATCTTTGTTTCGAATGACTATGGAGTTAACTTTAAATTACTTAAGTCTACTCAAATGGTTACATACGTAACTTTAAATGAGAATGGGGGTTACTATACAAACTATGACTCAAATTCTGTTTCCCTTAGATCATTCTCATTGGATAGTAAAGAAGAAAAAAATATACAACTCCCAAACGAGATAATGCAAGACCCAATTATTTATATCGCTTCTAATCCTACTAATCGAGAAGAAATTACTTTTGTAACAAATAATCTTAACTTCTATCTTTCTAAGAACGAAGGGGAATCGTGGGATAAATTAGCTTCAGAAGGGGAATTAAAAATAAAATAAGGTTATTGAAGGGTGATTGAGATGTATAATTTGATGTCTCAAATTAGTCAAACCATAAGTGAACCAGTTTCTGTATTCTTAAATTCATATGAGCATTCCCCAATCATTATATCTATCCTCCTTGGGTTGATAGGTGCATTTGCTCCATGTCAACTGACTGGAAATATTAGCGCTATTACGTTATATGGTAATCGTACTATCCAATTAGGTAGTAATTGGAGAGAGATCGTTTCGTTTATTATGGGTAAAGTCATAGTATATAGTGCAATTGGTTTGTTGGCGTGGGCATTTGGACAAACATTTGAAAACAAAATAATTAATTTCTTTCCGGTTTTCCGAAAATTGATTGGTCCTCTATTAATACTTACCGGACTTGTGTTAATGGGGACAATAAAGTTAAGAATATTAAATCGAATTTCAAAGAACGTTCCTACTATACTAAAAGAAGGTTATATTGGTTCCTTTTTTCTAGGAGCTAGTTTTGCAATTGCATTCTGTCCAACAATGTTTGTACTCTATTTTGTATGGCTAATGCCAACCGTTATGTCGACTTCATATGGATTAGTGTTACCTGCAATATTTGGATTGGCAACATCAATACCTCTTGTCATCATCTTATTTTTTATATGGTACTTTGATATTAAGGGATTAGTAATGAAGAAAAGTATTAAAGTAGGTAGGTTTATTCAAAAAATAGCCGGAGTTACTCTTTTTATTATTGGAATTTTTGACACAATTACTTATTGGGGAATGTAAATATAAATAATTTAGAAACAAATAAAAGTACATTGCTTTTCAAACATTAATAGAAATCACTATTGTTACAAGTGTTAAGTTTAGATTACGTAACTTGTTCTCCATATTTTCTCCACATATTTTTTCTAAGATACATGTGTAGATTACTATGAGGAGAATAATAATATGGAAACACATTTAATAAAAAAGGTTGCGATTTTAGTAGTAATCTTCTTAATACTAGGTTCAAATTTTGTTTATAGAGTTCATGGCGCAATGAAGGTCGAATCTCCTTTGATTAGCAGTGAAGCTGCTATATTAATAGATGAAAAAACGGGGCGAATTTTATATGAAAAAAATCCAAATCAGAAGATGGCTCCTGCTAGCTTAACAAAGATAGCAACTGCAATATATGCAATTGAAAAAGGGAACCTAGAAGACATTGTCACAATTAGTAAAAATGCTAGAGAAGTTGAAGGAACTAGGGTTTTTTTAGAAGAAGGAGAAAAGGTTAATCTAAGAAAGCTTATTCAAGGCTTACTTGTGAATTCTGGTAATGATGCAGGTATTGCTATTGCTGAGCATTTGGATGGGTCTGTAAAACAGTTTTCGACTAGTATAAATAAATATTTAGAGAATATTGGAATACAAAATACGAACTTTGTAAATCCCCATGGACTATATGATCCAGATCATAAAACTACTGCACAAGATTTAGCAAAAATTACGAAATACGCAATGCAAAATAAGGAGTTTCGTAAAATTTTTGGTCTAAAGGAACTTAATTGGGATGGCAAATCGTGGGATACTACTCTTTATAGTCATCATAAATTAATGAGAGAGCGACCTTATGAAGGAATAACGGGTGGAAAGACTGGATATGTTGATGAATCAGGAATAACTCTTATAACAACAGCAACAAGAAACGATATATCGGTTATTGTCGTAACGCTTAAAGCGCAAACAGAAGACATGGCCTATAACGATACAATAGAACTTCTTGATTATGCATTTGAGAATTTTGAGTCTAGGAATATTCCGATGGGAAAAATATATAAAATTGATGAAATGTCCTTTAAGACCAAAGAAAAACTCGATTATATAGTTTTACAACATGAAACAGTTAGTCAAAGAATCTCTGGAAAGGGTCATTTAGAGCTATTAAATCAAAATCAGGATACTATCGCATCTTTTCAGTTAGAAAATGCCAATAGTAAAATAAATAAAAATGTAACTCATAAAGACACAGAGGACTCGAATTTAAATCAGGATGCATCGGTGTACACAAAATTTAGCGTAATGTTTATTTTCGTCCTATTCATCTATTTAAAGTTTATTCGAAAGAAGAAATTAATATAAATTAAGACAAAGAATGAGGTACATTTTTATCCTCATTCTTTCAGACTGTAGACAAACTCAATGAATTTTGAGTTTGCCTACAGTCTTTTTTCTTTTACAATAAAATAAAGTAAAGCCGTTGATTTCCACTACGGGCGGACGTTTTCCGCGGGCGGGGTCGAGCTGCTTCCCTCGCTTCGCTCAGTCCAGGATCTCGACTTTCCCGCTTTTCCCGCAGGAGTCGCCACCCTTCGTTCCAATCAACTTCTACATAAATAATTCCTTATTCATCTATTGATAAAAAGTACACTTTCGAGGTGATCAACCATGATGACGAAAAATCAAATCAATGAACGTGAACAATTAGAAATG
>NZ_JPVR01000047.1 GCF_000772935.1 Lysinibacillus boronitolerans JCM 21713 = 10a = NBRC 103108
TAAAGTTGTATCCTCCGTCACCCTATCTGTCTCAAAATTCCATAGCCTATTGAGTTCTGCATCTTTATACCAATCTACAAATAGATGCCCTGTTTTTGTAGGATTAATTGGTTTAGTAGCCTTCATAGGAGAAGTAAAAGTTTGACTTGGAACTGAACTTCCACCATTTGACTCAAATTTAAGCTCATATTGCTGTACTAAATCCCATTTCGCATATAAGGTTATATTTTCTGTCACTTTATCTATCTCAAATTCCCATAGGGTTGTGAATTTTTTATCCTTATACCAGCCTGCAAATGTATATCCTTCTTTTATTGGGTTTTCTGGTTTAGTAGCCGTCATATAAGAATTAATAGTTTGGCTTGGGACCAGACTTCCACCATTTGACTCAAATTGAACCACATACTGTTGTTGCACTATATCCCATTTTGCATATAAAGTTGTGTGCTCTGTGACCACATCCGTTGCAAAGTTCCATAGTTTAGTTAAAGCAGGGTTTTTATACCAGCCAGCAAATATTTGTCCTGCTAAGATAGGCGGTTCTGGCTCTTCCAACTTATCACCATATTCTGCGACAATTATTATAGGGGGAGTACTATTTCCTGCTTCAAATCTGACACCGTATACATTTTTCAACCACACAGCATATAAATCTATATCAAATGTTACCCTAGTTCTTTCAAAATCCCATTCGGCCGTGCGCTCTTTGTTAAACCAACCAAAAAATTTATGTCCTTCTTTTATTGGAATACTCGGTTTGTTGAGTAGCGCTCCATCCGGTACTTCGACAGTTGTAATGTAGGTATCAAAATGGAATGTGACAGTATGCGAATTCTTTAACCATTTTGCATACAAGATTTTATTCTCTGTTATCACATCTGTTTCAAAGCTCCAGGGTATATTCAATTCTTCATCCTTATACCAACCACCAAATGTAAAACCTGTTTTCACTGGAGCATTTGGTTCTACCACCTTTTCTCCCGTTAGTACTTTCTGATCCTCTATGGTAGTACTATCATTATTTGTTTCAAATGTAACTGTGTGTTGTTGTACATTTCCCTTGGCATAAATTCTCAAGGGCTTTGTTACATTTCCATCCCATTGTGTTGCCCATGATAAATTTTGGTACCAACCCTCAAACGTACTTCCTTGGTTAATAAATGTATTTGTTCCTAACATTAATGGGCTATTAAATTGAACCCATTGTAACCGATTAAGTTCAAATGCTTTATCCCCTATGCTTGTTACTCTGTGAGGGAAAGTAACATTCGATAATTGATTATCATAAAATGCCATTTTTCCTATACTAAGTAGACTATTTGGAAGGTCTACAGATGTTAGACGATTTTGTCCAAATACCCAATCCCCTATACTTGTAACATTACTTGGAATGACTATACTTTTTAAGCGATTATCATAAAAGGCTCCTTGTTCTAACGTTAAGAGACTATTTGGAAGGTCTATATTTGTTAAATTATTAACTTGAAATGCTCCCTTCCCTATACTTGTTACACTATTTGGAATGTTTACGGTTGTCAGCTTATTACTATCAAATACATAATTTCCTATTCTTGTTATACTGTTTGGAAGTTCCACGTTAATTAACTGATTATAGCCAAAGGCCTCATCCCCTATGCTTATTACGCTATTGGGAATCTTAAGATTCGTTATCCGATTGTTTGTAAATGCTTGGGTTCCTATTTTTGTTACACTATCAGGAATATTTACAGTTGTTAATCGATTTCCAAAGAAAGCCTGATAACCTATATCCGTAACACCATCAGGGATGTCCACATGTACTAATTGATTACCATAAAATGCTTGATCTCCTATGGTAGTTAGGTTTTTTGAAATGGTTACGCTTGTTAATTTACTATTTTGGAATGTCCAACGTCCTATATCCGCCACACTATCGGGAATCACAATCGTGCTTAGTTGAGTTTTGGCAAAAGCCCAATCACCTATCGTTATTACACTTTCAGGAATCACTATTTCTGTTAGGTTAGATTCATAAAACGCAAGATTTCCTATTATTGTTACGGGTTTTCCTTCAATAGTTTCAGGAATAACAACAGATCCCCCCGCACCTAAATATTTAGCAATCGTTACACCAGTGCTATTTGGTTGTATCTCAAATTCGCTTGTATTGAAATTGGTTAAATTACGATCATTATCTATTTGCTCATGATCATCAACCTCAATCTTATTATCTACTTCATTTCCACCTGCTTCTTTAGCCTTTTCTTCTATGTCATTTTGTTCATTCGCATAGGTCAGGGATTGTCCCCATTGGAAAAAGAGCAGTAATCCAATAAGCATAATGGTAATGTTTTTCTTCATTCATCCTCTCTCCTTCTGTAAATTTTCAGCTTCAAATAGCCCCCTTTCTTTATGAATCCTCGATAAAGAAGCGCCATACATTTATCCTTATAAAGAAAAACACTCTTCTTTATCTTAAAAAAATCAATTTACTTCTACTATTGAGGAATGTTAATTTTTCACTAACTATAAATAAACCGCTATCAAAAAATTGATAGCGGTTTGTTTTATTTAGATTGTTTTAATAATAATGCTAGGGCTCGATTTTTTACTCCTAGTTTATTGTAAATTCCCGAAAGATACACGCGTATGGTCCCTTCAGACAAAAATAGTTGCTCTGCTATTTCCTTATTAGAAGCGCCTTCTGAAAGTAGTGAAAATATTTCTTGTTCACGAGCAGAAAGAGCTTCTAATACTGGTGTTAGTTCTTGAACATAATCTAGCAATCGATAAGCATAGCCAAGTGTTACCTCATCCCAGTCATCTTTAGCACGCTTCCGGCGAAAATCAATATAGTCCCTTATAAGGGGAATAATTTTATTCTCATCTAAAAAGGTTCTTATATAGTTATAAGGTTCAGCTAATTTCAATGCTTGATGTAACGTCCTCAACGCCTCTTCTGCTTGTCCTTGCTCCGCCAAACATATGGCTAATAAAATTGTAGCTTCTATACGAGTAGATAGCTGTTCTTGTTGTTGTGCCTGTAATTGCACCTGTATAATCAATTGCTGTGCTTCTAGTAGATGCCCTTTCATGAGTAAATAGCGTGCTTTTACTAGCAAATAAAATGGAGAATCCTTATACACATTTTCTTCGATCTTGGCTAACTCCTGTTTTGCTTGGACAATATTGTCTTCACGTAAAAATAAAAGTGCCTTCATTACTCTTATACTATCAATCCAATAACGTTCGCTGACCGTTTCAATTGCATGATCTAAAACACCTTGAGCAACAATATACTGCTCTTCTAACACAGCTATTTTGCTTTTCAGAATGTACATCGGTACTAACAATCCTGCATCTTGGAATTGATGTCCAGAACGTAAAGCTTCCTCTAATTCTATTGGCAGCTCATCAAATTGGTTCCACTCATATAATTTTTCTGCACGCATGCCATAACTATAGCCTGTCATACTTAAGTTTTTGAATTCCCCTGTTCTAAACTTAGCGAAAAAAGACATAGCCTGTTCATCTGAAAGTAATTTTCCTCGAGATCCGATATTTGTTCTAAACAACATAGGCTCTGTTTGATTATATTGTATAAAAATTGCGTCCCATTTGGACCCGACAGGATTTCTCTCCAGCCTTTGTCGAATATATTCCCCGGCTTGTGAAAGATCTCCATTTTTCATGACAAAGACATAGGCTTTCACACCTAGAAAATCATCGACAGCGGATGCATATTCACTTTTATTCATCCATTGATTGGACCTATGCTTTTGTTCTAGGTCTAGTATCGTCTGATAAGCATCTTCTAAATTGTGTAATGCTGCGAGTGTATAGGCATACATTACCATCAATTCTGGGTGTACCTCATAGCCATTCGTCAAAAAAGTATCAATCCAATTTACATAGGATGTGGAATGACCACAGGAAAGGAATGTTACAAGATGCTCCTGAATCCATTGTTCAGCATAAATAAACAAGTTGCCGCTTAAAGCAAGCTCTATTGCAGATAAAAAACTCCCATTATTATATAAAGCAATAGCTGCTTTCTCATATAAATTTAAAATATCATGCTGGGTAAAACGATTGCTCAATTCTTGACGCAATGCTTCTCTAAATAAATTATGATATCGAAAAACCTGCTCTTTTGCTTCTACTCTGCTAATAAATAGTCCTTGTTGATCAAGCTCTAATAATACTAGTTGAGCATCAGTACGGTTTGTTAGGACATTACATGTATCTGCGGTTAATTGTTCCAAAAGCGAAGTATAAAGTAGAAAGGTTTGGAGAGGTGTTGCTAGTTTTGAAAATACCTCATTCATTAAATAGTGAATCACATTTGAATTACTTTCTCCAAACTCTTTGTCATCTACATTGTGGAAACCTGCTAAATTGGTTAATTGTAACCCTGTAGCCCAACCCTCTGTTATCTCAAAAACCTTTTGAAGCTCCTTTGCCTTTAGCTGTTTATTTAAATTTTTATAAAATTCTTTCGCCTCTTCATACGTAAAAAGTAGATGCTCCATGCCAATTTCAAGCAAGCAATGGTTTAATCTCCACTTTGCAATAGGTAATGAAATAGTTGATCTACTAGTCAAATAAATAAAGCAGTGTTCAGGTAAGAAATCAATGAGGCGAGTCATCATTTGATGGATGGTAACATTAAAAATATGATGATAATCATCAATCATAATATGAACCTTTTCAGTAGATAGCGATAATTCGTTTAATAGAGCGTCCACTAAATATTCTAAAGGCAACTGTGGTTGAGCATGGAGTATAGAATCAATACGTGAGGAAGCTTCTTGCTGCAAGGAGTGACCAATAGCATGAATTAAATACTTCCAATAACGAATTGGATCATTATCTGTTTGGTCCACTGTATACCATGCAACTGTCGTTTCAAGTTGCTGAAACCAACTACTTAACAAAGTGGTTTTACCATACCCTGCTGGCGCTTGCACTACTATAAGTTTCGCTGTTGACTGATGTAGAATGGCATTTAACCGTTCTCTTTCAATAATTTGCTTGCCCGTTTGGGGTACGGTTGTTTTTGAGGCTAATAAAATATTTGGCATCATATAAACCTCCTTTCTCTTTAACAACTTTAAAAGCCTAGCCATTCTTTCGCCCATAAAATGGCCTTTGTACGGGATCTCACACCTATTTTACTGTAAATTTCCGTCAAATAAACGCGAATAGTTCCCTCTGTCAGCTGTAATTGATGAGCAATCTCATTATTAGAAGCACCTTCTGCGAGTAATTGTAGAACATCTTTTTCTCTTGCAGTAAAGTTAGCGAAAAACTCATCTTCTGAGCTATCATTCTGTAATAGTTTATTTACATATGCTAATGGCACTGACTTAAATGTATCTCCCTTACTATGCTGACGTATACGCCAGTATTTATTTAGTAATGGCCAGATAGAATCCTCTTCTATAAATGTACGGTAATAACCATATAAAACTCCATGTTCAAGGGCAGCGTGTAATCCTGTTAAAGCGAAATCCTCTTTCCCAAGTGAAAAATGACAAATGGCTTCTAGCAGACCCGCTTCAATAAGCGTAACGATTTGCTTCTCCTGAATTGCCCCTTCTTTTAAACGAATAGCAATTTGCAATGCTTCCTCTAGTTGATTGTTGGCATATAGGATTTTACCTTGAACTAATAAATAAAAGGGATTTCTTGATGCAATTCTATAATTGATAAAATCTGTCACTCTAAAAAACTCCTGTTGCGCATATGAAATATTACCTTCCAATAAATAAGATTGTGCTTTCATAATATAGAGCATACCGACCCAATAAGGTTTATCGGTTTCCTTCATAGCTTCAATCAATACCATATGTGCTTCTTCAAATTGTTTTTTAGTCATATAAATACGAGCCTTTAACAAGTACATTGGTATAAATAATCCTGGATCTTGAAAACGTAAACCATATTTTAAACCGATTTCTAACTCTTTACCTGCCCTATCTAAATCATTTATCTCATACAATATTTCAGCTAGTAATCCATAGGTAACTCCTGTAATATTTCGCTCCTTTATTTCACTTTCATTCAACACGTGAATCAGTTCTTCCATTTTTCCCACTGGTAAGAATTTTCCTCGCGCTCCCACAAAGGTACGTAAAATTCTAGGCTCAAATTGATTATATTTTAAAGAAATATGATATAAAGATGACTTATTTTTTCTTACATTTACGCGTGTTTGTAAACCTACTTTTGCTTTTTCAAGATCTCCATCTTCCATATAACCTATATAAGCATTCATAATTTCGAAGATTTTTGATACAGCAATAAATTGAAAACCATCCATCCATTTCAATTTATTTTGTTTAAAAAGTAGTTCCTCTATAATTTTCTTCGCCTGATCCATTTCATGGGTTGAAAACAGTGTAGTAATATATAAGACAAGCAAATTAATATCTACTGGAAACTGAGCATTCCTTAATTTTTGTATCCACTGCCCAAATAATAGAGTATGTCCCTCGGCAAATATTTCAACTAAATATTTTTGTATCCATTCATGTGCAAGCTCATATAATTCGCCATTTAGGGCAAGCTCAATTGCTGCAACATAGTCTTCTCTTTGGCATAAATTAGTGGCTACCTCGTAATATATAGAGGCAATCATTTCATAGGATTGTTGCCTGTGAAATTCTACCTGTAGGGCATGCCTAAATAAAGTATGGTAACGATAAACAGGCGGATGTGCTTGTACTTGTTCAATAAACAAACAATTTTTCTCCAGCTCTGAGAATATAGTTAAACTATTTAATTCGTTTGTTACAGATGTACAAACACTCGGCTCTAGGTAGTTTAAAATGGAAGTTCGTAGTAGAAAATCCTGCAATTCTTGAGGTAATATTAAGAGAATTTCTTGCATGAAGTACTCATGAATATATGAACTAGCTTTGGCTAAAATTTCTTCACTACTTAGATTATCTATCATTCCACCTGTTGATAGCTTTATCAGTTGGATACCTGCTATCCAGCCCTCTGTTGTCTTTAGTAAAGGCTTCAGCACATCCTTCTGTTCATCATTTGTAACAGGTGAGAAGAAAGATTGTAGCTCTTCTAAATCAAAAGATAATTGACCCACCCCCACTTCTAGTATCCAACCTTTAACACGCCATTTTGCTAGTGGAAGTTCTAAATTAGTTCGGGTTATTATATATATCCGTACATTGGCTGGTAAATATTCAATAAGTCGGTTTAAAATTTGATAAATTTGAGGGGTGTGGATTTCTTGAAAATTATCAAAAACAATATGAATATTTCCTTTATATGTATCCAAATCGTTTAACAGTGTATCTACAATTGTTTCAAAAGAGGTTATTTCATCTAGTATATTGTTTAACTTTTGCTCTACATTCAATATGCTAAAAGATAATGTATGTATTAAGTACCTTAAAAACCGCACAGGATCATTGTCATTCTGATCGATTGTAAACCATGCTACCGATTCATCAATATGCTTCAACCATAGGCTTAAGAGTGTCGTTTTGCCATATCCTGCTGGTGCCTTTATTATGGTTAGTTTCTTCATTCTATTGTTAGATAAAATAGAAAATAATTTCTTCCTCTCTAATGCATCTGGCACTGTACGTGGAATTGTTACTTTTGATTTTACCCATACCATGTCCATCATCTTGTCTCCTTTCTCCATTCATTAGTTCTATATATTTTTAATTTTTCCTGCAATTTGATTTTTCTACTCATTCACATCGTCCAAAAGAGCATACTTATTTTAGAAAGATAAAGCAAACCACTTCACTTTTTTTATTCCTAGCGTTAGAATACTAATATCTTATTTTCCTATAGGAAACTTTATTTCATTAATGATACTTTTTGAAACGAGGGAACAATATGGTTTACAAACGAGTCACAAAATCGTCTGCAGAGGCGGTTTTAGATGGAGATATAAAAGGTTGGCGAAGATTTTTGCCATTTTTAGGACCTGCTTTCATTGCAGCAGTCGCCTACATCGATCCTGGCAATTTTGCTACAAATATTACAGCAGGATCTCAATACGGCTACCTGCTACTTTGGGTTATAGCCTTTTCTAATTTAATGGCCGTGTTAATTCAATCCCTATCTGCCAAGCTTGGGATTGCAACAGGAAAAAATTTACCTGAAGTCGCTCGCGAGCATTTTTCTAAAAAAACATCTATCTTTTTATGGATACAGGCAGAATTGGTCATCATTGCCACTGACCTGGCGGAATTTATCGGAGCAGCATTAGGGCTTTATTTACTATTCAATATCCCAATGCTTCCCGCCGCATTAATTACAGCAGTGGGCTCGTTCGCTATTTTAGAGTTACAAAGAAGAGGATTTAGAGCCTTTGAAGCCGGTATTTCTGGTATGGTTTTAATTGTTGTATTGGCATTTGCCTTCCAAACATTTTTAGCACAGCCCACATGGGGCGATGTAGCGATTGGCATGTTCACGCCACACTTTGAAGGGGTAGAATCACTATTATTAGCAACAGGTATTTTAGGAGCAACCGTTATGCCTCATGCTATTTACTTACATTCTTCTTTAACACAAAGTCGTATTATTGGTCGTAATGAGGCTGAAAAAAAACGTATTTTCCGTTTTGAATTTATCGATATAATCATTGCTATGATTATTGCTGGTGCCATCAATATGAGCATGCTTATAATTGCCGCAGCAGTATTCCATACCCAAGGCTTGGTAGTAGAAGATTTAGATGTAGCCTATAATGGCTTAAAAGAGGCACTTGGCCCAATGGCAGCTATTTCCTTTGGCTTAGGTTTACTCATTGCAGGGCTAGCTAGCTCCTCTGTGGGAACTTTAGCAGGTGATGTAGTCATGCAAGGATTTATTCAAAGAAAAATACCACTATATTTACGTAGGGCGATTACTATGGTGCCTCCACTAGTCATTATTGCATCAGGGGTAAACGCAACCTATGCTCTCGTTCTAAGTCAGGTTGTGTTATCTTTTGGTATTGCATTTGCCCTTGTTCCACTTGTCATGTTTACAAGCAAACGGGACATCATGGGCAGTTTAGTCAATCATCGGATTACAACAGTTTTAGGTTGGTTTGTAGTCGTCATCGTTGTGGCATTGAATATCTACTTACTGTGGGAAACAATATTTTCCTAATAATAAAGCCAGGTACTCTTAAGCATGAGTACCTGGTATTTTTTAAACATCTACCTTCTCAACATTCCGTATAGCTAAATAAGCAATACCCAGACCCACGATGGCTAAAGTAATTGGAATAATAATAATATCGTTTAAAGTAAAGTTACCTGAATTGGACGAAGTTACAGACACAATTATAATAGATGAAATGATAGTTGTCGGTATAGAGTATTTTCTCATCCCAAAATACAATGGGATTAAAGCTATGCCTGAGGCAGCTATCGCGTTCATCAATACAGAGGGTATATGCTGGATAATTAAAGAACTTGATAGTACATCTGGAATTAGTTCATATTGATCGCTTATGACACAAAAAATGGTTGTAATAAGAGCATTGGAGATAATGATCATACTGAAAGTAAATAGCATGACAATGGCTAACTTTGCGACCATTAATTTCTTTCTACTTATCGGATACATAAAGGCTAATGTAATGGTTTTAAATTTATATTCTCCGATGATTAACTTAGCTATTAACGTAGAAGCAAAAATAATAAAAACTGCTCTTACAAATGAATCAATGACACTTAAAGCAACCTCGTAATTTTCTAGCCCTGGATCCCCTTCTACTTTAGAAATAAATAAAATCATAAACAGAAACCCGAGAATGACTAAATTAGCAATGATAGCTCCTCTAACATATGATCCTAAATGAAACTTTTTCATTTCTAAACGCATTAAATTAAGCATGAACAACGCCTCCATTAATTAGCTTTAAGAAATAATCCTCTAATGAACTTGTTTTTTTGCTAATTTCCTCAATCTCAACGTCATGTTCAATTAATGCTCTCGATAGATTTTGCTGAGATACGGTTGAGTCGTATATACGTATAGAGTTATCATCCATTAGCTTAAAATTGGTAATTTTTAATTCACTTTCAATAATAAATGCTGCCTTTTTTCCGTCACTTACGATTACTTCTGTATAATTGACCTGATCACGGTTTATAGTGTCCATCGCTACCTCTGTGATGAGTCTTCCATTCTTAATAACTCCTATTGTATCGACTAATTGTTCTATTTCAGCCAGAATATGACTTGAAATAATAATTGTTATGCCATACTCCTTACAAAGCATCTTGAAAAGCTCTCTTAACTCCTTTATCCCAACTGGGTCCAATCCATTAATTGGTTCATCTAATATAAGTAACTCTGGCTTTGTAATGATGGCTCTTGCGATGCCTAATCTCTGTTTCATCCCAAGAGAAAAATCTTTAACCTGCTTATTCTCTGTATTCGTTAACTTTACTAAATTAAGAACATGTGCAATTTCTTTCTTATCATAATAACCCATGTATTCACAATGTAATTCCAGGGTCTCACTAGCCGTTAATTTTTCATAGAAAATAGGATATTCAATAATTGTTCCCATTCTTTTTAGTAATTCATAGGATTTGTCTGTCAATTTCTCCCCTAAAATTTCTACATCCCCACTAGTAGGCTTCGTTAGATTAGTTAGCATCTTCATAACAGTGGTTTTACCTGCACCATTGGGTCCTAAAAATCCATAAATCTCCCCCTTCTTAACGTTCATATTGACAGCTGAAACAACTTCTTTTCCATCGTAAACTTTCGTAAGCTGATTTGTTTTTACAATGTATGTCATGTAATTCTCTCCCTCAATTGTGACTAGATTCATTATAAAAAATGAAACTCTCTATTTTATTACTGCATTCTTACAAATTTCTTAAGTAAAAAAGCCTGCAAAGCATTAAAGCTCTACAAGCACAATGGATTCAATACATCATTCGTTTTAGCGAAATGGTAAAAGTAGTTTTTTCATTAGGAATACTCGATAACCGGATGGAGCCATTCATTATTTCTACTAGTCGCTTTGTAATCGTTAGTCCCAAACCACTGCCTTGAAAAGATTTATTGCGAGAATCCTCAAGTGTATACATCCTTTCAAATACGCTATCGATATGATATTCATCAATACCCTTGCCACAATCCCACACATCAATATCAATATTGGCTTCTTCATTTCTTACGGTAATTCCAATTACATTGCCGTCTGCTCCATATGCAATAGCATTAGACAGTAGATTGTTTAGCACCCTATTTAATGCTTCTTCATTACCAAGTGCATACATGGGGCTTGCAGGAATATCAATATTAATAGCTAATCCCATTGAAGTAACCAGATCGTAAAAAGACAAAATATTTTTACGGCATATTTCACTGACATTGATTTTAGTGATTGGGTAATCTGTATCTCCAGCCTCTAACTTCGCCAAGTCAAAAAATGTATGGATAATTTTTAACACTTCTAATGTTTTAGCATGTACACCTGTAAGTAATCGTTGGCGTTCCTCGTCACTCATCGCATTTTGAAGTTGAAGCATTTCAATATAGCCAAGTACAACTGTTAAAGGTGTTTTAAGATCATGCGAAATATTGGCCAACATCTTTTTCATGGAATTTTCCATTTTACGATGAGTAGCCTGGATTTTTTGATGCTGATCTAGCAAAGCATTCATTGTAACAAGTAACTGTTGAATTTCTGAATTTGTAGTTGTAACTAGAATCTTTTCATACGTCTGTTCATTTACAATTACGTGTAGTTTACTATGAATGTATTGGATAGCGCGATCTTGTTCCTTCTTGACTTTCCATTGAAAAGTGAGAATCCCGATTAGCAATACAATTATTAATAATAGAAATATCATCATATTTTTAACCCTCAAACTTATAGCCAATTCCCCATAGAGTTTTAATATATTGAGGATTTGATGGATCATCTTCTATTTTTTCACGTAGTCTTCTGATATGTACATTTATAATATTTTCATCTCCATAATAGGCATCTTTCCATATCATCTGATAAATTTGCTCTTTGGTAAAAACCCTGTGACGATTTGTCACAAACAATTTTAAAATGGAAAATTCCTTTGATGTTAGCTTTATCTCTTGTCCACTCTTTGCTATTGAGAAATTAACGATATCTATCTTTAAATTATCGATTTCTAGGACCTCTTGCTTTTGTTCAGCTTGACTGGAGTATTTCGTAGCTCTTCTGATAACAGCCTTAACACGGGCTGAAAATTCTAGCATAGAAAAAGGTTTAGCAATATAATCATCTGCCCCTAATCCTAAGCCTAGTGCTTTATCAACATCACTGTCTTTGGCAGACATAATAATGATAGGAAGTGCTGCCTGCTCTCGAATAATCTTTAATACTTCCAATCCATTTAGTTTAGGAATCATAATATCTAAGATGACCAAATCAAAGGTATTTTGCAAACAATTTTGTAATGCGTCTTCACCATTGATCGCGGTTGTGACATTGAAACCTTCCATAGTTAAATAATTTTCAACCATTTCACGAATGGCTTCATCGTCTTCTACAAGTAAAATATGCTTTTGCATTATCATGCACCTCTCCTACTAAAACCCAATTTCCATATGTATATTACATTACCATATTTATGATGTTTAATTGGAGAGATTTTGTTCATGAGTGTTAAAAAAAAGCTGCCCTATAAACCATCACTTTTTGGTTTACAGAACAGCTCTATTAATTAATCTTCAACTTTTAAATCACAATCTTTAAGTGGAAGCATTTTTGTTTTGTGCTTTATTTTATAGCCCAACCATAATGCTAAAAATAGTGGAATCCCAATATACGAAACAAGGATACCGTACCAATCTATTTTTTCACCTGTAAAGGCTGTGTAATTTTGTCCAATGACTACGATCATACAAACAGTAAAAGCAAATAATGGCCCAAATGGATATAATTTGGCTTTATAAGGTAATAACTTTGGATCTAAGCCCTGTGCATCAAACGCTCGGCGGAAACGATAATGACTAAATGCAATACCTAGCCATGCAATAAAGCCAGACATTCCAGAAGCATTTAATAGCCAGATATAAACCACTCCATCACCAAAGAAGGATGCCAAAAATGCTAAACAGCCTACAGCTAATGTTGCCATAAGTGCATAAATCGGAATACCTCGACGACTTAGCTTTGAGAAAAATTTAGGTGCATGTCCATCTACTGCTAATTGCCATAGCATACGAGAAGATGCGTATAGTCCTGAATTTCCTGCTGACAGCATAGCCGTTAAAATAATGGCATTCATTAATGAAGCAGCAAAGGCAATACCTAGGCGGTCAAACACTAGTGTAAACGGTGAGACTGCGATATCTTCTGATAATAAACGTTCATCTGTGAATGGAATCAACATCCCAATTGCACCAATCGCTAAAATATAAAACAAAATAATACGCCAAAATACAGATTTAACAGCCTTCGGAATATTTTTACCAGGATCATCTGTTTCACCTGCTGTAATTCCAAGTAATTCTGTTCCTTGGAATGAAAATCCAGCTGCTAGGAAAATACCAAATGTGGCAAGGAAGCCACCATGGAATGGCCCATCACTAATAAAGAAATTAGTGAAACCTACAGGAGCCTGTCCACCTAAAATACCAAAAATCATTAGTAAGCTAATGATAATAAAAACAATGACCGTTGCTACTTTAATCATGGCAAACCAATATTCACTTTCACCATAACTTTTTACGGATAGTAAATTAAACGTCAGTACAACAGCAATAAATAATACTGTCCAAAGTGCTGATGAGCTATCTGGAAACCAATATTTCATAATTAATGATACAGCAGCAATTTCTGCAGCAATGGTGATTGCCCAGTTATACCAGTAGTTCCAGCCTAATGCAAAGCCCAAAGCGGGATCTACAAATTTGGTTGCATACGTACTAAATGAACCTGATGATGGCATATAAGCAGCCATTTCCCCTAAGCTTGTCATTAAAAAATACACCATAATACCGATTAAAGCATAAGCAAGCAATGCTCCTCCAGGTCCTGCCTGAGCAATAGCACCACCACTGGCTAAAAATAGCCCCGTACCAATTGTACCGCCTAAAGAAATCATTGTGATATGACGACTTTTTAATTCTTTTTTCAGCTTCGGTGCTTTATGTCCGAGCTGATTTACTTTTATTTCACTCACGATATAGCTTCCTTCCTATTTATGAGGCAAAAAAATGCCATCACATATACACTGTGATGGCTACGTTAATCCTCAGTTTTTCTTACATGATAGCTCAACACGTTGTGCAAACGTGACAGTTCTGTTCCTTTCGGAGACAGCCCCAGCATGAGGTTTTCAAGTCCCCTCACACTTCGGCAATATTTCCTTTCAGCTAATTTCATCAATGCTTGTCATTTCAATTAGCATACTTATAAATATCGCGACCTCTACCTCAATACAAACATGAGGCATATAATTATTAAATTTATGATGTTTATTATACTAACATAAGACCATAGACATTTCAATACAACGGGAAATGTTCTGTATTTTATGAATCTTCTACTATTTTTAATAGTGTGATAAAGTGTTATAGTAGTTCAATTAGAATGGTTATTATTAGGGGGGATTTTATTTTGACTACAAATGATCATTCCACTAGTTTTCCAAGTAAAAAAATTAGCTGGAAAGGAACAACCTTACTTTTAGTCTTTGGCGTTATCTTTATAGCCTCTACATTACGAATGCCACTAACTGTTGTTGGCCCAATTATATCCTTTATCCGTGAAGATCTAGGGATATCTAATGTATTGGCAGGCTTTCTAACAACTATTCCATTGCTGGCTTTTGCTATTATATCTCCATTTGCGCCAGTTGTAGCACGCAAACTAGGGCTTGAGCTAACATTATTTTTATCCACTTTACTCTTGGCCTTAGGGATTGTCCTACGTTCACTTGGTACAACAGAATTACTTCTATTGGGTACTGTGTTAATTGGCGTAGCCATTTCTTTTGGAAATGTATTAATTCCTGGATTATTAAAATTGAAATTTCCATATCATGTTGGTTTATTGATGGCCTTTTTCACCATGTCCATGAATTTTACTGCTGGTCTTGGTGCTGGTATTAGCTATCCTATAGCTAATTCATCGTTAGGCTGGCAAGGGGCGCTATCCATTGCACTCATACTTGTTCTAGTTACAATCTTAATTTGGATACCTCAACTAAAGTCAAATAAACCGGAACCAGTTACTACATCTAAAAAGACCAGTACACCTCTATGGAAATCACCTGTTACTTGGGCTGTCACAGGGGCAATGGGTTTACAGTCTTTATTATTCTACACAACAGCAGCTTGGATACCTGAAATCTATATTGCTCAAGGTTTAGCGCCTGATAAAGCTGGCTGGATGTTTTCAATCATGCAATTCTCACAAGTACCAATGGCCTTGGCAGTGCCTATTATTGCAGGTAAAATGACTTCTCAACGCCCACTTGTATTGATGTTTACTTCCTTCTATTTAGTAGGCTTTGTTGGGGTTGTCATGGAATGGACAAGTCTTGGAGTACTATGGATGGTTCTTCTAGGGTTAGCAGGTGGTTCTTCATTCGCTCTAGCAATGATGTTCTTCACTCTCCGCACTCGTACTGCATTTGAAGCAGCAGATTTATCAGGCTTTGCACAATCATTGGGTTATTTATTTGCCGCAATCGGTCCTATTCTTTTTGGCTACTTGCATGATTTATTTGGTGGCTGGAATATTGCGGGATGGCTCTTTGTCGTTGTGGCAATGTTACTCTTCTTTTGCTCAATGAGAGCCTCTAAGGATGAATATGTGCATTAAAATTAAATAAAGCAGGTGGATCGACTTCCTCCATCTGCTCTATTTCTATATAGTGTTTCCACATTACTTAATTGTCGATTTGCTGGAGTAATGTTAGCAATTCAGCAAGGTAATCTGATTCTTCATTATTACGAGCTGTTATAGCAGGAAAAATAGGAACAGCTTCTTGTAAGAGCTTATAACTATAATAGTAATAGCCTATAAAAGCTTGCTGCTCATAGCCCTTTGACGTTTCTTCCTCCCACTCCTGCTCATCATTGTCCTCATGTTCTCTCCATAAATAGTTGACTTTTAATAGCTCCTGCATATTTTCAACAGTATTGGTTGGGTCTAGATAATCCTTCGTAATAGCATGTGCCACAGCTAAATATAACTGTAATTCTTGTAAGGAGACATCCTCTATTTTTTTACTTTTAAGCTTTTTTAAAAGAATAAGCAAAACCCATGGTGTCACCTGCCACAGTGTACCCTGATGTTCAATTAACTCAGCTAGCTGTGTGTATTGCTCCTGTTCAATCAGCTGAGGAATAGCTGTACCTCTACCATAAGGTGTTGTCAATTGTCTCCATGGGATATTGGGAATTTGCTGATCTAACATAGTAAGCCCTCTCTCATCGAAAGTATAACGAATGGATAATTAACTATTGAAAGTAAACAGTTCCTTTACTCTAATAGCATGGTTTTTGATAAAAATAATTTGGTGTATGATATATATTTACATAGGGTTTATGAAATATATGAGTCGTTGCAGGCGAAAGTGGCGGGATTAACCATGTCCAGTTGCCTGTAACTTCTCTTCCTGCTGTTTTTTCTGCTTCCTCAAACAATTTAAACTGCTGAGCCGCTGTATGATGATCAACAATGCTCACACCATCTTCTTTAAATGAATGAAGAACAGCAATATTAAGTTCGACTAATGCACGATCACGCCAAAGTGATGCTTGTTTAGTTGTATCTAGATTAAAAATTTCTGCAATAGCAGGTAGCATGTTATAGCGCTCATGATCTGCTAAATTGCGTGCACCGATTTCTGTTCCCATATACCATCCGTTAAATGGGGCTGCTTGAAAGTCAATTCCTGCCATTTGAAAACGCATACTCGAAATAATGGGTACAGCATACCACTTCATTCCTAATTTCTCCACATCGATTGACTCTGGATGGCGGATTGGAACCTCTACTATATTTTCTTCAGGAATTACAAACACTTGGGGAGCCCGGCTATCTACCTGTATAACGAGTGGTAGCACATCAAAAGCTGTTCCTTTGCCTTTCCACCCTAGAGATTCACATACTTTTGTAAACTCAATGGACTGCGAATCTCCAATAACGCCTGCCTCTGTTTCATAGCCTGCATAGCGAATTAGTTGATGATTCCAAATCCGTACTCTATCTGAAGCAAACACTGTTATTGTTGGACGGATTTTCCCATGATTTGTCGCATAATCAATATGTTCTAGTAATTTTCGGAAAATAGCCTTTTCATCTAAAACATCGCGTGCATCTACCACGTGGAGTGACTGCCAAAACAGACGTCCGATACATTTATTGCTATTACGCCATGCCACTCGTGCACCAAAAACTAACTCTTCTGTTGTTGGGTGATATTCACCTGCATCCTTAACTGCCTGTAATCTATTCTTTAACCAAAGTTCTGATTCATTTTGTTCTGTCTGGTATAGACTTAAAAACTGCTGTATCTCCTGTATATTCATATCGATTCCTCCACTTATCCTCATATTAGAGGAAGAAAACAACAAGCACCATGAAAATAGTAATTAAAAAAACATACATATTTTATATATGAAATAGTTTGTTCAAATTTACTCTATAGACTCACTTTCGTAAGAGAATGTAAGAGAGATCCTAACTATTATAAAAAGACTACATTAATCATGTAATCTTCATAGTGTTGCAGCAAAGCAATCAATAGAATTTTGTGAAAGATAAAAGTCTTTCCATTTTAGGCTACTTACATGCTGCTGACGCTTTACTTTCGCGCTGGGGCTAGTCTCTGTCTGACTAACCCCGGCAATAAGTAGTCTTCCTCATTTATCCACACAAATAAATTGTAGGTATTCACTTATGGATGGCTGTTGTAACTCATTCCCTTCTCCACATTGAAGATAAGGGCTTATCCTCTCTGAGAATACAGATAATGGGCTTTTTGATCGCTATGCTACTTTGAAAAAAGGAAAGACACTTTGCAGAATGGTTGATTGGAGAGGAGCCAGCGTCACGCCGAGGGGGATTTAGCGTCACAGATGTACCCTGGAGCGAACGTAAGTGAGTGAAGCGGCTCATCGGACGCCGCCTGGAAAGGAAGCTGGCAGAACGGAAATCTACCTCTACCTTGCTAAAAGGTCTTTTTCTGCTAGTGATCTTTTTTCAACAACATGAAAAAGGAGAATATAATTAAAGGAGAATAGAAAAAAGCATGTAACACTCATCTGTGCTACATGCTTGATGACCCGTACGGGATTCGAACCCGTGTTACCGCCGTGAAAGGGCGGT
>NZ_JPVR01000046.1 GCF_000772935.1 Lysinibacillus boronitolerans JCM 21713 = 10a = NBRC 103108
GTTGTGAGAAACAGTTGTTGCGTAGTCACCACGGATTGTACCTGGGTTACTACCAAGAAAATTGACGATAACTATCGCCTCTGAAATCACTAATATCACCAGTTCTCTGAAATAAACGAAAAAAACTAAATTAGAACTGAGCTTTTACCTTCTATTAATTAGTAACTATACATTACTTATAGCTAAGTTAGCAAGTTTTGATTAAAGAAAATACATCTGAGTTTTCCGAAGCCGATTGTAGATACAGACATGCGAGAGATATTATTTATTTCTCTCAGAATGTTTGCTTGATTCTTCATAACAAAATGCACTTATATTTGTATTCTTCTGTCATCAATTTATTGTCAAAACATTAATAGCAATCAATCATTAATATGATTGCTTTTCAGTTTGGATTTTTAAAAATTCTTCTAATGATGTGTTACTTCTACTCAGATAAGAACAAGTAATACCTACATCTCTCTTGGAAATTAGTACTCCAGAATAAGGCTTGCCATAATTAAATGGGTTTCTTCCTTGTGCCATAATTACATTTATTCTATCTCGTATTTCATAATTAATATCTGCTTCTGTTAATTGGATTAACGCAATTCCATGAATTTTTGCATATTCTATTGCCCCACTTTGAAAATTTGATGTAGATATTAAAATTCCTTTTTGCGCTCCTATTGACTGAATTTTCGTATGTAAAATCTGCACCTTTTCTCTGGTAATAGCTGATTTATAGTGCTTACATTCAACAAGTGTTTTATATTTTACCCCCATAAATGTAAATTCTATATAACCATCTATTTGATAATTACCATCGTAAGCTTCAATCACTTTATCATGTTCAAATACCAAACTTTCAAGATTCCTAGTTTGTTCAAATAACAAGTCTAATGAGTAACGCTCAAACTCTTCTGGAGTTAATTCTAAATAAGCATCTTTAACTGGGATAAACATACCCTACTCTCCTTTAGTCACTAATACAGTTATTATTAAAATGATTTTTTAGCAGAATTATCTAGAATAAATGAATTAATGAAAAATAACAGAATGCAGATATGAAATCGTTTCATTTAAATCTAATATATAGAACTTAAAATAAGAGGAGAATATGTTTCCCCTATTTGTACAGCCCTTTCAATTTTAAATCTTAAGCAATCATCTAAATTAACTCTTCCTTCAAGGATTAATATTAAATCTTGACCATCCATAAAGATAATATTAGAACCTTTTCCTCTAAACTCATTAATAACTTCTTCTCTAAAACCATTGATTGAGACAAATAACCCTCTAGTACTCTCAATTTTAGAATTTATTTTATGTTGAAACCCTGCAATTTCAGCACCATTAGGATAATCTTTTCTCCATTTAGCTTCAACTAAATAATCAAAGCTATCAAATTTAAAATATCCATCAATTTGTTGAGTATTTTCAATCGTTCTAAATGACTTTCTATATTCTATATTGTTTATTTCAAACAATTCTTTTAATAAGTCCTCTAAAATATAACCTGCTTTTTGGCGATTGTTTGTCATTAAATTGTTATTAAATATTTCTCTTAATTCTTCAAGCTTTTTTGCCCTTTCCATAATTAAAGCCTGCTTTTCTTCTATGATCCTTTTTTGAATAATATTTTTATTATCTTCCTCTTTTACAAGATAATCATTTTCATATGCAAGTCTCTTTAGTTTTCTTAACGAATCCAAACCAGCGTTTCTATCTAAAACACCCGAATCAGGTAAATCTCTTAGTTTACATAAATTAGTTAACAACTTTCTTTGTATTATTAAATCATTTTCATTAACAGACAACTCTTCTAACACTTTCCTTGCCCAAACAAACTTTGGTAAATCTCTATATTTATCAATCACTATCTTGGGTACATCTGAGGACCTCATAAATGATGCCATTGAGTCTTTATAATGAAAACACTTCCCAAAACATTGAATCATTTGTTCCAAAATCTCATAAGAAATCTGTTGTTTCATAATTATCTCCACCAATATAGTTAAATTAAATTTTTTCCATAATTATAATATTATACCAAATAAACTTAGAAAACTTTTAACAAAGGAGTAATTCATAGATTTATTACGTCCTAGAACTACTGTTAAACTATACTAAAGATTTCCTTGTTCTGCTATTTGATCACAAATATTTTGATTTGATGATATAACAATTCAAATCGCAAATAAATTGTCAATGTAAATAAAAATCCCAGTACCGTTCACAGAGAGTTTATTATAATCTTTATTTATTACCTCTAAAGGATATAGCATCATTATAAACTAAATTATTAAGTGCAAAGATAAACCAATCTTAATTACTTTACAATTTTTTTGAGCAAAAACACCATACCAAAAAATAGTACAAAGTGGATCACCCCTAGCCACATCCATTTTGTATATAAAGAAATCAGAGTTATAGACACGATAATGGATACAATGATATATAGCCAAGACCATAACCCTTTTTTAATTTTTTCTTCTTGAAAAAGACTAGCAACAAGTAAAACATAGAAAAAGAAAATTACTAGATTTATTAATATCTGTATCAAAAAATACTGATTTAATCCTGAATCCACATTAGAAAGTGCAAAATACAAAAATCCAAATATTAATATAAACAATAATGCCATAAAAGTCATAGTAGTTGACATAAATATAGTATGTAACCTCATTCTATATATGTAACTTATATTATCTAAAATATTAAAACTATTAATCATTACCACGGAACTATCTTGATTAGATTTCAAACCATCTATTTCGTTATCTAATATAGTAGCTAATTCATCAATCTTTAAATCAGAAATATTATTGTGAACATTTCGTAACTCCCGACTTAATTTATAAGATACATAAGGAAAAGAATTTAGTAATTTGTTCTTTAATTTATCATAATCTTCCTGTGCCTTAGATGAATTTTTATAAATAATTAATTCGAATTTCAAATCCAGCATATTTTTCAAAGCAATATCTAATTGTTCATTCTTATTCTTCGCTTCCTCAGAAATTTTATTTTTAAATTCCTTAAATAACAAAACAGATACCAATAATATGCCAAAGTAAAATATCATACTGATTTTATCTTCTCCAAATAAACCCTTAATCGTCTCAATTAATAGGGTAGCTAATTCGTTCATTAATTCACCTTACTTTTTTGAGTAAATAACATATTAAATTCAATTCATTAGACCAAGGAACATATTCTAATCTTTAGTTTATCCCGCTTACTACTCTTATTCTATTACTCCCTGTCTGCACTTTACGCTCATTGTAATTCAGTTGGTCAATTGTTCAGTTAGTTGACAGGAACGTTCACAAACCATTCTATAACCTTGCGATAGCCTTATATCAAGTTTCTACCTGCTCAGGTAACAGAATGCATTAAATATAAAAGTGAAGCTTTTTTCTATATATCTAGGTATACATTCAAATAATTTTGCAACCCCTGAGCTATTTTAAAGTATCTTTAATCTGTGAGTTTATCAAAGGTTCTTTCAATATTTCTATCAATGCTATTAGCCCCGCCTGCAAGATTAGCATACCTTTCTTTTAATAGTTGCGATTTAATGGTAACTATTTTTCTTATTAGAAATTCAATTCACCTAAAACTATATCTCTAGTAAGCTTTCCTAAAATTATATTATGGTCATCTTCAATCTTTGAGAATAAGGAATTTTTTAAATCAGTTTCATTTTCAAAAAAAACTCTAAAATTATCAACTAACCCTTCTCTATATACCCTGTTATAAATATAGGCTTTTTTCATTAGACTTCGCACATAGTCTCTATGGTATGTATTGTATATTTTATCTAAATTAAATATCTTTAAATTTCCTTCAATTTTATTTTTAACATTATCACTACATTCCCCTATTTCAATCAAAATATTAAAGTCATTGCTAGCCCCTGTTAAAACAGAATAATAATCAATCTCGCATTCATCTGATTGGGTATCTGAATTCTCTGTTTTAATTGGAGTTACCTTTTCATTAATCTTATTTAACATTTCTATTTTAAAATTAATATGTTTTGTTATGTCTTTTTCGTATGGTATATAATTATTATCTAAATCCATAGTTGTGGATCCTTTAAAATCATAGTTACAAACTTTACAAGAGGGCACTAAATTATATATCGAAACGCCCAAAAATGGGTATGTAGCTTTATCAAAAAAATGATCTAAAGTAGCCCTAGTATTGCCTTCATTACCGCTAGATAAAAAAATAAATTGAGTACCACAATATGGACAAATAGATAAATTCAGTTCCTCATGAAATAAATAGGCATTCCAATTTGGTGAACTATAAAAATATTTATATTCGTCTTCAACAAATATTTCTTTTAAGATTTTATAAAGCTGTAATTCCTTATCACCAATATATAAATCTTTTCCATAAACTTTATGTTTCCTTTCCGACTCTTTATTTCTTAATAGATTTATACTTATATCGAAATCCTTTCTAATTTTATCCAAAGTGTAGTGATTTCCAATAATAATTTTTTTTAGATTCCCAAAAATGCTTTTTAATATTTTTTTTACATCCTCATCTTTTACTGTTTCAACATGATTCTTTAATTTTTGATAAAGTCTATTACTCTTATTCTTGTTGTCTCCAAAAATCCAGTTCTCATGTTTTTCTATAATTGAAGAGTTTAAATTAAGTTCAATCATTATCTAAATTTCCTCTAATACCCTTTAGTTTCTTCAGTTCATTCTCTAGTTTTAGTATTCTGTCTTCTACATTTTCAGCTGTATACAAATTTGTTCTTTGTCTATAGATTTCAGTAAGCTTCCCCCTTATTAATGGTTCCCCAATTAAATCTATAAACTTTTCATTATATTCTTTATTTTTATAAACTTCTCTATGCGTTCCTTTTAATAACTCTTTAGTAAAATTGTTTATTTTCATTTTACCAAATTTTCCAATTAGTCCATCACTGATAAAAAAGGAATTTGTAAATAATTCACTTATATTTGCACCAAATGTTCTTGGGCTACCTTCTATGTAATTAATAACTTTACTAGATTCATTGAGAAAGACTACATTAAAGTTTGGGAAATCCGACAAAACTAAAGGAGAATGTGTTGTCAATATAATTTGTGTATCAACCTTGAATACTATACTTAGCATTTGAATAAAATAATAAAGCCAATCTTTCTGCCATTGGGGATGAAAATATAAATCCCCTTCGTCAATTAATATTAAATATGATGTAGGCATCATTTTCAGTTTACGGTCATTAGCTTCTTTTTCTAAATTTTTAATTATATCATTAAATCTACTAAATAAACTTAATAATCCATATTGGCCACTACTTATTTCATTCCATGAAAAACGAATAATTTGAATTTCATCAAAGATTTTTCTATATGTTTTAATTAGATTACGAATATCTACATTATTTGTTCTTATATAGGACATATTACCTCTAATTTTATCTAGCTGTCTTTTACTATAGTTAATATCCCCCGGATCGAATTCTATATACTCTGCTTTAATGAATATTTCAAAAATTTCTTTAAAATTATTCTCTATAGTTCGAAGTTCACTTTGTATCACTTTTAAATATGAGTCCTCTAACCCTTCAATTTCTAAAGTATCTAAAATATCATCTACAAAATAGTCAAGTATATTATTTCCTTGTCTTCTAATCCCTTTTTTAGTATTTTCTTTCTCAGTTTCTATATCAAACTCATCTATTTCTTCAAAATCAATATCACCAACTTCTTTTCTAAATGCCTTATTTAATTCTTTTTCTGGTAATTCTATTTCACTACCTAAATAATCTTCAGAACTTGAATACATATATATATCTTCTATATTAATTTCAAATTCATGTATCTTCTCATATTTTTGAAGCTTTTTATTTAGCATGTATATATAAATTTGTCCAACCATCCTAAGAAGGTTAGATAAAAAAGGATTTTTTGTACTGTGGTTAAATAATAATTCTGCGGTATTATCTGTGGAATTAATTGGAATATTACCGTTTTCAGCAATTTCCCAAACAGTAGTATACTCTAAATCTTCATATACTAATTCAAGCTTAATTTTTTCAGGAAATTCTATGATTTTCAGTACATCCAATTCACTACCATATTCATATAAAAAGAAAATTTGTTTCTCAAACTCGTTATTTAAAAATTGTTCAATAGTATCATACCTTCCAATTAAGGCATTTGTTGATATATTTCTATAATCTACTTCATCACTTTCGCTACTCATCCCAATATGTCTTACATCAAAAACATTAGAAAAGAATAACGTCATGTGTTCAGATGAATAGAAATTTTTTGATTTAATTTCTACCTTCTGGTTAGATAAATTATTAAAGATTATGTCGTGATCAAATTGATAACTAATATAAAATTGATTATTATATGAATAAATTATAATATAATCATTCAAAACTACTGTTTCCTTTATATATTCAGAAATAAAATCTAGAATTGTTGATTTACCTACCCCATTCTTTCCAACAATTGCTGTTATATTCACCTTACTTTCTGTCTGTTTATTTATTTTAAAAAAGTTTTCAATGTATATTTCATTCTTAAAAATATTTATTTTGTTTTCTCTATCAAATTGAAATATGTACTCTCCACCAAAGTTACTTTCTATATCTGATAAATTTTTATATTTTTTAAACCATATGTATTCTATTTTCATCTTTTCACTTCTTCCATAAATAATTCTCTTTATACATCATGAATTTATTTACCTTTTCTTATCATAATACACTTTATTTCAGAAATTTGCCTTTACTATTTCGCCAATCGCATCCCTTTTATAATCAAAAAACGCGCAACTCTTTGTGTAAAATTTTCTCTAAAGAAACATACCCTATCAATGATTTACACCAAACCAGAAAGGTGGCAAAAATCGTGAATTTGAGAAGTTTAAGAATACATTCATATTCCGTTATAGAGAACTATAATAACAAGGGTTTACTACTAAAATAGTGGTGATCATTTAACTTTAAAGCCCTCACATCATTGTAAGGGCTGAATAAGCTTTGTGTTTGAAATGCTTGATTCGCATTATATATGTTTTTGTGTTTTTATATAAAGCTAATCAAAATTTCCAAGACATCATATCTTTTGTATCCATTTATATTTTAATTATCTACTGCATTATATACTTGCATTAACCTTAACAACTCTCCAAATTCTTTAGAGTAGATGTTAGAATATTTCAATTGGATTATATAATCAATTTCCAACAAGTTTGTACCGAATACTCTCTCATATTCAGTTTCATTAAATTTTGGTTTTGGTTTTCCACCAAATGATTCTATTGCTTTTTTTACTCTGGCAGGCTTACTAAAAAAGTCATTATTTCTGTTCTTTGCCTTTTTGATAGCAAATTCTCTATGCTCTAACATAAAGACTTCCTTTAATTCTTTTCGTTTTTTAAAGTAGTTTTCAATTTCTTTATCCCAAGCTTTAGGCACAAGTTGATTTGTATTATAAATACGTGTATAGCCAAGTGTTTTCAAATACTTCCGTTCTTCTTTTTTATAGGCTTGGACACGTTTATCTTTTAACCTAAAACGCAAATCATTATATTCAACATTATGTTTTTCCCTTAGCTCACGTTGTTTTGAAACTATTTCAGCAACTAGCAAAGGGTCTAACATTTCATGTTCTTCTGGCTCCCCACGCTCTCCTTCAATTACACCGTTTGTTACAGGTACATAATAAATGATGTTACGTAGATTTAAATCATCAAGAATGGTTTCTATATTTTTTAAAACCCTCTCTGTTTCCCTGTTCACAACATCAAATAAAAGACTATAATTGACCCCTGTGAAAGCTTCAATCTCCGTTAATTTTTTGTGGTAATCGTTTCTTTCTCCTTGTCCCTTTAATCTGCTCAACTCATACATTTCCTTTGTAATTGCTCCAATTTCATATGCTAATTTTCTAGTCGTAGTTGTAAGGTATTTCCTATTTCCATATTTCAAATACATTAAAATTAATTCTTCTAAAGTTGTTCTATAAATCATTTGCCCTTGACCGCAATTAGAATAATTCTGTAAATCTTTTTTATCCAATACTTGTTCACGTTTGCCTTTACAAACAAAAATTCTGTTTGCACCTTTTCCTTCAATTTCAACCGAATCAAAGTACCTTTGCATTTCAGTTATAACCTGCTTTGTTTCTCTGCCATCCAGATTCCCCTTACCTTTTACACTTTTTGCTTTTTTTCGCTCAAAACTGTTTTTAATTGCTTCAGTGCCAAACTGTATTGTAGCATTCTCAACGTTGTATCTGTACTCTCTTTCCACTACTGCTATCCTGCTCCTTTTAAATTTTAAGGAAAACATGCCCCCTATATAAATTATAACTATATATAGGTATCGAGTTTTCCTTATTTTTTTCTTTTTTAGACTTCCTAGCCGTTAAATCTCCGCTACCGCTCCGTTTTACCGTCTTCACAAACACAACTACGTTGTGTCTGTGTGATTAATACTTTTTCAATTACGATTATGTTTCTGTTAATTAGAAAAAGCGAGCTGTCAAGCTTGCTTTTCAAAATCAATCTCATGAAGTTATGAGCAAAGCGAATAACGTTGATTTACCTTTTTGAAATTATGTATCATATTGCAATAATTTTGATTTATCCCCCACCTTCATATACAGTTGACTATATACACGAAAACTTAAAAATAGTCAACCATTTATACCTTAATTATACCATTTTTTCTATTTTTCATCCACTTTACCCTGTTACGTTCATTTTTTTATAAAAAATACCCAATTTTGGATATTATACAGTATGAATATTTGTAGTTGATAAAAACTCAATTTTATCTATTAGATAGACAGCTAGCACCCAACTTATAAACTAAAATAAGCGCCAAATACAAAGGAAGTATTTGACGCTTTAGAATCCCTAACTATGTGCAGGAGCGGAAGTGCTATCATCTCTTTGACTATAAACATCAACCTATTTGGTCTTTAATACCCCCGTACTACTCACACGTAGAAATCATCTCTATTAACATTTTTTTATTCAATATCGCACGTGACGTATTTTTCATACATTTGCGTGGCTGACAGACTCTTTTTTCAGCTTACAGATGAGCTTAAACTTTGTATATTTGAAAACCACAGAATATCATATCGCTTTATAATTGAATTGAATTACAACTAGATTATAAAAGTTATTACTCAGAAACTCTAACTAGTTCGTCGGACGCTTCATTATAGAGTTTTATAGCTATAACAAAGTTCTCTAAAGACTCGTTAACCAGTTCTGATTTACCATTTAAGATACCATCCTCAAACAGCTTTGCACCTTTACTATATTCTTCTAGTGAGCCTAACATTAGTGAATGATAGGTTTTAAACGCATTTGGAGGTATAGTTTCTACTACAATCAAATGAACCTTGTTCATTACATCCACTAATTCACTAACAGTAGTTCTAAATTTACTGTCGTTGATAATTTGTGGATTTTCATTAATACTCTTACTCATATTAGTTATTGTTTCTTCATTAACAAGAATAGATTCTGTTACTTCTTTCATAAAATCTATATAACTTAATATATAATCGACACTATTATAATCTATAGCTGTTTGTGTTATTGTATCAATGGTTTCAGTATTCGCCTTATCTTCTCTTTCACCTTCTGGCACAACTGTAGAATCATTTTCTTTCTCGGCAACCTCGATAATATTACTATCTTCATCAATAGTCGCCCCTTCACACCCTGTTAATGTCGCACCTAGTAATAATAGAACTCCTAATTTTTTTAACATTATTCCCCTCCTGTAATTTTCATTATTGAAAACCCTATGACCCGCTTCAATTAAGACAAACACTCATATAGCTGTATATGTACCATCAATCTTCTTTCTCGCCATCTTTTTTCTTAGGCTTGGTTACACCCACAACTTGATTCGTTTGGGCAAACTCTAGTGCCTGTAAAATACCAAGTATATAACCCTTTCCTTCTTCATCTAACCTTTTAAAGCTGGACTCTAGTTGCTTGTATTGGTCTTCGTTTTCCATGAAACCCCTCCTTTCGTCACACCTTATGAGAGTATTATATAGTTACATAGAGAGTAATTCAACTACATTTTATTTATATCTACTTTCAATGTGAGTGGATATATGCTATTTTGAATACTAACGAGGTGATATCTATTGTCTACTACTATCAATCAACGTGTTAAACAAGTACGGACTGAACTGAATTTATCGCAAGCCAAATTTGCTAAAGCTATTTCAATATCCAATAGTCATATAGCAGGCATTGAATTAGAGCATAGAAAGGTAAATGACCGCATCATCAGATTGATTTGTATCACTTTCAATGTGAATGAAAATTGGCTAAACACTGGTGAAGGTGAGATGTTTAAAAGCCCTGCTGATACTAAATTTGAAATGGCTATGACAATTTTCAAAGAGTTAAATCCTGAGTATCAAGAATTTGTGTTAAAACAAATTGATGAGCTACTGAAAATCCAAAATAATAGGAAAAATAAACAAACCAAGGAATAGGGCTATCATTAGTAGCCCTATTTTTTCATCTCGTTTAGAGACATATATAAGTAGTTTTAGAAGCGGGCTTTGTAAACATAAAATTTTCGCTATCATTGACTTGTATATGACTTTTAACTAACTAACTAAGAAGTATATGTTATAAAAAATCACGTAAATTCTTTGCTACTGTATCAACATCTAACCCCAAATATCTCGTAGTTGTCGATAAGTCAGAATGAGCTAGTGCATGAGATACTAAGTTTATATCCGCCCCACGTTTCACCAAATTCTGAGCATACAACCTTCTAATAGAATGAGGATTAATGTTCTTTAAATTCCACTTTTTACTGTATACCCATAAATTTTTTGCAATTAAATTGGACGGTGAAACTGTATTCGAAATTGGTACACCTATGTTTGAAAGAAAAATATAATCATTCTTTTCTCTATGTTCTTTCCTAATATCATCATTTATTGAAATTAGCTCTCTTAATAAAGTACACATTGCATCATCTAAAGGGAGAATCAATGGTCTATGCGATTTCATTATCTCTCCTTGTAACTTCAAAAGCATATTTTCAAAATCAATATTCTGTTCTCTCAACGCACCTAATGTTTTAATTCGAATACCTGTTTTGTATAAAAGTAAAATTGCTATACTATCACGTAACCCTGAATACGTTGATTTATCCAAAAGTGATAACAAAAGTGCCAGTTCGCTTTCCGTAGTAGCTTCCTTAACGCTTGTATTTACTTTTATTTTGATGTTTGTCCAAAACTTTGAGTTATACCAACCATTATCGTGACACTTGCTTAAAACGGCTTTAATTTGCTTTAAACGACCATGTAAAGATGTGTCCTTTGCATTTTTGAAACTTGATAAATATTGATAAATTTTTTCATTGTTGATTTCATGGAGATATTCAACTTTAGTAACTTCAACAAATCGCTTAAAATTATAGTTGTAACTATCAATCGTTCTTGCTCTTAATCCGTTTAGTCGCCATTGTTGATTTAAAATTTGTATAGCGTGTTTAATGGTTATATTTCTGTTGTCCAATTCATCAAACGTATCCATTTTAACTATTGAGTTATTGATTTTTGTCACCATTTCTTTCTTTGGTTCTTTTTCAGTTTTGATAGTCAATAAGCTTAAATCAATGTTTGTGTTAACTTTATTGAATGATTTTGACAAATAAAAAACCCCCTAACATTTTTTGTTAGAAGGTAAAAGTTACATCGGAAAAATAGATGATTTTTTTATTGAGTTCTATTCGTAGTTATTTTCGCTACGCTTCTAGATTCGAAATTAAACTAAATCTTCACCGAAGAATAAGCCGATTTCGCGCT